>CAZRLF010000001.1:0-201732 GCA_964601045.1 uncultured Bacteriovoracaceae bacterium
CCAGAAATTAAAATACCTTCTCTTCTTGCATCAAGACTCTTTACGATTTGAAGGTCACGAGATTCGCCCAGATCAACAAGTGATGATTTCTGATTTGAAGCCTGATCCACAATTTTTAAAATCGGAAAGCCCGATTCAATACCATGAGGTCGCAAAACAACCGCCCGGCGGGTGTCGGAAAGTAGTACAAGGCTACCAACGGGATAAGTCCCCACTAGACGAACAAACAGTGCATAAAGAAGAGGATCAAATTCGGCACCAACTTCGGTGCTAGAGCGCGAGGCCAAGAGTCTTAAAGCCTCATGAGGCGAATAAGCATCTCGAAAAGGTCTCTGGCTTGTAAGGGCTACAAACTGTGAGGCGAGACGCAAAAGCCGACCTTGAAACATAAGTCCAACAGATGACCAACGTGTTGAATGAAGTTCTTCAAAAATTTTAAGCAACGGTCCAAAACTTTCTGTATTTTCTTTCATCAGACAGTAAACTGCATTCGCTTGATTTTCGAGCAAGCGACGATACTCAAGTGATGTTAGTTTATCTCTCTTTAAAATCTCAGGAGTTTCAGACCCTAAAAATCCAATATTATAAAAAAGAGCGCTCATACCGAGCGAAATTTTTTCGTTTACCTTTAATCCAGCCTGTTGACCAAGAGCCATCGAGAGCAAAGATATGGCCAAGGCTTGAGATGAGATCCACGCATGACCCGTTATATTTGATTCTTCGCGAATGAATGAAAGACTCACTAAATCGTAGGGGCGAGTTTCAACCCAATGAGCTAAATTCGTAAGAGCTTTTTTAATTTGATCTGTTTTGCAGATTTTAGAGTTTTGAAAATCCTTTACAAACTGAAGATATGCCTGCTGCAGATCAAAGTAATACTGCAAAGCTTGGTCGGCAGTTGGCTCCTCCTTAGGAGAATCTGATTTTTGAATAAAACTAAACGACTCTGAGCCGCTTAGAGTATCCTCAAAAATTTCTGAAGCGAAATGAGACCACTCATCTCCTTGCATCTTTTCTTTAAGAATAAATCCGGAATATTTTTTGGCCTCCAAGAAATTTTGCACCTGAAAAAGACGATCAACAAAAGCGGTTTCAGGAAGAATGGCTTTTCCGTTAAGCTGAAATTCGTGCCCCACAAACTCAAACCGAATCTCTTGGCTTTTATTCATCTCTAAAAGTGAACGAAAACTCTCATCGACCTTTTTAAAATGGTAACGATAGGTATCAATTTGATTTTTAGAACGTCTCATTAATTTAAGTAGATGAAAAAGACGGCCTGTAAATTGGCCCAGCCGCACTTTGCAAAGTACATTCGCAATCCTCATGCCTTCGCTCCCATGCGTTCAAACTTAGCAATAAGATCCCTGATTTCAGAAGTCATCGAATTGAGAGGAACTCTCTCTAAAAGACGTTTAAATAAAATTGGTTTTAAACTTTGAAGAACTTTCACCAAAGCCATTCGAGTTTCGATTTCAGGTCGTTTTTTAAATATGCCTGAATTTGAACGGCTCCAAATATTTTCAACCCAAGCAAAAGCATCTCCATCAACCACGGTCAAAAACGCTGCAAAAAAGCTTTCTTTTTCTGCTAAGCTTCGAGTCGAAAAATCCGACTTTTCAATTATGTTTTTAAGTTCAGGCAAAGCGTCTTTCGCATGAGCCTCCAAAATCCACGAATAAGCTTCTAGCCGTTCACTTTCACGGCTCGATCGCAATTTATTCTGAATCAGGGGCATTGGATGCTCGCTACCCATGCCAGAAAGCTGCTTTACAATGCGAATAGCTCCCGCACGCTCTCCCGAGCCGACCATAATCTCAAGCATTCGAGGAACCCAATGAGGAGCTTCGGCGGCCAGGTAAACGACTAGTTTTTCCCAAGCCGGATGAGACGGATTCTTTTCAACTTCAGATTTAAGCCATGAAAAGATAGTGCTTAACTGCCGAATAATTGAGCCACCAAATTTTTCAAGAATCCAATTATGCTGGCCCGAAAGCATTATGGCGAGCCGCACCGATGATTCAGGAACCATTTGCAGAATGGAATGAATAGGTTCTATAGCTTCTGGGCTTTTCAAGACCGAATCGAAAATCATGCTATTTTCAGCCCTCAGGACTCCGTCAATGATTTTTTGCAATTCTCCCGTTCGTTCGGGCCTCTCAAGTTTAGTTTGTTTAAGCCATTCAAAAAGTTCGAGAAGAATATCAAATTGCCGAGCATTCACACTCCAAAGGCAGGCCTTAACAAGGATCTCTCGACCCATTTGTTTTAGGTTCCACTCGTCTTCTGAGAATGAAAAACAAAAGCCAGAGTAAAGAAGAGCTTTAAGAACTTCTCGATCATACGGATGAGGCCTAGGCTCAGGCTGAGATGTATCTGCGGTTGCCCGGGCGAAAGGAGCGACGGGAGTTCTAAGTTCATCAAGAATTTTAAGATCGTCAGGTTTTAATCGTCGGGGCGAAAGTTGGCAGAGGGTATTGGCCTTAGACAAAGCTGATTTTTTAAATTTTTCGAATTCTTCCCCTCGGGCCATACCGCCGCAAATCCCCTCTCAATAGTGTAAATTAAAAATCTTGGCTCCCATACCCCCGCCCAGTAATCTCTAAGGAAGAGATGGAATATCTTATCGCCCTATCACAGCTCATCTTTGTACTTTTTATGCTTGGCATTATGTGTTTGTTTTTATTGGTGTTGCTACAGACCTGGAGCTGGGCACAGCAGCAAGAACCGGAGATGAGCTTTGCCGATATTCTTTCAACAACTGCCATTGAATGGGGAGCACTCATTACCTTGATGTTTACTCACCTCAAACCTCCTGCCATTTTTAATGAAACTCCTCCTATCGGACGAGAAAAGCACGATGCGAAACAGTACCCAATTTTATTTGTTCCATCGCTTCATACCGGCCGAGGTGTCTTTTCGATTCTTTGCTGGAGACTGAAAAAGCATTTCTACACCAGCCTTTGGCCGTTTCAATGGAAGCCCTTTTTGAATTCCTCCGCGCTTCTTGAAGATCAGCTTTTGCAATTTATTCTTGAGATCACTCGAAAAACAAATTCGCCAATTTTGCGAGTAATGAGTTTTGGAAGCTCACACCCAATTGTGGCCCGCGTGCTTGATCACCCCAGTCTTTCGCATATTACCAAAAAATGGATTTCAGTTTCGGGGCCTCGCAGTATGAGCCAGACTATGAAGTTTCTTTCGACCCGGCGTATTCGCGAAGTTTTTGCCGCTGATTTTAAGTTTAGATCTCGAGCCAATCTTTTAATTCATGGAAGTCGAGACGTTTTTTGTTGGCCAGAAAGTATTTTCGAAGCCGAAAGAATGGTCAGTGTTCATCCAGTTGGCCACTTCTCGGTTTTACTTCATCCCACGACTGTTCAAAGAGCTTTGGACGAATTTTCAAATTTATGAATATCACTTTTGTTACCGGAAAGGGCGGGGTTGGAAAAACAAGAATAAGTCTTTTATTGGCTCAACTTAATTCTCGCGCCGTTCTAGCAGAAGTTTATCCGGGCTTAGCTTATGAAGCAAAAAATTTAAAAATTGAAGCTCCCCCTATTTATTATTTTTCTCGAGAAGATTTGGCCGAGGAGTTTTTAGTAAGTACTTTAAAAATTAGAACTCTTGCAAGATTTTTAAGTAAGAGTCACACATTTCAAACCTTGTTCAGCTTGGCTCCCAATCTCAATGAACTTCTGCTGCTTAAAAATTGGATCGAGCTCAGTGAAACTGAAGATATTATTATTGATGCTCCTTCAACTGGTCATTTTTTAGCAATCCTCGATGCAGTGGAAACGGCACAAGAGGTTTTTGACGGTGGCACCCTCTTAACTTTAGCCAAACAAATTGAAAAAAAATTAAGAGAAGGAAACATTGAAATCTGCATTGTAAGTCTTGCCGAGAAATCTGCTCTTCTTGAAATGAAAGAAATTGAAGAAAAAGTTTTGAAGAGATATCCCGAAATTAAAATTTCAAAAATTTTAAATCGAAAACATTTAAAACCTGAGGCCGATTTAGATCTTTCTGAAAACTTACAAAAACTTGCCTACATCCGTCCCGAACGAGAAGAGGCCCGCACGAGCGGACTAAAATTTGACCGGACGGTTTTAGAGGGAGCAAGTCATTTATGAGCGCTGTTTTCATCTGGGGGCCAGGCGGAGTGGGCAAAAGCCATACGGCAATTCGTTATGCAGCTTTGCAAAAAAACAGGGCTTTACTTTATACACTCGATCCAAGCTTAAGAATATTTGATCTCTTGCATATTCCCAATGAAGCTTATGCTCACGAAGTAAAAATATCTGACTATGCTTTTACTGTTAGAAAGACTGACAAGAACAAACTCTTCGATAACCTCGATAAAAAGCGACCAGCTTCTATTAAAGTGCGTGTCTTCTATGAACAAATGGTTAAAGGACTTCAGGATTTTAGAGATTATTTGACCTTGATTGAACTCAGCGATGAGATTGAAAAAAATGATTTTCAAACTTTAATTATTGATACCCCCCCCTTTAACGAAGCTCTTGGCTTACATCGATCGCTTTTTAATCTAAGACGCTTTTTTGAAACCTCTCTTGTGCAGTTTGCAATCAAAACAGGACATATGACTTGGCTTCAAGGCGGGCTTAAGAGAGTTTTTGAAGTCGCTCGCATTTTTTCTGGCAAAAAAGCAGCTGATCAAATCTTTGATTTTATCGAATGGCTCACAAGTCATACCGAAAGATTTTCAAAATCGGCGAGATTTTTAGAAGAACTGGTATTTTCAGAGCAAACCAGACATGTTTTTATCGTTACTCCAGAAACTCCTCCAAGATTTTTAGAACAAATTAAAAGTTTTTTTGTGAAGGTTAAAAATATTGAATTTGTTCTAAACAGAAGCCTTAGTAACTATAGCCTTCCAGAAGGCAACGATCATTTTGTAGAGGAGTTAAAAGTTCTTGCCGAAAAAGAAACGACATTTCTTGAAATTTTGAAAAAGCATTATCCTCATGCTCGCGTTGAAAAAATTCCGCTTATTCTAATGGGCGAAGATACCGACGAAGAGCTTATTGAGTTTATTCAAGCGTAAGAAAAAATTTACCTGGTAATGAATGACCAAGGAAGCCTTTCACCCAAGCCTTTGGCGCGATAGACCGTATTCTCGATTAAAGACTGATGCTTCTTAAGTGCTTTTCTCCAGTCATCCCGCATATTGTGCACATCGAGAAGGAATTCAGAGGTCTCAGGCCCCCCCACACTCAAAATAGATTGCAAAATGGCCGTGTCCCAACCCTCGTGATTTAAATGCAAATGTGAGAGTCCGGCTAATTCAGCTTTAAGAATATCGAAACGCGCTTGAAGCTCATCAGCTCGAGAATGAGCGCAAGCTTCAAAGGGTGTTGTAGGTTTTGGAATCCAAGGATTTAAACTTACGCTGAGAGTTCCGATATTTCCCTTTTCTTTTGAAACCTTTACAAAAACCGTATGTAATTTTTTAACTAAAGCAGAAAGTTCGAGAATATCTCCACGCGTTTCGGTAGGAAGCCCAATAATAAAATAGAATTTAAAATTCTTAACGCCCGCTTTGACTGCAGTCTCAATCACATTAATCACCGTGTCTTCTTTGGTCCGCTTATGAATCACTTCTTGGAGACGAACACTGCCGGTTTCAAGAGCGAGAGTGAGGGTTTTTTGTTTACTGTAAACCAAAAGCTCCATTAGTTTGGGTTGAACCGCTTCAACCCGAAGAGATGAAAGACTAATCTCACCTCCCTTACCAACAATATAATCTGCAAAATCCAAAAGCTCAGGATGATCTGAAAGAGCAGCACCTAATAACCCTACTCGCCCTAGTCTCTCTATGCCTTCGTCAAATGCTGACTTTAAAAAGCTAAGACGACGAAACCTTGTGCTCGCCTCTGTATATGAGACCGAGCAAAACCGACAGCGTTGGGGACAGCCTCGCGAGACTTCAACCAAAAATACATCTGAAAATTCGGTAAAATTGCTCACAATTTCGGTCTTCGTTAGATACGAATTAATATACTTAATCGTTCGTCTCTTGATAGGTGTCTCGGGATAGATTCCATGAATGAGTGGAATATAAGAGCCTTCAATTTCAGCAAGAGCTTCGAGAAGCCTTCCCTTATTATTTCGAAGAAAAGGAGTTTCGCGAATCTTCCGAGCAATATCGTAGACAAGATCCTCTCCATCACCGAAACAAAAGAAATCAATAAATGGAAGAAGCGGAGTTGGATTCATCGAAGCTGCAGCACCGCCCATAATAATAAGAGGATCTCCTTCAGATCTCTCCTCGGTCTTAAGTGGAATTCCTGCCTGCTTTAAAATTCTTAAAACATGAATCGAATCATTTTCAAAACTCAAAGTGAACGCAACGACGTCAAAATCTTTAAGAGGTTTACCACTCTCTAAACTTAAAATCTCATCATTGGTTTCGGACATGAAGGCGCGCTCACAAACAACTTCATCGAGATCATTCCAAAGACTGTAAATGGTTTGAAAACCCAAATTGCTCATTCCGACATAGTACGTATGCGGATAAACGAGACAGATTTTAAGACGACCCTTCCATGCTTTGTGGATGGCACCTTCTTCAATAATTTCGTAAGGAGTTCGTCTTTGACGTAGAGTTTGGGCTGAAGATTTAAGTTTTAGGGCCATCTGCTGTGACTGGGTCATACCACAGTCACAGCTTAGCGCCAAACTTTAAAACCAGCCCTAAACCCCTTAAAAACGGGTTTAGGGCTAGAATTTAATCTAATTGCTTGCGAAGAAAAGTTGGAACATCAAAAGACTCGTCGTCAAAAATAGGCATTCCGCGACGAGGTCTTTGTTGTCCTAGGGCTTGAGCACCTGACGCATCACTTGCTCCTAAATGATTACTTGAAGCAAGATTAGGAGTTGAAGTTGCAGGTTTTTCAGCCGTCAGAGAAGCAGCCATCTGAGCCGTGGGCAGCTCTTCTTTGGATTCAGCGGCTTTGCTGAATCCGGTGGCAATAACGGTCACGCGGATTTTATCTCCGAGTGAATCATCAATCACGGCACCGAAGATAATATTGGCATCATCATGAGCGGCTTCTTGAACCAAACTAGCTGCAGCGTTTACTTCGTAGAGAGTCATCGATGAAGTTCCAGTGATATTGATCAAAATACCCGTCGCTCCATTGATCGAAACATCTTCGAGAAGAGGAGAATTAATCGCATTCTGCGCAGCAACAACAGCGCGATTATCTCCACGAGCTTCGCCTGTTCCCATCAGCGCCATTCCCATCTCACCCATCACAGTTCGTACGTCAGCAAAGTCGACATTGACCATTCCGTGAATATTGATGAGATCAGAAATCCCTTTAACCGCCGAAAGTAAAACTTCATCTACTTTTCTGAAGGCATCCACCAAAGTCATCTCTTCGCTCGCCAGAGTGAGAAGTCTTTGATTAGGAATCGTAATCAGGGTATCAACGTTTTCTTTCATCGACTTAAGACCGTCGTCGGCCTGACGTCGTCTTCTTTTACCTTCAAAAATAAAAGGCTTGGTGACAACACCAACAGTGAGAATACCCATGCTCTTTGCGATTTGAGCAATAACGGGAGCAGCGCCAGTACCGGTTCCACCACCAAGACCGCAGGTGATAAACACCATATCGCTACCTTCGATTGCATCAGAGATCGCTTGAGCATCGCTCATCGCCGCTTCGCGTGCGACTTCGGGGTTCGCTCCAGCTCCAAGTCCTTTCGTAAGCCCCATACCGAGTTGAATTTTATGGGGCGCGAGATTTGCTTTAAGAGCTTGCGCATCTGTATTCGCCGAGATGAATTCAACTCCCGAAAGTTTTTCGCGAATCATTGTGTTAACAGCATTACCACCGCCACCGCCAATGCCGATCACTTTGATCTTTGCTCCTAATAAATCGTGCTCAACGACTTCAAATTTTTTTGACATACAATCCCCTCCTTAAATATTAAAAAAAGTCCTTAAACCATCTTGAAAATTGTGTACGAACTCTTTGAATACCCTTTTTTTCAAAAAGTCCGGCGTAATATTGAAGTTCTTCATTCTCTTCAAATCCTAGTTCAGCAAGTCCAACAGCCGTCGAGTAAGCGGGTGATGAAACCATATCGGTAAGCCCGCCGAGACCTCGAGGTTTTCCAATTCGAACCGGCAAACGGAATACTCTCTCTGACGCTGCCATCAACCCTTTAAGGTTGGCCGTGCCCCCAGTGAGAATCACTCCCGAAGGAAGAGCCTCATCGATTCCCTGTTTGGCAAGCTCGTTGCGAATAAGCATTAAAACTTCGTCGATCCGAGGCTGCAAAATAGTCATCATCAAACGTCGATCAATCCAACGCGTATCATTGCCGGCAAGCCCTGGAATTTCGATTTTCTCTTCGTCAAACTCCGAGAGCAGAGCCCCGTACTGATGCTTTAATTTTTGGGCCTCGATCAAATTAGTTTTCAGACCAACTGCTAAATCGTTTGTGAGGTGAACACCGCCAATGGGAATCGAGCGAATCCACTTTAGGGTTCCCTCTTGAAAAACAGCGAGATCAGTTGAAGCTGATCCAATATCAACGACGCAAACTCCCGCTTCTTTTTCGTCTTGAGTTGCAACCGCTCGCGCACTGGCAAGAGGACTTGAAATAAATTGATGAGCGGTCTGCCCCACCTTTTGTAAACAGCGGCGAATATTCTCAAGTGGTGTGATTGAGCCGGTAATGAGTTGCACATTGACTTCAAGGCGTTTGCCGTACATTCCGATGGGATCATGAATTCCATCTTGGCCATCAATTATATATTCTTGCGGAACAATCTGAATAATCTCTCGATCGAGAGGAATGCTTACTGCTGATGCAGCCTCGATCACCTTGTCGATATCTTGCCTACGAACCTCTTGATCGCGAATCGGAACCATTCCGTGAGAAAGTGCAGCTTGAATATGTGCCCCAGTCACACCAGCCACAAGATAATTAATTTCTCGACCGGCTAAATTTTTTGCTTCGTTGAGAGCTTCGTTAAGAGCCATCACCGTTGAATCGATATTAACAATCACACCCTTGCGAACGCCCCGAGATTCAGACTGACCAAACCCTACAACTTCAAGCCCCTCAGGTGTCATCTCACAAATGACGACGCAAACTTTGCTGCTTCCAAAATCACAACTAGCGAGTGTGGGAAAGCTTTTTGCCATTTTTGACTTCCTTCTGTTTTACTTTTTTAGAACCCGAACGCGTACTCTGCTTAGATCGATATTTTTGAGCTTTGCTTTGAGTGCGAGTGACCTTATTTTTAGGCAATTCTCGCTCTACCGCCTTATCACTCTCTTCCGATTGAACAATCCAGCGTCCATCAAACTGACCGAGAATGCGGGCGCTTTGAATATCTTTAGTTGAAAGATCAGAGAGAATAAATTGAAGTGCAGGAAGCCTCGCTCTCCAGTTCTGCGAGAGAAAAGTGACTTCACTTACTTTGTTTTTTGACAATGCTGTCGTTGGCTTGCCAACTGAAGAAGTATTTGTAGGCACATCAGCAGGACTTGAAAATTTAACCTTGATGAGCCCAGCTTGAGTCCATGGATCGTCCTTGATCTCGAGACTCTCAATAGCTACACCCACCTTTTGTTGTAAGTCGTGAACCAGCAGAACAGCATCACTTAAAGTCGAACGAACTTCGGCAGTCTGACGCGAAAGCGTTTCGATATCACGGCCTCTCTCAAAAATATCTTCAAGACCATAGACAACCGGAAGATTAATCCATGCTCCTAAAATCTGCTCTGAAATCCAGACGGGAGTTCCCTCCTCATCGACGGCCACCCATCGCTTAAGAGAGCGAACAATAAGGCTTGGTTGTTTAGGAACAATTTGGATTAAAAGTCGGTCAGGAAAACTTCTCCTTAAATAAACTGACTTCACCCAACCGGCTTTAAGCGCTTGTGATTTAACCAATGAAAGATCAAGCCCCCAAAATGAAGAACCTTCAAAAGATGCGAGATCATTTTTGAGCTTTTGAATCAAAGGCTCAAAAGCCTGCCTCTCACTTCCTGTTTTTTCAGAGACGAATTGAAGTTCGATGGAATTCAGCCGAACACCCCCCCATTCATTGACTCGTTGCGCCATAACCCCCAAGGCGTACTGAGCATTTTCTCTAATTTTAGGGAGAAACTGACGTCCTGCAAAGAAAAAGATGATGCTAGCTGTCGTCACAGCAAGCGAAATGCCGACAAACCTCCAGCCACGCCACTCATCGCGCCTCTCCTCCACACCTCTCAGTGTGATCCTGTGTAATGCGCGTCGTCAATCTTATAGAATTTCTTACTTAAATTCTACACCTAGAGCGACAGCTAGGGATGTCAAGGGCCCCGCGCCCAAGATGAGGAGGACTGACGATCTGCCTTCTGTCTTGCTCTTATTCCAGCTGATTACTTCAGCAGCACTGGGGTATTTTTCTACTACTTTTACGTCTGTTTTTGAGAATGTTTTTGCGAGGGAGTCGGAGGTGATTCCAGGGATTGATGGTTCATGGGCAGCGTAGATGGGTAGTAACATTAAATGGTCGATTTTTCCGTCCATTGATTGGGAAAATTCGTCAAATAGGGATTTTGTTCTGGTGTAGCGATGAGGTTGAAAAACAACTGCGATTTTTCGGTCGGGATACATCTGTTTTAATGCTTCAAGGGTCGCTGAAATTTCTGTGGGGTGGTGGCCGTAATCTTCGACAACCGATATTTTTTCACTCTCGAAATGAATTTGAAGTCTGCGATCAGCAGGCACAAAATTCTTAAGAGCATATTTGATTTTTTCGAGTGGAACTTTAAGAGAAATACCGATGCCTACAGCAGCTGTTGCATTATAGATATTGTGAATTCCTGGAACGCTTAGCTCAAATACCCCCAAATCACTTCCTTCAAAGCTCAATTTAAAACTAGATCTCGCGCCGAGATTCTGAATATCCGAAATCTTAAGATCAGCCTGCCCGTCTCGGCCGTAAGTTTTTGTCGGCTTTACAATTTTAGAGCGAATTTTGGTAAGGGAGGGGCATTCACTCCAAATCCAATTACAGCCAAAAAAGGCGGTACGATTCATGAACTGCAAAAATGTCTCTTCGATATCCTTGATATCGCGATAAGTATCGAGATGTTCACGATCGACATTGGTAACAACCGTATAAACGGGCGAAAACTTAAGAAAGCTTCGATCGCTTTCGTCAGCTTCGATAACAAAGGGAGAACCTTTTCCAACCACAGTTGAAGAGTTCCAAGTTTGAAGGCGCCCTCCCACAACAACTGTGGCATCGAGGAATTGCAAGATTTGTCCCACCATCGATGTCGTTGTAGTTTTTCCGTGAGAGCCGGCGACGGCGATTCCCATTTTTAGTCGCATCAGTTCAGCGAGCATTTCGGCTCTTGGAATAATCGGAATAGCGCGAGATTGGGCTTCGATACACTCAGGGTTATCAAGCCCGATAGCAGCAGAGACGACAACGCAAGTTGGGCTTTCGATATTCTTTGCTGAATGCCCAATAAAAATTTTAGCACCCAAACTTTTAAGACGTTCAACAACTGGGCCGGCAGAAAGATCGCTTCCACTTACCGGAAAACCAAGGGTTAGCAAAACTTCGGCAATACCGCACATGCCGCTTCCGCCGATACCGATAAGATGAATAGATGGAGAAATGCCCCAAAACATCTGACACTTTTATCGAATGAAGCTCAGATCTCGCAATTAATTATTCGGATTTCTCGGCAGTCAGCTTAGAAGTGTCGATTGACGCTCGTTTCCCTGATTTTGACTGTAGTCGTTTAAGTGCATGTGCACGAATAAGGGGGTTCTCATCCTGGCTCAATTTCATAAGAGCTTTTTCAGCATTACTGCTTTTTTCTTTGATCATCACCACCGCCTCTGCAGCTAAATCCACTCCAGACTGAGTAGCAGAATACTGTCTGAGTATGGGTTCAACTTCACCAAGACGATTAAGCCCGATAATCGATTGAATAGTTTCAGCTCTATTATCTTCACGACTTGAGCTTATAAGTTTATCGATCAAAAGTTCTTTTTCTTTTACGGGCAACATCAATAAAGGTGAGGTCTTTTCTTTTGCGCTACTGAGAATATTTCGCACTCGTACGACCGCAGCATCAGTATATTTATCGTGAAGATCCCCTCGCACGGCAAAAATCGCAACGCCCATAATGCCTTCGTTAAGTTCAATCGATCGAGCCATTGCAGCTACCGCCAAGTCTTCTCCAAACTTATTTCCTGAGTAATCTTGCAAAATAAGTCTTGCATCGCCTTTTGAAGCAATCTGCGAGACGGCTTCAATCACCTCGTGATCATCTGAAGAATTGGCAGAATCAAGCATTGCAAAAATCAAGCGCCGTCGTTCAGAAGAATTTAGACCGGCAAAATCTTTCTGAGATCTAGCATCTTTTGTGATTTTAAAAATAATACGTCGAACAGCTTTTTTTGCGATCAGCTTGGCGAAATCTCGACTTAACTCAAGCAAGCCTTTAGTTCCTTGGTGCTTTTCAGTCCATCGAGCAAGTGATTCAGCAGCAATATTCTTAGATTGAGGTAATGTATCAGCCTGACTATCTCGGATATAATCTCTTAGGAGTCCTCCCAGATCTTCTTTATCGAACTGGTTGAGAACTTCCTCAGCCAAGATCGCTTCTGAAGCAGGTTTCGCGCTATTTAAGGCCGCAAATAAATCGACCGGAAAACTTGCACTTTGAGCAGAAAACAGCGGTAGGCTGAGGGCGAATAGACCAACCCAAAATCCTTTGTTGAGCCTCCTCTTTTCCATGGCCAAAAAATCCATAAAATCCCTCATACCTTCGAATTCCATTCCAAGGCTTTCCTACCTATCTCTCTTTCTTGCAAGGAATATGCCTAGCCTAAACCCTTTTAAAAGGCCTAAACGGGCCAGATTGTGCACTTTTTGCGCGGGAATTCTTCTTCCTAGCCTTTAGGCAAGGCTTTTAAAAATTTCGGGCCAAGTTTGAATGGGGCGAGTTTTCTGACCGGGAATTGAAGGCACTGAAGATGAAATAACGGATTTAATCTTTTCGAAAGAAATTTCTTTCTCAGAAATAACCCATCTGTCTTGCTGAACAGCCAATGCATTTTTTGTCTGATGATCATCAGCGGCTGCGGGAAACGGCACAAAAATAGCAGGACGTTGAAAGGCAATCACTTCAAAAATTGTCATTGCGCCAGAGCGACAAATGAGCAGATCAGCTCGATCGTAAAACTGAGACATTTGATCTGAAAAAGCGAAAACCTGCGCTTCAATATTCTGAGTCTCATAAAAACCGCGCAAATCAGCTTCATCGCTTCTTCCGGTTTGATGAATAACCCTAAGATTTGGAATCATTGATTTCAGCTCAGGTAAAATAGTTTTTAGTTGCTGATTAAGGGCGTGAGCCCCCTGAGATCCACCTAAAATAAAAAGACATTGAGGAGGCCAAACTGCAGCTCTTGAGCGAAGAGCCTGATCTCGAATTTTTTTGCGTACCGGAAGACATACTGTCTGAAAAAGAGGAACATCAAAAGCGCAAAAAGCCTTGATACCGAGCTTTGCAAAAAGTTTATTGGCTAAACCTGGACTAGAATTCTGATCAAGCACTGCTACCCTCCAGCGAGCAAGAGGGCTTAAGAGCCAGGCCATAAAAACAGTCGGGGCACTGGCATAACCACCAACACCCATCACAAGTTGCGGGCGCTTGCTTAGGAGAAGATAAAAACTCTGGATGCATCCTAAAAGTAAATAAAGAGCACCAAGAATTTTTGCCGAAATGCCTTTTCCTTTTAAACCTTTTGCCGAAATAAAAGATAGGCTCATTCGAGAATCAGAAAGTTGAGTGCGTCCTTCAATTCCATTCTTGGTTCCTACAAAGACGATTTTAGCATTAGGGTTTAAATCGAGAAATTCCTCGGCTAAAGCTACACCTGAAAAAAAGTGTCCGCCTGTTCCACCGCCGCAAATTAAAATCTTCATCTATCTTATTTGTAGTCCTCATTGCGACGTGCATTCAAGCTCTGAAGTACACCAAGTGCAATGAGACAGGCGAGCAACGAACTTCCTCCACTACTAAAGAAAGGAAGCGGAAGTCCTTTGGTAGGAAGCATTCCGAAAGTCACCATCATATTGAGAAGCGCCGGCAAAACGATAAAGAGAGTCATTCCTGCTCCTAAATAATAGCCGAATGAAGAAATTTGCGCGCGGGTGACTCGAGCTCCCCAGTAGAGAATCCCCAGAAACAAACTGATGATAAGCACAACTCCGACAACTCCTAGCTCTTCTCCTAAAACCGAGAAAATAAAATCGGTATGGGCCTCAGGTAGATAAAAAAGTTTCTGCTGAGAGTTGCCGATACCTACTCCCGTCCAACCGCCATTAAAAAAGGCGACAAAAGATTGAATGACTTGAAAACCAGAACCTTGAACATCAGCGTAAGGATCTAAAAACGTAAGAACTCTCTTCGCGCGATAGGCAGCCTTCATCACAATGAGTGCAATCGCAGGGAGAGTAAGAATCGCTAGACCTGCAAGATAGCTCATAGGCACTCCACCTAAGAACCAAAGCGCTACGCTTAAGATCAAAACACTCATCGCACTTCCAAAATCGGGCTGTAAAATCAGAAGCGACATCATTACCCCCGTCACAATGAGAAGAGGTAGAAATCCTTTATTGAAGGTGCTGAGTCGATCGCCTCGCATCACCAAAGTCGCTGCTATATAGAAAACAAGTAGAAGCCTGGCAACTTCAGAAGGTTGAAATCGAGTAAAACCAAAATTAAGCCAACGTTGTGCGCCGCCCGCCGAAGCACCAAGACCAGGCAAAAAAACAAGAAGCAATATTAAAAAAGCTGATCCCAAAAAATACATTCGATATTTTACGAGGCGCACAAAGGGAATTTGCGCGCAAATAAAATAAAGCAGCCAACCGCCAATCAAAAACAATCCCTGCTTTTTTACGTAGTAAAGCGAGTCGCCATACTTCTGAAGACCCATTACCGCTGACGAACTATATATCATCAGAAGGCCAAAACCTGTTAAAAGAAAGCCCAAACCAAAAAGTGGAAGGCTACTAAAACCTGCAGGTAAATGTCGAACCCCCTGCTCTCGCTTCATCTCCCTGCGTCCCCATGCCATCCTTTCATTTTATCGAGAACTGCGAGTGAGAATCAATCAAACTCACACCCGTAGCGAATCTGCGAATATGCAGCGGCGCGTTATTTTAATCTAAATTTTATTTATTTTATACATCTCGCTGACTCGCGAAATAAAAAAGCGTCCCCGCTCTTCGAAATTTTTAAACTCATCGTAACTTGAACAAGCAGGAGAAAGAAGCAAACACGATCCTGGAGCTCTTTCGGACAAACGTTGACTCAAAAACTCATTTAGAGTCGCAAAACGCTCTTTCTTTGCCCACTTCTTCATTTGTTCTTCAATGATCTCGCCCGCTTCTCCATATATAAAAACTTGATCGGTCGAACGTAGTTCAGCAACGAGTTTGCCAAAATCATCACCTTTATAGTGACCTCCGACGACAAGTGCGACTGATTTATACCCCTTTTGAGCTAGCCTTAAACCATAGAGGGCTGCGTGAAGGGTTGTAGCCTTTGAATCGTTAATAAAGACTCGTCCCTCTGCATCTGAATACTTTTCAAATCGATGTGGCAGGCTAGGTAGATTTTCAAAAATATCAGAGCGCAGGGGAATATTCCATTCATCTGAGATCTTAGAGACAAAACTTTTTAATATCGTCGCAAGAGGTTCTGCATTTGTAAACGTGATGGCTGAGGGCTGTAAGCTATTTGGAGCTTCTACATCTTTTGGATAAGCAATTAACGTTGCAAACTTAAGCAGATTCCATTTTGCCTGATGATATTCGACCAAAGAATCATAGCGATCGAGATGATCAGTATCTAAATTCAGAATAATCGCCGCATCGAGTCTTGCAGAACTCACTCTCTCGGCCTGAAAACTTGAAACCTCGATGACGGCATATTCATATGGCTCTTTAAGAGCAAGCGCCATAGCAGAGCCCAAGTTTCCTCCCACAAAAATTTTTTTATCAGGCAGAAGTCGTTTGAGCACCTCACCGAGATGCGTGGTAAAAGTCGATTTGCCATCAGTGCCGGTAACCGCAATGATTCGTTCCCCAAAGCGCGAGGTAAAATAAGTGAGTTCACAAATTTCACAGTCTTGAACTGATTTAAAAAATTTTCGTCGCGGATCAATACCAGGCGAAATAAAAACCTGAGCCGGAAGATAAGTCTTCCAATCAAAATCATCAAAACTTCCGGCAATCCGATTGATCGTTTCGAATGATCCGTCTTTAAGGCCGCGAGAGACAATAACAAAGCCTCGTTCCTCGACAAAACCGACCTTCTCGCCTTGCACAACTTCTGCAAGAGCTGAGTTCACTTTGCCAAGACCGAGAAACAAATTGCGCATTTACCGAATCTTTAACGCTGTCAGTGCCAAAAATGCAAAGAGAATAGAGATAATCCAAAAGCGCACAATGACTTTTGATTCAACCCAGCCGGCCAATTCAAAATGATGATGAATCGGCGCCATTTTAAAAATTCGACGCTTTTTCCATTTAAAAAATCCAACTTGAATCATCACTGAAAGCGCCTCGAGAACAAATAAAAATCCGGCAATTAAGAAAATCAGCTCTTTCTGAGTAAGAAGCGCGACAGTTGAAAGCAAAGCTCCTAAAGCCAATGATCCGACATCCCCCATAAAGATACTCGCGGGGTGGCAGTTATACCAAAGAAATCCAAGCCCGACTCCAATCACAGAAGCCATAATAATAGAAAGCTCACCTGCTCCAACTAAATGCGGAAACTGAAGATAGATAGCAAAGACAGCATGTCCGGTCACATAACTCGTCACAAGCAAGACTGCCGCTGTTGTCATGGTGGGTACTATTGCAAGTCCATCGAGACCGTCAGTGATATTCACAGCATTCGAACTGCCGCACAAAACTAAGAACCCCCATAGGTAAAACCAAGTTCCTAACGGAATAGAAACATTCTTTAGAAATGGAAGATGAATCGAAGTGTCAATTCCCACTAAGTGAATAGCCATCCAAGTTGTCAGCAACGAAAGTAAACCAAGACTTATCATCTTGCCTCTAAAACTGACACCCTTAGTATTTTTTTTAGTGAACTTTAAAAGATCATCGATAAAACCAACCGCACCAAAAGAAACTAAACTAAAAAGTGCTATCCAGACTGACCAAGAATCAAGGCGGCACAAGAGAACCGAAGAGATAAAAACACCCAAAAGCATAATAAGCCCCCCCATCGTGGGAGTTCCTACTTTTTTTAAATGCGACTCTGGACCATCGTTTCGAATCATTTGTCTAAACGAGCGGGACTTTAAATAGCGAATGAAAATCGGCATCAAAATCATCGTAATCAGATAGGCCATGAGCGCGGCGAGCAGTGCCCTAAACGAGATATAACGAAATAAATTCGAAATGAGAGTTTCGGGAAACAAATATTGAATAAGATCGTAAAGCATTAATGCGCGTCCTTTCGCTGACAAGCTGCTTCGAGAACAACTTCGCGATCATCAAAATGAATCTTTTTGGTTCCTAAAATTTGATAGTTTTCGTGACCTTTGCCGGCAATCAAGACGACGTCGTTTGACTGCAGTCCTTCAAGGCTTTTCTGAATGGCTTGTTTGCGATCAGAATTAATATGAATAGGTTTAATCCTTTGAATTCCACCTAATATTTCTTCAATAATTGCATCAGGGTCTTCAGTTCTTGGATTATCTGAAGTCACAAAAAGTTCATCACAGTAAAGTTCAGCAATCGCCCCCATTTTGGGGCGCTTAGTTCGATCGCGATCACCGCCACAGCCAAAAACAACTTTAAGTTTTCCTTTGGTAAGGGGGCGCAAAGTCGCCAAAACATTTTCAAGCGCATCAGGCGTATGAGCATAATCAACGAAAATACTGCCTTTGCATTCAGCATTCACTCTCTCAAGTCGTCCAAAAACAGGGGGCTGGTTTATCAGAGCGCTTTGGATGACTTCAGGTTTGCATCCATAAGCCAAAGCAAAGGCGATAATTCCCGCGATATTTTCAATATTGTATTTGCCAACAAGTTTGGTCTTAAAAGTTTCATTTTTTACGCCTAAGCCTGAAACTGTGAGTGTCGATCCAAATAAATCGGTCTTCCATTCTTGAATATGCAGATACTGTGGGTGAGTATCTTTTTCAAATCCCCATGTTACAACTTCAATGCCTTGCTGAACACGAAGCTCCTCTGCAAGACGAGAGCCGTACGCCCCATCGTGATGTAAGACCGCAATCTTTTTCTGCTTAGGACTCGCAAGCAAGACCTCCACAAAAAGCTTTCGCTTCGCTTGATAATAAATCTCCATGGTCTTGTGGTAGTCGAGATGCTCGGGAGTTAAATTTGTAAAAAGAGCGGCATCGAGCTCAAGCCCTAAGAGTCTACCTTGATCAAGTGCATGGGAACTGGCCTCAAAAACAAATGCGTCTGCACCCCTAGCCTTCAGCTCAGAAAATGTTTTTTGCAAAACTGTAAAATCTGGAGTTGTTAAATCTGAAGGAACTTTAAAATTTTCAAATGAAGTCTCAATGGTACCAAGACGCACCGGACGTTTTTTAATCTCACTTAAAAGCGCCTCCATCAAAAAAGTGGTCGTCGTTTTACCGTTGGTTCCGGTGACAGCAAAAGTAAAGGCACCTGCAGTAGGATTCTTATAAAGGTCTTTAACAGCTAAACTCATGGCAAGCCGAGCATCTCGGACAATGATCACAGGAGCGGTCGGCTTAAAATCCGCAGGAATTTTCTCGACAACGAAAGCCTTAATTTGAGGATGAGATTGCAAACTCGCTAAAAACTCATGCCCATCGCGCGTCGCCCCTTTACGTGCAAAAAAGACTATTTTTTTTGAAGTCTCTTTTTCATCGAGTACAGAGCGAGAATCTGAGGTGACAATATCTACTGACCCACTCGCTGAGCCTTCTAACCACAAATCGTGTCTTTTAAAGAGAGAGATCCAAGCCTCAAGCATAGGCCCTTAAAATTACCTATTTGAAATAAATTTTCATACGTTGATCTTCTAGAATTTCTTCTCGAATAGCCGTTCCAAAGCCGATCAGATCGTATTGGGCACGCTGATCCTCTGGCAAAGACCGAATTTCTTTTAAGACGTCTTGAAAACTGCGCCCCACAAATCGATTACCCTGAGTTGCTTCTGAGACCTGAACCTTATGAGATCTTGAACTTTCGGGAGGAACTCCCAGAACCGCCAAACTTTTCGAGGCAATTCGTCTAAACGAAGGGGCCGCAAGAGTTCCCCCAGAGGCCTTACCTTGAGGGTCATCGTAAAGAACCAAGAGTACAAAGCTTGGATCAAAAGCAGGAACAAATCCTACAAAGCTTACGACTGAATGATCAGACGAATAGGTCTTGATGGTCTTTCCTCTCGAATTGACAGTCTCAATCAGTTTTTGCGCTGTCCCTGTTTTACCGGCGATATGATAGCCTTCGATCGAAGCTTGAAATCCCGTTGAACCCTCCTCTGTCACATGGGTGAGCATTTCGGTCAAAAGTCTCGCCTTTTCGGCCGATAAGATTTCTTTTTCTTCGGGTTGAACCTGCCAAATTATTTGAGATTCTTTTTGTTGAGCCTTAGGTGCCCGCACAGTCGAAACGATATAAGGCTTTACAATGACTCCCCCATTTGCGATGGCCGAAACAGCTCTTACAATCTGTAGCGGCGTAATCGCCAAACCTTGCCCAAAGGCAATATTGGCCAATTCGATCGGCTTCCATGACGACGCCGACCGCAAAAGCCCACTGGCCTCCCCCGGCAAATCAATTCCAGATTCAGCACCAAAACCAAATTTTCGAATTGTTGACTCAAAATCGGATGCGCCAATTTTTAAACCCAGTTTAGCGGATGCCACATTCGATGAGACTTCAAGTAACTCCTGCAAAGTCAACCAGCCGTATTTTTTATTGTGAAATTCTCTGATGGTATGATTTCCGACTCTAAAGCTTCCGTTCTCACCAAAAATCTGACTATTGGCGTTCATTCCCAAATGCTCAAGAGCTGCAGCTGCAAGCACAATTTTAAATGTACTGCCAGGTTCATATACATCCGAGACCACTCGATTCCTTAATGGCTGTGAATCAGGTCTTTTTCCATCAAACGAAGCCATCGCCATAATTTCACCCGTCTTCGGATTCATCATAATTGCTTGAGCCGAGAGAGCTTGTTTTTCCTTTAAGGTTTGAAATAATTCTTCTTCAACGATTCTCTGAAGACGAATATCAATAGTGCTTACAATACGATAACTTTCAAACCATTCTTTTTCAAAATCATCGAAAAGAAGAAGTCGACCTAGAGCATCGCGAATACCGACATCACCAGCTCGATCTTGAGATTTAAGATAGCGATCGTAAGACTTCTCGATTCCCTCAAGACCGAGTCCATCAAGACCTGATACTCCAACAACCGACCGCCCAAGTTCTCCGTGAGGATAAATTCTTTTGCTTTCTTTACGAGAGTAAACTCCTTCAATTGAAAGAGCCTCAATTTTTTTTGCGACTGACTCATTGACCTCTCTTTTAAGCCACACAAAATATTTTTCTTGCGATAAAGTGTTTCGCAACTTTGATGCAGGAATATCCAGAAGCGGCGCAAGCGCTTGAGCGGTCGCGGCCGGATTTTTAATTAATTTTGGATTCGCAAAAAAACTTTTAACAATAATCGAAAGAGCCAGATCGGCTCCGTTTCGATCGACGATCGCTCCGCGACTTGTAATCAGATCTTCGACTTGCTGCTGCTTATTAAGTCTTTCTTTACCGGAGGCTATTTTTTTAAGCCTTGGATCCGGCGCTACCTGAAATTGAATGGCCCGACCGATAACTAAAAAAAAGCCAAGACTTAAAATAAAAAAAACAAAACTTGAACGAAACCGCGATGGAACTTTCATGGAATCACCGTAATTTGATGAGGTTCAGGCTCTTTAAAATCTTTAAATTCTTTGAGTGATCGCAAATCTGATCGTGAAAGTCTGGTCGAAAGTTCAGATCTAAGCTTAACTTGTTCTTCTTCAAGCGCTCTTTCATAAGATTTTGCTTCTTCGAATTGATACCCTAATTCGGTATAGCGAAGACGAACAATAATCGTCAGAACACTGTAGAGAAAAACTCCCCCTAAAAAGGAAAGAACTATAAAACGACCCGATTTATTCTTCATTTATTCTTTTTCGTACACCCGAAGCTTGGCAGATCTTGCTCGTGGATTAAGTTTCATCTCATCCTCTTGAGCTTCAATTACTTTTTTATTTACCGGCTTCAAGCGCCCCCTCAAGCCCCATTTTACTTCACGATCCTCTAAACTATGAAATGTTAAAATGCCTATACGTCCACCTTTTGAAAGTTTTTCAGGCAAGATTTTAAGCAGATCTTGAAGAGACCCAAACTCGTCATTGGCATAAATTCTGAGCGCCTGAAACACGCGCGTAAGCGGATGTTTGCCCTGAGGAGTCTTTGTTTCAAAAGTATACCCAAAGGCTTCGACAAAACCCTGAGTCGTCGTAATTTTGGCTTTCTGCCTAGCTTCGACCCATTTTTCAGCAAGTGCACGAGCGCGCGGCTCTTCGCCGTAAGTTTTAAAAATATCGATAAGTTCATCTCTATCGCAATGCGCCAACCAATCTGAAACTGGCTCACCTTCTTGTCGATTCATGCGCATATCGAGAGGCCCATCTTTCTGAAAACTAAATCCACGAGAACCTTCATCAAGCTGAAACGAAGAAACTCCCAAATCTACAATAATTCGATCAAACTCGCCTTCAGTCACTTTTGCAAAATTTCGAAAATTGGAATGAATATACCGGACAGAATTAAATTGAGAGAGCGCTTGCTTTGCTTGAGTCAGCGCATCTTGATCTTGATCGATTGCAATAGCTTCAGCCGGCTCAGGACAAGCTTCAAGTAAAGCCCGCAAATGCCCGCCACCACCAAGCGTAAGATCGGCAATGCGAATACCTGCTTTATTCCAAGAAAGGTATTGCACCATCTCTCGAAGCAAAACCGATACATGCTTAAAAGAAACTCGTTGTGAATTATTTTCCAATGACCCTGATCTTGTAATGAGCTTTTGAAGTATAAGTATAATATTTTTCGGACTGAATCGTCTCTTGCGCGCGAGAAGGAGTTCCACAACTTGAGACCATTAGATTCGACCCATTTAAGCGCTTAAGTTCCTTCTTCCACTCAGAACAAGCACTCTGCCAGGTACGATAGGCCGCTTTGATATGAGCTTCAGGACTACCGGTAAGATTCTCAGTTCCACTCTCCACAAAAACTTTTGGAGCTCCCGTCACAATTTTGCCAGGAGTCTCGCCGATCACAATAATTTTTCCATCTTTATCAGTCTCTTGCGCCAGAATATTCCACGCACAAACTGTCGATACCAAAACAAAAATGAAGGTTCTCATCTCTTAACGATAAGAAATACCGCACTTACTGTCCAGGCGGAGTATAGCATTGCGATACTTTTGAAAATGATGGCTGAACAAGGACTATCGCATAGCTATACTTTTACAAACTGAGCTTGAGTGGGAGTATAGCTATGCGATAGTCCTTAGCGACCTCCGTTAAAAAAAGTATAGCTATGCGATAGTGTTTGAGAGAGTAACCACCGAAAAGTATAAAATCATATCGCTGGGACAACAAATCCCTCGTGCTCACCTCGATTTTTGAATCCCGACTGAGCACCTTCGAAAAACAAGATTAAACCGCTTATAGACCATTTAAAGCTCCTATTTGGCCGATCCACTTTGGCACGAATCTTGCGACTTCTAGGGGAGAAAGGCTTAGTCGTGACGAAGGCAGCGCAGATCTTCTTCTCAATCATTTTGGCAATTTTGCTTTGCCCACCTGTATTTGGTGTTGTCGATTTTAGTGAGATTAATGATGAACTTTCAAATGAGGCAAATTGTAAAACACAACTTGAAAGTCTCACCGCTGGATCACGTAGAAACACGAGCGCTGCTATGAATTTAAGCGCTGGAATGCCAATTCTAGAACAAAATCAAACTCAGGATTTTAGCTCAATTGACCAAAATACGCAGAAAGATCTCGATTTGGAAAATATTTTTACGCTTCTCGATAATACGCTCACAGAGTTTGGAAAAAAGCGGCTTCAATGGAGACTCCACAATACTAATCTTTCGCCTGAAGACATTGAGAGATTTCAAAGGACGTTTAAATTTTTGACTGAAAATCGATCGACTTGGGGCCATCTTCGAAAAGCGATTCGAGAAGCTACGAAAAACATGCAAAAAATTGCACCTTTTTTTACCGGAGAACATCCCGAGCACTCAGGTTTTATGCCTAGACAATACAACTACAAGACTATGTCTCGCACACAGTCCATGTTCTTAAAAGGCAGCTCCCTTGCATTCAGTAGCCTCTCTGGATTTTTAATTTACGGATCAAAATACTCGCTAACCGGTGAAAAACAATTCTTAGGCTATTCAACAGCCATACTCTTGCAGATTTTCTCGGGGTTACTTTATTCGAATTCTTTAGCAATTCGAAAAAGCATGCTTGAAATGCGAGATTTTTTGCGACAAGCATTTCATCTTAAAGATAAACTAAAGACTTTGGATGATCCACTTCTAAGGTCTCTTGGAGAAAGGCTTGAGCATTTATTTACCAAAGACGAGCCAGTCGAAGTGATTTTAAAGAAGTTGAATCGAGTTTTAGGTACAGACTATGCTTTTGCTGGCGATTGGGTTTTAGGCCAGGGGCTTTGGACCTTGCGAGGTCTTCAGAAAAGAATTCAAGACAATAAATATTTGCTTGCTGAGATTTTTAGCATTTTTGCAGAAATTGATTATCTCACTTCTACGACCCTCTGGATTCACGAGAATAATGATGATCTTTATTACGCCGAAGTTCGTAATGAAAAAAAAGCGATTGTTGAAATCGAAGAAGGACATCACCCCCACTTAGTTTCTGAATATGGTACAAAATCTGTACCGAATACCTTTAAAGCTCAGGCATCCGAAGATAAACCGAGATTTTTTATTTTAACGGGCCCGAATATGGGCGGAAAGTCTACCTATGTGCGAATGGTGGCGACCATTCTTTTACTTTCTCAAATGGGAATTCCAGTACCAGCCAAAATTAAATTTAGGCCGATGCATATTATGACAAATATGGATATTTCGGATTCCATCGTAAGTGGAAAAAGCTATTTTGACTCTGAAACCGATCGACTAAAAATTATTCTCGAGTTCGTCGACACTAATCGACCCACCTTTTTTGGCCTTGATGAAATTCTTTTGGGCACAAATTCAGAAGAACGCGAAGCTGCAATACAAGCATTTATAAAATATGTCTCAGTCAAAAATCATATTTTTATTTTGGCCACTCACGACACCTCAGTGACTAAACTTGAAGGACTTGTAAAGGGAGTAAAAAATATTCAGGTCGAAACCATTAGAAATTCTGATGAAACTATTAACTTTACTCGTAAAGTTATTGATGGCCGTACTCGTCATCGAAATGCACTTCAAGTTTTAAAAGATAAAAACTTTCCCGATCAGCTTTTGCGCGATGCCAATAAGTGGATAGAACAAAAAATGGAGACGAGAGATGATTAAGTATATCTTCTTCTCGTTTATTCTCTCGCTCCAAGTTCTTCATGCTGGAATTCGTGAAAAGTGCATTTCTAAGTTTTTACAGATGGCAGAAAAATCATCAGAAAAAGTTGATGCCTGGAAGTTTTCAGATGAAGAAGAGCAAAGTTTTAAAGCAGTATTTAGCCGGTCAGCTAAAGACGAAGAACTTGTTTCAGAAGTTCTTCATGAATTGATGAAAGCACGTTTCAAACAATTCAATTCAGTTTCAAAGTTTTTTATCAAAGCCGGAGCAAGAAAGCATGGATTCTATGCGCGAACGATTGGTTATTGGATAGCTAAATTCTTCGGTCCTCACTACCACCCCGTCTTTAATTCAATTGCCTACGGTCATTATGAAAAAAATGCTCTTCTATCGGATATCGTCGCTGCGCACGAGATTGGCCATGTTATGCAAAGAAATGCGTCGCTGTGGTTTCCTATTTTATTTATTTCGTTTCCTTTCGATATTAAATCTCTGATTTTTAGAACCCCATTGACACCGATGATTCGATTCCGAATTGAAAGTGAAGCCATAGGTAACCAGTGGGAATTAACAAGTCGTATTCCCGAAAGCATAAGAAATAATCTTATTATCAAACTATCTAATGATTACGTGGCGGACCCATTTGAACAACAATTAACAGCCAACTATTTAAGTGAAGAACGCGATGAACGTATTGCTGCAGGAGAAAAAATAAGTAAAGACGAATTGAAGCGAGTAAGGAAGATAATTAAAAGTAGTCGTCAGATAGGGCAGTCCATTACGTGGACCGAGACGCGATCTGCGACGATAGCCGCAGCTCTTAGAAAAGGAGCCCTTGAATCTTTAAAAAACGCCCATCTTTCTAAACCAGAATTTATAAAAAAACTTCGTAAAACCCACGGCTACGAATTGAAAAGTTTCTTATCGAACCATTACTTAAAAGTAGATTTTTTTAGAGTTTTTATTCTCATAGGAACTCTCATTTTCTTAAAAGACATCCCCAGTGAGCAATGGTCACTCTATCTGCCGGCAGAAGATCTCAAACTTCTTCTCTACTATTTAGGAATGTAGTTAATTCAAAGAATCGCCAATTTCTTAAGCGCCGAAAGTATGCGGTGGCGGTCAGTGAGATCCATGCTCATAAATTTGATGCCCATACCGGGCTCTTCTTCGTCGTGATTAACCCAAATTACTTCGCCGCGAACACGAATGCTGTTTTCGTCGGGGAGATGAAATTGAAGATTGATATGAGTGCCAGGTTCGAGAGGATCAATAGTTTGAATAAAAATACCGGTCTCGGAGATATTAGAAGCCATTTCAAACAGATAATGATTATTGGGAGATTCGATATCGACTTTAAGATGAACGGGAAAGCGAATGTGATCGCGTTTATCAGACGCTTTGGCTCGCGCCGGTCGCATTCTCTGATGTGTGTCTTTGGATTTCAAACTTCTTCCCACTCACTTTCATGTCTAAAAGATCTCTGAGTATAAGCTCAACTCTTTTATTCCCGTTCCACTCATTCTCAGAGAGCTCCGCTAAGAAATCAATCAAGACTCCTTGCGAGACCTTTAAATCCTGAAACAGTCTAACCCAAGGGCTTTTAAATTGCAAAACTGACCAATTTTGCCCTCCAATTTGGGTTTGAAGTCGCAGATGAATCTCCTTCATCACGTTTACCTTTTGAAGTTGAGCTGAATTGACTCTTAAAAGAGGGGCGGGATTTCCGTTTCCAATGGGCTCTAAAAATCCAAGGACTTCATCAATTCGATCACTATTATTTAAAACGGCGTCCACCTCAACCGTGACTTCCGTTCTACCTTGTTCAACGGTAGCTTGTTCAAATTCTTTTACAAAAAGATCGAGATTATTTCGATCAATCGCCACTCCAGCAGCTAGAGCATGCCCTCCACCAGAAACAAGAAGTTTAGAATTTTTTTCACGAATTCTTTGTAAGCTTGCTGCCAAATGAGATCCAGCAGGAGCTCTAAGTGAGCCTTTCCATAAGCCTTCTTGCCCCGAAAAGTCAGCTAAAGCATGTTCGTCTTTAAGTTCAGTAAGAACACAAACCGGTCTTTTATAGGTCTCGGCGAGCCGAGAGGCGACAAGCCCGACAATACCTAAATGAAACTCCGAATTCGCAATCACAAGAGACTGCCTTGTCGGATTACAGCGAATTTCTTTTTCGGCAGTGATTTGAGCTTCTTTAACTTGAAGATCTTGAATCTCTCTTCTTTGTCGATTGTGTTCTTCAAGCTGACTCACCCACTTTATGGCCTCAGCTTCAGTCGATGCGAGCAAAGTTTTTACTCCTAAAGTCGCATCTCCAATTCGACCAGCGGCATTCAGCCGTGGGCCAATCACAAATCCTAGATCTCGAGTCTTTAAACGAGAATCTTCAAGCGAATTGCGCCGTAAAATTTCTCTCAGACCTTTATTGTCGGTTTGCTCAAGACGCTTAAGACCCATGCGAACAAGTGCACGATTGACTCCTACTAGCTCCGCCACATCACATACCGTGCCAACTGCAACTAAATCGAGGTACGAAGAAAGCTGAACTTCTTTGAGATCTAAAGCGCGCCTTAATCCAATCAATAAAAGAAAAGCCACTCCCACGCCGGCCATTTTTTTATCAGGATAAGAGCATTTTTTTTGTTTGGGATTTAAAACTGCATCGGCTGCTACTCTATCAGGCGGCACTTCGTGATGGTCCGTGACAATAACTTTGATTCCATGAGATTTAAGGAACTGAATTCCTTCAAACGAAGCAATTCCGCAATCGCAAGTGATCACTAGTTTGACCTCAGGAAATTCTTGAAGAAGTTTTTGAGCCCCCTTAACGGTGACGCCATATCCATCTTGCACTCGATGCGGTATAAAACTTCCGCATTTAAATCCCCAAGCATTAAGGGCCGAGTAAAGTAAAACTGTCGAGGTTGTTCCATCGACATCGTAGTCACCAAAAATGATGACTTGATCCTGTTTCTCTTTGGCCTGAATACAAAGTTTGATCGCTAAATCTAAATCAAGAAGGCTTCCGGTCGGTGATGGAATTTGAGAGAGGCTCGGATTTAAAAATGCCCGAGCATCCTCTTCATTCTGAAACCCTCGCGTCCATAATATCTGACGCAATAGAGTCGGATACTCTTTGAGGTATCCTTCAGGAACGAGCACTAAGCCGCCTTTTTAAGACGATCTTTTTGCTTCAGACCGTTAGTAAATAGAACAGTAGGAGCCGCGATAAAGACAGATGAATAAGTTCCTACAATAACCCCAATTAAAAGTGCCGTCGCAAAACCGTGAATTACCGGTCCGCCCCACATCCAAAGTGCAAAGGCGGTTAAAAAGACGGTGCCAGATGTAATGATGGTTCGACTTAAAGTTTGGTTCACTGACATATCGATAATTTCCTCAAAGCGTTTGCCTTTGAGAAAGTTAGCTACTTCACGAATTCGATCGTAAACAATAATCGTATCGTTAATTGAATAGCCGGCCAGAGTCAAAAGCGCAGCTACAGTCGTCAAATCGAAATCAATTCTGAGTAAAGAAAATATACCCGCAGTAATCGCAACATCGTGAACCAAAGAAAGAACTACACCTGGTGCATAAACCAGGTCGAAGCGAATAAAGATGTAAATGAAAATAAGAATTGCTGTAATCAGCAAGCTTAAGAGAGCCGAAAGTTTAAGATCACTTCCTACTCGAGCTCCGACAAAGTCGATTCTTTCAATCGCCACTCCACCTTGACCTTCGATATTAGCACCCGAAAAATCCTTATTAAGCTCGCGACTAACAAAAGTTGAAATGTTTTGAAAAGTCAGTTGATATTCATTCGAAGCTTCTCGTCCAAAAGGCGAAAAATCTAGAAGCTCCAAAATTCCAAACTTAATAGCTTTGATACTCGCTTTTAGATCTTCTAAAGGAACAGGCTTTGAAAGCGTAAGATAGGCTTTTTCAAGACCAGTAAATTTAAATTCCTTCACGATTTTTTCGCCAGGACCGGCGAAGCGAACGAGTGACTTTTCTATTTGAGGCTCAATAAGCGTGGGTTCCGAAAAATCAGCAGCAAAGTGCACAATATATTCAGCTTCTCGTTTTTCAAGTTGAGTTCCAAAAGCTTGGACCGAAGCATCTCGAATGCCCATTTTCTCAAACGATGCCCTCAGCTTCTCAGCATCATGACCTCCAGCTTGTGGAAGTTTAATGACCATTTCAACCCCCCCACGAAAGTCGACTCCAAAGTTAAATCCCTTTGTGGCCATAACATAAAAACTGGCCAATGTGACAGCGACAGAGGCAATCATCATTGGAATTTTAAATTTCATAAAAGGAATTTTTGTTCCGTTTGGAATAATCTGAAACATCGTCGTTACCCCTTCACTAAACCGAAAGCCGATTCACTGTTTTTCGCTCAAGGACCCATTCATAGATCCATTTTGAAAACCAGACAGCTGCTATATAGTTACAAACAAGCCCTGCAATAAGAGTCACGGCAAATCCGCGAATCGGTCCTGTTCCAAAATTATAGAGAACAATACCAGCGATAACAGTCGTTACGTTCGCATCAAAAATTGCACGATGAGCTCCATCATAGCCGGCTTCTAGAGCAGCTCGAATTTTCTTACCGGCTCTTAACTCTTCACGAATTCTCTCAATAATAATGACGTTCGCGTCGACCGCCATACCAACGGTAAGAACAATTCCTGCTATACCAGGAAGAGTTAGCGTCGCCTGAAAGACCACCATGAACGCCATCAGCATAGCGATATTAATACCAAGTGTGACATCGGCCAAAAACCCGCTCCAGCGATAATAAAAAATCATAAACAGAATAACTAAGATCGATCCGAGAAGTCCGGCAAACATTCCCTTATCAATCGAGTCTTGCCCTAAACTCGCACCCACAGTTCTATTTTCAAGAACTTCAACTGGTGCAGGAAGAGCTCCAGAACGAAGAACCAAGGCCAAATCGCGAGCCTCTTGCTGCATCTTTGTTCGGTTGCCCGCTCCAAGCGAAATCGTGGCTCCGGCACTTATGGCAGGAATTTTTTCACGAATCACTGGCGCCGAAACGACCACTCCGTCCAAAACGATTGCTAAAAGTTTTCCAGTGTTAGCTTCAGTAATTTTTTCGAAAGACTGAGCACCCATTTTTGAAAACTTAAGAGAAACTTGTGGTTTCTGAGTTTGAGGATCAGCAACAACGCGAGCGTCTTCAAGGGCTGATCCAGTTAATACGGTTGTAGCCTTGAGTAAAAATGGCTGAATTGAAACGTCTTTACTTCGCGCATCTGTATTTTTCTCGAAAGTAAGAATACTTCCGGCCGGTAAATCATTTTTAAGAGCGAGATTAAGACGCTCAAGATCGGCCTTCGTAAAATTATTTTTAAATTGAATTTGATCTCTCACTTTATCAACGAGAGCCATCAAACTTGCAGGATCTTTAGAATCATCTACAAGTTTAAATTCAAGCAAAGCGGTTCGTCCAATAAGTTGAATGGCTCGATCAGGATCTTGAATTCCAGGAAGCTGAACCAAAATACGATCAGTTCCCTGAAGCTGAATGATAGGCTCGGCTACACCAAACTCATCCACACGATTACGAATAATTTCTCGAGCCTGCTCTAACGACATTCGAGCGATATATTCTTCATGGGTGGACTCAAGCTTAATTCGACTTTTTAGCCGAGTGCGCTCAGTGACCGAGAGCACATTATAAAAATCATCCTTTAAAACTTTATCGAGAGTGACTTGGTCCTGATCATTGCGAACGCTGACCTCAAGAGCTCGTTCGTCTGGGGCTCTTTTTATATCAAAGCCAGCTACTTCATTTTCTTGAAGTCGTTCTTGAAGACTGACATGAAATTTATCGATTTCTACATCCAAAGCTTTTTGAACTTCGACTCCGAGAACAATATGGATTCCCCCGCGCAAATCCAACCCCAGATTAATCTTTTTACTGAGTAAAAATTTCTGAAGAGGAGAACTCGCTGGAATTAACGATGGAAGAATTAAAAAAAGAGAAATAACGCTAGTTGCAATAATCGTCCAAAACTTCATCCCAAAACTCCTTAAGAAGCTGCTTTTTCTTTTGCCTCAACAGGTATGGCAGCTGCAAATTCATCTTTGCCAGCGATCGTCTGTCGATCGACACGAACTTTTACGCCAGGAGCAATTTCAAGAGTGATAACTCGATCAGCAATTCCAGCGATTTTGCCGTAAAGACCAGTTTGAGTAACAACTCCATCTCCCTTTTGAAGCGAACCTAAAAATTCAGCATGCTTTTTGGCTTTTCGGCTTTGGGGCAAAATGATCAAAAAGTAAAAAACAGCAATCATCAAAAAAATGCCGATCATTGGAGACCAATCGCCTTTACCAGCGGGCGGAGTGGCCGCTGCCTGAGCCAAAACTTCGCTCGTTCCTAGAACTATAAAACCCATCATCCCAGTTAAAATCTGATAAAAATTGATATTTTTCATAATTATTAAAGAAATTAGGGGCAAGAGTAGACGCTGTAAAGCTTTAATAAGAGCCTAAAATGCCGATATTGGTCTCATTTTCTACAGAAATGATTCGGGATAGGTATCAAAACCCTTTTCACCGCCCAAAAAGACTTGCCGAGGATCAGAGAGAAAATCTTTGGCATAGGCAGCGAAGGTTCCGTTCTCGATATGGGAGCGAATGACCTTCATCATATTTAAAAAGTAAGCCACGTTATGGAGAGTGCAAAGCCGGCCGGCCAAAGCATCTTCAATACGAAACATATGTCGAATAAATGCTCGCGAATAAGTTTCACAAACTTTGCAGCTGCAAGAAGGATCAAGAGGGCTGTCGTCCTGAATATTCTTAGCGTTGAGAAGATTCAGTCTTCCTTCGGACGTCATCACAATCCCGTGACGCCCATTTCGCGATGGCAAAACGCAATCAAACATATCGACGCCACAGGCGATCGCAAAAACTAAATCCCGTGGGGTACCTACGCCCATCAAATATCTTGGACGATCCGTCGGAAGCTGATGCCTTAAATCGTAGAGGGTGGAAACAAATTTTTCCTTAACCTCCCCCACACTGAGCCCTCCGATGGCGATGCCTTCCCAGGGATCAGAGTGTTTTTCGAGAGCCATTAAATCGCGCAGGCTAACGCGTCTAAGTTCTGGATCAGTGCCCCCTTGAATAATCGGAAAAAGTGCGAGTTCTTTATTGGTGTGCGCAAGTCTCGAACGAGCCGCCCAGCGTGTCGTGCGATGAACCGCATTAATCACTTGCTCTGGAGTGGCTGAAGGCGGAACCAACTCATCCAAAACCATCATCACATCACTGCCAAATCGCTGCTGAATATCGACCACTTTTTCGGGGCTTAAAAAATAGACATCGCCGCTTAATTTATTTTTAAAAGTCACTCCATCTTCAGTAAGTTTTCTTAAATCGGCTAAGCTAAAAACCTGAAAGCCGCCGCTATCAGTCAGCATGGGCCTTTGCCAGCTAATAAACTCATGAAGACCGCCCATTTTTTCAATGAGCTCAACCCCTGCTCGAGAAAACATATGATATGTATTTGAAAGCATGATTTCGGCGCCGAGATCAGAAAGTTCGAGACTCGAAATACCTCGAACTGCGCCATAAGTACCCACCGGCATAAAAACCGGGGTCTGAACATCACCATGTTTAAGCTTTAAAACCCCGGTTCGGGCAAACGAGGTCGGATCTGATGTTTTTACCCTAAAGTCTGGCATCGAGGAGCTATAGCACTTGCGTTCTAGAGGATCAACATTCCATCCCCATATGAAAAAAACCGATATTTCAAGGAGATGGCATGTTCATAAAGCTTTCGCCACTCATGTTTAAGGTTGGGGCCACACTGATTGCCGATTGCCTCAAGAAAGGTGGCCATCAAAACCATCAAAGTCGAATCCGGCCAGTGAAAATTAGTGATCAACCCATCAACGATATTAAATCGATAAGGAGGCTTCACAAAAAGGTCGGTCTTAAAATATTCAAGACTTTCGTTTTTCTCACCTCTAAGCCATGCCGATTCGAGAGCTCTTAGGGCCGTTGTTCCTACGGCGATCACTCGCCTTCCTTCTTGCTTTGCCAATTCGATTTTCTTCCAAGCCTTGGTCGTGATTTGCACTTCTTCAAAATGCATTTGATGCTGAGTGAGATCTTCAGCCTCGACCGGAGCAAAAGTTCCCTCGCCGATATGTAAAAAGATTTCGGCGCGCTCAATTCCTTTTTGCTCTAGGTCATCTAAAAGATCCTGATCAAAATGAAGCGACGCTGTAGGTGCGGCAACCGAGACACCTCTTGACTCTTCGGCAAATACGGTTTGGTAATCGGTCGAATCTGACGGTGTTTGACTCTGCCAGTCCTGTCTCTCTCGCTCGGCCCTTATATAAGGAGGAATTGGGATTAGTCCGTTCGTTTTGAGAAACTGAATAAACAGAGGCCTGGCAATTTGAAGCACAGCTTCTTTGCCATTTTTTTCAAGGACTCGAACCTTTCCAAGCCAATCGACCTGAATTTCTTCACCCTCACTCACACGCCCTCTTATCCAGACACGTGTTTCGTTCTCTTTACTTTGAACCAGAAGACCTTCAAGTTTAGCGCCCGAAAGCTTACTCGCTGTGAATCGAGCAGGAACAACATACGAAGTATTAAAAACGAGCAAATCCCCTTTTTTTAAAAATGATGCAAGATTTTTAAAGGACGAATCCTCTTTCTCCTTTGCCTTGCGACTATATACAAGGAGCTTGGCCATTGACCGCGGTGTAATCGGCTCTAACGCGATCTGCTCCGGCGGAACTTCATAGTGGAAATCCGAAATTTTCATATCATTGCTGAGTAACTTTAAGCTTTTCCCAAAGAATTCTTTTCTGCTCTTGATTTTTAAGAAGTTGAGCAGGAGATGGTCCTTGAATGAGTCTGGCACCCGCCAAAGAAAAATCAGAACTCTTTTCTGATAAAAGTACTAAACAGCGGCAATCATAGTCTTTGGTCATTTGAGAAAGCATTTGAAGACTCATCTCAGGCGCTGAAACAACAGCCCAAGCATTTTTGCTAAGCTTGAGAGCTTCTGACATTCGGTCAACCAGAGCCTCTTCTTGCTTAAGAGCCGCCGAATCTTGAGAGAACTGGCATAGAAAAAGATAATCCACTCTTCTAGCTGAGCTGCCTGCGAACTGAATGGGGCGAGGACTCTGATTTTCTCGTTTTAACGCTCTCAGGAGATTTTCGCGCTCAAGCATTTCGGCTGGTTATTGCACAGTGGTTGAAGTGTCGCAAGAATTTGTCTGCCAGTTCTTTTTAGCGATTCTTTTAAGCATAAGCTCCGAAACTGGAGGCACGGGAATACGAAAAATAAAAACAGCCCCTTCACCAAAAGTCGACTCAGCTTGAATAACTCCATTGTGACGTTCAACAATATTTTTACAAATACTAAGACCAATACCTGAGCCAGGATATTCATCTTTGGTATGTAATCTTTCAAACACTCTAAAAATTCTATTGAGATGTTGAGCTTCAATACCAATGCCATTATCGGAAACTCTTACTTCACATTCATTCGCTTCCATCTTTGCGTCGACAGTAATGACCGGAGAGCGTTCGCCCTTAAATTTGATCGAATTTGAGAATAAATTCTGAAAAATATAACTCATTAAAAGTGGATCAACAAAAACAAGCGGAAGTTTTCCGTACTCAAGTTTGGCACCCGTCTCCAAAAACGCGGCATTGAGGTTCTGACGGGCAATATCAACGATCGTCTCAAGCTGAATCCACTCGCGTTTTAATCGACTCGATTTCTGACAGACCTTTGAATATTCAAGCAATCCATCAATGAGTCGGCGCATTCGCGCAGCTCCTTCAATCATATGCTGAAGATACATCTGTGAGGACTCGGTTAAATGAATACTGCTCTCTTCAGTCAGTAAATTGCCAAAGCAGGTAATTGATCTGAGCGGCTCTTTTAAATCATGTGAAGCGGCGTAAGCGAATCTCTCTAGATCTTGATTAGAGCGGTTGAGAGCTTCAGTTCGCTCTGCCACTTTCTCTTCAAGACTTTGATTAATAGATTTAAGATCTTCTTCGGCGATTTTCTTTGCCGTGATATCGGCGAAAACAGCAATTCCGCCGATAAGGACCCCACTCTCATTACGCAAAGGATTTGCTGTAATCGAAATGAATACGCCCTGAGGAACTCTGTGATTACGCACAAACATCTCAAAAGTAACTGACTCGCCCTGCAAAGCTCTATAGAGAGGAAGCTCATGCACAGCTAAAAGTCTTTTTCGATCAGCAGCATAAAGGCCATAATATGTCGGCCAATCATAGATCGGAACGCTCTCAGAACCCATTCCAATGATTTCTTCAGCAGCAGGATTAAAAACTAAAAATTCTCCCCTAAGATTGCAAGCCACAACACCTTCTCCAAGGTTCTTAAGTATTGCGCCATTTAAGAGAAATTGTTCACGAAAAGCTTTTTCAGTTTCGATAAGTTCTGCAGTTCGACTCGTAAATTTTCGCTGAAGCTCATCTCGCATTTCAGCGACACGCCGAATCGCGGCCCTTCTTTCTGAGATAACGGCAGAAACGACCAAACTACAAACGGTTGCAACTAAGAAAAAAAGCTGCGTCTTAAAGAGACCGGCACGCAAACTGTGATCAACAAAATTTGAATATCCAAGAGCGGTAGCAGTAATCGCTCCGGTTGAGAGCAAAAGATTCACAATCGATGTAATTCGCAAATCAAAACGAATGGCTGACCATAGAACAACCGGAAATGCTAAATAAGGAAACGGCAAGATCCCGAACGGAAAGTAAAATCGACTATTAAAAAGTGTATGGCTTACAATGAGTGTACTAATGATCAAACTTGATATTTCAATCTTTCTCTTAAAGAGCGCGCGAAAGTCTCGAGGCAAATAAGCAAAACTAAGAACCAAAGGAATGATCATGAGCGAACCCATAAAGTTCGCAAGCCACCACGATGATACGGCATGACTTAGTTCGCCTATCTTTAAGTTGCTGAAGAGAGACATCGAACTCACCCCCACAAGTGAGCTCACAATATTTGCGGCGGGCAGAGCTACGGTCGCTAAAGATAAAATATCTTTGAGACGTCTTAAGCCGCGATCAATTTTAAGAATATTCAAAAGAATATAGCTCGCCAGCCAAGCTTCGATGGCATTTCCGGTCGCCGCTAAAATTGCGCCTCCCCATCCTCCGCCCGCGTAATAATTAACAATTCCGGCCGAAAGCCAAATAACAGGAATAATTTTGGGTCCAAGTAAGATAACGGCTGAAATAGAAATACCGGTCGGAAACCAAACCAATGCAGCAATGCCGTGGATTGCATCTAGCTTGAGTCCGATACTTCCTGAGGCACAGTAAAGAAATGAAATAATAAGACTTTGGAGCAGAAAAATCAGATGCTCTTTGCGGATCTTTAAATCCATATGGCCAAGCCCATAACAGATTTAAATCCAATTGCCTATCTGACCAATTTCTTTTGCCTTTAAAATGCCCTGCGCCTATTTTAGGGGCATGCTAAAACCCTTTCTTTTCACCCCTGGACCGACCCCATTGCCTGATCGCGTCCGAGAAGCTCTTCAAAAACCAATCATTAATCATCGATCTCAAGACTTTAAAAACTTGGTTTCTGAGGTTCGAATGCAACTTAAAGAGGTGTTTCAAACCAAGAACGAGGTGCTAATTTTAACCTGCTCCGGAACCGGGGCGATGGAAGGTTCGCTAACAAGTTGCCTTAAAAAAAACGATCGCGCACTCGTCGTTAACGCCGGAAAATTCGGCGAGCGTTTTGAGAAAATTGCTAGAGCTCTTGGTCTTGAGGTTGATACTTTGACCTGCGATTGGGGTAATTCAATTGCACCCGAAGCGATAGAGAAAAAACTCTCTGAAAATAAATACGCCGCACTCTGCCTTCAAGCGAGCGAAACATCAACGGGAACAACTCATCCGATCGAAGCGATTTCGCGGTTAATTCAAAAGAAGAGCGCCGAGACTTTATTGATTGTGGATGGCATCACGGCAGTAGGTGCGATGAATATTCCCGCTGATCAATGGAAGATTGATATTCTTATATCGGGATCTCAAAAAGCTTTTATGCTCCCTCCCGGTCTTGCGTTTGCAAGCTTGAGTGATAAGGCAATTGCAAAAATGAAAACGGCCGACCTGCCCTGCTTTTATTTTGATTTTAGACGCGAGCTCAAAAATATCACTGAAAACCAAACCGCCTTTACGCCAGCGATTTCTCTGGTTCAAGGTTTGCATGCTTCTCTTTCGATGCTACTTGAAGAAGGCCTCGAAAATGTTTTTAAACGTCATGAAAAATTAGCCAAGGCGACGCGTGAGGCACTTAAAGTTTTAGGATTTAAACTCGCAACTGAATCTCCTTCAGTAGCTTGCTCGGCTGCTTTTCTTCCTCAAGGTGTGGACGGAAAAATCTTTCTTAAGAAAATTCGTGAGACTTATGGTTTTACAATTGCTGGTGGTCAAGACCAGTGGGAAGGAAAAGCCATTCGACTCTCTCATCTCGGCTATTACTCCCCCTTCGATTTAATTTCTGCTTTGATTGCCTTAGGCCAGACTTTGCAAAGAGAAGGAATAAAAGTCGAAACCGAAAAAGCGGTGGCTCAATTCATTCAGGTTTACGGTCTATAAAAAGTGAAGACAAAAGTTCTATTTGCAGATGGATTAAGCAGCGAAGGAGTCTCTGTTTTAGAGGCGAGTAAAGACTGCATCGATTATGAAATTGTCGATGGACTAAAACGCTCTGAACTTCTTCTAAAATTGAAGGAGACCGAAATTCTCTGCATTCGAACACGCACCGGCGTGGATCGAGAAGTTATCGACGCAGCCCCCAAGCTTAAATTAATCGCACGTGCCGGAGTAGGAGTGGATCATATCGATCTTAGATATGCATTAAGTAAAAATATTCGATGCATGAATACATCATCGGCGAGCACAACTTCAGTTGCTGAACTGACTTTAGGTTTACTCCTTGCCGCAGCTCGAGGAATTGCGCATTCCGATAAAGCAACTCATGCAGGTCAATGGAAGCAAACGCTAGGCATCGAACTCTACGGAAAAACAGTGGGTATTATTGGACTTGGGCGCATCGGCAGACTTGTAGCGTTAAGGCTTCAAGCTTTTGGGTTGAAAGTATTGGCCTCTGATCCCTACCGAAACGTTGAGACAGTGGAGAATTTAGGGGTGAGACTGATGCCGTTTAAAGAGCTGCTTTCGAATTGCGATATTGTGAGTCTTCACACTCCGCTTACAGCGGAAACACGTTTTATGATGAATCGCGAGGCCTTCGCTAAAATGAACGAAGGCGTGATACTTATAAACACAGCCCGCGGTGAAGTCGTCGATGAAAAAGCCGTGCTTGAAGCTTTAAGCTCCCAAAAGCTAGGGTTCTACGCTGCGGATGTTTTTTCTGAAGAGCCTTTGAATGTTCAACATCCCTTTTTAAATCATCCCCGAATTTTACTGAGTCCGCACAACGGAGCTCAAACCAAAGAGGCTCAGAACCGAGTTAATCGCGCCATTGCGTCGCAAGTGATCGTCTTTGCAAAAACCGGACAAATCCAAAACGAAATATCCTTGTGAATTTAAGAGGCGTGGCGTTAGATGACCCACGATGTTATCTAAAAATATCGTACTAGTTGGAATTCAATGGGGCGACGAGGGAAAAGCCAAAATTATTGATTATCTTGCAGAGAAAGCTGACTGCGTCGTCAGATTTCAGGGCGGAAATAATGCCGGCCATACCATTGTTGTCGGAAATGAAAAAACAGTTTTACATTTAATCCCATCGGGAATTTTGCATCCGAATACGGTTAATATCGTCGGCAACGGAGTTGTCTTTGATATGTCGGTTTTTGTTCAAGAAAGAGATCAGCTTCTAGCCAAGGGAGTGAAAGCAGGGCCTGAACGACTTAAAGTTTCTGAAATCTGCCATGCGATTTTGCCCTACCATCAACTTCTTGATCGCGCCCGTGAGAGCGTAAAATCTAAAATTGGAACCACGGGTCGCGGCATAGGACCTACCTATGGTGATAAAGCCATGCGACTTGGAGTTCGATTAGGTGAGTTCGCCTACCCCAATCATCTTAAACCTCGGCTCGAGGCCACATATAATGAAAAAGTTTTACAGCTTAAAGATTTAGGCACGACAGAAATTCCAAGCTTCACTGATATTTTTTCTAAGGCTTGCGAGCTCTTTGAAAAAATTCGTCCGCATCTTATCGATACGTCACGATTTTTAAATGAAGTCGTTCAGCAAAAGAAACAAATTATTTTTGAAGGCGCACAGGGAACTTTACTCGATATCGACTACGGAACTTATCCGTATGTAACGAGTTCCAATACCACTTCGGCATTTGCGGCCTGTGGTTCAGGCGTAGGACCCTCATCGATTGGATTTGTTTTGGGGTTAACTAAGGCTTATACCACTCGAGTAGGATCGGGCCCCTTCCCGACTGAAATCGGCGAAGCTGAAGAAGAAATTGGAAAAACCATTGCTACTCGCGGAAATGAATTTGGCTCGACAACCGGACGAGCTCGTCGCTGCGGATGGCTTGACCTTGTTGCGCTTAAGCGTGCTGTTCAGCTGAATGGTGTTCAAGGTCTTGCACTTTCGAAGATGGATATTCTTTCGGGGTTTAAAACCGTCAAACTTGCCACCGAGTACATGACCGCAGGAAAGAAACATTCTGATTTTCCTAATTTTTGGTTTGAAGAACCAAAGCCTATCTACGAAGAAGTTGAAGGGTGGCCTGAACTTGAAGGTGCGACCAAAGAATCTCAGCTTCCCGCTGCGGCTCAAAAGTTTATCAAGCGAATTGAAGACTATACGGGTGTGCCCATTGTGATGATTTCGACTGGGCGAAATCGCGATGAAATGATTATTCGAGCATAAAAAAAGGGCCTCAAAAATGAGGCCCTTCAAGAGAAGCTTGAATAGAAATATTATTTCTTTTCAGCAAGAAGTGCGTCGATCACTTCTTTGAATCTTTCGTAAGGTTGTGCACCTACAAGAAGAACACCATTAATAAAGAAGCTAGGAGTTCCACCTGCTCCGTTCGAGCGAGCAAAATTTGAATCGTCTTCGATCGCCTTTTTAATAGCGGGATCTTTCATATCTTTTTCAAATTTTTTGGCATCAAGTTTGAGTTCCTTGGCCCATTTTTTAAAGTTTTCATCGCTCAACTGTTGTTGATTGGAGAAAAGTTTATCGTACATTTCCCAGAATTTTCCTTGTTTGTGAGCAGCGGCTGCAGCGGCTGCGGCAGGCATAGCTTTAGGATGAAAAGGAAGTGGGTTATGTCTGAAAGCTAACTTCACTTTACCTTGGTATTCCTTCATGACTTGGTCAACGGTAGGAAGCACACGCTTACAGAAGGGACATTCAAAATCTGAAAACTCAACAATGGTAATACTTGCGTTTGCATCACCCTTAACAGGTGCTCCATCGATTGAAACATTCACTCTGTTTTTGAGCTTTTCTTCAAGATTGGGCTCTTCTTGTTTACGAGCTTCTTCTCGTTTTTTAGCAACGATCTTATCAATGGTCTTCTCGACTGCATCCATACCCTTGCGTTCAAAATAACTATCAATATATTTATCGGCGATTCCTTGGCAGCCAGAAAGCGTGACAATCGCGCCAATAGCTATGCCTAAAGTTCCGAGACGAAATGAAAAATTCTTCATGCGTGAAAACTCCTTTGGATTTTATGGTACGTGACTTAAAGTACGTAACTCAAGGAAGTTGTTAGCGAATTTATGATTCAAGGCTATCATCTTAAGAAATGCCTATAAGCTTTATAGAAGCCGCCAAAATTGAAGTTCCTATCATTTGTGGGGCGATGTACCCCTGCAGTAATCCCGAACTCATCGCCGCAGTATCAGAAGCTGGTGGGCTTGGCGTCATTCAACCACTCTCGCTCACCTATGTTTGGGGATACGATTTTAGAGCGGGAGTTCAAAAAATTAAATCACTCACCAAAAAACCTTTCGGCATGAATGTTTTGCTCGAAAAAACTTCGCGCGCTTACGAAAACAAAATGCGTGAGTGGGTCGATATTGCGCTTGATGAAGGCTGTCGATTCTTTGTCACCGCGCTTGGTAATCCCCGCGAAATTGTGCAGCGTGTGCAAGGAGTGGGCGGCATTGTCTACCACGATGTGACAGAGCTTAAATGGGCGCAAAAAGCTTTAGATCACGGAGCTCAAGGTTTGATTTGCGTAAATAATCGAGCAGGCGGCCATGCGGGAACAAAATCAAAAGAAGAGCTGCAAAAAAATTTTGCACATTTTGGAGTACCACTGGTATGTGCGGGCGGAATCTCAAATGCCGCAGATTTTAAAGAGGCACTGGTTTTAGGGTACTCTGCCGTTCAAATGGGAACTCGTTTTATAGCGACAAAAGAATGCTCCGCCCATGAAGATTATAAGCAGGCAATTGTGCGTGCTGAAGAGAAAGATATTGTTCTGACTGAACGAGTCACCGGAATTCCCCTCTCGGTGATCCGCACTCCTTACGTCGACCGCGTGGGGACTAAAGCTGGGCCTATCGCTCGATTTCTTTTAAAGACACGGCAAACTAAAGAATGGATGCGCCTCTATTATAATTTGCGAGCTCTTTTACAGATGAAGCGCAGTGTAAAAAAAGGCTTTTCGACCAAAGACTACTGGCAGGCTGGTAAGAGTGTCGCTCATATTGACTCAGTTCTGAGCGTACGTGAGGTCATTCAATCCATTTCAGCGTCCTCGTATTAATTCAACGAGACTCTTTCTAGCTTCTCTTTAAGCTGCGCTTTCATCTGAGGCACAGTTTTCATCTCGGGGTCTCTTGCGATAAGCTCGAATGCATCTTTACGAGCACGATAGAGGAATTCTAAATCTCTTGGCAGACGCGCGACTTGAAATTCAGGAATACCACTTTGCTTGGTTCCCAAAAACTCTCCTGATCCGCGCATTTCTAAATCGACTTCGGCTAATTTAAATCCATCTTGAGTTTGCTCCATGGTCTTTAACCGACGCACAATCTCAGGAGTACCCAAATGACTCGCCATCAGAAAACAGAAGCTCTCGTGCGCGCCTCGACCGATTCGACCTCTCAACTGATGCAGCTGACTTAAACCAAATCTTTCGGCGTTTTCGATGACCATTACTGTTGCATTGGGAACATCAACTCCGACTTCAACTACAGTAGTCGAAACTAAAACTTTGATTTCCCCCTGCTTAAATTCATCTAAGATTCTTCGGCGCTCGCCTGCTTCGATGCGACCATGCACAGCCACAACTTTATAGGGCTTTAAGGCTTCTTCGATCGAAGGTAACATTTCGGCCAAGCTCTTTAGCTTTAGAACTTCGCTCTCTTCAATGAGCGGAAAGACAATATACGCTTGATGCCCTTGCTCGATCTGAGCGCGAATCTGAGCATACAATTGCGCTCTTTGCTTCTCAGTAAAAACCTTCGTACTTATTGGCTTGCGACCCGGTGGGAGTTCATCGATAACCGACAAATCTAAATCACCATACAAAGTCAGCGCCAAGGTTCTTGGAATCGGTGTGGCCGTCATAACTAAAACATCCGGATTCTGACCCTTAGAAATAAGCTGAGCTCTCTGCCGCACACCAAATCGATGTTGCTCATCGACAACCACGAGCCCCAACTTTTTAAAAGCAGTTGAAGCCTCAAATAAAGCATGAGTTCCGAACACCATCAGTGGTCCGTCTTTCTGCATTCGCTCAAGTGCGATCTTTTTTTCGCGCGCAGTCATGGAGCCTGTAAGCTTTACAAAATCGATATCCATTGCTGCAAACCACTTCTGAAAATTCTGAAAATGTTGATCGACCAAAATCTCTGTGGGCGCCATCAGCGCGACTTGATATCCAGCTTCCAAAGCAATGAGAGCCGCCGCCGCAGCGACCACGGTCTTTCCACTGCCAACATCTCCCTGTACGAGTCGATGCATAATACGCGAGGACTGCATATCATCTAAAATCTCATGCATCACGCGTCTCTGAGCTTCAGTAAATCGAAATGCAATATTATTTTTAAGTCCTTCCCAAAACTTAACCGGCTTCGGAAAAGAGATTCCGGTCTCAGTCGTATACTCTTTCCGTTTAAGCGCCAAACCAATCGAAAGTTTAAAAAACTCTTCGTAAATGAGGCGTTCATGAGTTTTCGTCCGACCTTCTGTTAAACATTTAATATCAATATCAGCCTTAGGAAAATGCAGACTTCGAATAGCTTCATGCAAGCCAGGCCAAGAATTTTTGACCAAAATATCTTCTGGCAAAGTTTCTTCAAGTTGATGCAAAAACTGGTTCACGACTGTTCGAATAATGCGACGAATTGTTTTTTGGTAGAGCCCCTGAGTTTCAGAATAAATGGGAATCACACCTTTGGTTAAATGCTCAGGCTCAAGCTTTTTTCCCAAAATTTCTAATTCAGGATGAACAATCTGAACTTCGTTTCGAAAAATCTTCACTTCACCGCGAACAAAAACCAAGGTTCCTTCGGTTAATTTTGCTTTATTAAAGGGCCCAGAAAACCACGATAATTTTAAACGCCCGGGCCGGCCTTCATGATCTTCAAGCCAAACCTCAAACGCTCGCCTTCGACTCTTTGAATAAAAAACCGGATTAGCGCGTTTAATTTTACCAACGACTGAGCAAATTTTTCCGACGGGGACATTGCTGACATGGTAAAGCTCTCGCCTATCTTCGTAATCGCGTGGAAAAAAATAAAGAGCGTCATAGAGATTTCGAATCTCTTTGCGAGCAAAGAGTTCCGCCAGCTGTTCTCCTACCCCCTTTACATAGCGTAAAGACTTTTGCAGATCATTTGCTGGCTTTGAGAGAGCCTGAGCCATCGATTATTTATATTCGACTTTTTGCACACCAAAGGTGCGGGGACCATTAGGAGTGCGCACAACCACCTCATCACCCTCTTCTTTTCCGATAAGAGTTTTTCCAATCGGCGAATCAAGACTGATGATACCTTTTTTAGGATCAGCTTCATAAGACCCTAAAATCGTATAAATAATATTTTCATTTGAATCGAGATCTTCAAGATAAACTTTGGCACCAAACATAATAGATGGGCCAGTCAAGGTAGATGGATCAATCACTTCAGCCCGCGCAAATTTATCTTCAAGTAGCTGAAGCCGAGCTTGAATCAAGCCTTGCGCTTGCTTAGCGGCATCATAGTCGGCGTTCTCAGACAGATCTCCGTGACCTCTCGCTTCTTCAATAGCCTTAATATTGGCAGGCCTTTCAACTGATTTAATATGCTCAATTTCTTTGATTAATCGTTGGTAACCATCTGGGGTCATTGCTTCTCGAGTTACAGCCATAAGGCGTCGTTTTACCCTATAGTTCAACGCATTTTAACTAGAAATTAGCCTATTTTACTTTGGTTAGACCTCAAATGCCTGGATCAAAGGATTTAAGCCCAGGAGCCTTCAAATGCGAACGCGTAATATCAATCAATCGGTGCGTACAAGAAAGATCTGTGGCTCGTCTCCAATCACGAATATCAGGCTGACGGCTTGGAATTCTTGCTGAAACCGTTTGCAAAGTTTTTTGAAGATCAAAATCAAGATGCGTGAGCAACTCATGAACTTTTGTAATCACCAAATTCTCACTTGGGTCTAAACTCTTCTTTACTTCACCTAAAAGTTGGTCCGCCTGAATCACCCCTTTGTGAACAACGAGAGTAATATCATCATTAATTTCGACATTCTCTTTAAGCGCATTCAAAAGATCGTCCAGATTTTTTACAGGAATCGTTTTAGTCTCGTGCAAACTTCCGTCTTCTGCGGTGAGTCCGACCTGAACTCCGGTAATCAAAGAATTCTCGGTGAGACGTCCGGTATCCAACATCAAATGCGCAGCCGTGCCTTCAGGTAATATACGACGAACGAGAACACCTTTTCTTCCAAAAGTATAATGTTGTAGTTCCGAAGGTAAAAGATTTTGAAGGAACATTCCGCTTAGCAGAGCGAATTCTTTTTTTCGTTTTTTGTTGTGGACGGTTGTATCTTTAATTTCAACTTCGAAATCGAGAACCTTATCTCCTCGTAAAACCGAAAATTTAATCTCTTTTTTATGGAGAGTTTTAATCACATTATAAAGATCGAGCGAATCACCCGAAAAATTCTCTCCATCTAAACCAAGAATAATATCTCCCAGTTCAAATGGAAGATTTTTTGCAGCATTCACAATCACCAAGCTTACTCGGTTCATCTCAAAATAATCTTCGTAAGGAGTTCCTTTTAAAGCTTTAATAGCCTGAGCCGATTTGTAAGCCCGAGCTGGCAGAAGCTGAGTCTGCACGGCCAAGGTTTTCTTTGCTCGTGCTGCTCGACCGGACCGCATCCATAAATATTCAGACAGAATAATAGGAGCGGGAATTGAATAACCCATATTATCGGCATTAGTTTTTTTAAGAGTATTGATTCCAACCAGCCAAGGCAGCATCTTCGCCAAGGTTGAATAGGGATCTTGCGACACTGTGAACGGAGAAAAGCCAATTTGAAATAGTCCGCCGCCTGAGTTTCCCGGATTAATTGCCGCATCAGTTCCCAAGTACCAATGCCCATTCCATCGTTGATCAGCATTCTGAGAAATCGTGCCTGAGGTCATCGTATTATTTTCGCGCTGAGGAGCGCCGTATGCGACAACCGCCGCTGATTGATCAAGCAAATAAGGAAACAACTCAGGTGTTGGGATGGGAGCCACAAGAGGCTGAAGTTCATGGATATCAGAGAATTTTACTTTAAGAACAGCAAGGTCAGCTTCAAACTCATCGTTGCGGGCAATCAAAGTTGCCGGAACGGCTTTATCAATTCCATTACTACTAAAATAGACAACTAAATTCTGTGCATCGAGATCTTCAGCATCAACCACATGACGATTCGTAATGATAAAAACTTCGTCTGTTTTTGGATTAATTTCGGCGATCACGCCAGAGCCTGTTCCTGTACTCGGGTGCAAATGAAGTGAAGAATGGCCCGATAGGAGCGATTCAAGTCTCATCGAATTAAAAAGATCCATCGTCGAAGACTTAATCATTACGGTCGATCGTCTCAAAAGCGGAGCAATCAAAACTCTTCGCTGATCCACCGATAATTTTGAAAAAACTTCTGCGACTGAAGCCCACTCACGTCCAAAATTCTGGGCAATTCCTTTGATCAGTTCTTTGTGTACATCTTCTGGCTTAATGACCTTCTGATGAGCTTCTGTCTTGGATGGCTCTTTATTCTTATCACTTGCCTGTATGGAAGCACCTAAAATCAAAAGATGAAAGAGAACGAATCCTGATAAACCCCTTAAAAACCGGCTCATAAAACCCCTATCTTGCTTAATAATTCAATCTATCTGTTGAAGCAAAAACCATGCCAGATTTAGGCCAAAAAATCGATATCTACCGCACGCCCGCCAATAAAGAAGTTTCTAGCAGATCTCTGCCCAAATTAAAGGCCAGAAGGGCCATCATCACGCCGATAGAAGCATCCAGAATCTTCCAAGTTATCGGGCGTTTAAAAAGTTGGGTCAGCTTCATGGAACCAAAACCCAAGGCAAAAAACCAAATCGCAGAGGCTGCCATGGTTCCCATGGCAAATTGCAGTTTTTCTAAAAAAAGTTCTTTTTGAGTCGCAGCCCCGCCAATAAGCACAACCGTATCGAGTAGAGCGTGGGGATTTAAAAACGTAAATGCCAGAACAGTAAGGACCACCTTAGTTCGCTTCGTCGGGACCTGAGTTGAAGCCATAATTTTATTCATCGAATGCGAATAAAAGGCTGATCGAAAAGATTTTAAGCTGTAGGCGACTAAAAAAATAACTCCCCCAATTGTCAGAATATCTTTAACGCTCGGTAAAATATGAGTGAGCACGCTGAGGCCTCCAATACCGGCGACAACCAAAATCATATCGCAGATGAGAGCGGTAAGGCAGGTAATTAAAATATGTTCGCGCTTAAGACCTTGCTTTAAAATAAATGCATTTTGAGGGCCGATCGCCACAATCAGCCCAATACAGATTCCAAAACCATGAAGAAATGAATTCATTCGTGAAGGATTCATACTTCGACTTTGAGGCGCCGTAAAGCCTCTCACCCTGCTAAAAAACACCTCTTAAGCCATTGAAACAAATTAGGATTTGTGAAAGGCTTGGTGAAATTTTTCGGGAGTGCCTTTGATAAGGCTGAGATTGGTCAGTTGAATGATCGAATCCCTTGAACTTGATCCAGTTCATGCTGGCGAAAGGAGAAGAAATTGCGCGCTAGATTCATTCCGTCAATCATTTTCAGTTTCATAAGCTTATCGTTCCCCCTCTCTGCTGCGATTCAAAAAGTTTCGACGATCGATGAGTTTTTGACATTTTTTGACTCAAAATTATTGGGGTCGGAGTCTCAAAAAAAAATTCTGATTATTTGGGATATTGATCTTGTGCTTCTGGTTCCTGAAGAGCCTTTTGGACAACCCATTTGGTATGACGAACTTGAAAAAAAACTTGAGGCCAGCGGAATCAACCCTCTCCATAGCAGAGATCTTTCACATCTGATTTGGGACCACTTATTTTCTGAAATTCCTCACAAAACGGGACATAGCCTTCTTTTAAAAATAAAAAATAGATTTCCACAGGCCTGGAAGCAAATTGCACTAACCGCCAGAAGTTTAAAACTTTCAAATATTACTGACATACAATTAGAACGGGCCGGATATTCGCAAAGCGATTTCGACGATATTATTTATGCCGATCTCAACCCTAAGGGCACTGTTTTAGGCCAATGGGTAAAGCGCACGGCATATAAGCTTGATGAGATTTGGTTTATCGACGATCGCAAACATAATTTAGAAAGCGTTGAGGAGTTTGCTCAAAATGCAGGAATTTTGTTTCGTGGATTCTTTCTCGATGCCATTATGAATCACGAAGAAGTGAAAAAAGCTGTCGAACGACAAACTGAACTAAGCATCTGTCAAAATCTACTTAGTAATTTCACTCAGAAATAAAAAAATTAATCAGGCAAACCCCAGTAAAAATCTCGGTTGGAGAGATCCCAGCTGCGAGAAAAAAATCCTGCCACTTTAATTCCCGCCCAGCCATCGCGCATCACCGTCTGATCGAAAATCGCAAAGTCCGGAAGCCCAGTTCCGAGACGATCCATCATCGGTCTAAAAAATCTGATCCATTTTTCTGATTCAGGAGAAGTTCCGCCAACGACTGCTACCAATCGGTCACTATGATACGGGCTTGGATAAGTCACAACAAAACCGAAGTCTTTTTGACTAAGATCAATCAGACTAGTTCCAACTTCAATTTTATGATCTCTCAAATGGATAGGCATCTTATCCATCACAAATTTTGAGATTTTGTTTTCAATGGGACTTCCAAAAAGAATAAGATTGGCCGATCTTAAATCCGTAAGCGATACATCTCGATCGGAGAAAGTCTTAACAAAACCATTAGCCGACTTCCAAACTCGGTTTGAAAGCAGGCGTGCATTGTGAAGCAAATCTTCAGAGGCCTTACCTTGAGTTCCATAGACAATTATAAATGGACTCTGGAAAACAGATTTAAATGAACCATAAGCTTTTAACTGCCGACCTGATGGCCTCATATTGCGTCGAAGACGAATGACCCCCTCAGCATCCCTCTTCGCTTGAATTTTTTTTCCATTCCACAAAATACCGCCTTTCGAATCGCTCCATATCTCTTTTGAAGGTGAAAGACTAAGTGCCATAATATTTTTTGATTCGATTATCATTTTGTCTTGCTCAATACGAACTTCGACAAAACTTTCTGAAAACACCTGATCTTGCTCTTCAACTTTGACCCAATAAAATTGATTTTCAATTGAAAGGTCATAAAAACGAGCATTCACTTTCAGTGGAAAATTATTTTTCTTTTGCGCTCTCAAAAACTTCCAAAGCTCAGGATGATCTACACAATAAAGACCTCGTCCCTCTTCTTTGGGATCAGCTTGGCAGTGCTCTTTTGATTCGACCTCTTTGAGTTCGACCGAATAATTTAAATCCTTTAAGTGCTTTTGAAAAAGCCTCGCATGAAATGGGCTTACAACATCATCTTGATTTGACTGAGTAATATAAACTGGAAGATTGATCGCATTCTGTAAAAAATAAGGATTATTCGAATCCATCAAGACTCGATCGCGAAAGCGAAGAAGTTCAGGAGGTGCAAGTCGATCGCCAATCTGAGTCAAAAAAGGAGTATAAAGATAAAAACTTGACCAGCCGGCCGAAGGGGCGATGCCCGCAAAGGTCGAAGGCGAGTGAAGACCGATATGCCATGCTCCCTGCCCTCCCATTGAATGCCCTGCAAGGTAAATACTGTCTCGGTTAATCCTATATCTCCTCATCAATTGCGCAATGACTTCAAATACGTCGAGACGGCCAATTTCTTGATAAGCAAATCCATAGGGTCGTCGATTAGTTGGCGCCACCACGAAGGCCCAATCTTTTTGCGAGTGAGCCGCCGTCACCAGAGGAGCTTCAACATTGGCTCCATGAAGGTTAATAATCAGATCGTAAGTTTTAGAATCATTATAATTTTTGGGTGGAAGAACAGAATAGTACTGAACACTCTCATCAATGCTCGAAATAAAAGTTTCTTTGCGATCCTCATACGGCTCACGAATATTGAGCTGAAATCGAGTTTCCCCCAATAGCGAATCTCCTGAGCGAACTCGAATGACAACTTCTTCGGATTTCTCTTTGCTCTCAGGCGGAATATCCGCGGCGATGACACTTAAAGGAAGTTTAAGAATCGAAAAGGGTAAGATCTGAATCTCAGGACTTAAACGCTTGTGAGAGATATATTTTTTACCTTCAAATTCAAAACTTAAATTCTTGAGAACTTGACCGGTGGTGTTGATTAAGGGGATGCCAAGATACATTTCTTTAAGCGCCTGCCCTCTCACTAAATCGGGTAAAGTTAAGTCCGGCGGAACAAAAATGCTCGAAAACTCGGTGAGCAGTTTAAAATGAAACGAAGGATCCCCATATTCCGAAATTTTTAATAAAATTTTATTGCGACCTTTTTTAAGAAGAACAGGAGTAAAATTATAAGTGAATCTTGTGCCTTCACCAAAGTAAGGCACTCCGTTAATAAAAAACTCTCCTACTTTTTCAACATAGACAAGAACGCAAGTGTCTTTAGGCATGCTTAGCTCTGTATAAGCATAACCTTGAGCTGCAAGAGCTCCTCTTCCCCATTCGGTCTGAGCAGCTTCCCACTGCGTTTGAGGATACTTAACAGAGACTTCAGCACCCTTGGCCTCTAGATCAAACCACTTCACTTCGCCTTTTTTTGTTAAAATCGAATAAAAAGTTTGGGCAGAATCGGGAGTGATCTTTTCTTGGCCACCGTAAGCTAAAAGATGATCAAGCCCGCCCTCTTGAGGCCCTGCCATAAATGGTCCCAAAATTTTCCAGTGCTCAATAACAATCTCATTTTTTTTAGTTTCATTCTGAGCTCTCAGCGAAAATGAAAAAAGAAATAAGAAACCAAGAAGACTTAACCAGCGCGCGGCCAAATTCATGGTGAATCTATCTCGCACGCCTTTTAAGAGCTGCCGCTTTTTTTGTCGGCATATTTTTTTTGATAATGATTTCAGGTCTGGGTCTCTCTGCTACTTGGTTCAAATCTTGAAGAGATCTGACTTCCAGCTCTCCAGTGATAAATCGTGAAAGTGATACCGCTGCAGCTCTTGCAGCAGTCAGAGTGGTAAAATGAGGAAGTCCGGCCTGAAGGGCTGACCGTCGAATCGAAAACGAATCTGAAATAGCTTTTTCGCCGTCTGTGGTATTGATGACCATCGAAATCTGCCCGTTAATAATTGCATCGACAATATGAGGCTGACCTTCTTTTACTTTATTAATAGCAGCTGCAGGGATTCCATTTTTTCTTAAGAAAGCAGCCGTTCCATGCGTTGAAACAATTCTAAAGCCCAAAGCTTTAAGTTTAGCGCAGATATCAATAATTTTTGGTTTATCCGAATCTCGTACACTCACAAAAACCTGTCCACTTCTCGGTAATTTTTGCCCGGCCGCAATCAAACCCTTTACAAACGCTTCAGAGAAGTCGGCGCCCACACCCATAACTTCTCCCGTCGATTTCATCTCAGGGCCTAGCAAAATATCGCTGCCCGGAAATTTAATAAAAGGAAACACAACTTCCTTTACCGAATAATGCGAAAAATCTTTGGGATGCAGTGCAGGAGCAACAAGATTTTGCTCTTTAAACGATCGGCCTAATATGGCGTGAATCGCAGGTCTGACCCAATTAAGTCCAGTCGCTTTGCAAACAAACGGAAGAGTTCGAGAAGCACGGGGATTAACCTCAAGAACAAAAAGCTCATTATGCATAATAGCAAATTGAATATTCAAAAAGCCGCAAAGCTTAAGTTCCTTACCTAATTTTTCACTTTGCACACGAATGCGCTCTATCATTTCTGCTGAAAGTGTAAGCGACGGAAGGGAACACGAAGAATCTCCAGAGTGTATGCCCGCTTCTTCTATGTGCTCCATAATGGCTACAACCACCACTTCTTTTCCATCACCGATACAGTCAACATCAACTTCAATTGCATCTTCGAGGAATCGATCAACAAGAAGTGGAAATTCAATATCAGAAAGCGTCAGCATCTGGCTCATGACTCGACTTAATTGCTCAGCCGAACGAACGATATACATTGCTCTTCCACCAAGAACATAGCTAGGTCGAACTAAGACAGGAAATCCAAGTGCTTGAGCCGCTTTAGGAAGATCGTCCAATTTTTTAACCGATCGCGACTGAGGACGCTTCAATTTCAGTTTTTGAAGTAGACGATCAAATTTACCTCGATTCTCCGCGCGATCGATTTGCTCTGAGCTTGTTCCTAAGATGGGTTGATCATTCAGAACTTGAGAAAGCCTTAACGCCGTTTGACCGCCTGTCTGACAAATAATGCCCTTGAGATTTTTCTCAGAATGCAAAACAGTTCTGACATACTCCTCGTCAAGCGGTTCAAAATAAAGTCGACTCGTTACATCATAGTCGGTCGATACCGTCTCTGGATTGCAATTAATCATAACGGTTTCAAATCCAAGTTCAGCAGCAGCTTCGGCCGCCTTTACGCAGCAATAATCAAACTCAACACCCTGACCAATACGATTCGGACCACTGCCTAAAATGACGACTGATTCTTTCTTATTGGCTGCTGGTAGTTTTTCTTGAGCTCTTGCAGAGTATTCAAAGCCATTGGGTGCGGGGAACCTTTCGTATCCAAAATAGTAATAAGGAGTTAAAGCTTCGAATTCTCCTGCACAGGTATCCACTTGATTCAGGGTCATATGGATATCAGCCGCGTGTCGCCTCTCTTTTACTTTTTTTGCAGTAGAATGAGTCAGTCGAGCAATCACTCGATCAGAAAATCCAGCCGCCTTAACTTCTCTTAAAAAGTCTGCATCCATCTTAGTCAGCGATGTTTTTGAAATCTGAATCTCAAGATCAATCATTTCTCGCAATTCTCGTAAAAACCATCGATCAATTCCGGTTGCTTCGTGAATCTCTTCGTTTGTGCAAACTCCCTTGCGCATAAGTTCAGCAATGAGCCACCAACGATCGAAGCGAGGCGCACGAATAGTTTCTTGCTTGATCTCACGCCCTACCCAAGCTTTGGGCAAAAGAAATCCCTCAGTGCCAAGCTCAAGAGAACTAAAAGCTTTTTGAAAAGCTTCTTTAAAGGTACGCCCAAACGACATCACCTCACCTACAGATTTCATCTGAGTGCCAAGCAGGGGTTCGGTCTGTTGGAATTTTTCAAAAGCAAACCGAGGCGCCTTAATCACAACATAATCAAGCGCCGGCTCAAAAGATGCTGGGGTTTTCTTTGTGATATCATTTTTAATCTCATCAAGGCTGAATCCAACAGCAACAAGCGCAGCTAATTTAGCAATCGGAAATCCAGTGGCCTTTGAAGCCAATGCCGAACTTCGAGACACTCGGGGATTCATTTCAATGATCACATATCGATCACTCACAGGATCAAGTGCATATTGAATATTACATCCCCCCGTGCGAACTCCTACTCCTCGCATGATTTTTTTGGCAGCCTCGCGAAGGCGCTGAAATTCTTTATCGGTTAAAGTTTGGATCGGCGCGACGGTAATCGAATCTCCAGTGTGAATTCCCATAGGATCCAAATTTTCGATTCCACAAACAATTACAGTTTGGTCAGAACCATCGCACATGACCTCAAATTCAATTTCTTTCCATCCAACGATGCATTCTTCAATTAACACCTCAGAAGTAGGCGAAGCGCGCAAGCCTTCAGATAATTTTTCAGAGAGTTCTCCTCTGTTATAGACAATCCCGCCCCCCGCTCCTCCAAGCGTAAAAGAAGGTCTCAAAACGAGAGGAAAACCAATTTCTTCTGCCGCTTTTATTCCATCAGCTAAATTTCGCACGAGGCGAGAACGCAAAACCGGCAGACCCAATCTCTCCATTAAGGCCTTAAATTTTTCGCGATCTTCGGCGACATCAATCGATTGGATATTCGCACCAAGAACTTCGACCTTATAAGCCTCAAGCACACCATGACGGTGAAGTTCCATAGCGAGATTAAGAGCAACTTGACCACCCAAAGTAGGAAGAAGCGCATCAGGCCGCTCTTTTGCAATAATCTTCTCAAGAGTTTCGTAAACCAAAGGCTCAATATAAGTTCGATCCGAAATTTCTGGATCGGTCATAATCGTCGCTGGATTCGAATTCACAAGCACCACTTCATAACCGCAAGATTTAAGCGCCTTAGTTGCTTGAGTGCCTGAGTAATCAAACTCACAAGCCTGCCCAATTTGAATGGGTCCACTACCTATGATCAGAATTTTTTTAATATCTGTACGCTTAGGCATATTTTCTCCTCAGTTCCTGGTAGTGCCAATTCTGTGCACCACTCGCCTGAAGTTGACGCTGAAGACCGTGACTTCGAACTACAGCCTCAAGGCATTCAAGAAGAAAAACCTTGTGACGACTCCATCGCAAACTTTGTTTTTTACAAATCTGAATAATATTTTCTCGTTCAATGTCTGGATGAATCCAGACATGAGTAAAAAGATGCCAAGGCTTGGACTCTAATTCAAAAAGTCGAGCCTGGACGATTTGCCCTGCTTTCACCTTCCAGAGCTTCGCTTCAGGTGCTTCGGCATCATATAAAACAGAGCGGGTGGTTTTAAAAAGCAGATCCTCAAGCTGAATCTCGCTTTTAAGAACTGACCTTACTTCGTAGAGTGACCAGTGTTCAAATAAACTTCTTTCAATCCACTCTCGCTGCTGCGCAGATCCTAAACCGAGAGTAGAATAAACGACCGCTGGAGATTTAGAAAACAACCAGGTTTGGTAATCATACAGATACCATTCTAAAAATGACTGGCTGGTTGCCTCAAATAGATCTTCCTTCATCTCATGAACTGAGCCAAGCTTTGAGAAGAAAATCTTTTTGGCTTGTAGAATCTCGTCCTTTAAAACGCCGTCGCTTCCAAAGCTTAAAAGTTGATCAAAAGTATTTTGCCAAGTCGTTCTTTCTTGCAAATAGGTTTGAACTTGAGACTTCTCGCTCACGCTGCAAATCCTCTCTGAAAACTTTCAAAAATTTCACGTGAATCAAGTGGTCCAGGGCCCGCCTCAGGATGAAACTGAATTGCCTGAATAGGGTATTTCTTATGACGAAACCCTGCGATCGTTTCATCATTTAAATTGATATGGGTGATCTCGATATCTTTCTGAATATTCTCGGCCTTCACAGCAAATCCATGATTCTGACTTGTAATCTCAACCTTATTCTTAATGAGATTCTTAACCGGATGGTTAGCCCCATGATGACCGAACTTTAACTTAAAAGTTTCACAGCCCAAAGCTAACCCTAGAATTTGATGCCCCAGACAAATTCCAAAAATCGGAAACTCGCCAATCATCTTTTTAACTTCTTGAATAATTTTTGGATCAGCTGCGGGATCTCCAGGCCCATTCGAAAGCAAAACAGCATCAGGCTTTAGTTCTTTCACCTGATCTGCAGTTGTTGAGGCAGGCACTACTAAAACCTCTTCAAAACCAGCGTCGACGAGGTAACGAAGAATTTGTTTTTTAACTCCATAATCAATAACAACACATCGCTTAAGACCCGATCTCTTGCCTGCCGAAGAAGCTTTTCGATTTATAATCAAATCACTACTGTGCTTGTTCCAAGGATAGACAACCTTCGTTGTCACCTCTTGAGTGAGCGATAGACCCTGCATACTTGCAGATTTTTTCAATATTTTTTTAAGCTTAGAAACTTCCGAAAGATCGGTCGAAATAATGCCCCAAAGATTTCCTTGCGACCTTAGATGCAAAACAAGTCTTCGCGTATCAACGCCATAAAGCCCGGGGACAGAATTTTTTTCGAGAACATCCGAAAGAGAAGCCTCTTTTCGCCAGTGATAGGGATTGTCGCTATAGTCTCGGCAAATGAGACCTGAGGCCCAAATTTTTTCGCTCTCATAATCATCCTCGTGAAAACCTTGGTTACCAAGCTGACTCTCGGTAAAAACCAAAATCTGCTTTCGATAAGAAGGATCAGTTAGAATTTCTTGATATCCAGTGTGTCCGGTATGAAAAACAGCTTCGCCCTCTAAACTGGTTTTTGCACCAAATGCATACCCCCTCCAAACAGAACCATCAGAGAGCAGAAGAACTCCCTCTCGTTTTTTCTTAGCGGCTTTCGATGATGTCATAAACTTTCTTTCCTCGAACCCAGTGCTGAAAAACAACTCCTCTCAATGACTGCCCGTCAAAGAGTGAATTATTCGATCTCGATTTTTCAAATTTTAATTTTTGCTGAAGTAGAGGATCAAACAAAATAAAGCTCGCCTCTCCACCTTTACCCCAAACCCCAAGATCTTTTAGATGGGGGAGCAAACTTGCCGGTCTTGATCGAGCCGCTTTAAAAAACGTAGACCACTTCATCTTCGTTTGAAGCCTTAATTCATTGTAGAGCGTAAAAAAGTATTCGAGGCTAATAAGGCCATGCATTGCTTTGTCGTATGGCACATTCTTTTCAAAATGAGAGTGAGGCGCATGATCAGAAGCAAAACAATCTATGACCCCGTCCAGACTCGCTTTTCTTAAAGCTTCACGATCTTCTTTTGATCGAATGGGCGGACACACTTTAAAATCACTCATCCGCTCGTACGGGATTTGCAGTGCATGTTCAACACTCAAATGCGCGTGGTGAGGGGTTAATTCGGCAGAAACAGATTGACCTGATTGCTTTGCCTTTCGAATAAGGTGAATCGATTGCGCCGAAGAGATATGCCCAAGATGAATATGTGCTTTGACAGCTTGGCCAATTTTAAGATCCCTCTCGACCATCCAACTTTCAGCATCAGAATGAGAGCCTTCCATTCCCAACTTCATCGAAGTTTCACTTTTATGCATTTGCGAGCCGTGTGAAATGCGAGAGTCTTCTTCGTGAAGCGAAATAAATTTTGCTTTTTTTCGACAGGCCATAAGGGCAGCTTTAAAAATCTCTTCGTCAAGCAAAGGCTTTCCATCATCGGATAAGCCGGCAATCGGCATTCTTAAAACTTGATTCCATTCAGTTGGCTCTCGGCCCTCTAGGTTTTTCGTGACGGCAGCAAAAGGAATAAAGCGAATATCCTGTTGATCTGCCTTTTTAAAAAATTCTTTAAGCGCATTGACATTATCAAGCCTAGGCTGAGTATTCGCCATACAAACCGCAACCGAAACTCCCCCCTTGGCAGCGGCCTGAGCGCAAGTCTCAAGCGTCTCTTTGTGACTTTCTTTGAAATCACGTGCATGCACATGCAAATCAATCGCAGAAGGGCCAATAAAGAGAGCCCCGAAATCTAGAATTTTTTGTTTAGCCTTTGTTCCCTCGGGCTTTCCAAACTTTAGCTGAACAATTTTATTTCCACTAATCTCAATCACTCCGGGTTCAAATTCGCCTCGATCAGAATTCCATAAATTGTCGGAGTAAAGTCTATGCGAACTCATTTTGATTTCTCCTTTTTACTAAGCAGCAGAGAAATCAATGCCCGTCGAATGCGAAGGCCGTTTTCAACTTGAGTGTGTACCAAAGAGCGAGCGTGACCAAAATCTGCAAGCTCATGCTTAAGATCGATACCGATCAACGCTGGGCCAGGATGCATAAGTAGAGTTTTGCTTCCTAAGTCTTTAAGCGCAAGGGGCTCATACTGAACACGACTTCCCCGCTCATGCTGAACTCGTAAACAAACAACAATATCCATTTTTTTAATCTTGGCGCGCGAAATCAGTTTGAGCTTAAAAGCTTTTGCAAATAGACGAGTATCTTGGGTGGAATCATCGACAAGATGAAGGTCGTAACCGAAGAGCCGAAAGAAATGAATATCACTTCTCGCCACTCGGCTTCGTGCGGCATCTCCAAAAAAAGCGATACGATATTTTTTTGTGGCACTTCGACTCCACAGTGTAAACGAATCGATAAGGCCTTGAGTTGGATGGTCTCTCATTCCATCGCCTGCATTAAAAACAGGCAGCCCCGTCCAGCGATGAACGAGATGGGCAAAACCGCTCGAAGAATGTCGCACGACAAAAAAATCAGGTCGATAGAGACTCAAAGTTTTAAATGTATCCTCGAGGCTTTCACCCTTCTGCAGACTCGAGTCTTCTGGAGAGATATGAATCCAGCGAACTCCTAAATCAAGGCCCGCTCTTTCAAAACTTACCCGAGTACGGGTTGAAGCTTCAAAAAAGCCCATAATTCCAACAGCATTACAGTCTTGAGAACTGGGTTTTTGCTGAACAGTCTTAAAAAAAGAAAGAAGCTCTGCCTTCGATATTATCTCAGAAGAAACAAGGCCAGCCGAATTGATCATTAGATTTGAATCTATAGAGAGAATCGAAGAGGAGCAAATAGAATAAAGCTGATTTATCGATTAGGCATGCCCGGTGCTTCTGCAACCACGGTATTACGCTTTGGAGCGTTTACAGACGCAAATCGAATGACAATGGGTTGAGAGTCTAAAACAAGACTCGAGATGCCCTGGCGGCCGGCGACCTTCTCGTCCTGTTTGGTTTTTGGCAACAAATAGGAGCAAGTCGACTCCCCTCGGCGAAGAGCAATAAAGGCACCAGCGACCAGTTCACGCATTTTCTTCCATTTCTTAAGATCTGCTTCATCTTGAATTTGAGCCATTCTCTCGTCGGTATAAATTCCACTCAAATCTTTAAGATTAATTTTTTCAGCGTCTTCTGAGTTGTGCCAGGCAAACATAATCAAGCTGCCATCAGTTTGAGTTCCGTAACCAAAAATAAAGTCTCTGTTTCCCCAAATATCCTTAGGTTTAAATTTACCGACCAGCGATTTCAAATTTGAGAACTCAACTTTATTCGCTAATTCTTTGCTCCAAATTTTTGCTGGCTTTGAAGAATCTTCATCAAAGAAAGCTCTCAAAAATTTAATAGAGAGATCGTCATCTCCTCCAGCAAAGACCTCAAAGGTCTGCGCAGAAAATCCAATCCAAGCTCCTAAAATGAGAAGTAATCGCTGATTCAACATGTACCATTATTTTATCGAGAAATAACGCAACGCGTAACGATGGCAAAACTTTGACAATGTCTGAAAAGAGCCTCGGCTCAATACCAGGCTAATCTATTGAAATAACTGGCTGGGGCGTCAAAAAGGCCTCCTAAAAGACAACACGCCCAGCTAAGCTCTCGCCTTTAGAAACCTCCATCGTCATATCCCAACCAAAATTAACATAGGGAAGTCTAACCGGAGAGATATAGATTAAATCGATTCGCGTTTTAACTAGATCGGCCGTTCGATAAATAATAACTGACTTAGGATCTACGTCGGCACCAATTTGACTCTTCACGTCGGCAACGATTTTATTCGTCATCTCTTCGTCGCTGAGTTTGCCTCGCGACTGCAGAATCAATCCCGAAATAATACTCTCCACTTTGGCTCGATCAGCGTAAGCCTGCGATAAGGTCACTCCAAGCCAAATGGCATAAGCAAACCCCAAAATATAAACCATTGTCCCCAGAGAAAACTCACCGCGATTTTTAGATCTCATCGTTTTTATTTTAAACAAGGCTTAGCGAGGGGTCAAAGAAGAAGGTTTCTACCGCTTAAATATACTTAACAATTCAGATCGGCAACTTGAAGCAAGAGGATTGGACTTAAGTTCTATATTTTGTAATTCGGGAAGAACACTTTGAATAAAATCCTCGTAAACTTCTTTAGTCAGAGAAAAAGGAATTCCTTTCAACCCCCAAAACATCGCTCGACTTGCATCTCCCCCTGAGTAATGAGCCCCCACTTTTTTCTCCCATTTGACCCCCCAAGTTTTAAGAGCGGCAGTAAAAGCAGGGCTGCCAGAAAATCGAATGCTATCCGGATCGAAATTGAGAACATTTGGAATGGACGGATAAACATCTAATGCGACTGAAGCAGCAATTGCACCGATCGTCTTACCCGAATCAAAAACCTGAATCTCTCCATACTTTGTCATCACCCTGCCAACAGCTTGATCCTTAAGAGAGGGGTCAAAAGTTTTATCCATAAAGAAAGATAATTGCTCTTTAGAGACTTCGAGGTCTCCGAGTGCATAAATAAATCCACGATCGTAAACCGCTATGGCCTTTTGCGTCGGTGAAAGTTTGTAGCCCAAAATGGCTGCACTTTGCTCAAGACTCGAAAGTATATGCCAGCGATCTTGGCTATCTTGGTATGTATGGTGATCGACAATGGTTAATTCGACACCTTTTTTTCTAATAGCCTCTTCTTCTTCGCCCGATACACTCGGGGTTTCAACAATCACAACTCGCTCAATCTTGAGTCGATCGACATCGTCTAAAATATTTTTCACCATTCGACCTGTGAGTTTAACTCCATGAGCTTCATTTAAAATAAGTAAGTTTGCTCTGACCGATTTGACCATTTTAATAATACTTGAAGCTTCTCGATCGTTAAGCGGAACAACAAATAATATTTTTTTAAGGTTAGGATTAAGCGAAAGCTGATCAATCTCATCGCTGGCGATAGAAGTATCGCCAGGTTCTTCGCTCTCTCTCAATTTAACTGCCGGAGAAACTTCATAGATTTTAGAAGCATCCTTTAAAGCTAAAGATTCGATTGAATCAACTTTCTCGGAGCTCAATTTGTCTTTTTGAAGAAAATAATTCCAAAGCATACCGGCAGAATCAGAGCTCTTCAAATCTGGAAGATGCACTAAAAGCTTGCCGTCTTCGATATGAAGATAATATTTAAACTGTTTTAAAAACTCCTCTTTAAGACCCTCGAGTTGAGACAATCTGCGATTAAACTCATTCTTATAATCAGCTGAACGCTCAAAAGATTCAAATACGAGATCTCTTAACGGCATAAGAGCTGATGAATGAATCTCATTTAATCGACTAAAATAGGGTTTAAAACGGGCTGAGAATTGCATTCTCTCAAATGAGTCCATCCTAAAAAACCCCTCAGGCAAGTCGGTAAAAATTGTCGAAAGATCCGTTTTTTCAGCACTATAATTTTTAAAGGCGTTAAAGAGTTCTGGCATTAAAATATTTCGGCCATCCGTTTTGATTTGCAATAAAAAATCTTGATAAGACATTCCAAATATCTTGCTGACTAAAAGCAGAGTTAAATAATCAGCTCGCTGGCTTCCGTTAAGGCGTTCAATGGCTACGGGATTTAAGTTCGGGCCACTGACCTGCAAAAGCGCACGAATTCTTTCGTTAGATTTAGTCCGCGGATCATTAAACAGAATTGGATAGGATGTAAGATGAGGAATACCTAGAGCTTCGACTGTTGCCGTATAAAGAAGATCGGTCAGAAGAGCCGATTGATCTTTTGCCTTGAGACTAAAACGATTTCCAAATTTGTCGACTGCAGAAAATCTCTGCCCCTCATCTTCAATTACGCGGATGCCATGAGTTTTTGCATTCACTAAAAAATAAGTGAGATCAACAGCCTCAAGCGGTCTTAAAAAAAGAACGAAGAAGAAAATAGCGCTATAGATTTTAAGAGTTTGATTCAATAACCACACCTCTCAGTGAGAAATACTGCAAATACCATACCAAAAAATAAAGCTGTAATTTCAAGTGGTTAACCTTTTAACAGATCCCTCGAAACGGAGTAAAAGTCGCAGTGAACAATAATTAAGAGTCGATCTTTAAAATCGCCAAGAAGGCTTCCTGAGGAACTTCAACAGAGCCAATCTGTTTCATTCTCTTTTTTCCCTCTTTTTGCTTTTCAAGAAGTTTGCGCTTACGCGATACATCTCCACCGTAACATTTAGCAAGAACGTCTTTTCTTAAAGCGCTCAATGTTTCACGAGCGATAATTTTGGTTCCAATCCCGGCCTGAATGGCGATCTGAAACATCTGACGAGGCAGAAGTTCTTTCATCTTTTTTGTTAGTTCTCGACCACGCGGATACGAAAAATCTTGGTGGATGATACACGAAAGCGCTTCTACTTTTTCATTATTTAACAGCAAATCAAGTTTTACTAGATCACCCTCACGGTATTCCAAAAACTCATAATCTAAACTCGCGTAACCTTTTGAAATAGATTTAAGACGATCAAAGAAATTAAGAGCGATTTCATTTAAAGGCATCTCGTATTCAAGAACCACACGTTCGGGAGTGAGATAATCCATCTTTTTCTGCATTCCGCGTTTATCAGTACACAAGGTCATAATCGCGCCAATAAATTCTGGAGGAGTATGAAGTGTCACTCGATAAATCGGCTCTTCAATTCGTTCAATCAAAGTAGGATCAGGAAGCCGACTTGGATTTGAAATTTCTTCAACCTCGCCCGATGTTTTGACCACTCGATATTTAACGGTGGGAACTGTAAAAATCAGATCGAGATTGTATTCACGAGAAAGCCGTTCATTGACGATCTCCATATGCAGAAGTCCCAAGAACCCGCAGCGAAATCCAAAACCTAAATGTTCTGAAATCTCAGGCTCGTAATTAATGGCTGAGTCATTAAGACAAAGTTTTTCAAGCGACTCCTTAAGGTTTTCGTAGTCATCGGTCGAGGTCGGAAATATCCCACAAAATACCATCGGCTTGATTTCTTTAAAACCGGGCAGTGGTTTGGACACCTGATTCTTAATATGGGTGACGGTATCGCCGACCTTGGTCTCTTGAATACTTTTAATACCTGCAACAATATAGCCCACTTCACCTTTAGAAAGAGAAGGCTTTGGCTTAGCACCCGGAACAAAGACTCCTACATCGAGGACTTCATGTTCAGCAAATGTACTCATGAGACGAATTTTATCTTTAGGCTTCACTTCGCCTGAAAATACTCGAACTAAAATGACAACCCCGCGATAAACGTCGAACCAAGAATCAACAATAAGAGCTGCTAATTTGCCTTCACACTCTGGTTTCTCTTGGGGCGGAGGAACAAGATGAACAATCGACTCTAAAACGTCTTCGATTCCAATACCCGATTTTGCCGAGCAAAGAACAGCATTGCGAGTATCTAAACCAATGACGGTTTCAATTTCTTTCTTCACTTTTTCAGGATCGGCCTGGGGCAAATCAATTTTATTGACGACCGGAATAACTTCGAGATTATTTTCAAGAGCCAAATAAACATTCGCCAATGTTTGCGCTTGAATTCCTTGCGAGGCATCAACAACTAAGAGAGCCCCTTCGCAAGCAGAAAGACTTCGTGAGACTTCGTAAGAGAAGTCAACATGGCCAGGAGTATCAATTAAATTCAAAATATAGTCTTTGCCATCTCTGGCTCTATAGTCGAGTCGAACAGTTTGAGCTTTAATTGTAATTCCACGCTCTCGCTCGATATCCATACTATCAAGGATCTGAGCCTTCATCTCTCGCTTGGTGAGACGCCCGGTATGCTCGATTAGACGATCAGCGAGGGTCGACTTTCCGTGGTCGATATGAGCAATAATAGAGAAATTTCGAATATTTGAGCCGTCAGCCATGAAGCATCTCTTATACCCAGTAAAAGCCGTAAATTCCAAGTGCTCTATTCCACCGTTTTCGCTAAGAGACATTCGGGTTTAAGGATTATGCAGGTAAAGAAATGCTTTTGGCTTATAGCTTTTACTTTTATTGCCTCGGCGGGCGAAGCCCGGGCATCGTGCAAAAGCACTCTTCTGCAGCTCAACATTCATTCAACCCAAGAATTCAGAACCTGGCTTAAAAAGAATCTCCTGCTTGGACCTGAGGTGGCTATATCGAGTGATATTATAGATACCATCCCGAATGCAGTAAAACTTATAGGTTCGGGGTCTCGGTCAATTCAATCTCATAAAAAATGGGATATTACTCATTACTCTCAGAATCAATTGGTTGAACTATTGCTGACGAGAAAAAATTACCTCAGCCGAACTCAAGCCAAAGAACTAGTTCGATTAGTTCATGAAATTTCGAATATTAGGCGCATCCACTTGCATCGAAATGCTCCTAATCTTGAGATTCAAACGCCTGAAGGCGCAAAATATCAAGTTCACACCTGCAATTCAATTTTCTGCTTTGAAATTGAACTTAAAGACCAAAGCACAATGACCGTGAATATCGAGGATGGCGCGGCCGAAATCAATCGCCCGCCTATTCTTATGGCTGATCGCGCAAAATACTGGAAAAGCCTTATGAATCGCCTTAATCGCGCAGGATTTTACGATAGCCCCCATTTTGCTTCAGGCGGTGGCGGAGGACATATTCATCTGGGATTTAAAAATGCCAATGAGCATCTCTTTATTTCAAATCCTCAAATCTTAAGCGGGCTTATTGCGTTTTTTCTTAAGCATCCTGGAATTATTTTTGGACTCAAAGAACTTGCCGATTATGATTATGATTCAACTTCAAATCTTTATATCCAAGATGAAGACTACCGAGAAGGTATCATTTACACACTCAATAAAATGGCTGAGTTTCATAAGCAAAAGCACTTTATAAAACCTAATAAAGAATGCAAAGAAGAGAGGCTCTGTGCGCTGAAATCCGTCATTGGATTACTGTCGAATCACGACTCTTTTGTTTCTCTTAAGAATTATTTTGTTCACCGTAACCCTACCACTGAAATTCGCTTTCCTCGAACTATCAAAACATTTGAAGATCTCGAAGCTCTCACTGATTTTCTTTTTGAACTGATTGTTTATATTTATGAGCATCCTCCTAAAAAAAATCTAAAAGAGCGTGAGCTTTATCTTCCTCAAGATCATCCGACACCTATTTTAGAAGCTGATTTTGATCTGGTATTGGACGCACTCTCGCTCGATGAGTCCACAAAAATACGTCTTAAGAATTTTAATGGGGACAATGTCTTTCAAGAGAAATCGGTTATCAATCGCACGAATCATCCCTATTTTGAAAATGTTAAGGTTACTGAAGCCCCACCCAAGCCCAATTATTTTACTCGATACAGTCTTAAACTTCCAAAATCGTTTCTCGAAAGTGAAGCTCAATTTATCTCTATCGATGGAGTTCTTTCTCGTGCTGTAGTTTTTAAAGATAATTTATATGTTACTCTGCCTTCGAGGCCAGCGACTGATTTTGTTTGGATCATTCATCTTTTCTTTAAAGGTCAATCAGGCTTATTTCCTCTAACATTCAGAGCGAGATTGATAGCTGATAAAGACAGCCCCTACGAACACAAAGTCGAATTATTTATGGGCAAAACGAAATGGTTTGGATCAGACAAAGTTCTAAATGATTATTTCAAGACTCCGTTTGTCGCTAAAAATTCAGCCCAGGCTTATATTGAACATTTCGGCGTTCTTTCGGTATCAAAAGAAGCCGCGGCCCAGCTTTATTACAAGCATCTACGGGCGCAGCAAAATCCTCTAGAAGTCATTTTTTATGATCATCATCTTGAAGATGAATTATTCGACAGTATTGAATACGTTGAAGTTGAAGGAGTAAAATCGACATCGATCGAAAAAGTTTCATATTATGCAGAACATCATCTTTTTATTTATTCAAAAGATTTTCACGAAATTTTAGATCGAAATCCCGATGCACTTATACAATTTAAATCCGCTCAAGGAAGAATTTTGAAGCAAATTTTGGCATACGAGCGACCAAATTGAATCCACAATCCAATACCACCCATAAGGGCGCACTCAGATTAACGCTTCAACTGAGAATTGACTTCCTCTAAAGTCGCTTTGGCTCGCAAACTTCTAGGATCAGAACGAAGAGCTTCTTCAAGAATTGGTTTGGCAAGATCAGCTCTGCCGGCGGCGAAACAGATAATTCCTAAATCAACTCGCGCATCGGTAAACTGCGGAAAAATTCCTAAAGCTCTTTCGAAGCTTTTGGCGGCACCCTGAAAATCTTTAAGATGCGCCTGGGCCAGACCCTTATTTCGATAGGCCAAAAATGACTGAGGATGCTTTCTCACTAGCGATTCAAAAACCTGAACGGCCTGTGGCCATCTCTGTTTTCTCATTTCAGTCACGCCTAGATTAAGAAGCGCATCGTGATATTGAGGGTCTGACATGAGACATTCTTTTAATGTAGCCTCGGCCTTTTCATACAGCCCGGCTTCCATATAGGCGTAGCCTAAATTCGTTAGAATCAAAGGATCTCGAGGTTTAAAATCTCGGGCTCGCTCAAGCTGCTTGCTTGCTTTAAGAAATTCACCTGCACCCAAATATTCAACGCCTAATTCAAAAAATGCCTTCCAATCGGTAGGGTTTTCTTTAATTTTTTTCTGACCTTGGTTTTGATAAAAAGTTTTCTTTTGCTTCTCGGCTTCGACTTCTGGAGTATTTCCGTAATGATGAAACGGAATATCACTCTCAACAATTCGGCCGGTAATCGTACTTTCAACCAGCTCATGAACCGAACCTACAAATCGAGTACTCGGAATATTCTGAAATAATCTCGCCTTGGGGCTCTCGAAATACCCTGGATAGCCTCGCTCTTCCTCATACTCCCCCGAACACGGACGATAGCCACTGGCAGCAGAATTACGAGAGTAATTTCTCGTCTTAAACGAATAGGCCATCACGTCCTTTGACTCACAAAGTGACTTCATTTTAGCGAAATCACGAGCAGAAATTCGCTCGTCAGGGTCAATAATTAAAATCCAGCGTTGAGTTGCTTTTTCAAGGCTCGCATTTCGCGCCTTAGCAAAATCGTTTTCCCATTTAATCTGTGAAACTCTCGCTCCTTTTTCGCGAGCGATCTCCATCGTACGATCGGTGGAGCCGGTATCGACCACAATCATTTCAGAAACCAGTGGTTTTAAATGTTCGAGGCATTCGCCAATCCACTTCTCTTCATTTTTAGCAATGAGGCACGCGGAGATCATCTCTCTCTAGTTTAACGTGCCAAGCTTTTCGACTTAGAGCGTCAGACTGCTTAAGCTTCGTAATAGAACTTCTGACCTGCTTTGACTCGTTTTTCAAAGCTGGCCGGAACAACTATTCGCCCTTGAGTTGCCTGATGAACAGAGTGCAATCGATCGAGAATGTTTTGCTCACCCTCACTTGTGACCCAGCGCAGAAGGCCTCCATGAAATGGAGGAAAACCAATTCCGAAGATAAGTCCTAAATCGAGATCGCGAACCGTGCCCACAATTCCTTCATCGAGAGCCATGATGGCTTCTGACACCATAGGAAGAATCAAACGATCAAGAAGATATTGATCTGTTTTTGGACTCGGATCTTTTGGATTTGAAATAAATTCAGATCGAACGCCCATTTGTTTTCCTTGAGCGTCATAAGAATAGAAACCTTTGCCATTCTTTTTACCTAAAAAGTTCTTTGAAACCATTTCGTGAAGTGTAGGCAAAACTTTCATATGTGGATACCCCGCCGAAATTGAATCTGCAACTTTGGCTCCGGTATCGATTCCAACTTCGTCAATGAGTCTAAAAGGCCCCATCGGCATACCAAAATCGAGAGCGACTTTATCAATTTGTGCAATGCTATAGCCTTCGGCTCTTAGGTGCGCACACTCATTTAAGTATGGCATCAAAATGCGATTGACCAAAAAACCTGGGCGATCTTTAACCACGATGACAGTTTTACCAAGCTGTCTTCCCAATGCCACAGTTTGCATAACAACTTCGGGTGATGTTTTTTCGGCACGAATGACTTCAACAAGAGGCATTTTTGGAACCGGATTAAAAAAATGCATTCCGACAACTCGTTCAGGTCGACTGCAAGCCGAAGCCATCTCTGTAACTCGAAGCGAACTGGTGTTGGTCGCAATAATTCCATCTTTCGGTAATATTTTTTCGAGTTCCTGAAAAACCGACTTCTTAATTTCCATTTTTTCAATGACCGCTTCAATTACAAAGGGAATATGCCCGAAGCCCGTCCACTGCAGAGTTGGCTGAATACGATAATTGCGTTTTAAATATTCAGCGCGATTAATTTTTTTTCTTTTTAAATCCTTATCAAAAAGACTCTTCGCAGTTTTAAGCCCATTCAATATCGATTCGTGAGCAACATCCTTCATGCGCACCGAAATTCCCTTACTTGAAGCAACGGCTGCAATTCCACCACCCATAATTCCCGCTCCCAAAACGCCAATATGCGATAGCTTTTGTGGAATAAAGTTTGGAGCTTCCATAGCTTGAACGCCGCGATCTTTTTTCAGTTCCTCAGATCCAAAAAAAATTCCGATCAAAGCTTTAGCAACCTTACCAATCGCAAGATGCGCAAAAGCATCAGCTTCGACTTTTAGGCCCGCCGTTAAATCCCCCTGAAAAGTTCTTTCAACGACCTCAAGCGCACTCATTGGTGCGGGGTATTTTCCTTTTGTATTCTTTAAAATTTCAGAACGAAATTTTTTAAAAATAAGTTTTTTAAGCGGTGAAACTTCAATGAGCCACTGAGAAAAAATCTCTCGCGGCTTATATTTTAAATACAGCTTATCTCTTAATACCTTACGTGCGTGATCGATCAGATATTCTTGCGGAACAACATCGGCGACTAGTCCAAGTTTAAGAGCTTTACGAGAATCAACAGGTGCACCCGTTGTAATCATCTTAAGTCCTTCAACAAGTCCAATCAGTCGTGGAAGACGCTGAGTTCCACCCGCGCCAGGAATCACTCCGATAGTGACTTCAGGCAAACCGAGCTTGGTCGAAGAACTATCAGAACAAATGCGATATTTTGCGGCCAACGCCATTTCAAGTCCGCCACCTAAACAAGGGCCATCAATAGCGACGAGAGTCACTTGAGGAAGCTCAGCTAAATTTTGAAAAACTTCTTGAGCCTTTTGAACGAGATCAAGCGCCTCTTCTTTTTTAGTCATGGCATGAATCTCGTTAATATCTGCGCCAGCTAAAAACATTTCAGGCTTATCTGACCAGATCAGCAGAGTTTTTATATCCGCTGCCTTGGCTTTGAGATTGGCAAAATGAACTTGCAGCTCCTGAAAGGCCTGGCGACCGAGTTTATTGACCTTCTCTTTGGGTGTATGAATGATGATTTCAGCATGTTCTCGATCAACTATAAGTTTTGTATGAGGCTCATTCATTGATTCAGTCTCACGACGCTCGTTCAACAACACAAGCTCCTCCTTGACCCCCGCCTATGCATAAGGTCGCTAATCCTAGATTTTTATTTCTGCGATTTAATTCTTTAAGAATGGTGAGAACGAGTCGAGCTCCCGATGTTCCAACTGGATGGCCCAATGCAATCGCTCCTCCATTGACATTTAATTTTTCGGGGTCAATCTCGCCGATAGCTTCGCTTTGATTGAGATTTTTTTGCGCAAATTCTTTTGAGGCAAAGCCTTTGAGGCATGCAATCACTTGCGCCGCAAATGCTTCGTTAATTTCAACAAGATCCATGTCTTTCATCGTGTGCCCCGCTTCTTTAAGTGCTTGAGGAGAAGAAAAGACGGGTCCCAGCCCCATTCGACTCGGTTCGCATCCTGCAAAAGCCATTCCTTTAATGGACCCTAAAACTTTTCTGCCTTCGGCTTTTGCTTTTTCTTCAGACATCAAGATGAGCATGGCGGCACCATCGGTGATGGGACATGCATTTCCTACCGTCACACTCCCGTGCTTACGATCGAAATAGGGTTTAAGTTTTTGAAGTGCTTCAAACGTTTGTCCGTCACGAGGACCCACATCTGCCTCAACCACCTTCTTAGTTTTGGGGTAAACCGGCACAATTTCTTCTTTTAATTTTTCTCGTGCAGCTACCGCCCTTTGATGTGACAGAAGAGCAAACCGATCTTGCTCTTCACGAGATATTTTAAAATCTCTTGCAAGACGTTCAGCCGTCTCTCCCATATTCAAACCTGAAACTGGATCTCTCAATCCGACTTCGATGGCAATAATAGGCTTAAGATAAGCGGGTTTAAGCTTAGAAAGCGCGGCAAGCCTTTGCCCCATTGTTTTAGCAAAAGCAAAGCTCATAAAAATCTCTTTCAGAGGTTCACTAAACATCAGCGGAATCTGCGACATATTTTCAGTTCCACCGGCTAGAATGCAATCTGCTTGCCCAGTTCGAATTGCCCAAAATCCTTGAAAGATCGCCTCCATTCCACTGGCACAGTTTCTTTGCACTGTGAGAGCAGGAACTTTTTTTGGAACTCCTGCAAAAAGCGAGATAACCCTGGCAATATTGGCGGCATCGGCAGGCTGACCGATATTACCAATAAAAACTTGATCAATTTCATCAAGTGCCACTTCTGCTCTCGCAATAGCATCTTGAGCTGCACTGACACCGAGATCGACAGCTCCATACGAAGCTAATTCGCTTCCAGCTTTTGCAAAAGGAGTCCGAGCTCCCTCAACTACGACAACCCTGCGATATTCTTGCATCTTTTCTACTCCTCGCCCGACTATAGTCTCGCATTCCAACGACGCTTTTGGCTAGAAAGTCTTTTCTGTTTGATCTCCAATTTCTCAACTTTTTATTTAGACAAGCTCTAGCCGAACGCTCATCTTAGCCTTTGGTATTAATGGAACTGCGGCAAACAAAACAGACATCTCAAAAACTATCGCTTTTAGCTTTGGGAGCATTAGGCGTTGTTTATGGTGATATCGGAACCAGTCCTCTTTACGCGCTGCGCGAATGTTTTATCGCTGATGTTCCTATTGCCCTTAGCCAAGAAAATATCTTTGGAGTTCTTTCACTTATTTTTTGGTCTCTGATTCTCGTCGTCTCAGTTAAATACATTCTCTTTATTTTGCGTGCTGACAACCGAGGCGAGGGCGGAATTTTAGCCCTCATGGCGTTGGCTGCTCAGAAATGCCGCATCTCTGACCGCATGAAGCTTACAATGATTATTTTTTTAGGGCTTTTTGGCTCCTCCCTTCTATTCGGCGACGGAATTATTACTCCCGCGATTACAGTATTGGGTGCCGTTGAAGGGCTCAAAGTTGCAACCCCCATTTTTGCGCCGTATGTGGTTTGGATTTCGATGCTCATTATTATTGCACTTTTCATCGTGCAAAGAATCGGAAGTGGACGAATCGGAGCTATTTTTGGACCGATCATGCTAATTTGGTTTGTGTCGATCGGAATTTTAGGTTTAGGGCCTATTATCCAATCTCCGCATGTCTTAGCGGCAACAAATCCGTATTATGCGATCAAACTTTTTACGACTGATTTTAAAATGAGCTTTTTTATTATGGGAGATGTTCTGCTCGTTATCACGGGTGCCGAAGCTCTTTATGCTGATATGGGGCATTTCGGAAAACGAGCCATTCGACTGGCTTGGTTTTTGATCGCCTTGCCTGGTTTGCTTTTAAATTATTTTGGCCAAGGTGCACTCCTCATGAAGTCTCCAGAAGCTCTTGAAAATCCATTTTTTCATTTAGCCCCTTCGTGGGCGGTTGTCCCTCTGGTTATTCTTTCAACGATTGCCGCGATTGTTGCTTCACAGGCTTTAATTTCGGGAGTTTTCTCTCTTGCAAGGCAAGCTATTCAGCTAGGTTTTTTTCCTCGTCTTCAAATTATTCACACTTCGGCTGAAGAAATTGGACAAGTGTACGTTCCTTTTATTAATTGGCATTTATTAGTAGCCACTCTTCTCGTGGTTTATCATTTTGAAAATTCGAGCAATCTTTCAGGTGCATATGGTCTTGCGGTCGCAGCGATGATGATCATCACGTCGATTCTTGCACTGATTGTGGCCCGAAGAATCTGGGGATGGGCAAGACCTGTGGTGCTCATTATAGGAATTGGATTATTCACTTTAGACTTTTCGTTTCTTATTTCGACATTTCAAAAGTTCTTGGATGGGGGCTGGTTCCCTATCTTTGTGGCGGTCGGCCTTTATACTGTCATGTCGACTTGGAAGCTTGGCCGACAAATTCTTATTGAACGTCTCGCTGAAAAAGCGCTTCCACTGGATCAGTTTTTAAAGGATGTGAAGGAGCATAACATTTTGCGAGTTCCTGGAACGGCCATTTTTATGACTGGAGATCCCAACGGTACTCCCTTGGCCCTGATTCATAATGTGAAACATAATAAGGTGATTCATCAGCGAGTTATTTTTATGACTGCTCGTACCGAAGAAACACCTTATGTGCCGCTCGAAAAACGAATTGAAATTTCTGAAATCGGCCCTGAGATTTATCGGGTATTGATTCATTACGGATTTCAAGAAACTCCCAATATCAAAAAAATTATGAAGTACTGCGAGTGGAAAGGTCTCAAAATTGATCTTGAGGAGACCGCTTTCTTTGTCGGGCGCGAAACCCTCATTCCAACTCGTCGACCCGGTATGGCCCTTTGGAGAGAGCGACTTTTTATTTTAATGTCCAAAAACGCTCAACGCGCCGCATCTTATTTTAGAATTCCTTCTGATAAAGTCGTCGAAGTCGGAATTCAAGTTGATCTTTGATATACTCACCTAATTGGGGGGATGATCAATGGCCACTATTTCAAAGAACCGACGATCTCAGCTGCTTGTCGAATCTCATTTTCAAAAAAGTTTTTTAGGTTTCACTCTTATGATAGCCGCTCTTGTGACAGCTGTTTATTATTTCGCCAATCTCTATTTTTTTAATGCGTTTGTTGAAAGAGGCCAAAATATAGGATTAGCCAGCGACCACGTGTTTTTCAAATTCATCGACGAACAGCAACGCAGCATGAATCTAATTTTTGCCGTCACTGCAGTCATTTCAATCGCACTTATTATTTTCTTTGGTCTTTATATGTCGAATCGAGTCGCCGGACCGGTACATCAGCTCAAGGTTTACCTTAAAAAAGTGAAGGCCGGAGAAAATCCTGAGCCTTTGAAGTTTCGATCTAAAGATTACTTTCGTGATCTCGCCAAAGCAGTCAACGATGTCGTTGGTAAGTAGATGCGCTGTTTTTTGCGATGACTATAAAATAAATATGAAAACGCCCTATCGAATCGGAGCTGGCGTCTAGATATAATCCTCAATCACCTCATGACGTCCGTGCCACTCCATGAGCTTGGCCTGAATTTCTCTCCCCTCGCCTCGAAACTCGATGAGAACATAAGTGAGACGATGAAACGAACCCAATGACCTTAAGTCAAGACTTAAATTTTTAGTCCAGGTTCCTGTATTGAAATATTCTTTGCCAGTGTCGAATTGCCGATAGTTGGGCAAATGCGTATGACCTAAAATAACTTTTTGAACTGTATCTGAGGCTAAAAGAGTTTCGGCTTCGTCTTCTAATTTTTCACTATCCGTCGATTGTGAAAAAATTCGAAAAACCGTGAACCATGAATTTCCAGGATATAATTTTCGCGAGCCTGCCGAAAAAAGCATTTTTAAAAATTGAGAAATAACTTTTAAAAGAAAACGAGTCTCAAATAAAAATGACCAAGTGAGATAATTCCTCATTGGGCGCACGCGATAAAATTGAGGTCGAATGCGTCTGAGCGGCTGAACAAAATGAGCATTGAAAAATGCGCCCCAAGGTAGTCTTAAAACATTGACTCCATCTACTTCTTGAAAAGGGCTTTGCTCATCGACAGAATACATTGATTCAAATTGATGGCCATGCTGAATATGAATACCTTGGTCTAAAAAATATCGAGGCTCAAAACGAATACGATCTGAAATTCTTAATCTTAACTCCTCTTGCACCTTGGGCCACAATACTCCCAAATCAGAATCGCCAAGAATATAAACAATCGAGCGCGAAGGGCTCTCCATAAATCTTTTAAGGGCATCAAAGATTTGCTTATGCCCTTCCATAATCACACGCACCAATTCGACGGCATAAGTTTCAAACAAAATATCGGGGTAGTCGATAACAGCGCGACAGCGCTGAAGTTCTAAAAAGTTTCCATTTATAACCAGCTCAACTTCGTCATAAGCCTTCGAATAAAAATCTAAGAATTCAACGAATCGACTATCAACTGTAAAATCTTCAAGAACATTAAGTGAGCCATCCCAATTTCGACGACCTTCTCCAAGATGAAAATCACTGACAACAATCTTGGCCCTTGATGTTTTCATGGCCGAACGACTCGCTGCCTCAGACATTATGACTAAATTCCCGTAAGGCAAGGATCAAGCTCTTCAGCTAATACTTGCTCCCAGAATCCGGAAGCTTGGGACTTCCAGGTTTTTAAGATTTCTTTGTACTCTGTCCCCGGCGACGGAAGTTTAGGACAAGCTTTGACGGCAAAATAAAGTTTTGAATCCATTCCGACGACCTGCCCTAACCCACTTTGCAGACCTTGAATTGCATCGGGAATAATCTTCGGATCTTGTTCAACAACACGCCCCAATAATTCCATCGCCAGATTAGAATTCGTCCGATCGCCCATAAAAGCATAGAAAAAAGCTAAAGGAGCCTTGGTTTTTCTGTAAGACTGAAAACTCAAAAGAGTCTCTAAAATCGCCCGATTTAAACGATCATTCTTAAACATGGCATAGCGATATAGATAGAGCTCTGAAAGAGCAGAATTTGCAACCAAGAAGTCTTTAGCCGATTGAACCCACTCCTTGCGATAACTTCCGAGACGTTTAACATTTTGATTCAATCTTAAAAGATCGCTTCGAATAAGATTAGGCTCAACATCATTTTTAAGTTCATTCAAATAAGAATCACGCACATCTTTAAAGATAGCCTCAAGAGCTGCGCTGCTGACTTCAGCCGGCCTCGCTTCTAAGTTAAGAGATTCATCAGCCGATACATCAGTTTCTTTTTTAACCCCTTGAAGGTCACCTTGAGGTGCATCAACGGGGTCCTGAGCACCGACGTTGAAGGTTAAAAACAAAAGAACTGTCAATGCCGCTACGCCCCTAAAATGATTCAAGCTTTTCATATACTCTAAATTGCCCGGATTCCATCTCTCTGAAAAGAGTAATCTGTTATACTCATACATGCCTATGAAAGCCTTTTTGGCGCTTGCGTCATTCTTTGTCCCTGGTGTTTTGATCGCCACAACTTTTATTATTAAAACTGAAGAACAAAAAATTCTCGAAGCCAATCGAATTTGCGCTGTTAAAGTTTTAAGCCTTAAAACTCAACAGGCCAATGGAATCATCTCGACGGTTGGTCGAGTACGACCTATTGATTGTTTTAAAAATCCAACTCAAAGCGATTTTGATATTGTTTGGCCTGGAGGATCTTTTGAGAAAAAAGATTCATCCGGAAAATCGATTCGCTATAAAACTTCTGTTCCCGGCACCCCCGATCTTAAAATAAATCAAACTGCTGTACTCTATCTTTCAAAATCTAAAAATGCAGACACGTATATGGTTTATGGCTGGACTCAAGGCGTAACCCCTATTTTTTGGGATCAAGACTCTCAGCAGTATCTGCTCGGCAAACCTCAATCTTCGGCAAAGAGACAAAAATCAAATACGACCGAAATGAGCCGTGATTTAAAGGCCGAACAGTCACAAAGTTTAGATCAATTTCGCGAACACATCGAAAGTGTTTTGAAGTCAAAAGGACGTTGAAAATTTAAAAGTTTGCGAGCGAGCAAACGCGTAAGTGTCGAGTGAGCAATCTGGGAGGTAAGGGTGCTCAAAAAGTCGCTGCTATTTTCAACTTCATTCCTTCTTATTGTTGGCAAGATTTTTGCCTACGGAAGTCTTTCGGAATTTCTCAACTCCACTGGCACAGTCTACAAAGATACTTTTGGTGGAGACTCTATCGAAGCAACTGATGTGATCAAAGAGCCACATTGGGCAAACTCGAGTTTTCCCTTACAGCTTGTACTTTGTACCAACGGAACAGGATGGACAACAGCAACTACACAGTATCTCGGCTATGATTCAAACGCAACCAACGAGCTCAGAAGCGATATCTCAACTGCACAAAATGCTTGGTCGTTTGGAACAGGAACAAGCGTTATTTTTGCCACTCCTCAAACAAATTCTTCATGTCCTACTCCCGGCACGGGTTCCTATACAACTTTCGATTCCACTCGCCGAATTATAAGATTCTCAGAAGATGGAGAACTCCCTGCAGGTGTTCTCGCTTATACCCCCACAACTGTTGTTGCCTCAGGGGGGGAACTTATCATTACCGATGGAGATATTATTTTTAATTCTGAAGAATTATTCGTCACCCACGCTTGCGATCTAAAACTTATCTCAAACTCAAGTTACCACGTCGGATCGTGCTATATCACTGGATCAGACGTTACTTTTTTAGGAGTTCTCACGCACGAGATCGGACATCTGCTGGGCATTTCTCACTCCATTATTAATGACGACAATTCTTCAGATGGAATGAATACGCAAGCAACCATGTACCCCTCTATTTCAAATTTAACTGAAAGTCGCGGAGTGGAATCACTTGAACTTGATGATGAGCTCTCACGACAACATTTGTATCCCTCGAGTGATTTTCCTGCGGCGAATACCGGAACAGTTTCGGGATATGTCATGCGAAACGCCTCGCTTGGACAACGCGGATCTCATATTGCAATTTTTGATCTTACGGCCAAAAGAACAATCGCAGGTGTTTACTCGTCTATGACAGGAACTCGCGCCAATCCCTCCGGTTATTTTGAAATTAAAGGCCTTCCCCTCGATACAGATTTTGCTGTTTTTGTTGAACCGGTAGATCGATCAAATGACGGACTCTCTTCTTCAAACTCCAATATCAATGCTCCGATCTATGCTGCCCTCTCGACTGGGCTTGATGGCTATGATGAATTTGCCGTTGAGGCTTACCCCGATGTTGCTTTTACAGATATTCGAAAAAGTCGAAATATTGCGACTTCTCCGGGAATTTCAAATGCTCAAGTATTTAGACTAAGTACTTCAAGCAAAACTGTTTCAAATTTGGTTTTTTACTTAAATCAGACCAAATCTGCTCCTAATGATGCTGCCGATTTAACAATTAGTTTTAATTCAGATACCGAGCTTACAGATGATAACGAATTAGAGATCTCACTTAGCAATACAAACGGACTCAATATTGTTTCGTCAGCTTCGGTTGCATTAAGTGGAGCCTACAAAGATGGAGATACTTATGATGCATCTGAAGATTGGTCGAATATTCTCTCGAGTGTAAATTTCACCGGAACTGAAACCAGTATCAAAACTTCTAGTGCTAGTTTAGGTCGAGAGGGGACTTATAAAATTACATTCACGGTCACTGATCCGACCTACGGCTCTTTTATCAAAGAACAAGATATGGTATTTGGTGGAGGCGGTGGAGGTGGATGCGCGCTCTCTCTGCAATCTCATCGACCTTCGTTTTCACTTTTTATCTTAATATTGATCTTTATAGGATCAGTCATTTCATTGCGCCGCCGGGCTACTTAAAATCATTCACTTCTTTTGCAGAAATTTTTTCAAGACCAAAGCAGTCGTGAAGAACGCGAACCGCAAGCTCAGTATATTTTTCATCAATAACACAGCTAATTTTAATTTCAGATGTCGAAATCATTTGAATGTTAATGCCCTCTTTAGCCAAGGCCTTAAACATTTTGGCGGCGACACCAGAATGTGAGCGCATTCCATTTCCGATCACAGAAATTTTGGCAATTCTTTCATCCCCCTTAACTTGCATATGCTTAAGCAGGTCTTTGGCATCATTCACCACATTAATTGCATGCTTCATATCAGAACGTGGAACAGTAAATGAGATATCGGTGGTCCCATCTTTAGAAACATTTTGAATGATAACATCGACGCCAATTCCTGCTTCACCGATACGTGAAAATAAATCAGCGGCAATTCCTACTCGATCAGGCATACCCTCGACGACGATCTTCGCTTCATTTTTTGTATACGTGATTCCTGAAACAACTAGTGACTCCATAAGTTTTGACTCCTCGAGAACCCATGTTCCTTCGACATCTTTAAATGTACTTCGAACGTGAACCGGAACCTTATATTTTTTTGCGAATTCAACTGATCGCGTCTGAAGAACTTTGGCACCCAAAGAGGCTAGCTCGAGCATCTCATCGTAAGTAATTGAAAGCAGTTTTTGCGCTTTAGGCTCAACATTAGGATCAGTTGTGTAGACCCCATCGACGTCGGTATAAATATCGCAGGCGTCTGCCTTAAGTGCGGCAGCGAGAGCAACTGCGGTGGTATCACTTCCGCCACGACCTAGTGTTGTCAGATCACCTTGAGAAGTGACGCCTTGAAAACCAGGAATAACAACGATTTCATTTCTCTCAAATGCCTCGTGAATTTTTTTGATCTCAATATCTTCGATACGCGCCTTATTAAAGTCGTGACTGGTTTTAATAGAAACTTGATTGCCAAGCAGAGTTCGCGCCTGAAGTCCGCGAGCTTTAAGGCAGATGGCAAAAAGGGCAACCGACTTTTGTTCTCCAGTGGTAAGCAGAACATCGAGTTCGCGGGGCGTAGGCGAATTCGTAAAATGCTTTGCCATTTCAATAAGTAAATCTGTCTCCCCAGACATCGCCGAAAGAACCGCTACCACTTTATGTTTCTCAGCTCGCTTACTGACGATATCGGCCACATGGTCGAGGCGCTTTAGCGATCCGACAGACGTTCCACCGAATTTTAGAACATGAATCCCCATGCTGATTTAAATTAACTAGCGATAATATTTCTGACTGAAAAGACGCGAATCGTTCTTTTCGTCTCACCGGTGACGTCGATCTGAATTCGCCAGGCGAATTTTTCATGGGGAAGGCGTGTCTTTGAAGCCCATTCAACAAAGACAATAGCATGTCCCCATTCTCTAAAATCCCATGGTTCTTCAGCACCTTCGAGTCGAAAACCGTCGATATGCAGATATTTTTGAGACCCGACTTCGTATTCGATGCAGAGAGGATATGTCGGTGAGGTCACAATATCGTCCCAACCGGACATCAATAAAAAACGCCTCACAAACGTCGTTTTACCGGCGCCTAAATCCCCAACCATATCGATCCAATCGCCAGGAAGAATCTGAGTCTTAAGCATCTCGACCACCTGACCGAGTTCTGACTCCTGCGAAACCTCAATTGTCTTAACTAAATTCATGAAGAGCCGGTTTAAGCCTTTCGAACGCCTCTGAAAAGTACTCAAGCTGATCACTTGCAAAAGCAGCCCTCTTACCCCTCAAGACATCCCCCAAAACCCTCTGAAACACGAGTCCACTGGTGACGGAGGCAAAAAAATCGTGAGGCCTCTGCGCTAAAAACCCCCCCAGAATCCCACTCAAAACATCCCCACTGCCAGCCTTTGAAAACACTGGATTTGCAGACAAGTTGACATAAATATTTGACGACTCAAACTGAAAATCTCCACCTCCGTCACCATTTTGGTCTCCGTCACCAAGGATACCTCCGTCACCCTCCTCGGGTGCGAATTTAAGCAGGCCCGGAGCTCCTTTAAGGTAAATACTTTGGTTGGTTTTTTCGACCAGCCGAGTGAGAGCGATTAGTCGATTTTTTTTCACCTCCATATTTGACCAGCCCAAAAGGCGGGCAGCTTCTCCAATATGTGGGGTCAGCACAGCTGGCGACTTAAGGTGCGGACGCCTTGCCTTAGTCCAGTCCGACAGAGCCTCGGCATCGATAACCATTGGAACCCTCACCGAACTCCATTTAAATTTTTTAAGATTCACTCCCCCTGGGCCAACAACCAAGCTACTTTCCTTTAAAAGATCGCCCGCCTTCCATTTGAGCCGAAGCAAAAACGAGGCGTCTTTGATCTTGAGCTTTAGTGCGCCCGGCTCAGCAAAATAATTTGTCACATAGCCAGCTCCGGCACGATAGGCAGCCTCTGAAGCTAAAAACGCGGCACCTGGCATTTTTGCCGATCCACCTATAACACCAACTCGTCCTCGAAGACCTTTGTGCCCAGCGCGAGCCACCTTCTGAAATTTAAAATCGGAATCTTCAAGGCAGAAAATCCTCTCTCGCCTTGCATCGACGAATTTACCGCGCACAAACTTAAGTTCTCCCAAAGTAGCCGCAACATCTTCATTCAGAAACGCTAATTTCGGATACCCCACTACCAAACTAAGGTCAGCTTCAAACGAATCCGAATGCACCTGCCCTTTTTCTGAATCCACTCCCGTAGGAACATCCAAACTAATTCTAAAGGCGCGCGATTGATTAAGTGTTCGCAAAGTTCTGGCAATCTCAACAGAAAGTTCCGAGCGACCACTAAGGCCGAATACGCCATCAATGACGGTTTCAGCCGGAACAAGCTTTTTTACTTTCTCACCAGCAAAAAGTGATTTTGCTTTCTTACAATCAGCCGAAACTGCCTCAACTAGTTCCCAAACAAAAACTTTTCGTCCTGCACAGCGCAAGTTCTCGGCTAACCTCCACGCATCTCCACCGTTGTTTCCAGGACCAGCGAGAACCAAAATAGAATCTCGCACACGAGAATCTCTCAAAAGAACTTGAGCCATTTCATCAGCAACCTTCTCCATCAAATCAAATGAAGAAATTCCACAAGCCCGCATCGTCTCTCTATCGATCGACAGCATTTCTTCAACTGAAACAAAAGCCCGCATGACAAAAGATTAATACACTGTCAGCAGAACATCTAGAGCGAGTATTTATTTATCTTTATTGGAATCAACAATAAGGGTGAGCTCGTAGCCCAAAGTCTTGACAGAACTATAAGCGGCAAGAAAATCTCTATAACTCATATTCTCCCCTTGTGATGCGGGTACTGTCTGAGCGATCAAAACAGAAAATACATTTTCTTCCACCAAGTTGGCCTGCAATTCATCCTTAACAAAAACGTAAATATGTTTATCTCGAAGATTTCGAACAACTTCAGCGCTTATACGATTTTGATTTAAAAGCTCCAAGATTCGCGTTTCTTCCCAAGACTTCTCTCGCGTACCCTTCCAGCGAGCGAGTTCAAACTCTTTCGCCTTAACTTGATTATAAAGGTGACCTCTCATTTTAATTACTGCTGCTTTTTGACTGATGAAATCATGAGCCCAATCGACAACCGATATCTCTTTGCCGATATCCGGAACTTCAATGCCAAGCTCTTCTGCAGAACTTAAAAGTTTAGATCCGTAGATCGCACGTAATCTTTTTTTGCAATCTTTATCGGACGAAGATGCAAAAATAGAACCTAAAGAAAATCCCGCAAAAACAAGACAACCGAAAAAAAACCTCATCTGAAAACTCTTATACTCGGAACGAAGACCTGCCAAGTGCATGCAGGCAAAAGGTGCAAATCCTATGCCAATCAGGGCTTATTTTGAGCGATTTCGTCCTCTTTAAATCGAAGGACAGGCTGAGAAGAAATAGCCTCAATTCGCTCAACACCAACGGTAATTTGACTCCCCATCATATCAGTCAGAGTGAATCTCACCTGATAAATAAATGGGCCGCCATGATCTTCTAAGCCCTCAACCGCCATCAATCTCCACATCGAAACGCCATTTTTAACATAGCGAACCGCGTACCACCCAGGAAATCGATTGTTCTCAAAATGTTCGGTAATCAATCGAGCCCGATCGACGGATGCTTTATTCATATCCGTCGTCGCTTCAAATTTTCCGAAGGATTTCATCGCAACATCTGCTGGCGCGCTCTTCCAGCGTGCCACGTCTTTAGCTAATTTAAATGGTTCAGACTCTTGAATGATTGTAGGAACAACTTCTTTGCTTTTAGTTGAATCGGCGGCTGAGACTTCATCTCCAGGATCACAAACTAGTTTTCCGTTTATGCGTTTTGCTTTTTTAACTCCAGAAGGTCCACATCTCGCCAGAGCTCCGAGCATATCTTTGCAAGTTTGCATAAACCCTCTAGGTTGCCCGATTGCCGGGGCTGTCGCCGAAGACTCAACATCAAATGCCTCAACAGTTGTTACCCCAATGAGATGAATAAATAGAATAATTACAGTCCCTCTTGCCCTATACATAAATTTTCCTCGCGTAAAATTGGGAACTGCAATATCTATGCCCAAAGTCTAGGTGAAAAAGCTTAATAATTTGGAGGAGGTAAAAAACTCATCTGCAATTTGTGCATAGTTTGGCGAAATTTGTTGCAGTCAACAAAAATTGGCTAGCTTTAATTTTGTTCAATTTATTTTCTAAGCATTTTTTTATGCACGAACTCTTGAACTCTGACCATTGCTCGAACGCATGAGATACTAGCTTTATCGATAAAGCGAATTCCCATTCCCATTACCCGATTTTTTTTGGGTAGATTTCTTGCAGTTACTGCATAATCTTTAATCAAACCCCTTAGATTTGCGTCGGGAATAAGTGTCGAAAGCTCGCTCGGGCTTTTACTGATGAGGTGATCTAAGCCTTTTGAGCCCTCGATCCTCGTAAGAATACTTACATAGGTTTGAGCAATCGCATGAAGTTTTTCGAATCGGGCCAATTCTTTGTTATCTGACGTTCGATAAGTCTTAATAAAATCGCCAAGACTCTCGAATCTCTCTTTAGAACTTCCAATTATAAAATAGGGATAATCAATTTCCTGTCCGTATGAAGGAGCCAAATGAGAACGACGAATAGGCTTTAATACCCAGTATGCCGAAAGCAGCTCTAGCTTTTGATCGTCAGAGATTAAATTAAAATAAACACTGTGAACAATCTTAGAAATATAGGCATTAATAAGCGAATTATTCCAACCTCCGTAGAGCTCTGATCGATCAATTATGGATTTAATTGAATAAGCTCCAGGATCTTTCGCTACAACTTTTTTATTCACGAGGCCAGATTTAAGAGAAGTAAGTCTTCTTTCAATCTGTAACTCATAATTCGTAAATCTTCTCTCTACTGTCTGAACTCTAAAATTCTCTGCAGGCCAACTCTGATAAGGCCAGTCAAATTGCTCTGCAATCTCAGCCAACAAACGCTCTCGTTCACTTGCAGAGCTTAATTCAGTTTCAACTTGATTGATCCAACCTGAAACTTCATGAGTACTTCCAAGATTAAAAATAATTCGATCAATAAACACCTCTTTAAAATATTTTGGACTGTTTATTCGGTCAGCCGAGATCAAAGCGTAGGCGCCAAATTTTTTAATCATAATCATCGCCAATCTTGTTCGATCTTGAAGAGGTATATTTGTTAATGGCGTAGAGAGTTTCGATAATTTAAAAGCAATCGCCCACAAAGTGGCATAATTTTGATCGCCCGAATCTCCCTCTTCATGAGCTTTCTTCTCAAGCGCAGAAGCAATTAAAATCGATAGATCTTGCTTCATTAAGCTGCGAACTTTTAATTCAAATGAAGGAGTCTCACCGGTGCTAAAAGGAAGTCCCCACGCATATAAACTGACGTTTAAACTGCTGAAGACAACGAGGCTTATCAATAGTCGTTTGATCATTTAACACCCACTGCATCTAAAAAATGCAATTCTTGTGCCATATCGTCCGAGCCGGATCATTTGTCATTTCAGCTAGTTATAGCCAATGCAAAAGAAAACAAGTGAGACAAGAAGGGGCATATCCCTTCACTTACAAAACTGCTTTCATCTCGCGAACGGCATTTTCAAGCCCAACAAAAACCGACTGGCAAACGATAAAATGCCCGATATTGACCTCAGAAAGAAGCGGCATTCCAAGAAGTAAACTCATATTGCGGGTGGTAAGACCATGACCAGCTTTCACTTCAAGACCTAAATCAGCTGCAAAGGATGCAGCTTTATAAAGCCGCTGAACTTCAGCGCGTAATTTTTTCTGAGATATACTTCCGCGTGTCTGATCAAAAACCTCAGCAAATGTACCCGTGTGAAATTCAATTCCTTGAAGATCTAAAATGCGTGCCAGTTCAACTTGTCTTAAATCAGGATCAATAAATCCATAAACCTGAGTCTGAGATTTTAAATTTCCAAGCGCTTTTTGATACTTAAGTAGTCGCGAAAGATCGAGTCCAGACTCGGTTGTCATTTCGGCTCTTCGCTCTGGCACCAATGTCACTGATTGAGGTCTCCATTTAGCCGCGAGTTTAAGCATCTCACGAGTGAAAGCCATTTCAAGATTCACAGGTAACTTGCCCCATCTAAGCAGCTGAATTACATCGCGATCTTGAATATGTCTGCGATCTTCTCGAAGATGAACCGTGATTTGATCAGCTCCACCACGTCTACAGAGAATCGCAGCACGAATTAAATCAGGAAATTTTGCCTTTCGAACTTCTCGTAAAGTTGCAATGTGATCAATATTGACGCCAAGCTTGATCAACGGGCTCACACGCTTCCAAGTTCTTTTGAAACAATTGCCGCTAGTTCAGTAGCATCTTGCTCGACCATAGCGAGCTCAGGTCCCTCAATCATTAATCGCAGCAAAGACTCAGTTCCACTGTAGCGAACATTCACTCGACCTTGGCCATCATATTTTTTCTCAAGAGTTTTAATTGCTTGATCCAAATTCGGAACCGACTCAAGCGGAATTTTATTCTTCACTCTGACACTCACTAGTTTTTGCGGAAAAAGCTGAAAACATTTTCTAAGCTCACTAGCCTTCCATTTCTTTTTATGAAGTAAAGCTAAAACCTCAAGGGCAGAGAAGAGACCATCGGCAGTTGTATTCTGATCGAGAAAAATAAAATGCCCCGAATTCTCTCCTCCTAAAATCATATTTTTGGAACGCATAGCTTCGGTTACATACCGGTCACCAACCTGCGTTCTTAAGCATTGGATGCCCGCTTTATTTAAAGCAATCTCCAGCGCCTGATTCGACATGGTCGTCGTGACCACTCCTGAATTCTGAAGCCGTCCAGACTCTCGCAGAAAGAGTGCCATATTATAGAGAAAATGTTCTCCCACAACCATGCGACCAGTCTCATCGACAACAATGAGTCGATCGGCATCTCCATCAACACCAATTCCAATATCAGCTTTATGCTTAAGCACAGCATCGCTTAAAAGTTTTGAATTCGATTGCGCGCACTCAGCATTGATATTGAGGCCGTTCGGCTGACATGCCATTGTAATCACTTCGGCTCCAAGCTCTTCAAAAAGTCGTCGGCCGCAATCGTAGGCCGCACCATTAGCGCCATCAAAGACAATTTTGATCCCCTGCAAATCAAATTCTCTACCAAAAATGGTTTTTAAATGAGTAAGGTAGCGTCCCATCGCATCGTCTATGCGTCGTGCGCGACCTAATGTCTCAGGAGAAGGAGATAAGGCCGTCACCTCTTCTTCGCTCACCATTAAGCGCTCAAGTTCAAGTTCGATTTTGTCATCGAGTTTAAAACCATCGGCTCCAAAAACTTTGAGGCCATTATCTTGATAAGGATTATGACTGGCAGAAATCATCACTCCGCCTTGCGCTCGCATTCCGCGAATAAGATACGCAACCGAAGGAGTGGGAAGTGGACCAAGAAGTAAAGCATACCCACCCATACTGCAAATTCCGGATGTCAAAGCAGTCTCGAGCATATAGCCAGAAAGACGTGTATCTTTACCAATGATAATTCGCGGCTGCTCCCCTTTTGTTCTTAAAAGGCAGGCCAGAGCTCTGCCCAATTTAAGCGCAACTTCAGACGTCATCGGGTATCGATTAGCAACTCCGCGGATGCCGTCCGTTCCAAAGAGAACTCGTTCAGACATTATCTCTGTCTACCTTCCTGCAAAACTTCGACAAAAAAGCTTTCGGGCTCCATCGAGACAATCTTTATCTTCGAGTTATCATTTAAATTAAGTGCACCGCGAATTCGGTATCGCCCACGTTTTAAGCCTTCAACTGGAACAATAATTTCCATTCTCGATTCCATCATTCGCATATCTGAAGGGGCCCCTTCAAGGACTACTTTTGCCGTCTGAGGGGTAATATGCACTCTACCACCTAATTTACCGCTGTTAACCGGAACAGCAGGAAACTCTTGCCGTTGCTTTAATAAACCGATTTCAACCTCAACAAAAATACCTTCACTGACCTCAGCTCCTGGAAAACCAAGCTTTGGCTCTTTGTTTTCAGAGAATGAAATAGTCTTCTGTTCTACTGATAAGCTCACCGGAATTTCAGTGAGTTTGGATAAAATGGATCTAGGCCCGCTGACTGAAAGAGTTTCAGGAGTTACTTTCACTCGTCCAACTTGAAATCCATCCGCAGGTTTTCCCTCAAGATTCACTTTAATTGGAAGTGTCTTTGAATAAATTTCTTCGAGATAAATATTAAATGATCGGGGGTTTAAATGACTGGCCTCAATATCAGACGGCAGCCGAATATTTTCAACTTCAAGATCAAAACGATTAACGCCCGGCTTAGCTTCCGAAAGATCGATGGGATAAACTAAGGCTTCGTCTCTAACGCTTCTGACCTGATAGATCGAGCCAGATAAATCGACCTTAGCTTCTTTAAGAGGAGTTTTTTGAAATACTAAGCCTTTCGGCATCTGTACATACTCAAGTTTTAAGGTTCTTCTTTGAACAATATCCTGACCTGAATTCACAATCATCCATGCGACAAACGCGACCAAGACCGAAAAAATCTGCACCAAAGCTTTTGTTTCAAACCACTCAACAAACGCATTTCGCTTTCTTAATGGCATTACATCGACTCCAATAAAACTTTTCTCAACTGAGCGGCATCCAGATTATGAATAATTCGTCCACCCGAAGCGACTGAGACAGCACCATTTTCTTCTGAGACCACCAAACAGATGGCATCAGTTTCTTCAGTAATTCCGAGCGCTGCGCGATGTCTGGTACCAAATTGCTTCGATGCCATAGTATTTAAGGTAAGAGGCAAAAAACAGCCCGCCATCGAGATTCGACCTTTACGAATAATCACCGCACCATCATGCAAAGGAGAAACAGGTAAAAAGATAGAGGTAAGAACCTCTTTCGAAAGCTGACTGTCGACTGAAACACCTGACTCAATAAAATCAGAAACATCCGCCATTCGTTCAATGACGATAAGTGCACCAATTTTCTTATTCGCAAGCGAGACAGAGCTCTTGATAAGCTCTTCTATTAAATTTGCGTCTTTGGTCGAATCGCTCCGTGTCAAAAACGGAGTGCGTCCTACTTGAGAAAGCACGCGGCGAATATCTTGCTGAAACAAAATAATAAAGATGATGAAAAGATTATCAAAAATACTGGCGAGCAGCGCACGTGTTGTCCGAGCTTCGACATAGTTAGAAATCGAATAAACAAGTGCAAGAACTCCGAGCGCCACAAGAATTTGAACAGTTCGAGTTCCCTTGATAAGTAGAAGACTGCGGTAGACAATAAAAGCTACGATCGCAATATCAATTAGGTCCCAGATGCGAAGTGCAGGAATAACACTCAACCCCATCTGCCATAGTGATTCAAAACCCTGCATTCACCTTATTAAAACGCAGTCACCTTCAAATGTCGAAAATAATTAGTCTGAGAGTGATTTTAAAACGCCCTATACTTTGGCATCAAACTGAACAGGCTGAAGTATCCCACCAGTAATTAATGTCTCAACTTGAACACCATCAAGAGTCTCTCGCTCTAAAAGAGCATCAGAAATTCGTTTCAACTTCTCGACATTGTCCTTAAGTAGAGTCTTAGCTCGATCATGTTGCTCACGCAAAATACGCTTAATCTCTTCATCAATCTCAACCGCCGTACGTTCGCTGTACTCTCGACCGGTTCCGATTTCTTTGCCCAAAAAGACATGCTCTTCCTTTTTGGATAAAGCGACAGGCCCAAGCTTCGACATCCCCCACTCGGTGACCATTTTACGAGCAAGTTCGGTGGCTCTTTCAATATCGTTGCCAGCACCGGTTGTAATATCCGTACTTAAAAGCTCTTCAGCGGCGCGCCCTCCAAAAAGAACAGCAATCATATTGGCAGCTTCCTGAGACGTCAGATTGTGGCGGTCTTCTTCAGGAAGTTGCATCGTGACCCCCAGCGCCATACCTCGAGGAATAATTGTAACTTTATGAACGGGATCGGTCCCGGGAATAAGTCGCGCCACAAGGGTATGGCCAGCTTCGTGAATCGCTGTTACTTTCTTCTCTTTTTCAGAAAGAACAACACTTCTACGTTCAGCTCCCATCATGACTTTATCTTTAGCTCGCTCAAAATCCTTCATTTCAATTGAATCTTTATTCACGCGCGCAGCTAAAAGAGCGGCCTCATTACACAAGTTCTCTAAATCAGCTCCCACAAAACCGGGAGTTCCTCTTGCGATGACTGCAAGATCAATATCGCCAGCCAGTTTGAGTTTTTTAACATGGACTTTAAGAATCTCTTCGCGGCCCTTGAGTTCGGGGCGAGGAACAACGACGCGCCGATCAAAACGTCCCGGTCTTAATAGCGCCGGATCCAAAACATCGGGTCGATTGGTGGCCGCTAAAATAATAATACCTTCTTTTCCTTCAAACCCATCCATTTCAACAAGAAGTGCGTTCAATGTCTGCTCGCGCTCATCATGTCCACCGCCCAAACCTGCCCCGCGATGTCTTCCGACCGCATCAATTTCATCGATAAAAATAAGGCAGGGCGCAGCTTTTCGAGCCTGTACAAAAAGATCTCTCACTCTTGAAGCACCCACCCCCACAAACATTTCAACAAAATCACTTCCACTAATCGAAAAGAAAGGAACATTCGCTTCGCCTGCTATAGCTTTCGCGATCAAAGTTTTTCCGGTACCAGGTGCGCCCATTAAAAGGACTCCCTTCGGAATTCTTCCACCTAATTTTTGGAATTTTTTTGGATCTTTCAGAAATTCGACAATTTCTTGCAACTCCTCTTTAGCCTCTGGAATTCCCGCCACATCTTTAAAAGTGACTCGCCCACGCTCTTCTTCTTTAAGAAGCCTTGCACGGCTTTTTCCAAAACTCATGGCTTTGCCGCCACCGACTTGCATATTTCGAAGCATCAGAAGAAAGAAAACAAAAATGATAACCATTGGCGCCCAGCTTAAGAAAATTTGCCAGAGACTATCATCACGCGGTTGCTTGAATCGAAAAACTTGAACCCCCGACGCAGAAAGATTATCGATGAATTGCGAATCAACCGGAGGACCGATGGTGATAAATTTATTTTTTTTGCCACCTTCAAGTTCCCGCTCACCTTCAATTTGATTACCAGTAATAGTAATAGAATGAATGCGCTTTGCCTTAAGGTCTTTTTGAAACTCCGAATAGTCAACCGAGCTGACGACCGAACTATATTGTTTGGTCACCTCAATTAGAAGGTAAATTCCAAGGGCCAACGAAACCCACAGTAAAATAGTCTTAAATCCTGAATTCATTCGTTATTCTCAGTTCTTCAGTATAATGTCGGATTCTAAATTGTCACTCCCGTAAGTCCAAACTTTTTATAGTTTTTTGCGTTCCGAACTGAATCAGCGGATCTGGGCGTTTACGGCTCTCAGGAAGGCCTCGAACGCAAAATCCGCGTGGTAGATTGTGAGTGAAAGGCTCTGTCGTACTCATCGAGTCAGCAAGTTTTTGAACCAAATGGCGATTGAGCGCTAGGCCTTTTTCTTGTCCAAAATAGCGATGAATAAACCTCTGGGCTTCAACCTGCGGCAGCGTTCTTAGGACTTTCCATCGTAAAGTATTAGACAGCGTGCCCTGGCTGGCCGCCTCAAAGATCTCACGATACCGCTTGCTAAATTGAAATTCATCTTCCTGGAGCGATTCAACCGCTCGCAAAATAGCGGCCTTGGCAGTGGGAAAACGAGCCTGAATGGCGGGTAAAACCTTATGGCGAATCCAGTTTCGATCATATTGAGTAGTTAAATTCGTTGAATCTTCTCGGTAGCGAATTTTTTTGGCTCGCGCATAGGCTTTAAGTTCTTCTTTTGAAACTTTAAGAAAAGGTCTCCACACCCTGCGGTTTTCACGAACTGAACTGGGCTGAATGGATGAAAGCCCTTTAAGACCCGCACCTCGAAACAACCGCAAAAAAAACGTCTCAATCTGATCATCGCCGTGATGAGCTTCAATAATCTCCCAATGTCTCGGATAAGTCTTTGTCGCCTTAAGGCGTTCATTTCTAGCCCAATCCTGAACGCCAGTCTTTCTTTTTGTTTTGAGCGAAACCAAATCTAGATCGAGATCTAATTTTTTTGCTAAGCGCTTAACCGATTGAGCATCGAGAATAGATTCTTTTCTACGCAGATTAAAATTCAGATGCAAAAGTCTCAGCTCAATGGGAAAGTCTTTTTTTAATTCGCTCAAAAGTACGGCCAGAACAGTGGAATCAAGCCCACCGCTCACACTCACAATAAAAGATCGGCTTTGATCAGACTTAAGCTGAAGTTCGTGCTCGACAAGAGTCCGCAACATAGATCTAAAGGCCTAACATAACTTGCTAGGCTTCATAAACGCTGTTTTATTTAGCAAACCACTGTTTTAGGCACTTACTGAGAATACCTTCGTTTCTTAGGAGCCAATCTTGCCATAGCTTCGTAGGGAGTCGATTGGCAAAACTCTCCGGGTATTTAAAATGAGATAGCTCTAGAGCATATTTCTTAGCTACACCCACTGAGCCTTGATAAATATGAGCAAACATCATCAAGGCTGGATCGATATTCTTTTTTTTCTTTGAATCGCCAATCACTTCGATTGCGGCCTGTTCAAGTGAGTAGCGAAGACCAGGATCATGAGGCTCACTTTCAGCCGCCAGGTAGAACAAATGCAAGGCTAGCTCTGACTGTCTTTGCTCATGCTGACAAACCATGGCCAAATTAAAAAATAAATCCGCTCGGTTTTCGACTTCTTCGATGAGCTCTAAATTTTTTTCGATAAGCTCTTCGCCTTTATAAAGATGCTCAAAAATATAAGAGAGATATTCCGCAGCTTCTCTTCTAAACTTATGTTCAGAGAGAACTTTTCTAAAATACTCGATCGCCGTTTTATAGTTTGATTGCTCAAAGAGTAATTTTGCGATCTCAAAATAAACTCGAGTATTGGCCTTCTCCAGTTTTTCAATTTCTTGAAGGCACCAAAGTCTTTGTTTAAGAACACCACTAAAGCCATGCGAATTTTTGAGTTCTCTTTGAAACAGTAAAGAATTTTCGCAGGCGGCTTCGTCAAATCGAACAGCTCGAGTAAACCAATTTTGGCCCTCTCGATCATGCCCCGACTGAAACTGAATAAACGCCAACCCGTAAAGCGAGGGTACATGGCGCATATTGAGCTGAAGTCCACGTCGAAACATTCGCTCGGCATGAGGTTTTCGACCCAACTGATCAAGAGCCACTGCGACTTCAAAACATTCATCGCTGCTATGGGGCTCTTTATAACGCTCAAGGATGTCCTCAGGTGCTAAATTTGTCTGAGATTTGATCATGTGAAACATGCCAAGCTTATCGGCAGGTTTTGAAAGGCCTTCAGATTCTAAACCTGACGCCTCATTAAAGGCTGAAAATAGCTACAAACTTTGTTCCGCAGGTAAGTGCATCATCAAAAAACCTGGGTTTTGGCGCCAAATTACGGCTCTGCATAAAACAAATAAAACACCCTCGACCTGGAGAACTTTTTTGCTATACAAAGGTATGTCTTAAAAGATGGGCCGCTAGCTCAGTCGGTAGAGCAATTCCCTTTTAAGGAATTGGTCCCCCGTTCGATCCGGGGGCGGCTCAGTTTTTTTCTTAGAATTAAAAGATTAATTATAAATTGGAGAAGGTTTGCGAGCAGGCTGCAAATCCATAAGAGCAGTCAGCAGTTCTCTGCCGCGCTTATCATTGAGCTTATCGTTTAAATCGAGCACCAAAAGCGGATCTTTAATCAGTTCACGACGAACTTCTTTAAGAACGTGATCAACGACTTCAGGATCAACAAACCGCTTCACTTGATTTAATTTCCGACGCCCCATATCACTCACTCCTTTAGAATAACATATTGCGCCGCGGTGTGGAGCCCCGCGGCTTGGATTGTAAGTATATGAAATCACATCGAAATTAAATCGCTAATTATTTGGGACTTTCAGTTCCGAAATAAATGCTCAAAGCTTTTAAGAGGGAGGCATGAAGATCAGTTAGATCTGCATATCCAATTCGATCTTTTTGAGTCTCGGAGAGTTGCTTAAAGGCTTGCGAAAGCACTCCACCTCCGCCAAAGCTCCAACCACCCGAAGTCGGCTGAACATGACCGTAAGCAAAAAACTCAATATTCTTACCCCAGTTCTTCACTATCTCCGTTGCTTTTGTTGGATCTCCATCGTCACCATCAGAGAATAACATCACAAAGCGATTGTATTTTGAGCGAGGAAACTTCTTCAAAACTTCATCGGTTTTATCTAAGCCCGCCTGAGCCAAAGTTCCACCGCCTAAACTACGAGAGAAGAACTCTTCACGGCTGACTTCTTCAGACCGAGAATCATATATCACAAACTTCTCTTTAAGGTTTGGATAAATCGTTTTCAAAACAGCTGAAGTATAAGCAACCATTTGTCTTTCAATCTTTCGATGTTCAATTCCCATTGAGCCTGAGGTGTCGGCAACATACACAACAACGGCATCAATATCAGGCAAAGGAATTTGCTCGGAGCCATAAACAATATGATCATCTGGAGTTGAGTACATCATTCCAATAACGATGATTTCATCGGGTGGAATCTGAGCAGGATCTTTGCCTTGAGATTTTAGAATGGTGATGCCCTTCTCCAGGTAACTTTCTGCCATTCGATCTTCTCGGATTAATCCATTGGGAGTGCGAAGTCCTCCGAAGCGGATATCTTCCATCTCAGGATTTTCGCCGTCCGCAGTTTTTCTAAGATTGCGAAGCTTAATTTGCTCCGCCAAAAGCTCCCCAAAAAGATTAATGGGAATTTTAACCACTGAAGGATCATCTTGGCTTCCACCACCCGCTTGATCTCCCGCACCTTCTCCTGGTTCACCCTCTTCTCCCTCCTCACCATCTTCTCCTTCACCATCACCCTGGCCAGATTGTTGAGGCGGTTTATCCCATTCGTCACCAGGAAGATAAGGACCCGTGCCGATATCTAAATCTTCATCAGGCAAACTTTGAAACCCAGCCACTTTTAAAGAAGCAGGCGAATCATACTCATTAAGAAGGTCAGCAAAATTATCTTCGTTGATCGCCGCAGTTTTAAATCTCAGATCCGGAGGAGTTGGCTGAATTTTGGTCTTACGAATTTTCTGAAGTCTTCTATCTAATTCAAACATTGGAATCTCAGGCAGAACCTTTAAATTGACGAATCGCCCATCTTTCGAAAATTTTATCGGCCATTTACCTGAGGCAGCCAAACCAATAATTTGTTGAGCACGATCGCTCGAAAATTGAAAAAACTTAAAGACGGCATCCGATCCTGAAGGCGCATGTCCTACGACTTGTGGAATGGTTTCACCAGGGCTCTTAAGCGCTACAATTTTATGAATGAGAGCCTGCATTTTTTCGGAGCCAGGAAGATCATTTGCGACTTCGCCAACCGAAAGTTCAAAATTAAATAAATCAGAATGAGCCTGAAGCTCGCCCTGTAGTTGGGGAATATAATCATTGAGAACAGTCTCATCTTTAACTTCGTTAAGAGCTTCTACTTTGACTGATCCATCAGGTGATACTGTCACTCTCATCGGAAAGTTATCGATAGAAAGCTGGGGCTTGGGTTGAACTGCTCCGATTGCAAGCAAATAATCATACTCTGGCTGTTTCTTCACTCTAAACCATTCAGAGCTTCCGATGGTATCGAGCGCAACGGGCCTTCCAAAAAGGCGTGAGTAGATCAAAAGGGTTTTCGCAATACTGCCTCGAGAAAGAGGAATATCGAGTCTAGGCCTATGAACAAGTTGAACGACGCCCTTTTCTTCTAAATTAAAATCATTAATTTCGATGATCGGAAACTTTAAATCAAAATTAGATTGTTTGTGCGCAATATACTCGACTACTCGACGAGGATCGCGAGTAATAGCGATATTCTTTTTAGGTCCCCACCATGAATTTCCGCCCGGATCTTGAGCACCTTTTTCGCGATAGAGAAGAAGATTCCAGGTCTCAACCCATTTTCGATCGAGAGCAAGTCGCAAAAACGAATAGTCAGTATATGTTTTTATAATTTCTTTTGCATAGGCGACGAATTTCTGATCCTGCTCAAAAGGACTCAGCTTTTTATATTCAGAATGTTCGTCAAAAAATCTTTCACGAAGTCTAAGCCAAGCTTGAAGACCTAGCCAATAGGGATTCGAAAGGCTTGGAACATTTACGCCCGCATTGATTTTTGCGAACTCGAATTCATTGGCATAGGTATTGTATTCTGTATGACGAAGAACCAGATACTCAGCCAGCGTCGCCCAACCTTCATTCATTATCTTTGTATGCATAATGGTTGGGGTTGCCTTATGCAGTTGTTCAAAATCAGCAATAATCTCTTTTTGCCATGCAGGTGCTGTCGGTGAAAGATTACGAACAAAAGCCTGAAGAACTGAAGGTGAAGGCGATCGAGGGTGCTTATTATTTGGTTGCTTAATTATATGACTCGGTCGACCTAAGACATCTCGTGTAGGTTCTAAAATTAATTTTTTATCTACGGGCTGTGGTTCAAAACTTTCAGGCGAATCATACGAACCGCGAGCTATGTCTTGAAGATACTGAGCGCTCAAAAGATACTGATAGAACTGCGAAACAGTTAAATAATCATATTCCTGCGAGTACTTTCGAACCCTTTCAGACAAAGTCCAGGAATCTCGAACACGGTCAGGATCTCGCTGCAGTCTTAAAAATGAATTCACTCCGAAATCGTAATGACCTGCCACGTGCGCAAATACGATCAAAGTTTCTTCGAACGAATTTGTATCTCTTAAAAACTGAACATGGTTATCACGACCGGTTTCGACGAACTCAAGATAGCTGCCCGCATTACCAGCCATTTGTAAAATACTGAGTCCGTCGTGCCAGTGAGGCACAGGATGGCCTACATTGGCAATCAGAGCGGCCATATCGCCTGCACTTAATGATTTAATAATCATGGGGGGAATGGAATACCCCAATTTTTGCGCGGTATCGTAAATATTATGAGCGGCTTTTTCAAATTTAGAATAGCCGCCCATATCTTGCCCGCTATTAAAAATGCGAATGGCCGGTTTTGCAAGCCGGCCCAGAGAATCAATACAGGAGCTATGATCATGGCTATGAATGTGGCGGTGTGAAGCAAATACAGGAGTGAATAAAAAAATGCTGCTTAAACCAATCCACAATATTCGTTTCATTTCTGAGATTCTCCCACTCTGGCTAAAAGACTCGCGCAATTATCATGAAAATCCTTAGCCTGAATTCTCTCGGAATCTTTAAGATCTTCAACAGAAGGCATACTCGAAGCAAATCCGAGTACAAGATGAAGATCTACCGGAATAAGTGGAGAAAGCGCATTTTTAAAAAGCATATCCTGAATTTTAGGAGATTGTCCTAAAGACATATCCGCGGTTACCTCTTTAATTCCATTGAGAGTAAAATTTAAAAGTTTAGCCCAAGGCAGTCGGTAAATGGCTTTATCCACCGTCAGAACAAAGAATCGCATTGCATCATATTGACTTAGATCTTTTTTAGTCGCGTCGATTCTCGGATCAAAAATTCTAGTTAGAAATAAGTCGAGCTGGCTTACAAAATCTTCTCCTAAACTTTCTAAATTCTTTGGCTCATCAAGGTTTGAGGTAATCCAAGCATGGGCATTCATTTTGTCTTGGCCTGATGAACTCATATTTAAAAATTCTGACATCAGAGAATCTAACCAACCGGTAAGATTATTTGTATTCTCATGAAGAACGTTTGATCTTGAAAGATGAGTCGAACCGTGAACTTGCGTAAAATCCTCTGAAAATCGAAGACGCGAAGGCTCACCTATACCTGGCAATTTAGTTTGGCCGGTGTTTCGAAGTTCCTGCATATGAACAATATTTTGCATTGCCTCCTGAAACTGAACTCGTTGGTTCGAAGTTGTAGCACCAAATTGAATGGGATCCAAAACAACCTCTTTGAGGTAAGGCTCGGGATGCTCCAGCAGATGGCGATAAATCGATTGAGCAAGCGGAACGACGATCATTTGTCGCTTGGTAGGACTTCGCATAATCGCTCGATTTTCACTTATGGTTTTTAAAATAAACTCAAAAACTTTTAGTCTAAAATTACTAATTAAATAATTAAGAAACTCAAGACGCCCATTGTACCCCTCACCCACTGCCAACGCTCTTAAATGAGTCTGAACATGTCGCTCGATGCGACGACCTTGATCTCCACCGCTCATACTAAACTCATCAATTGGGCCCTCATATTCAACCGAGGGGTCTATCGATATAGCAGGCTCAATCGAAACCTGTCGTGGCACAATCATAAATAATTTTTCACCCTCACCACGAGGAAGATTTAAAATTGCACTCGAAGCTGAACTCAAAAATGTTCGAGCGTCGGCCATTGGAAACTTTTTTATCACTTCATTGATGGCATCACTCGAAACGAACATCAGCCTTTGACGATTAGCAAAAGCTGCTTGCCTTGATTCATTGAGCGTTTTTAAAAGCGCTGGACCTTTTGCACCTACCGGAAAATAACTCAAATTAATGGGCTCTGAAAAACGAGCCAAAAAGGATCGATCAATATCGTTTGTGCCAGTTCCGGAGGATAAAGTGGCAAGCAAAACATCAACCATCTCTGGATAATGTGCATTTTTAGCAAAGCGTTTGATTCGATCTTGGTTGTCAGTGGGATTTAAAGTGAGAAAAATTGTAATATTACGAGTGGGGCGATCGCCACGAGATGTTTTGTAAGTTGGCTCATCTTGAAGCGATCTAATTTTAGATAAGAAATAGCCTCGTACTTCATCAGGAGCGAGGTGAATATCATCTAAGCAGATAAAGCCTCGTGGCCCATTCTCAGAAGCCAAGAAAGCATCAAAATGTTCTTTTGCTTGCTGAAAGGTCATCATTGTTTCGGACCCACCCTGACTATCTTTGCGCGAACCTTCAGAAGAAATAATTTTGCTCATTGGTAAAAAGAAAGCCCAAGCATTTTGACTCAACGAATCTGCCTTAAAATCGTATTCCTTAAATAAGCCCCCAGACTGTTCGTTCAACATTTTAAAAAGTGTTTTTACGGCAGAAGTTTTACCCGAGCCAGTTCCACCAAAAAGAATCATCGAGCTCTTTAGATTACGAATATTGTCAGTATCGAGCTGCGATAAGATGGTTTTAAGAACGCGCTCTTTCAGAGCGATTGGTCCAGGATACCCTGCCTTCTGCCAAAGAAAATCTGCATCCTCTCGAGAGAGGATGCGAAGTGGATCAGTCTCAGGAAGCAAATTAATGTTTAACGACATCGGAAATAATCGCGACAAGATCACCTCAAGAACTCCGTGATCAATCACACGACGCATTCTCAAAGTCTTATTTCCGACAAGCTGGGTTTCTAATTCATTCAGAACTTTAAGAAAGCTTTCAAAAATTGGTTGTTTATTATCTACGGCTAATCGATCTGCCCGATAAATTAAATAAGTCATTAATTTTTGTTCAGCCTCTTCGACCGAATATCTTTCAGCAGCATCCGCACCCGAAACTATACCCTTGATATCAATTTTATATCCTAAATTCTGAACGACGGGATGTCTCAAGACATTTCGAATTGCAAAATTAGTTCGAACCTCTGCAGTTGGAGGCTGAAGCATGACTTTTTCCCAGTCCTTTGAAACTCCGTACTCTTCTTCAAAACCAGCTTCACTAATCAGAGTATTCCACTGTTCTTCAGTTCCAACTAAAAGCATCGACATCGATTTCGTTGATTGCCCAGGTCGAAATTGAGAGATATTAATTTTTTCACCTTCGGTTGATAGCAAATAAAGTAGGTGAGGTTTTTCAGAGCGATCTGTCGAAGCATTATTGCCATTCTTTTCTCGATCAAAAGAGGAACTGACAGAGTTCGTTAATCGCTGTTCACGAATAAAAAATTTATCTTCGTCTCGATCAGCATTATCGATCACAGGTCGCCCTGCTGCTCGTAATTGATCGATAGGCAACATAAACATCGCTCTCTTGCGGCGAGATCTTTCTCGTAAAGTATCAAGATTATGAAGAACCTCTGACTGAGTGGCGCCTTGAACAGGGGGAATAATCAAATCATGCTTAGGATTACTGGACTGCCAGTTTGGCAATCGACGATCTTCTCGATCACGTAGCGCTAGTGGATACTCTTTAACAAATGTCAGAAGATCGTTGGGAACAATATAGACAATATGTCTTGGCATTTTGTCAGGATTAACCAAATCGTCTACCAACTGGTTAAGCTGAGGAAAAATATCTAACTGATATTCAGCCGCATTTTGAAGACGCTTTCTTTGTTCTTCTATTTTTGCGTCTCGCAAAGCTTGAGTTTCATAATTGTACCAAGTGCCCGGAATATAAACTGGACCTTGAGCCTCTGCTTCTTCGTGAATCCGATGTAGGCGAACAGATTTATCGAGATACGGAACTACTGCCTTATCATCCGAAATTCGCTTAACTTTGTATTTGCGAGTACCGCGCTCAATTTCTGGTGTAAGAACCCAGTACATCTTTCCTTGATCATCAAACATCAGCCTTTGATAAATCTCAGCAGCATTGAGCTCCGAGTCTGCAACTGATCGAGCCACAGTCGATGTAATCTGATGACCCCTCTTATCATCTATCTTGTTAACCTCCATCTCCACAATCTGCGTCTGGCCAGATTTGAAAGTCACATAAAACGAAATATATTTACGCAATTCGTCTCTTTTTCTTTTCTCCATCTCAAGCTCTGTTTTCGATTTTGCTTTTTTACCCTCTTCTCTATTTTCTTCAGGCGGTGGCGGCTGATGGGTTATAAATCCAAACGAAGTGATCTGATCGACGGGTATCGGCTGCGACTGAATGATATGAAGTGAAGGAGCAATATGCGTTGGATCAGGAGAAAAATACAAAACAATTTGCCCACCCTTACCGCTTTTACCAGAATGATCGAATAAAAACGCCCCTACATTCACATCAGCATCTTTTTCAGTCTTGATTATAGTTGTTCCTAAAAGCCCGTCTTTCATGGCTTCTGGAAGGGAATGAATCCACTGGCCTCGTAGCAAAGGGTCGCGCATTGCCACTTTTTCACGTTCTTCATCGGATTCTTTGTCGTGGCGAACCAAATAAATTCCAGTTTTTGCTTCTATTCCATCTGCTCTTTCGTACTCTCTAAACTCCAATCTAGAGGTCAAAAGCTTATCAAAAAGTGGTTTTGGAAAAAAATGACGAATAGATTTCGTTCTTAAACTGCCCTTGAGATCAATATGAGGAGCCGTTAGTCGATGCTGCTCTTCATACTCATCATCGGTTGCCAGTAAAGGAGTTAAATCATCAAAAACGGCAATTCCACTTTGCAATGAAACTCGCCGATTAAGTTCCTCCGAATTATAAAATTTATTCGAAATAGTGGACTGAGCTTTAATTCTTAGCTGAGGTCCGGTCGTTTCAATTTCATAGAGAGACGTAAATTCTTGCTTCTCAAACTTCCAAGAGATCAAAAGAAATTTTGAAAGGCTAACAACACCCCAAGAAATTTCGATTGGCTTTTGGCTTACAAAGCTTTGAATAGTGGGTGAAAGCAAAAGATGATCAAACGCTCCTTCTTCAATGTGCGCCCCTAAATAAATGCGACCGTCCTGCATTCGAATGAAAGCAATTTCTCGGTTAGCAGAAATTGTAGAATTCTCTTCAGTAATGGCTAAAGCGTCATTTTGAATTAAAACTGAACCCCGAATAACGGGTGGATTAGAGTCAATTCCACGCAAAGATATATCATCAGGCTGATTGTAAAGACCTTCACGTCCTGAGATCGGATCAAAAATCGCAGAGATTTGCAGACCCACGACATTCACCTCTCGATTAGGAAGTCTATCAATTTGAAGTTCGCCGTCCTTGATTTGGAGGTACGGAAGATCAGAGCCGTGCTTATCGCCAAAGAAAGTGTAATCTATTTTACCCGCTAAAAACTCACGAATTTGATGGCGCCACTCGGCGATAACCGCATTATCGGACTTTCGATTAATGCTGTACTGAAGCATAAAATTACGAGAGATAAAGCCCGCACTCTCACCTCTATGGGGTAAATAAAGTCGCTGACTGAGTGCTGAAGTATCCTCTGCAAAATTCCAATCCAAAAGAATTGGATCATAGAGCATTTTTAATTCTTTATTTTCACTTCCAACATTGGAGTCAATATCGAGAACCACAGCAAATGTAACTCCATCGCCTTGAGCATTGTTGGGATTGCGAATAGAAACTAAAATGACCTGATAATTATCCTCAACGGTGGTTTGATAAACAGTAACGTCTCTAATATTCTGAATCGGTGGAATCTTTATATACTGATGAGTGAGTGGATCTCGTATTCGCGCATTATCAGAACCAAGATCGATAAAAGACGCTGGGTTGCGAGCATCCGATCGAACTGAAAATAAGTTAACTCGGCCATTTAGAATCGCAACTGACTCATAGCGACCAGTGAGCTCAGCGATATCCAGTTCTAAACTAAGACCTCCAGCAACTGGTCGCAAAAAAGCTTCGCCCTGCAGAAGAAGCTGCCAGTGATGGCTTTCTGTTCGAGTATAAATACCGGGAGGTCTGGTAGACTGACCATGCTCATCATCGTAGACAACTAGATACGGGTTTCCGCCAAACCGGCTGTGAATTATCTCTTCTCGCGCTCCTGCAAAAGCCGACTGAATGCCTAAGCTAAGCGCAACAATAGAAGTTAAATTCGTAAAAACCTGCTTCACCTATCTCACCCAATCGATGTGCGAGGCCCTAACTACTCGCACACCTTTCATTTATTCAGCTCACAAGATTATTGTGCAGCTGATCGATTTGCTTCTTGGCTCGAGACCATTTCAAGTGCGACTCGAGCTGAGTGCAAATTATATCCGAGATCATTTTCGAGGACCGTTAGCAATTCGCTTGCGCGAGTTTGCTCATTCGCCTTTGCATCCGTCACGCTCTCACTTGCAACATCCAAAAGTCGTTGCAGTGTCATTTGCTCTTTTTTCAGAACAACATTGCTATGATAAGTTGCAATGGCATTAATCAAAGCTGGATGCCGAGTCTGAACGGCTTGATCATCTCGTACCGGAGAAAATGATAAATTCCACGCCGCGATTTCAGGAAAGCTCAACTCTCGACCATTTTTTTGAACATAATATTTTTGAATGGCTTCAAGTCTCTCAAACTGAATTAGTTTTTGTTCATTTTGAGGCATCCGAGTGTAGCGAGTCGCTGACCGATTAACCTGCAGTTGACGAATTTCTTGAATGATTTCGTCATACATCTGGTCAATTACGTCACGACCCTCCGAGCGACCAAGTGCGAGGTCTAAATCCTCTCTCATTCCAGGTCTTACGAAGTTATGAAAGACAATTCTTGAATAAAGCGAGGCATACATTTTTGTTTCTGTTTTATCCTGCAAAATAGTATTTTCACTGATTACCTTGTCCAATGTTTCTGCCAAGAGAAATGGAGTGATAGTTCCATGATTATTGGATTTCTCTGCTTCTTGAAGAGTTCTCTCCCACCATTTTTCGACATCCCGATGTGAAATACCGAAGGTTCCCTCTCCACCGGCAACACTAATTCTTGAAAGCTCAGCAAGTTGGCTATCCTCGACTTGCTGCTCGCCCAATAAAACCCTCAATCGAGTGGGCGGATCCATAAAAATTCGATCTTTAACTTTGACCATCGGAAACGAATTCGCAAATTCAACTCTCTCGGGTAGAAAGTTCATTCGTGAGAGGCTGATGACATATGCCATGAACTCCAAAGAGTGTGGCGAAATATGGTATTCTTTTGATCCGTTTCTGATTTTCAATGCATAACGTCCGTGAGGAGTTGTAATAGGTCGTAGAGGCTCTCTCTCAGGAAAAAGTTTGAAGAGTGCTTGTCCCTGGGCTGGAAGATAGTCACCTCCATTTACAGAACCCAAAGCCTTCATCTTCAAATTTGGAATTTCCATAAGAAGAACTCGTCCCACTTCTTCTGGATAAACCAAGAGATTCCATGGAATTTGATTGTTTCTATCAAGTAAAGGCGAGTCTGGGTCTCGCTCGCGAATTTTTGGAATATCGCGAGTATTTGTTGCGGCCAAATTCAGAATATCAACCTGAGTAGGTGCCGAACCACCGATATTTACAACACCCGAAGAAAAGAAGTTCAGAAGAACACTTGTCAATGCAGTTTCATTCTTCAGAAGCTCATCCCAGAAAATAATTCCGCCATTGGCTCGTGCAACTTGCCCGTAATCGGTGGACATAGGGTGATCTGAACCCAACATTGTTTTATAAAAAGCATTTGGACCGCCAAACAGCATGGGAATATTGGGCTCACGTCCTTGATAAGGAAGCACAGGAGAAGTCGCTTCATCTCCAAGAATTAGCCTCTTAATTTTAATGTGATGATCGAGAGTTTCTAATGTCTCTTGCAAGGTAAGACCTCGACCAAGCTCCAATGATTTTTGTTGAAGAATGGTATCTCGAATATGTCGGGTTTTAGCCGCCGAAATTTGACGCTTCGGTTTAGGCTCCATTCCAATTCTTGCAAGCACATTATCTCTGGCTTGAGCGATCACATAGTCTTGGATAGGGCTTGGAAGAAGAGCGAACGGACTATCATTGAGAGGCTCGGGAAGTGCGCGAGGAGATTCAGGATCAGTTACATCCTTAGGAAGAGAAGTCTTGAGAGCAGGAATTTCATGAAGATTAACCCATTCGAATGTATAGGTATAAAATCTTTCACGCCCGAGAGTTCCCCGTCTTAAAGCTTCTTGAAAAAGAGAAAGGATATACGATTTTCCAGTACCCGGAGGTCCAACAAGAGTGGGAACATTCTGCGCGGTCGGATTTCCCAAAGCCTTACTGTGAATAAAGCTAACAAGCGCTTCGATGGCTGGAAGCTGTCCAACAATATGTTTATTGCCCGTCAGATCAACAGCATCGGAAAAGAAAGCGTAGCGCTTCACACGTCCAAAACCATTGCGACTATCGGTGACTTCTTTCACGCCTTCGGAGCTAATCATATCGAGAGCACGCTGAGCTGAACTCATCACAAGCCATGGGTATCGCTTCGCAAGATTTTCATCTCCTGGTTTAATTAAATCTGAGAGTGAGTGACGTTCGAACACAGCATTCAGCTGATGATCAATTGCGCCTCCTGTGGATTGGCCAACTTCGGCGATAACGGTCTTACAAACATCAGCCATATTTCCTGCTGAAACTGATTGACCATACCCCGATAAGATCAAAGCCGATAACAATGCGTAAATACGAGTAGACACCCTCTCCTCCTTAAAACCCGCCCATGGATCTGCCCTCTAAACTTTTTGCAAGTTCAAAAGCTTGTTGAAATCCACAGACACTGAACACAAATTTATTTCAGTAAAAACCCTTACGTTTCAATTTTTAAGGAATTAAGCTGCTTTGCGTCAAGCAAAGTTGCATGGCGGGACAAAAAATTATGCAAACAGCCGATCAGAAATTTCAAGACGAACTCAAAATTTTAAAAGAACTAAAGCGCGTTCAATTTTTTGAGAAGATCAAACCACTCGGACCTCGCAAAGGAAGTTTTGTTTTTTCGAAACACCCCCTTCAAAACTGCGCAGAGCTCGGCGAGCATGTTTATGTGCTTCTCACAGATAAAATCGAAGACACAGAGTTTTTGTGGATACCTCATTTTGAAGAATTACTTGAAGTAGCAAGAGCTCAAAATATCAGTTTTTCGCTGATTACCGATTTTATTCATCGAAAGAGATTTGCAGATGGAAAAGAAAAGTTTGGAGTGTATCAACTTTTGCTTGAAAGATTTCGCTGATTGCAAATAGACTTCTGACTTTCTCTAAGATGCATATTTGCTCTTAGTCCAAATCCAAGCAGTAAAATGATCAATCCGATAAAAATTGAACTCAAGGCGTTTGAGTTTTTCGGCTCACGACTAACAGGCATTTGCAAAGCACAGCCACCGCCTCCACCCGAATCTTCGAACGTTGAAGCACGATCAGCTTTACTCGGGTCTTGCCCGGTCGCCATCAAAGCCGCGCGATAGACATTCAATCTTCCGCCGCTAATTGACTCTGAACCTCCTCCAGGCAAGCGATCAGCAGAACGGACGATAATATCTTGAACCTCAGAAGGTGAAAGCGAAGGATTCGCCGCCCAAACAAGAGCAGCTGCTCCAGCAACATGAGGCACGGCTTGAGATGTACCATCTTTAGTTTCGTACTTACTTTGAAAGTCATCGCCTGAAAGACTGCCAGGTACCACACCTAAAATGCGCATTCCTGGTGCAAACAAGTGAACGGTTTCAGAGCCAAATCCTGAAAATGCAGTTCGTTTATCAGATTGGTCGGTAGCTCCAACACAAAGATTTCCAGTCACTTTAAAATTGCATGGAAAATACGGAATTTGATCATTATTACGTCCATGGTTTCCTGCCGACGTTACCGGCAGATACCCATACCCAGTTAATTTACGAACACCATCTTCGATCATTCCGCTGTATGCCCCTCCCCAAGAGTTACTTCCGATATAGCGGTATTTTTCATTGGGGTGTTGAGCCTCCCAATCTTTTATAAATTCGGCCATCCATTTGAGACCTCGAACCGCATAGTCGGTACTTCCCTGATTTGATTTATCCAAAAATTTAACAATAACGAGTTTGATATCGCCGGGAACCACACCTTTGATGCCGTAGTTATTCTCACCACTTGCTGACGAAATTGAGGCAACATGCGTTCCATGGCTATTGTCGTCAAAAGGAAATCTGCCCGGACTGGTTGCGTCGTAACCAGCGATGACACGAGATTTCAAATCTGGATCACGATCATCAATTCCTGAATCCATCACAAAAATGATAACCTTATCGCTTCCACGTGTAATATCCCAAGCTCGTACAGCATCGATATCGACTCCCGAATATTGATCAGGATCAGAGTTAGACTGATAGAGCGACCATTGATTGGCTAAGAGAGGATCAGTGGCAACCTCCTTTTCAAATTTACTTTGAATTGAAAAATCATCAGCGGTGTAAATTTGATTTTCTTCCCATTCATAATTTTGAGTATCGAGATTGCGAATAAAATCAGCCTTCTCTTGTTCGCTTCGAAAAGTTTTAGTCTGAATCTCGGGCTCGTAATCACCCTGTTGAAGAGCAAGGCTCGAAGGTTTTTGACGAATAAGAATGCTAGGGGCCGCTTCAAGGTCCACAGCAACAAAAACCAAAATAAGGCAGATAACGCGCACGTCCTGAAATAATTCAAGATTTATGCCGAGCTAAACCCCTGAAATTATTCAGTTTGAAACTGGCAAACTGCGGCTTTTACGCCCCATTGAGACATGTGTTCGTTTGCGAGTCCTAAGTCCCAGAATGCCTAGAGCGACAAGAAGAAAGAAAATCACTGAACCCGTGGATGATTTCGTTTGAGAATTCATTTGCAAGCTACAGCCGAAAAATCCCCCTGCTGATATTTTTTTAACCTCAGGTTTGGTCGAACTTTCAGCCATTTTTGGTTTGGAGTCGTCGTATGAAATCACCTCTTTGGAATCCAATTCATTTTTTCGAGGTTGATAATAAATTTCAGCGTGCGAAGCAAATTGCTGAACATCAAACGATTGGTTCATCGCTTTTACCTGAAAATCATAGAATCCCGGCTTATCAAGCCAAAATGTTGCTCGATCTGTTTGCTCAAAAGCCGACCAGTCTCGCCACTGATCTTCGGAGCGATGCTTGAATGTCCAGCTATATAAAAGCTTTTCGTTTTTTTGCCACGCAATCTGCATATTCGGTACATTCATATTAAGTTTGATAAACGTAGCGGGTCCACGATCGCTCTCAAACAGGGTCTCTGGCTTTACAATTTGAGTGCTCGTTGGAGCCAAAGTGCTTTCATCTAACTCCAGAACACGTTTGAGCCACTTTAATCTTCCGAGAGAAAAATTGAGTTTTAAATTAGAATCTACGAGATCGAACTTTCTTAAGTCTGGAAAATCACCTTCCCACTTTAATTGCTCTAAAATTTTGTTGGTTAAAAAAGCTTCACCTTGCAAATCCATTCCGACAATCAGCTTCGAAAGAGTCGAGAGTGCGCGATAAAGATAAGTATTTTCGTCATCTGAAAAACCACCAAACTTGATGCCTTCGGAGGGCACCACCCACTCTATTTTTTGATTGTCCGTTAAAAAGCGCATCCCCAGTTGTAAATTAACTGCGGGTAAATCTTCCATTTTTACAGGCGAGGACGGATCTTCAAGCCGATTGCGTCGACCCACCTGAAATTTACCATTGAGACTGACTCCAACCTGATCATACTTCATCGAAACAATGGGAAAATCAGCAGGTTTAAATTGAAAGAGCGGAATATAAGCTTTTCTCGGCCAAAGACTTCGAGTTGAAACACAGTAAAGTCCGGCATCAAAAGCAGTGTTCGCTAAAAATTGCAAACCTCCCTGAGAAATTTTTAAATTTAACTGAGGAGGAATTTCCGAGTTTTTTCCGAACAGATCCCATTGTGAAAAATCAATAGGCTTCTGTTTGGCCTTAGGCTCTGGCTTGACCTTAGGCAAACTAATCAAAGCCCATTTCTCTCGCTGAGGCTGCTGAGAAAAATTCCCAGCCGAAGTCTCCCTCCATTTTAAATCTTCAGCACACCGAGCCTTTTGAAAGATATGTGCCCATGAATCAAGATTAAGTGAAAAACCGCTTTCAGAAATTTTAAAGTCTGAAAGCCGCGTTTCGTATTCAAGATAGCTCGATTGTTTTTCATGTACTGGTGGTTGCACACCCCAACGAGAACCTAGGTCTTCAGGAAAAAACGAAGTTTCAATTCCGGTTAATAATGTTTTTTGAAGCGCTCCGGCTATGACATCAACCGACTCCTGGTTAAATTCTGAATGGGATGTACTCGATTTAACTATCTTTCCCTCATTCCACTGAAAAGTGATGGTAATTCCAGGTCCCTTCTTTTTTTCTGCATCAGGAAGTTTTTTGCCAACATTAGAAACGCCGATATCTTCTTTCGCAAGGGGATCCATCGTCATTTTGACTGGATCAACCATTTTTAATCCCCAATACCCGTCAGCAGATTTTCTAAGTCCCATCGAAAATGAAATAGTAAACGGATCGACATTAGCTTTTGTGACACGTCCAATGAGACGCTTTCCAAAAAGGCCCTTAAGAGCTTCGCGCGGTTGAACAACCCAATGGCATACTCCCGTTAATTCAGCATCATTAATATGAAAAACAAACTGAATTTTATTATCCTCAGGAATAAACACGATTTTTTTATCAAGAAAATCGAGATCAAGTGTTGATACAAAAATATCCATATTGCTTTCAACGATCGATCCAAATACGGGTATCGTAGCAGGCACTTTTACTTTGGGGAGATTTCCACGAGTCGAGAAAGCATTTTGCCCCAAAGCTTCAAAATCCGCCTGATTCAAGCGAATGCCGCCACCAAACAAAAAACCCTCTAGAATTTGTTTTTTTGTTTGTGTCATTCCCAACATCATTTTTTCAAAAAGCTTTCGATCACTGCCGAGCAAATTTAAGAAATCCACAAAGGTACGATGAGAAATATCAAGCTGAAACGAATTTTCGTGAGTTTTCACCGTTAGTGGTTGAACGGACGTCAACAATCGACGCATTTTTTCGAGTTTTTTCAGGGTAGACTGAATCCGCACCCCCTCTTTAGAAATTCCTTCATACAAATTATCGCCCCCTAAGCTTTGAACCGGCTCATGGTTCTGATTTAAAATGGGGTAAAAAACGAACTCTCGATTACCGTAAATCAGATTAATGGGGGCATCAGGAGAAGCAGAGAAAACCGACATAAGCGCCGTAAAAAGGCCAAATAAAATGAATGGTAAAAGCCGCATTTGGGATCCCTTCTATACTCGATTTTGAGCATTTGGGGAAGGCCATGAAAGTCCACTAATATAGCCATTTAATTGAGGTTATTCTTTAAACTCCTCGCGAATTTTGCTTTTCAGCGCTGAGCCGACTCCCGTATCTTTATGCTCATGGAATGGGAACAAGATCCGATTTACCAAATGGCTCAACGACAATTTGATGAAGTAGCTGAGGCAATGAACCTCGACAAGAACGTTGCCAGGCGTTTACGAGTTGCAGACCGAGCAATCCTCATCAGTATTCCTGTGAGAATGGAAGACGGATCTGTTCAAGTTTTTGACGGCTATCGCGTTCAACATAATGATACGCGTGGCCCATACAAAGGAGGTATTCGATATGCTCCCGATGTTACTCTAGGAGAAGTTGCAGCGCTTTCAACATGGATGACATGGAAGTGTGCGATTATGAATCTTCCTCTAGGCGGAGGAAAGGGCGGAATTCGAATTGATCCCACAAAATATTCTCGTCTCGAATTACAAAGACTGACTCGACGATATACCTCTGAACTCGTCGGATTCATCGGCCCACAAGTGGATATCCCTGCTCCTGATATGGGGACCAATGAACAAACGATGGCATGGGTGATGGATACGTACTCACAACTTAAAGGCTACGCAGTTCCCGGGGTCGTAACCGGAAAACCGATTGTTATTGGCGGCTCCCTGGGGCGAACCGAAGCAACCGGCCGAGGCGTCGTTTACACAGTGATGGAAGCCGCCAAGCATCTGAACATGCCTCTTGGCGAGTCGACCAAAGTAGCAATTCAGGGCTTTGGAAATGTCGGCAGCCACGCTGCTCTTAAATTTGCAAAACTTGGGTGCAAGATAACCCATATCAGCGATATCTCGGGCGGATATTGTAATCTCAATGGAATAGATATTCAAAAAGCTGTCGAGTACATAACGGCAAATCGCTCGCTTAAAGGCTTCAGCGAAGCCGATAAAGTAACTCAAGAAGATGTGCTTACAGCGAACTGTGAGATTGTCGTTCCGGCAGCAACGGGCCATGTCATCGATGCAAAAATTGCTCAAAAATTAAAATGCAAAATTCTCGCTGAAGGCGCTAACGGTCCAACGACGACCGAAGCTGATAAAGTCCTTAAAGAGCGTCAGAAAGAAATTTTACTCGTACCAGATGTTCTCGCAAATGCAGGTGGTGTTACTGTTTCATATTTCGAATGGGTTCAAGGCCTTCAGAACTTTTTCTGGAGTTCAAAAGAAATTAATCGCGAACTCGCAAAATTGATGACCAAAGCATTTGAAGAAGTGATGGATACGCAAAAGAAACACAATGTTTATATGCGTGTCGCTGCTCAGATGGTCGGAATTGATCGGGTCGCACGAGCCATGCTTGCGCGCGGACTGTATCCTTAAAAAGAAACAGCCATTAAGCCATATGTTGTGAAAGAAGTCTGGCAAGATGGTTCACATCGTCAAAACGTGTGATCCATTCATCACAACCTTTTTCATAACCAAGTCGAACAATTTCTTTTGATGAATTGCCCGAAAGAATAATAACAAAAATATCGTCGAGTTTATTCTGACGTTTCAATTTTTCACAAAGCGACAGAGTATCTTCGTGCAAAGTTCTCTCATCGAGAAGAATCCCATCCCATTCGCCCTGCTTCAATGCTTGTTCTAGCGAAAAACGGCTATCAAATTCTACGATTTCAGCTTTGCCTTCAAGATACTGAGTAAGCCCTTTACACATTTCTTTATCAGTACTGACGACGGCAATTCGTCGTGCTCCGCGACCGCTTCTGAGATCACGGTATTCGCCAATACTCACTACCTTTTCTTGTAACAAAGTCTTCAAAGCTTTACGTTTCGTTTTCAACATACTTCAGAAACATTATACCGCTTCATTCTTCTGGGAGCAAATACCCGGTAGATTTCAACTACTTAGAAAAGGCTTTTTTTCGCTTCTCAAAGTATTCAAGAAGGCCAAGACTTTCATCAAAACTCGAAACACGGTTCCTTAAGGGCAGAAAATGAGGGTTAACGACATAGACTCGGCGCCCCATAGTAAGAGGCTTTTTACGAAACTGAATTTTACTTTTGACGTAACTCGCCAAAATTTGAAGTTTTGAAAGCTCTTTAAGTTCAGGAATCAATCTCTCAATTTGCCCTCGTCGAACACAGTCTCCTCGCATTTCAGTCAGCTCAAGCATCGAAGGTATGGGCCGCCAAATTGATTCTGGCAAAAAAGGAATTAACTTTCGCAAAACCGAACGACCTCTTTCAATCTCATGGGTCCAATTTTTTGAATCATCGTAATTAAGCCAAGTTCCAATTGAGATACTTGCCTCGCCTCTTATTCGATCAACCTTAAGCTGAATTTGACGATGGTGAGGTAAATCAGAATCTTGCTCTTCAAAATCAACGAAAGATGTTTCTTGCAGAGGTTCGGGCACAGACGAAAGCTGGCAATCAATTCGGTCCAAAAATTGCCATGCTTTGAGTTTCTCAGATAACGGAGAAGAGAAGTTACGTGCAATAAGACGTCCGCCCCCTAAGCCATTGACTACAAGTTTAGACGCACGCATATTTTTTGTAATTTGAAAGAGTCCCCAAGCAGTTTTCAGCTCACAAGGTTCAGTGAGGACTACAGCCCCCCACTTTCTGGCATGTTCGAGCAAGAATTGATGATAAGGAACTGTAAGCTTTGAATCCGCCCTAAAAACCTTCGGATCTTGTCGAACAACGAATCTTACCCAAGCCGAAATAATTTTATGATCATTCCATTTTTGAATAGGCTTTAGGCTTGATTCAATTTCAGATCTCAACCATGTCCTAAAGGCGGAATCTCTTCTCTGAAGTTCTAAAAGTTCATACACAACTCGCTTTAAAACTGGCGGAGTAATTTTTCGTGAATTCTGAAATAAAAACTGAAAGGTTTTAAGAGCATGTGGAAACTCACGTTCGATCTCCTGAAGCCACTGCTGTGGAGCACCTTCAAAAAGAAGTCTATTTTTTATCAATAAAGTTTGTGACGATTGTGCTCCGTGAACTAAACCAGATTCTTCTAACCGAAAAAAACCCGCTCTAAAAAGAAGATCGTTAAGACGTCGCTGACCAAACTGAGGGGGCAACAGAAGTGGAGCTAAATTTTCGGTGGACAATTCACCTAAAGAACTTGAAGGAACAATTAAAACCGAAAAGCCTTTTCGAACAAGCCCGGCAGCCGTCAAAAGTCCTTCAGGTTGATGATCTCCTAAAATAGCAAAATCAAATACTGTATGACTCATGAAGCTCCTTTGCTCTACTTCTCATAGGCTAAGAAGATTCGGCATCAAGGTCGAGCAGAAAATCACGAACGAGCTTTCTTTCACATTCATGAACTTGATCGAGCAATTCATCGAACGAGAGCTTTTTATCTCTTGCGAAACTCATTTGTCGCAAAATAGGCCCTGCATCGACTTCGGCCACGACCTCATGCAAACTTACTCCAATAAAGTCGGCATCAGCATCGAAGGCTTGTTTCACAGCATTCAGGCCAGGATAAGCAGGCAGCCAACTTGGATGAATATTAATGATAGGCTTCTTCCACTTCTTTAAAAACTCGGCCGGAAGTATCCGCATATAGCCCATCAAAAAAATAGCATCGATTTTTTTAACAGCCAGAAACTTAAGTAAGTGAGATTCAAAACCAGCAACCCGAGGAGATAAAATTAACGTGGGTTTACGAGCTTCTTTTGCGCGCTCAATCGCCACACACGTTTTATCGGCTATCACTGCTTTAATTTTTTGATTTTTAAGTTCAGCTTTTTCAAGCTTAATAAAATTTGCTAAATTTGTCCCTTGGCCTGATACGAAAACCGCCCAGTTTTTCATATGAGAACGACCGAGTCCTTTGAGTTCATACGTTCTTCAATATGACCTAAGCGAATCAAATCGCCAAATGTGCTTAATTTGGTCTCATCGGCCTTATCGACGATCAAGCAAAAGCCAGTCCCCATATTCCAAGTTGAAAAAGCTTCTCGCTCCTCAAGAGCTGCTGCTTCGACAAATCTTTGCATAAGCGCTGGAACTAAAAGCGATTTTCTTTCGAGAACGATTTTGACTTTAGATTCATTCACGCCTCGCGGAAGGTTTTCAATTAATCCCCCTCCCGTAATATGTGAGGCCGCTTTAACATTTAGTTGTGAGAAAAGTTTGAGCACTGGTTTAACGTAGAGTTTTGTTGGCTCCAACAAATAATCCCCCAAACAAATTCCGTCCTTAACTTCGTCCAGCTTCCAATTTTGTTTTTCAAGAACTTTGCGTACCAACGAAAAACCATTGCTATGAAATCCCGAAGATTTCATTCCCACAACAATATCTCCAGGCATAACCGAATTCGCACTCAATCGATCGGCTCGCTCAAGAACTCCCACTGAAAAACCCGCGACGTCGTAGCGGCCTGATGGATAATACCCAGGCATCTCCGCGGTTTCACCTCCCGCTAAAGTGCAGCCCGATTCGGCGCAAGCATCCACAATGCCTTCGAGTAAAAGATTCAGCAATTGAGGCTCGAGTTTTCCGGTCGCAAGATAATCAAGAAATAAAAGTGGCTCGGCTCGACAGGCCACAAGATCATTTACGCACATGGCAACAACATCTTGCCCCACAGCCTTGTGAGCTTTTCCACCCCAAGATTCGGCAAGCGCTAATTTGGTTCCTACTCCATCAGTCGAAGCGACAAAGATTGGATCTTTCATATGCCGTGGCGCCTGAAAAAAACCCCCGAAATCTCCGAGCTCCCCCAAAATTTCTGGTCGATATGTTTTGCGAACTTTTTCTTTAAGCCCTTCAACAAACTGATCAGCTAATTCTCTATCAACTCCTGCCTCGCGATAATCCATTAAAGTGCCTTTGGTGTAAGAAAGCTCACCATGGTGTCTCCGTATCGCCTCGCTCCTTCGAGCTTCCAGACGGCTTCAACACTGGTGATAACTTCTCGTTTATCATGTTCTGCAATGACTAATCCAGCTTTAGGAAACAGCGGATGCGCTTGCAAAGCGCTTAAAGTTGCCCCAACCCAATCTTCTCGATACGGCGGATCAATAAAAATAAGATTAAATTTTTCGTCGCGTTGATGAAGCCATCGAATCGCCTCGAGCACACCTTTGCAATGCACTTGAACCTGCGATGCAACTTCAAAATCGCGACAGGTCTGTTCGATTTGACGAACTGTTGTAAGATGATGATCAACAAAAATAGCCTTCTGCGCCCCTCGTGAAAGTGCTTCAAGACCGAAACCTCCGGTGCCGGCGAATAAATCGAGAACTTTTATATCTGCCCAATTTTCAATCCATCTCGCTTCGAGTTGGTCGAAGATGGCCTCTTTGACCTTATCTGATGTCGGTCTGAGTTTGGGCGACGACTTGCCGGGAATTGTTTGACCTCCCCATTTTCCCGAAATGATCCTCATGCAAAGTCTTATAGTTGAAGTGGGACACTCAGGTCCATAGGTGGGAGGTAAGATTTTGAGAAAACTATGGTTTTAAGCCATTTTAGACCAGGTATAACTGGCACGAACCTTGCTTATAAAAGGCTTAAGGGGGTCGTTATGACCAAAACACTTACTTTAAAAACTTTAAGAATTCTTCGAGGTACTTTTAAGTTTGCTCTTAGCCTTTACGCTTTGATCTGGGTTTTGAGCATCGGAAGCCTTTTTGCACAAGGATATCCACGATCACTCGATAAGGCCGACTTTCAAAGCCAGGCGCTCTACAACTTCTGGGATATGTACAAAAAGCAAGACGCTGATTGGAAGGCCTTCCTTTCAGATGCCGCAAAAAGCGGAGATCCAGAAAGCTTTTATAAGAATTACTTCGGCGGTTTTATCGATCGAGCAGCAAGCGCAGCCTCTAAGAAAAAAATGAATTTCAAATTTGATGAATCGGTTTCGACACTCGATAAAGCTTTGCTGTATTTGACGATCTATCGCGATGCCAGTTTTAAAGCTCCACGAAATATAAGCATCGAGTTTTTCGGAGCCAGCAAAAATTTCGGGACATACGATAAAACATTTTCAATTCCCCTTCCTCCTGGTCTTCCCGCTCCCAATGAAAAAGCTTTTATTAATATTGAACGCGTCTCAGACGATACGAGTCGTGTAACTTACATTGAAGAACAGGATCTCGGTGACCTAGGTACTCGAGAGTTTACGCGAGTCATAACCTACTCTCATAAAAAAGATCTCCCTGCTCTTAAAGAGTATTTTAATTTAAAGGCTGCCGGAGTCATCAAATCACCACTCACTTATACCTCCGCAAACAATCGTGAATTTACAGTAGCCGCAAAAATTTCTCGCGGACTTCAAAGCCCTAATCATAAGGTCGTAGCAATAATGAGGGACGGTCACGCTGTTTCTGCTGAATCCTACGAAAAGCTTCAAAAAGACGTTAAAGAATCAGCTGAAAATATTCTTTTCTCAAACGAAGTTCTTAAAGATCGCAGTTATAAAGAAATTCGATCTATGACTTCGGGTAAAGGCCTCTCTCAGATCAGCGATGATGGTCGAGATTTGTTTCAAATGCTTGAAAAGAAACAATGTACGCCCGTTTAATTTAAGAAAAAGTTCTAAAAGTAAAAAGCCCCGAAAGATGTTCTTTCGGGGCTTCCTTTTTTGCGCGGTGGGCAAATGAATGAGTCCGCGACAGATTATTTGTGGGAGGTGTCTTGAATTTCGCTTCGAGGCTGAGATTTCTTCTGTAATTTATTTTTATCTTTATTTTGTTTAACGAAGGTGACCGCCTTAGGCTTAAACTTTGTATCTGCTTCTGCACGCGGTAGAGCTAAAAGACTTCCGTATCCAGCCAGAGAGGCGGCTATGGTGAGTGTAGTGAGTCGTGAATGTTTCATGGGTTTATCTCCTTTATGAAAACACTCTCTCAAATTTAGATCACGAAAAGCTTTCGCCAGGCTTACGATTTTGCAAGAAAGCAATTTAAGCGATAGAAGGAAGACTTAAACGCACCTCAAGCCCCCCCAATTGAGCTCTTAAAAAAGAAATTTTAAGTCGACTCAGTTCACAAATCTGCTTTGTCAAAGTAAGGCCTAAGCCTAGTACCGGATCTCCCACTTTTGCATTTTCTAAACTCCTAATTTCTGAATCGCTTACCCTTCCTCCTGAATCACAGACTGAAAGATTCACTTCTCGATCAACACCCATAGCAATTCGGATTTCAATCTGCGCATCACTATCGGCATGCTTCTGAACATTTCGTATGAGGTTCGACAGCATCAAGAATAAAAGCTCTTCATCGGCTAAAATCATTGGAATATTAGGTTCAATCATCTTGACTGAAAGGGATCTCCCTCCCCATCTCTCTAATCGCGGCTTTTCATTTTCAATGAGACGAACAAGATCAATCGGTCTCGGCTCATAAACTGATTTGCCTCTCTCCTGAAGAGCCTTTTGAAGAAGGGTTTTAACGATCCGGTCAATACGGTCGATCTCTTCTTCTATACTTTCGAGCTTCTTTTTGAGTTCGGGCGAAACATTATTAATTAAGAAGGCAGTTTCGATTTCACCTTGAATAATTGTAAGAGGAGTTCTCACCTCATGAGCAATATATTGACCAAGCTTTTGCGACTGAATAAGCGACTGTTGAACTCGCGTCAGAAGTTCATTAAATTTACCGACAATCCGCTGAAAATCTCCTGGAAAATTCTCGAGCTCTAATGGCTGCCAAGTCTTTGCCTCTTTAACATCATAGCCATCAATAATAGCCGCAAAACTTTCAAGAGATTCAAAACTTCGAACTGCCACCCAACTTGCCACCAGAAGTGAAAACAATAATCCCAAAAATAGAATCCCTAAAAAAGGGGCAATATAAGCTCGCACCACTGAAAGAATATTAGGCCGCGGAGTCGCCACCTCAAACCACACTTCTTCTTGATCTAAAGTAAGATAGCTCTTTAGTCGTGCCAAATACTCACGACTGTTCCCTTTGATGACATAAGCCCCACGATTAACATACTGCAGACGATTGACGATCGAAGCATCAATTTCAGGCTGCGGAAAATTCGTAAAGATAAGTTTTCCATCCGCACGATAGACACGAACGATTTCGTGGATATGTAAAGCCTCAAGTGTTCCTTGTAAAAGTACTCTCAGTTCCGGAAACGGACTCCGAGCAATCGCGTCGATAATATCTTGTGACTCTAAGACCGCTTCTTCGGCGCGAATTCTCTCGAGAGAAAGAGATTCCACATAACGATAAATGAGATAAACGCTCAGAGAAACTGCAGAGACAAAAACAAGCAGAGTGGTTAGCCAAATCCCCAAAGTCACTCGGGTCTTAATGGTATTAATCTTCATCATGTTTTTTAGTATCTAAAAAGTATCCCACGCCCCGCTTTGTCTGAATCAACGGCTGCAGATTTGGCAGATCAACCTTGCCTCTTAAGCGTGCGACGCCGACTTCTACCACATTGGTGTCGACTTCAAGATTTGTTCCCCAAATGCGATCTAGCAACTCTTGCTTAGAAAATATTTTCTTCGGACGAGAGGCTAAAGCCGAAAGCAATTTAAACTCTTTTGCAGATAACTCAATCGTATGCCCTGACCGAGTGACCTCTTGTGTTTCAAGGTTGATATGCAGATCAGCGAAGACAAGAAGTCCATTGCTGATAATAGCCGATTCTTGATTCGGTCTACGGGCAAGAGCATGAATACGCGAAATCAACTCCCGAATATGAAAGGGTTTACCCAAATAATCGTCAGCACCCTGATCTAAGCCTAAAACCCTCTGATCGACTTCAGAAAGCGCACTTAAAATAATCACTCGCGCACCTTTAGCTAGAGATCTCAGTTTCGATAAATGAGAAAGCGAATCTTTTCCGTGAATTAAACGATCTAAAAGTAAAACATCAAAATGCTCTCTCGAAAGCAAAAGCTCGGCTTCATCAAGACTACTTGAAGCTTCTATGAACATTCCCGAAGCCTGCAAGCCCTCACGTACGAAGTTTCTGACCTTCTCTTCGTCCTCAACAAAAAGAACGCGAAGCATAAGGAATTAAATCGCTGCCTCAATAAGACCCGCAAAGAGCGGATGCGCCTTCATGGGCTTAGATAAAAATTCGGGGTGAAATTGAACTCCAACAAAATAAGGATGATCTTGTAACTCAACAGCCTCAACAAGTTTTCCATCTGGTGACTGACCTACAATTTTAAGTCCTTTGGATTCAAGAATTTCACGGTACACATTATTAAATTCTAATCGATGGCGATGACGCTCAGTAATCTGAGCCACACCATAAGTTTTTGCGATCAAACTGTCTTGCTTAAGTTGACAAGGATATCCACCAAGTCGCATCGTGCCACCCTTTTGAATATTCTCACCCTGACCATGCATATAGTGTATGATGGGACTCTTTGTATCAGAGACGAATTCTTGCGACTGCGCATCTTTAATACCGCAAACATTTCGTGCGAACTCGATACTGGCGAGCTGCATTCCTAAACAAATTCCCAAGAAAGGAATTTTCTTCTCGCGAGCATACCGAATAGCCAAGATTTTTCCTTCTGTACCTCTGCTACCAAATCCCCCGGGCACAATCATACAATCGAGCTCGCCCAAATATTTCTCGAGATTGGACTCAGACTTCTCAAGCTCCTCAGGATCAATAAACTTCACATCCACTTTGCAAGATTTTGAAAGGGCCGCATGCGAAATGGCCTCGTTTAAACTTTTATATGATTCTTTGAGACTGACGTATTTTCCGACAAGACCCAGTGAAATTGCTTTCTTAGCAGCACCAATTCGAGAAACGAGGTCTTGCCAAGGTTTTAAATCGGGTTGTCTTGTCCAGATATTAAGCCGTTCAACGATGCGATCATCCAGACCCTCATTATGAAAATTCAAAGGAACTTCATAAATACTTTGAACATCAATCGCCTCGACGACACAGTTATCTCCGACGTTACAGAAGAGTGCGATTTTACGTTTCACTTCTTTGCTTAGGGCTTTTGATGTTCGGCAAATTAAAATATCGGGCTGAATTCCGATACTCAGCAGCTCTTTCACTGAGTGCTGAGTGGGCTTGGTCTTGAGTTCTCCCGCAGTTCCAATAAATGGAACTAATGTTAAGTGAACAAAAAGAGTGTTCTGTGGGCCCAAATCAGTTTTGAGCTGTCGAATCGCTTCTAAAAACGGAAGCCCCTCAATATCACCGGTCGTGCCTCCGACTTCGACAATGACGATATCAACGTCTTTAGCATTTCTCAAAATTCTCTCTTTAATTTCATTCGTTATATGAGGAATTACTTGAACCGTAGCGCCTAAATAATCTCCACGTCTTTCTTTAGTAATAACCGAATTATAAACACGCCCAGTTGTAAAATTATTATCTTGGGTGAGAGTGGCACTGGTAAATCTTTCGTAGTGACCTAAATCTAAATCAGTCTCAGCCCCATCTTCGGTAACAAAAACCTCACCATGTTCAAGTGGATTCATGGTTCCAGGATCCACATTGATATAGGGATCCATTTTTACCACCGTGATTCTTAAACCGCGCGCTTCTAAAATCGCACCCATCGAACTGGCGGCAATTCCTTTTCCTAAACTTGAAGCAACGCCCCCTGTGACAAATATAAATTTCGACTTCAAACTCGTCCTCCGCACCGATGCTTATAAAAGTGGGACACTTTCCATCCTGTCATATTGAAAGCGTATCCACCAAGCGAAGTTTTTCGAGGTTCGCATATCTTCTGCGACCCATTATTTTTGAAAAAGGAACATAAATCATTTTGTCATTTTGCCGCCCAACCATGACTCTGTTTTTTCCAGCTCTTAAGCCATCTACAGCCGCTGCACCTAAAGCTGCGGCGAGATTTCTGTCGACTGAAGAGGGACTTCCCCCTCTTTGCAAATGACCAAGAACGACTGCACGAACATCTCGTTTTACTTTTTTCTCGATAATATCAGCCAAAACAACCGCCGATCCAGGTCGGTCTTTTTCGGCAACAATTACAATACTGCCTGTCTTACCTCGATTGATTCCGTCCTGAATTTTTTTTATCAACTTATCGGTTTTTAGTGGAGCCTCGGGAATAACAACAAATTCAGCACCCACAGCAAGTGCGGTCTCTAATGCGAGATGCCCCGTATTTCTTCCCATGACTTCAATAATAAAGACTCGTCCGTGTGAGTCAGCGGTATCTCGAATTTTATCGATACACTGAACGGCAGTATTAACGGCCGTATCATACCCGATGGTCAGGTCGGTTCCGTAAAGATCGTTATCAATCGTACAGGGAATTCCGATCACAGAAATAGGGTATTCTTTTGAAAGCAAACCCGCACCCATCATCGTGCCATCGCCACCTAAGACAATGAGACCACCAATATTCCAAGCCTTAAGTAAATTATAAGCGGCACGTCTGCCTTCTTTTGTTCGAAATTCTTTTGAACGAGACGAACCTAAAACGGTTCCACCTCTTTGAATAATATTTCCGACGCTTCTAAGATTAAGAAGCTCAGCCTTACCTTTGATAAGACCATCATACCCATTTCGAACTCCAACAACTTCGCATTGATGAAAAATTGCCGAACGAACAATGGCTCTTAAAGCAGCATTCATACCCGGGGCATCCCCCCCAGAGGTCAAAACCGCAAATCGCTGAGAACCAGTATTTTTAGCCATAAATCAGATTAGACCCCTATGACGCATCACATCAACTCCTCAAAAATCGCCTATTTAACAGCCACTGCGGAGCGGCTCAAAATAACGATATAATAGTTGTTAGACCTTAAGTGAGTAAAAATAAAGGGTCGAGATGAAAAGAAAAATACCTAATAAAAAACAAATCAAGAGCTCTAAAAAGCTTAAAAAAGCGACCGTCGACCCTCGCTCTTTAGCTATGCCCGAAGAAGTTCTTGAGAATGAGATTATTCGAGAGCTCAGACAGACGGTGCAGAAGCTTTTAGTTTTCGATTCGCTCGGAAAAACTCTCACCTCATCTCTCGATCTTTCAGAAGTTTTACGCATCATCGTTGAAAAATTAGGAGGTCTCGTCGAGTGCAAATATTTTGCCCTTGTTTTGCTCGACAACGCTTCAAATGAGTTTTATTTTGAATATCCCAAAGAGATCGCCGATCTCAAAACGTATTTCTCTCTCGGAAAAGGAATTTTAGGACGGGCGCTTGAGCGGGGTCGCGGTGAGCTTTACGTCGATCCGATTCGAGATCCTATTTTTGATAAAACCGTTGATGATTTAGTGGTCGCTCGCCCCTCAAGTATCATTACTCTTCCCATCATGTCGAAGGGCTCTGTATTAGGTTTACTGGCGTTTTATCGCAGTGCCGATGAGCCTTCGTTTTTACCTGAACATTTTAAAATTCTCGAAACTTTTAGCGACTATCTGGCGATCGCTGTTGAGAACGCTCGCAATTATCGTGCCGTTCAAGAACTAACAATCTCCGATGATCTCACAAAGCTCTATAACTCTCGCTACCTTCATCTGGTTTTAGACCGCGAAATTGCGAGCTGCGAAAGATACAAAGAAGATGTCTCACTTGTGTTTATCGATCTCGATAATTTTAAAAGTGTGAACGACCAGTATGGCCATATGGTGGGCTCACAACTTCTGCAAGAGTTCGGAGATTTTTTACTCTCTACCACCAGGATTTCAGACGTGGCAATTCGTTATGGAGGTGATGAATTCGTTTTGATTTTGCCTCGCACTTCCAAAGCCGAGGCTATCCGCTTCGTCAATCGAGCGCGTGAATCGCTTCATAATCATGTGTTTTTAAAATCAAAACATCTCAATATTAAGCTCACTGCTAGCTTTGGTATTTCGAGCTTTAGTGAAGACGGCAAAACCATGGACGAACTTATTACAGCCGCCGATAAAGCCATGTATTACGTTAAAAAAGGCACTAAAGATGGGGTCTATGCTTCGACTAAACCTGTCACGTTAATTGGAGCAAAACCAAAAACTTAAGGTCTATCTCGGCAATTTATTTTCAGTCTTTTCTTTGCAATTTAGAAGTTCCAGACTATTGTCCGACCCATGGGTTTTTTGGGGCTTTTTCTTGTCCTTAGTTGTGGGGACGCAGTAACACAGATAAATAAAAATAAACGTGATTTTCTCGCTTATCAAATTAGCCATGAAGATGATGAGAAAGCCAAACTCCGCCTCAAATTTGAGCTTAAAATTTTACAAAACTATCCCCAAGGTTGGCCCGAACTAAACTTAGCACCAGAACATATCGTTGAACTCATCAGACGAAATTTCTTTCTTTATGATTTAAAAATTCAAAATTCAAACGGAGTTTTTCTAGAAGGTTTTCGATTATTGGCAGAAGCCCTCGATCCTGATCGTCAACTTTTAAAATTGATTCAAAATGAGAGTCTCGAAAAACATCCCCTTTATCGAATGAATGATGATCTTAAATTTGATTTATCAATGGCACTGGGAAGAATTCTCGATTCCCATGCAAAAGGAAAATCTCCCATCACTCGTGATCAACTCGTCAAAAGCTTTAACGCCCGAGGAAATTATGTCCAAATTCTCGAGCGAAACCTTAACGGCTACAGATCTTTCGTAAACGTTTACCGAATTGCTGCACACCTAGCAGATACCGGCCATCATATTAAAAACATTCATCACGAATTCTTTGGCAAACACGGCCAAGTTTTAATGGAAGCCGATATTGTTCTCGCAGAAGCAAATGGAGTCATTTCAATTGCCGAAGTAACGACACAAGTTCACGAAAATGATTACAAAAGAAAATTCGGCCAATTCCACAAATACAGAAGATTTCAAAAAAATCCGAGTATTCTCGGAGTCGAAATCAAACAAGTCTACGTCATCACGACTCAAACGATGGCACCAAAAGTAGGACGCGAACTCGAAAACCGCTTCGGCTTTAAAGTCATGACTTGGTAAGAAAAGAATGCGTAGTGATTTTATAAACTGATCTAATGAATTGAAATCATTGATTAAATTTCACTCTTAAGCTGGCACCCCTATTGCAAGGTTTAAGGGTATGTGGAGTTCTTTTGTTATCGTGGCTGCGCTTCAGTGGGCAGCGTTTGATTCAGCTCAATTGACCGAGCCAAAAGATATCTCTGCGGTTCCCCGAAATTTGAAAGAAAGTGCTATTTTTCTTTCTGCTGATGTTTATAAAGAAATTTATGATCGACTCAATTCGATCTACAAAAAAATTCGATTTGAAAAAGATCCTGCCGAATTGCCTCCTCTTTATTTTCTTAACATTACCGATGCCAATGCATTCGTCAGTGATTTTTCAGACAAAGCACTTTTTTTTAATGCTCAATATCTTCTGAAAGTTCCGTTTGAAGAAATACTCGCTGTCACGTTGGGACACGAGCCGAATCACTTTAAAAAAACTCAGGCGAGAAGAATATTTTTGGGAGGAAGCTTTCTCAACGAAGTCGATGCTGAAGTAGGAATGATTCAGCGACTTTTAAGGCAAGATCCCGATAAACCTGCGGTGACAACCCCTGAACCACTGCCATTTCATATTCCCACCATTCTGGAGTATTTTGATGCCCGCAATGACTATTCGAGCACACACCCCAATCGCGCACATATTTCGGCTCTTTTAAGACAAAGCTATATGCGTGAATATTCCAAACGAAGGGAGGTTAAAAAATCCACCCCCTTTACTCTTTCGGAGCGCGCAAAAGAAGAACTCGAGTGGGGAATCACTCATTCAAAACCAGGGCAAGTTATTGAATCAGAAATGTCTACATCGACCACTCAAGCTAAAAATAAAATGGTCTTTGTTCAATCTCTCTTTGAGGACCCCTTCGAGAAGATCAGAGATTTAAGTGATCGGCTTTTTATGGCGACCATGGATGTATTAAACACAGTTTCAACCGACAGACGCCTTCTCGATGATAAACATTTTATCTACGAAAAATTAACTCCTCTACGAGAGATGAAAGCAGATATTCTGAACGCCGCTTCTCTTATTCAAAAAATAGAAAACCCAGACAAGCTTAAAGCCGGATTTTCAAAATGGAAAAAAGAAACTCTCTACAGTATTGCTCTCGCTGACGCGATGAATAATCTTTTAGGCTGCAATGGTCCGATGGCGGCTTGTGAACAACTTTCTCAAAATTCTGGCAATCGATTTCTTAACGTTCTTATTGATACAAATCAGTTTTTTCTCAATCTTAATGAAACCGGCGATAAGAAAAATAAAGAATTCCCACTAGGGGAATTGTACAGGCGTAATAATTCAAATCACGCACTACAGTTCTATGAATTTTCTTTAAATCTCCTCCACATTTATAAAAATGATTTACTCACTGCTATTCGCCGAAAAAATTTATCGGCTCTGGAGGCAGCACTCTATTTTTTGAAGCATAATCAGTTTAAAAAATCTGGTCTTTATAACGATATCAAAGATGCGTTTTTAGAGGCCATTCAAAATCTTGACGTCCAGCAAGTGATTACCGCACTTGAAGCCCAAAAAGCATCATCTGCACTTCTCATTGCCCTCGACCACGGCTTCGAAGTCGACGATATTACTTATAATCGTATTACTCATAAACTTCCTCACGGTTTGCGAAAACAAATCGTGCTTAAACTGAATCCCCTCTACTATTTAAGTACAAGTCGAAGTTTAGCGTCAGGTGATAGTGCTATTCTAGAAGCACAAATCAAGCGCCTCGCAGAAAATCCAATTTTTTTCTCAGCGCTCATGAGCTATTTGCCCGATATTGCCAAAAGCTTTGGAGTCAATCTTGAAGAAAGTAAAATTGATGATATTTATTCAGCGGCGATTTCTCAAAAAATAGCAGAACTCGAAAGCGATACTGACGAAATAAAGAAAAAAAATATTATTGAAGAACAAATTGAATATTGGGCAGAAATTCACGCTCGATTTACTAAAGCTGAATATGGACTTCCTTCACCCATTGCTCAAAGCTATGAAGATCCAGCTCTCATTCTAAAGCTTATTCTTAAACGTGGCGATTTCGATATTGATACTGCAGGGCTGATGAGTATTTTTCAAACCACATTCAGCAACAACCTTCGGCGTTCAGACAGTAGAAACCTTGAATCTACCCAATTTGATATGGATAATTTTTTAAAACAAATGGGATTACACTCAGACTGGTTGAGCGAAGTCGTTAGCCTTCGTGGTCAGACAAGTTTAGCTGAGTTTAGACTCAGGTCCCTTCAAAAAACATCTGACAAACTTATTGAATATTTTTCGAACCATCCACTGCTCTTGATTAAATATTGTTTCGATTTTTCTCAGCATTCAGACAATTCCTATAAGCAAAGTTTTTATGAAACCCTGCCTTGGAAGCAAATATTTGAGCGCTTAACTCCAGCACAGATTTTGACCACGGCGCTTATGAGACCAAGTGTCGGCCGCGATACTTTAGGTTTCTCGAAGCAGAATTACTTAAACTCCATAAACACTACCAATCATCTCCAAAATAACCACAAACTTGCACAGGGCAGGTTTATCGGCAGTTATTATCGTCGAGTCATTGAGCTTTTAAAAACTCAGCAGCTGAGCATTGAAGAAACCTTGGCTATTTTAGGCCAAGTTAACTCTCAAATTCCTCTCAATGTTCCCGAACAAAAAGAATTAATCAAACTTTTGCACGAAAGAATTTTAAAATCAGATCATCCGCAAGAGATTTATCGATTTCTCTCCGTACTTTCTCCTCAGATGTTTTCGAGCTATTCAGATTTTAGACATTTTCTCATGCCTATTTTACTGCGCCCATTCGAACAGAAAAATATTCTGAAATTAAATCTGTCTGAACGAAAAGATCTCTTAAGTTCGCTCTTGGGTGAATACGAAAAAGCTCTTCTTCAAAAGCTGGGGCCCATTCGGCTTAAAGATCTATTTAATCAAATTGCCGAGACTGTTCAAAGTATCCCGGCAGAAAAGCCGATCTTTACTCTTCACCTTGAGAAATATGAAGGAACGGCAGCGACAAGCCTTATTCATATTAATCAATTACTGGAGATTTATGATTCGCTTCTACCCGATCAGAAATGGGATTTACTGCAGTGGTTTAGAGGCAAAAATACCGAACTTGCAGAACTTATTCAGCATAAAACTCAAGATCTACTTCTTAAGCAAGGTTACGTTCTTCACTCCGCGAATCAAATTGAATCTTATCTCAGAGAACAATACGATCATTTAGGTTCGAGCGCGCGAGCTTCATTTTTTCATATCGCTCTTTACGGAAGTAGCCAGCTCATTCTTCACCGTAAAATTGATCAAAAAATTAAGAACGAAGTCTTTTCGGGATTTCCTCAACAAATTAGAGAAACCATCATCGAACTCTACGATGCTGTTCAATACGCTGTGCCACCCGCGTTTCGAGAACTGATTATTCCCATTATTTTTGCTGAATCTGGCAAAGCCGGTAGTCCTGAAGATGCACTCTATATGGTTCTTTCCCAAATGGGCCCTTTAGTAAAAAAATTCGGCCAAACTCTTGCCTTTGATGAACATTTACCGTTGAGCTACCGACTCAAACTTCAAAAACTCTGGGACGAAGTCCCGCATCCGGGCTGGTGGAGTGTGTATGATTTACTCCTTCATCAATATGGCGATTTGATTTCGGCAGGCTATCGAATGGTCGATATTCGAAACTCTGGTACGACCGAAATTGTGGTTGAACTTCGAGGTCCCCGGGGCGAAAGTCGAATTGTTGCTGTTGAACATATCGGACTAGAGCGCGGTGCCGAAGTTGATGAAGAGCTTCTGCGAGAATTTGTAAACTATCTCACGACAAAGGCAAAAAATGGTGGTGAACGTTATGGCTTTCTTAAATTTATCACCAGCGATACCTCACGCACATTTAAACTCGAAAGAGATCGAAATCATAAACCTCAAATCGCTCCTGCGATGAAGGCCACCTATCTTGAAGCGATTAAAAATTTAGGCGGTATTCAAAAAGGTGATTTAGGATCTCTCAAGAATTGGAATTTTGAGTTTATTCCCTATGAATCCACAAAATTAACAGATCAAAAAACATTTCTTAGTCAACCCGTCGCAAAAGGCGTTCCACTTAAGAATATTCAAAAAGATCATCCTGAGCTTTACAAAGAAATTTCAGAAATTATTTTAGCCGTTGAAAATCGTGCACAAGATTTAAAAGATAGACCCATCGATAAAGATCGAATGCCCGGTCAAGTCTTGGTCGACATCTCAAATCGTACCATTACTCTTCTCGATCACGGCCAGGCAAAATATATTTCACCTCAAGCCTTCGGCTTGCGAGATTTATTTTTGACCGGAAGTTTTACGGCAAATCCCTGGCAAATTGCAGAAGTACTTAAATCTCTGGGAGTTCCGATAAAGAAAAATGAAATGGCAGATTTAAAAAAATCTTTGATGAGCGTCAGTCAGGGTTTTCGACCTCTTCAAGCTTTTCACTGGTTAAGTCAGAAAAAATATTTAGATCCTGAAAAACTCAGCCAACCAACAGAAGATCTTTTACATCTCGTCCGTGCCAAGCTCAGACTCGCTCAATGGGCGCAATCGATTCAGTCTAGCACCATCGAAGACTCCCTCAAAAAATCAGGAGTAAAAGCCGCGGTAAGTTTACCCGGTCTTGCTGCTATCGGTAAATCTTGCGCCAATAGCTTGATCGAATTACTGAGATCTCCAACTCCCGAGGCTCCTCGCTGATTTGACCTCTGAGCTGAATTTCACTTCCGTAGCGATAGTAAACATGAAGATTATGCCTGGGCCCAAACTACCTCTGAAAATCATAGATAGAGCCAAGTTTAAGAATCTGAGAAAGCTCGTCCAGTCCTTGCATTGATTCAAGAGCTAATTGTGGATCAGACAGATCTCGAGGATGAAGTTGATCTCGATAAAATTTATTTCCCCAGGTTTTAAGCTTTTGATGCAGGTCTTCTGAATAGAAAATATTGGCAGAAATAGCTATGCGTTCTTCTTGATTCAAAATCACTCGCAATCTTAGACAAGCTGGGCCTCCTCCATTTTGCATCGACTGACGAACATCGAGATAATGAACTTCTTTTACTGGCCCATCAGATTCTTTCACTTGCTCTAAAAACTTATGCGCCTGTTTATTTTCACGTGAATCTAAAGGTGCGATGATCGCCATAGAGCCATCATCTAAACTTAAAACCTGCGAATTAAAGGGGTACGCCTTCACTGCGTTAGCCACAGAAAGCTCAGAATTTTTGGCCGTATAAATCCAAAAATTCTTACCCAAGCCTTTCTTTAAAGCAGCCATTAAATTTTTTTGATCTTTGAATGCAAATTCATGAGCCATTAGAAAATTCTGGTTTCCTACCGCAAGTACGTCTGTATGAAACGCGCCGGCATCAATTCCTCGAGCAAGCTGCTGGGGAAACAAAGCCTCGGCACCCTTTAAATTAAATGCTCGCACGATAGCTTTTGAAGCTTCAAATGTCTGCCGGGCCGGAAATTTCACCGACGATTTAATTTTGTGATCAAACTGGCTTCTTCCCCAGGCCAGTAAGTGAACAACGCCCTTCTCGGTCTTAAACCGAGTATGATTAGCAGCTCCTTCGTCAGAGAAATGTGTAGGCAAAGGATCATGCACTACAAAATAATCTGAATTCGAAAAAATTTTTCTTAAAACTCGGGTCGTTGTGGCCGGCTCAATCGAGCGATGAAACATACTCTCTAAATTAGCTGGTACAAAATGAAGGTTGCGATCACCGGCATCCGCTGAAGGGCAAACCGTCGCAGCATTAGCAGTCCACATCGAAGAAGAGCTACTCACTAAACGCAAAAGATGCTCATTCGATTTCGCCGCTTGCGCGATGACTTCAGCATCCGAACCTGTAAACCCAAGCGAGCGCAAAACTCGAAGGCTAGGTCTTTCTTGAGGAGGCAGCAATGCTTGCCCTACTCCTAAGCTCGAAACAAATTTCATTTTTTCTAGACCCTGAAACAGAGCCGCACGAGGATTTGAAACTAAACCACGGTGCTTAGTACTTGCGAGATTTCCTAAACTAAGTCCGCCATAATTATGGGTAGGGCCACAAAGGCCATCAAATTGATATTCACGCTCGGGCGAAAGACTCACTTCAAGATTTTGCGATTTCTTCAGCAAAATGACAAGCAGCCTGATTTCCGTTTGGCATGCCTCTTAACAGAGGCACTTCTCGACGGCACAGGTCTTTGGCGTAGATACAACGATTATGAAATGAACACCCCGTCGGCAAATTAATAGGCGAAGGAATCTCTCCGGTGAGAACGATTCTCTTTCGCGCTCGCTCCGCTTTAGGGTCTGGAATAGGAACTGCCGACATCAAAGCCTTCGTGTAAGGATGCATAGGCTGAGCATATAGCTTTCTCGTCTCACCCATCTCAACAATTTTACCTAAGTACATCACAGCCACTCGATGGCTTAGAGTTTTTACAACCGATAAATCGTGAGCAATGAAGAGAAATGAAATCTTATATTTTTGCTGCAAGTCCTGAAGCAAATTAATGATTTGCGCTTGAATTGAAACATCCAAAGCCGAGACAGGTTCGTCAGCGATGATGAGCTTGGGCGAAACCGCCAAAGCACGAGCGATATTAATTCTCTGTCTCTGCCCTCCACTAAATTCGTGAGGATAGCGATTGAGAAACTTAGGGCTTAAATTTACCTCTTGCATCAGTTGTTCGAGGCGAGCCTTTTTCTGTTTACCGGTTAAATTTGTTAATGAATTAAGCGGCTCAGAGAGAATACTCGAAATCGTCATTCGAGGATCAAGAGAGCTATACGGATTCTGAAAAACGATCTGGGCCTTTTTTCTAAACTCAAAAAGCCGTCTTCCCTTTAACGGCAAGACTTCTTGTCCGTCAAATTGAACCGAGCCCGAAGTCGCTTCGATTAATTTCAAAATCGATCGACCGGTTGTCGTTTTTCCGCAACCGCTCTCTCCCACAAGGCCCAAGGTCTCACTTTCTGCTAAATTAAAACTTACTCCGTCAACAGCGTGAACAACGGCTTTCTTTTTTCTAAAAAATCCGCCGCCGCGAACGACCGGAAAATGTACTTTTAAATCGCTTATCCGAAGCAAACTCATGCTCGCCCCTCAATCGGAAAATAACATTCGTAAAGATGAACATCAGAAACCTTCTCATCGGGAGGTCTCTTTGATTTACAGATGTCTTGCGCTCTTGAACATCGTGGGGCAAAAGCACACCAATCACCTAAACTTGTAAGATCAGGAGGAGCTCCGGCAATAGGAGTCAGGCGAGCACCCGGTTCAGTATCGAGATGCGGAATCGACGTCATTAAACCCTGAGTATAAGGATGCTTGGTGCGATAAAAAATATCGTCTGCTAAACCTTGCTCGATAATTCTTCCGCCATACATAACTTGAATTCGATCGCACAAACCGGCCACTACCCCCAAATCATGAGTAATCATAATAATGGCAGTTCCAAATCTTTTATTCACATCTCTTAAAAGATCCAAGATCTGTGCCTGAATCGTAACATCCAAAGCCGTTGTTGGCTCATCAGCGATCAGAATCTTTGGTTGCAGAAGCAAACTCATTCCGATCATGATTCTCTGCTTAAGACCACCCGAGAGTTGATGAGGATACGAATTAAATCTAATTTTAGGATCAGGAATTCCCAACTGCTCCAGAACAGCAAGACACCTTTTTTCGGCTTCCTCACCTCGAATCTGAGTATGAGTTTCAAGGACTTCAAGCATTTGAGTCGAAATTTTTAAGTAAGGATTAAGTGAGGTAAATGGATCCTGAAAAATCATCGAGATATCACGTCCACGAATATCTCGCATCTGTGCTTCGCTTATTCTGAGTAGATCCTTGTCTCCAAATTTAATCGAGCCGCCAACCACTCGAGCTGGTGGAATGGGAAGAAGGCCCATGATGGTCAGACACGTGACCGATTTTCCGCTTCCGCTTTCTCCGACAATACCGAGAACCTCGCCTTCGGCGAGATCAAACGAAATTCGATCAGCAGCGCGCACAATTCCGTCATCAGTTTTAAATTCAACAATCAGGTCATTAACTTCGAGAATTTTTTTCTTCATTACTGACGCCCCTTCAGTTTTGGATCCAAAGCATCTCGCAATCCGTCTCCTACAAAGTTAAGACTAAAAAGAGTCAACGTCAGAGCTAAACCCGGAAGAATAACCATCCATGGATAAAGTTGAAATACACCCTGGCCATCAGCAACAAGAGATCCCCATGAAGCCATAGGAGCTTGCACACCAAGACCAATAAAACTTAAAAAACTTTCTTCTAACATGAGTCGTGGAACCAAAAGAGAAAAGTAAACTACGATGGGTCCCATAGTGTTTGGAATCAAATGTTTAAAAATAATCCCTAAATGTCCGGTTCCACTCGCACGAGCTGCTTCAACAAATTCTGAATTCTTTAGCGACATCACTTGCCCCCGAACAATACGTGCCGTCGTCAGCCACGAAACAGCTCCAATTGCAAAAAATAAAAGGTAAAACGCGAAATCAGCATCTTGTCCTTTACCGGCAATCGCCATCAGCAAAATAACAAAAAACATATAGGGCATTGAATAAAGTAAATCGATTAAGCGAACGATCTGAGCATCAACCCATCCTCCCATATAACCCGCAAGAGCTCCCATAATGACACCGATAAAAAGACTTACGAGCGCCGCTAAAAACCCCACTGCTAACGAAATTCGAGCACCATACAAAATTCGAATCAAAACATCTCGGCCCAACTCATCAGTCCCTAACCAATGAGGCTGATTGATATAGAGTGGGCCGACCTGTTTATAATCATCGGCAATTAAACTCACCCCGCCGAGTTCCATGTATTTTTGAATGCCCTCTTCAAGATTGCCCCAAATAAAAGGAGGATTGCTCACGCGACTTAGATCAGCATCTTCATAGCTATAAACAGAAAATAATGGCCCCATAATCGCCGCCAATAAAACACAGATCACAAAAATCATTCCAACGACTGCAGCTTTATTACGAACCAACCGACGAAATGCGTCGTTCCAAAGCGAACGTGGAGAAGAGGTTTTTTCCATTACGAGTACGCCACCCTTGGGTCAAGAAAGCTATAGACAATATCAACAACGATATTGAGAAAAATCAGCAGCGAGGCGTATACAATCGTGGTCCCCATCGCCAAACTATAATCACGATTCACGGCGGCATCGATGAGAGCTCGCCCCATTCCTGGAATATCAAAAATCTTCTCAACAATAAGACTACCAGTGAGCATACCTGCAGTTGCCGGGCCTAAATAAGAAACTACCGGAAGTAACCCGCCTTTAAGAGTGTGACGAAAAATAATTGTTTTACGCGCCAGACCCTTTGCCTTTGCGGTTCTAATAAAGTCTTGGCTTAAAATTTCGAGCATACCTCCACGGGTAAGTCGGGCAATCGATGCGGCATAAGTCAGTCCCAAAGTTACGCAAGGCAAAACATATCCGTTCCAATCATCAACACGCGCCGCTGGAAACCAATGAAACGTCAGGGCAAAAAGCAGAACCAAAAGGTTCGCCAGCACAAACTCGGGCATTGAGACTCCAATCATCGCGCCTCCCATCGGAATATAATCCCAAGCCTTGTTCTGATTGAGCGCTGCGATTAAGCCAGCAAATAAACCAACCAGCAAAGCGACGAAAAGCGCGCCCAATCCGATTTTCAAACTATACCCAAAACTTGAAGCGACAATTTCATTGCATGATCTATCGGCGTATCGAGTCGAAGGACCCAAATCAAAATCGAGAACAATGCGTTTCATATAGAGGCCGTACTGAACAAGTAGCGGCTTATCGAGATTGTACTTAGCTTCGATATTGCGCAAAACCTCAGGAGGAAAACTACGGTCGCGCGAAAATGGGCCACCCGGAGCGAGTCGCATCATAAAAAATGAAACAGTGATAACAACAAAAAGTGTAATCACCGCTCCGGTTAAACGTCGAAGTAGATATGCTTTCAAACTTTTATCCCTACTGTCTTAGCTTTTCTTTAAGTAGCGAACGTAAGGTCGATCAACAAGATTTGGCTCAAATCCCACAATCTCAGGTCTTACAAAGCTAAAATTTGTATAGATATAGAGAGGCATAATCACCATCTCATCAATCAAAAGAGCTTCAGCTTCAGAGAGTAATTTATTTCGCTTCTTCTCATCGGCTGTACTAGCAGCATCCGCAATGAGCTTATCGTACTGAGGATTCTTCCATCCGGTATGACTATTTCCTGAAGTCGAAACAAAAAGCTCTAAAAAGTTCATCGGATCGGGATAATCTCCCTGCCAACCTGATCTTGAAAAATCAAAATCTTTGGCGACCTGATTTTTAAGATAAACCTTCCACTCCTGATTATTAAGCTTCGCATCAACGCCCAATTCTTTCTTCCACATCTGCTGAATCGTAAGAGCGATCTTTTTATGGTTCTCATCTTGATTATAGAGAATCTCGACTGCCTTCATTCCTTTACCGCCAGGAAATCCCGCTTCAGCCAAAAGTTTTTTTGCTTTTTCAACATTGGCTTTATGATCAGCCGAAATAAAATTAGTTGGAGATTTATATGTTCCGATTTTCTGAGGAACTAAAAATCCAGCAGGAATTTCTCCGCCGCGAGTTACACTCTCAACCAACATTTTACGATCAACTGCAAGCGAAAGAGCTTGTCGAACACGTTTATCATCGAAAGGTTTTCGCGTGGTGTTAATACGATAAAAATAAGAGATAAACCCAGGATTCATTCTAAAATTGGGATCTGATTTAAAGGCAGGAACCAAAGAATTAGGAGCTCCGTTATGTCCGGACCAATCCAATTTACCTTGCTTAAAAAGGTTCACCGAGGTTTGCCGATCAACTATCGGATATGCCACGACCTTTGAAAGCTTTACATTAGCGGCATCATAATAATTGGGATTTTTTTCAAGAACGATCTTATCTTGAACTTTCCATTCAACAATTTTGTAAGCACCATTTGAGACGATATTTTCAGGACGAGTCCATTGGTCTTTAAATTTTTCGACAACTGATTTCTTTACAGGGTAGGTAATTGCTTCAGCGGTGAACTGAATAAAATGAGGGACAGCTTTTAAAAGCTTAACTTCAAAAGTTCTGGCATCGAGAGCTTTTGCGGCTACTTTTGCAGCATTTGCGTCAGTAGGAGCCTTATTATATTCGGCAGCTCCTACAACATTGTCAGTCAACCAAGACACATAACCAGCCATTGTTTTAGGATGAATGGCTCGCAGCCACGAATACTCAAAGTCTTTTGCAGTAAGATCACTGCCATCGGACCACTTAAGATTTGGGCGTAATTTAAAAGTATAGGTCTTTCCGTCTTTGCTAAGTTTATATGACTCGGCCTGTCCATTTGTAAGGGTTAACCAATCTTGTTTTCGGGTCATCAGACCTTCGAAAATCTGAACCGCAATATTATTATCTGGAACCCCTGTTAAAAACTGGGGATCTAAAGACTCAATCTCGGCAGAGTTATTAAAGACAAACTCATCTTTTCCGGTTTGAGCAGGTGGAAGTGAAGTAATCAACGTAAATGCCGCTGCCAAAAAAATCATATTTCAAAAATCCTTTCTTAGAAGAAAAAACCCAATCTTTACTTGCCTGACACTTATATCTAGAGTCCTCGGCAATGGCAACGCTTCGGGCAAGAATTCTTGGTATAGAGGACTATTTTCCAGCCAAAATCATCACTAATAAAGACCTCGAAAAGCTCGTTGATACGAGTGATGAGTGGATTCAAGATCGCACCGGAATCAAAGAGAGGCGAATGAGCGAACCTCACGAAACTCCTTCTTTTATGGGAATTGAGGCTAGTCGCAAGCTCTTTAAACGTCTTAATATTAGGCCCGAGTCCGTCGATCTGGTAATCGTGGCCACGATTACTGCTGACTACTTATTTCCATCGACGGCTTGTATTGTTCAAAACGAGCTTCAACTTAAAAGTGCCTTTGCTTACGATCTTTCGGCCGCTTGCAGCGGCTATTTATATGCTCTTGAAACCGCGCGAGCCTTCGTAGAATCAGGTCGAGCCAGGCGCGTTTTGGTCATCGCCGCCGAAAAAATGAGTGCTATTCTCGACTATCAAGATCGAAATACCTGTGTGCTCTTTGGTGACGGCGGTAGCGCGACTATCGTCGAGGCCGGAGATTCCAAATCATTTATTATCGACTCAATTCTTAAATCGGATGGTTCTGGGGTGCCCTGCCTATTTATGCCCGCAGGTGGCTCTCGAAAACCTCCGAGCACTCAATCAGTCGAGAGTCGAGAACACTTCGTTAAACAAGAAGGTAAAACCGTTTTTAAACGAGCTGTCACTGATATGGCCGATGTTTGTATTGAAATTTTAGAGAAGAATAAAATTTCACCCGAAGAAATCGTCTGTTTTGTTCCTCATCAAGCCAATATTCGAATTATCGATGCCGCTCGAGAGCGAATGGGCCTCGACCCTAAAAAAGTAGCTCTTAATATTGATCGATTTGGAAATACAACTGCCGCGACCATCCCCACCGCTCTTCTTGATGCAGAGCGGAAGGGCCGAGTCAAAAGAGGCGATCTTGTATTGCTCGCCTCTTTCGGCGCCGGCTTCACTTGGGGCGCCACATTGTTGAGATATTAAATTATTTTTTGACCTGATGTGTCTTCGAAATTGGTACCTTGAAGATTGGCACCTCTAAAATCAGTATACTCAAAGTACGCGTTTTTAAGATTTGCGTTCTTGAGGTTCGCATTTTTAAAGCTTGTATAACTTAAATTACATCCTCGAAGATCAGCCTCTTCAAGGTTTGCGCCTTCTAAATTTGCACAGGCTAAATTGCTTTTTTGCATTTTTGCAGCGCGAAGATTCGCTCCGACTAAAAACGCACTTCGTAAATTACAATCTCTAAGATCCATGCCAGTGAGTTGAATATTGGGAGTAATCTCTCCATTTTCAATCATTTGCTGAAACTTTTCTTTATTGAGCTCCGCCATACCTAATCCTCCAAATCAAATGCAGTTTAAATCTAGGGTTCCAAACTTTCACAATCAATCAAAATTGCTGAGAGGTTTAATCCCCTCGCCTTAAGTTGATCTCTCATTACCACAGCTTCTCTTAAAGTGAAGCCCCCCAAATCAAACAAAAAGACACGAAAAGCCGCACTTCAAGCATCTCATGACGCAGCGAGTCCTAAGCCATTGAATTTACTTAATTAATCCCGGTTTTCAAGGCTATACTTGAGTATGATTTATTCGGTATTTAGCCTACTTCTTGTTCTCGCCGAAGACACTTCAAATATTGAGAAGGCACTTCAGTTTCAGTACAACCAAAAACTTTCTAAACTTGAAGAAGAAAATTTAAAACTTAAACAAAAAATAACTGAACTTAAGCAAGCTCAGATTACTCAATGCTCTTCACCTAATGATGAGCCCCCTGAAGAATTTACCATCAAGGGTCGTGAACAAAAATCCTCAACTTTAAATTCGTTCCGCAAAACTAATGCCAAGGAGCGAGAACGCCTTTATCGCTCAGCACTAGGACTTGCTCAAGCTGAACAGTGGAACGACGCCATTTTAGCATTCGAGAATTTTGCACAAGAATATGCAGAATCTGAACTTGCCGATAATGCCATTTATTGGATTGCGCAAATCTATCTTCAAAAAAATGAGGTGGGCCTAGCCCGTGTTGAACTTGAGCGCTTGATAAAACTTTATCCCCATGGAGATCGGGCAAAACGTGCTTCTGCACGGCTACTCAGTCTTCCTGGTGGCGAGACAGAAAAAAAAGGAAACTAAGATATGAAATCTCTCTTTCTCTTCGTCATTTTAACTAATATTTTTGCTGGCTCCCTCTTCGCTCAAATTCGCGGACAAGATGAGTTTGATATAAAGCGATTTTCAATCACCGACGAAGAAGTCACCGTTACCAGAGAACACCTCTTGATGGACCGCTTAGATCCTTTGGGCACGGTCAAAGGTTCGTATCTTTCGGGATCGTTCTTTTCAAATGATGATTTGGTTTATCTTAAGCTTAAAAACCAACAAGTTTCAGTGGGCGATAAAATGATGATTTACCAAGATAACGGCCCAGTCGAAATTCCGGGCAAATTTCAAAAATACACCGGTAAAGACATTCTGGTTAAGGGTTTTGCAGAAGTCACGAAAGTACAAGCCGATGCCATCATTGCAAAACTTTACGACTGTTCAATGCAAATTCAAGTCGGCGATCAAATTATGAGCCCGATTGATCTCAATCTTAAGCTTGTTCCCAAAGAGCCTAGCAAAATGATTCGAGGCATCGTCCTTCGCAGCTCTAAAAATCTAGGAATCATTGGCCCATATGACTATGTCTATTTGAATAAAGGCTCAAAAGATGGACTTGAAATCAACGATCGTCTGTATGTCTCTAAAAAAGCCGAACTCAATTGGGATGCTGGAAGCAAAGAAAAAAAGCCAGCGGTTAACGTTAGTGAACTCGTTGTTGTGCATACAGGTGAAAACGTTTCAACCGCTTATGTATTGGCATCCGAAAATTCATTTGCTCCCGGCTCTGTTTTTAAAAGCGCCATTTCGGATGTTCGATTTCTTAATGAACAAGACCTTCAAGCAGAGGCAGCTGCTCAGCCTACAACATCGCCCACCGATGAGTCCGAAGATGAAAAAGTGGCTGAACAAGAAGATTTTGACTTTCAAAACTCAAGTTCTTACTTTCTGCTGGGCGCAGGAACATTTGAAACCATTGATCGTGATGGAATTCATCGCCCCTATTTTTCGGCGGTCGGTGAATTCGGTGGCGAAAAGTTTGCTATGCCTTTCAAATTTAATACTCTCAAATCTGAACACCAAGAAATTGATTTGGGATTAACCTATCACAAGTTTTTTCAGCCCTTTTCATCCTCACAGATCCAACTGGTTTTAGGAGCTGGTCCAAATATCAATTACGGATTTGTTCATGGAAAGAGCCTTTCAGGTCAAACAATTGAACTTGGTATAATGTTAACCGCACAAGCCCGGGCCTATTTTTCTGATACACTGTTCTTCTTTGCTAGCCCACTCGAACCAACGATTTCGTTTTGGCACTATGCTTATGCTAAGACCAAAGGCTTCAAAGCCACAACTGAATCAGAGTTCGATGTGCGCGGTAGAATTTATACTTCAGTCGGCCTCGGTTGGAATTTCTGAAACTCATAGAACTCTAATTCTTTTGAATCAATAAGAAGCTTGGCTCCCTCATCAATGAGAGCCTGGCTTCCTGCAAAATTTTCGTCACCCAATATAGGCCTCAGCACGTAAATCTCTCGCCCCATCTCTAAAGCTGCGCGAGCGGTCGAAAGACTTCCGCTTTTGGCATGAGCTTGCGCCAAAAAAAGCACATCCGAAAGAGCAGCGATTAGACGATTTCTTTCAGGAAATGTGTGCGCTCGAGGCTCCAAATCAGGCGGATACTCACTGACCAAAGCTCCTCCCTGACGCACTACAGTTTCAAAGAGTTTAATATGCGATCGAGGGTGAAGTTTATTAAATCCCCCTCCCAGAACAACGATGGTGTGTCCCCCTCCATTTAGTGCTGATTCATGTGCATCTCCGTCAATCCCGACGGCTCCGCCACTGACTATGGAATACCCTTTTTTTGCCCATAAAAAAGAAAGCTCACGAGCTAAACGCTTAGAATACGGGGTGGGTTTTCTTGATCCGACCACAGCTGTGCGAACGCGATTTCCAAGATTCCCTCTTACATAAATACCAATTGGGGGCTGTGGAAGCTCCCAAAATGATGGCGGATAGTCTTCATCAAACATCGAGATAAATTTTATTCGAGGATCAAGTCTGACCTCCGGAAGTGCCTGCAGATCAGCCTCTAATGGCTGAAGAATAAGCCTCACCTTGTCTTCAGGCGAAAGATAAGCTTCGTCGGAGGCTTGAATCTGATTCCAAAGTTTAAAAAAAGGCCACCGCAGATGAACTGAGACTTTGAGTAATAACTGAGAAGAAAGCTGATTCATTTATATGATGGCCGTGTACCTAAAGTCGATGCGCACGGCTAGTAGATTTGTTTTATGGCAATATCTTTCGTTATGCCTCAAGATTGATTAGCCTTCGTTCTTGAAGTATGAAAAGGTCTTGGCAAAAAAAATGAGCTCCAACGAAAAACTTCATGTTCCAGTTATTACTCCCATCTCAGTGCGTGCTCGAATTGGTTATTTTTTTTGGCACATTGCCGTTGGCGCCTACAATACTTTAGTTGCTCTCTATATTATTGCGTGTGTTCTATCGAATCGAGTCTGGATGATTGGCAAAGAGCCGGCGCGAAAAAACTTTCGCCCTCGCAACCCTCAGAAGCGCTATAAGGTCGGAATTGTTAGTGAATATTACTATCCCCATCTAGGTGGCTTAAGTGGAGATGTTCATTTTGCTGCAGTTGAGTTTGCAAAAATGGGTTACGACGTAAAGCTGATTACCTCTCATGTTGCAGAACCTCATAATATTCGCCACTCCGAACATGGCTTCGAGATTATCCGACTCGGTCGATCTATTCCTGTTATTGCCAACGGAAGCCTTGCCAAAATCAGCTTTGCTTTCAATTTAGGAACTCAAGTTAAACGAATGATTCGTGAGCACGAATTCGACGTCATTCATATTCACTGCCCTCTTACTCCCCTTCTTCCTTTACTTGTTCAGAGATATGCTGACTGCCCCATTATTGGACATCTTCATACTCTCATGCGCTCTAAGCCTTTCTTTTACACGATCTTTCAAAAGCAACTTTCTCGCATTATGAACGATTTTGAAGGCAATATCGCGGTGAGTGAAGTTTGCGCCAAACCGTTTCGCGAGTGGTTCGGCTGTAATTTTGAAGTTATTCCTAACGGAGTACCAGTTGCAGAATTTCAATCAAACCCTCCTAAAATCCCGAAATTCAACGATGGGGTAACAAATATCTTTTTTATCGGTAGAATGGAACCTCGCAACGGGATCTCCGTTTTGATCGATGCATTCAGAATTATTCACAAAGAAGAACCAAAGACTAGACTTATCCTTGCAGGGGCCGGTCCACTTAAATCGTTTTATGAAGAGTCGATAGAAGATGAATTAAAACCTCATGTCCATTTTATTGGCCCTATTCTCGAAGAGAAAGCTCAGTATTTTACGACTGCTGATATCAATATTTGTCCAACGACTCGAGTCGCCTCTCTTGGAGTTACTTTTCTTGAAAGCTTAGCTTCAGGAAAACCGACGGTGGCCAGCGATATCGCTGCCTTTAACGAAACCGCGGAGAATGGCAAAGAATGTCTCATGGCTAATCCCGACAAACCTGAGGAATTTGCGAATCAAGTTTTAAGAATTATCCGTGAGCCCGGACTTGGCGCGATGATTGCGCGAAGAGGGCTATTAAAAATGCAAAAGCAATATGATTGGTCATCGATCATTGCTCGTGTTGATGCATTTACTGAAGAAACTCTTAGACCTGGTCAGAGCGCAAAGACTGAGCAGGCTCAATCGAAATGAAAAAACTGGCAGATAAAGCCATGCAGTCCAAATGGGGACGCTTAGGCATCTTGATTATGGGCGCTTGTATTAGCGTGATCTGTCTTTACCTTGCATTTCAAAAAATAGATCTCAAAAATTTCTCACGGCACCTGTTCGCAATGAATATTGGCGCACTCCTTGCAGCAATTGCTCTTATGCAATTTAATAACTTTATACTGGCTAAACGGTGGGCTTTGCTACTGCAGCCCTTAAAATATGTTCCTTACTGGACTGCATTTTGGAGCCTAAGAATTTCGTTTTTCTTTAATGCTACCCTGCCGGCGCGGTTGGGCGAACCTTTTCGCATCTTCTACGTAAATCGAAAAACAAAACTTCCCATGACGAAAGCCATCGGTGCGATGGCTGCGGATCGATTTATTGATTTTACGACTATGCTTGCCGTTCTTTACGTTTCGGTGATCGTTCTCGGAATTCGCGGAAGTTTAGCTACTACTAAAACAATTGCCGCGAGCTTAGTTCTTGGAATTCTCACTCTCCTTGCACTTGCTAAACTGCCCCGCGGATCAAAATGGACGTGGCTCGATAGAGTCTTAAAAGTTCGCGCCAGTATTTTTGAGGGGATGACTCCTCTATTGCGATGGAAAACTCTTCTTCCCACTTTGCCCTTGAGTTTTTTGGCATGGTTTTTTCACGGACTCACAATTGTCATTTTTTCTTACGGTGTGGGCGAGCCCATCAGTCTCTTTAAAGCTTTTGTCGTTGTAGCCAGCGTCACTGTGGCCATTGCCATTCCTTCGAGTCCGGGCCATATAGGAACATTTGAATTGGGAGCTATGACGGCTCTTCGTTACTTTGGAGTTCCCTTTGAGGCGGCAGCAACAATTGCCGTGCTCTATCATATGGTTCAGCTCATTCCGACTCTGCTGATTGGGGCATACGGCTATTATTTTCATTTCTTAAAACTGCCTCAGAAGAAAGTTTCTTCTTCAGACAATAAAACCACCCATCTTCAATCTTCTAAGCAGGAATTTATTTTAGACTTTGATATGCCTTCGACAAATTCGTCTGAAAACGAAACTTCAAAAATTGTTTATCACTAAACGTCTTTAAGACTTACAAACTGATAGCCCTTATCTTTAAGCCCTCGAATAATTTGGGAAAGAGCTTCAGCCGTCTGTGCTCGGTCAGGATTTAACTTAGCTCCGTCTCCATCGTGTAGGAGAAGAATTTCGCCTGCTTTTAATTGAAGTGAACGTTCCACGATCACCGAAACTCCAGGTCGCTTAGAATCCCAGACTCCCCTGCCCCAACCACACAAAATCCAACCTCGCCTTTTTAATTCTCGAACGCCGAAAAAATTTTTAAAACCATGAGGAAATCGAAATAGATTATCATGTTCAATTCCTAAAGACTTAAAGGCAGCTTCAGTTTGATCGAGTTCTTTTTTTATAAATTCAGGGTTCTTCAAATGCATTTTTGTATGCGAAAAGGCATGAAGCCCCACTCCATGACCTTCGTTTTTAATTCGTCTGGCAATTTCGGGATGTCTTAGAAGATTTGATCCCAATAAAAAAAATGTGGCCTTAATCTTTTCAGTATTTAGAGTATCTAAAATTTTACTGGTCCATTCACTCGGCCCATCGTCAAATGTAAGTGCTATGGCACGCGGCCCTGCTTTTTTCACATTGAGGAGTGCTTTTCCAAAAAAATTCCATTTTGGATAAATCATCTCCGCACCGAGTAAAGCGGCAAGCATAAAAAGAAGACCCAGCGGCCAAGCTAAAACCCAAAGCAGTAAATCGAGGCCGCAAAGTGCAAAAACTATGAAGGTTACCTTGAGCCGAACTTTAAGAGGCATAGGATTAATTTAGTCAAAAAAAAGCCCCTGGAAAGGTTTTTTCCAGGGGTTCAAGTTACGTCTTTACGGCAACTTTAAATGTGTATTCGGTGACACACTTTCTGAAGATCTAGTGGGACCTCCAGAAGGCAGCCACCGAACGTAATTCACATAACGTCACGGCACCACCTCCTTCCTGTTCTCTCGTGAGAACAACTTTAAGGTATCATGGTCTTCAGTAATTGTCTAAGCGCGCCGCTCGCATGGATTTTTTGTGGCTAAGCAACTGAGGATGTTTTATTGATAGATATCAAATGTTCGCAAAAGTTACAGAAGGAATTCGCATCGAAGTTCAGCCTCTTTATATTCCTGAAGAATCAAACCCGCGCGAACAGAGATTCTTTTTTGCCTATCGCGTAATGATTCAAAATATAGGTAGCGAAAGTGTGCAGCTTCTGAATCGTCATTGGATTATCCTCGATAATCTCGGCAATTCTGAAGAAGTCAAGGGACCTGGCGTGGTCGGCAAGCAGCCTACTTTGCCGCCAGGAACAGCATTCGAATATACAAGCTACTGCCCACTTAGAACACCAACAGGAAGCATGCGAGGCACCTACGAATTCATTCGCACAGACGGATCAAAATTCTTAGCTGAAATTCCTGAATTCGATTTAATCAAACCCGACGCTCGCCCCACTCTACATTAATCGCTTCCGGGTGCTGCATTTTGTTTTTGCCGCTGAACTTGCTTGGGATAATTCGTATCCAAAAATGTCTGCACTTCACCTTTTACTTTTCCAGGGACAAAACCATCTTGTCTAAATGCGATCTCCCCTTTTTTGTGAAAGATCATAGTCGTTGGATACTGACTTACTCCATATTGTTTAAGTGTCTCAAGATTTTGACTTCCATCGAGAATAACGACTTTCATTCCGGGATTTTCATTGGCCAAAGCTTCGACTTCAACTCGCTGACTTTTACAGGGCCCACAGCTTGGATTCATAAACTGAATCAATACAGGTTTACTCGACTGCAAGACTTCTTTCTTAAAATCAGCCCCTTTAATTTCTCGCACTAGACTTTTGATTAATTGTTCAGGAGCTACATCTGAAGCTTGAGGAGCATCAACGGGCTTAGCCGTATCTGTACTTGTACCCTGTGCTGGCTCGCCACCGTTTCCTCGTCGACGTCTGAAGCTTTCAACTCCCGACTTAACTTCATCAGAAGGTCTGCTGGGCAAATCTTTTCTCGAAACTATCGCGGCTTCAACATCAGCATGAGTAATCGGCTTAAGTTCTCCCTGAGGAACAGGGCCCTTATGATCCGGAAACTTGGTCATATAATCATCGATCACTTGGTTTAGTTTATCATTTCCAAGTTGCTGAATGATACTTGCGATATCAGCACCGGTATATCCTTCGAGTTTTTTGGCTAAAGCAAAATAATCAATTGCTTCGTCTTTTTCGGGCTTAAAGGCATAAGCTTCAAACGCTTTTTGCATCTTCTTCATATTGATTTTAAGAATCGCCTCTCGAGCTTCGAGATCGGGGTTAGGAATAAAATACCACTGATCAATACGACCAGGACGAATAAGCGCATCGTCTAATAAGTCGGGCCTGTTCGAAGCTACGATAATCACGACATTATCGACTCGACCTCCCACACCATCGAGCTCCTGCAAAAACTGGTTAACAATTTCGTCGTCAGATTTATTTCCGAAACCGCCGCGCTGACCACCAATTGAATCAAATTCGTCTAAGAACACAGTGACGATTCCTTCTTTTGAGGCCGCGACCAAATCCTTTTGAGACTGTTCTCGAATAGCCTTAAATAAACTTTTGACGTTCTTCGCACCCTGAGACACCCATGTGCTTTTAATATTGGCAGCATTGACATTCATAAACTTACCACCAAGCTCATGCGCAATGGCCTTCGCCATCAAGGTTTTACCATTACCAGGATAACTATACATACCGATCACTGCACGAGGTGGAACACGATAAGCTTTAGCTGCCTCAGGATTATTTACAGGATTAAAAATTCCTTTTTTGATAGCGGCTTTTACTTCGTGCATTCCCCCGATATCGTCAAAACCGGTATCAGGAATTCCTTCGACCTCAAACTCGGTCGACTTAGTTCCAAACTCACTATCGCCTCGAACGGCTGTTCCACCACCAGTATTGGCGAAGGTCGAGACTTTCATTTGCCTTCCCACCATTTCGAGAAGAGTTTTATCAACTTTGGTAGGGTTTAAAGTTCGCTCTCTCTGAGAATCAGCAAGCAGAAGTTGTTTCTCGTTAATTTCTTTCTCTAGCATCCTCTTACGAATTGCGAGCTCAGCAACTTTAGCAAACTGACCTTCATCATAAGAATTTTTTAGTTTCGTAAGCTCTAGATCGATTTCAGAGAGCTTCATATTTAAACCAACAATATCTTGCATCATCCCTTTTTCTTTAGAAACTTGATTGCTGAGTTGATCCAACTTTCTTAAGACCTGCTCTCGCTCGACTTCCAATTTTTTAAGTTCTTCTTGAGCCTCGGATCGACCGCGGATTTCATCTATTCGATCTTCGATTCTCTTAAGATCCCTATTGGTGCGACGAACATCCAGAGGCTTCGCATTTGGATCACTAGCACGTTTGATCTTAGCCACAGCCATTTGTAAAAGTTGCTCAGTAGCAGTGATGACATTTTGATCTTTAAAAGAAGCTTCAGCAATTCGATGTGCATCTCGAAGTGCTTGTTGATCAATAATCAGGCCCGACGACTTTTCAATTGTACTTCTGACTTTGGCAAGAGCATCCAGAACATCGGCTTCGTCTAAAGGCTTAAGCTCTGTTCGATATTGAAAATGCTTATCGTCAAAAAAATCACTCGAACTAACAAGCTCTTTATTCTCAGCGGTAACCAAAAGTTTTAGATTGCTATTTTCAGTCTCAGCAATCTCTCTCAGTGCATTCATGACCGCCGTTTTTGCTTCTGTAATAGGAGGGCCTAAAAGCTCATCAATGTTTGGAATATATAAATAGTGAACATCTTTAGAACCTTTCGAGCGAGCATCTCGAGCATTTTGCATTATTTTAAGAAGCGGACCTTCAGGCTGAACGAGAGTTCCTTTTTCATCCTGCCTCCGAGAAGTCTGCGCCATTGAACGCCAATCAATTCGATGAATCTTTACGTTCTTCATCTCTTTAGAGAGCTCCCCCTTCTCACTGAGATCTACAAAGCGATGAACTAGACTGTCTTTTCCGACATTCTTCTTTCCAACAACGGCGATATTGTGGCCGGCTAATATTCTAGACTCAAGATCTTCAACTTCTTGATCTCGTCCAACACGCTCTTTAACAGCAATATGGTTAATACCGTCGCTATTGCTTGAAGTTCGAGTAATGGTTCCAGCGAGATGGCGCCCAACGCTTTGAAGCAAATGCCCACAGGCTTCAGCTGAAGGAGTTTCGGGATTAGTAGGATTGGCCGGCTCAGTGGGCTTTTTACCCCCAAAGCCGAAAAGACCCCGCTTTTCAGTATCTTCGGCAAAAGCAGGCAGTGCGAGATAGGCTACCAACTGCAATGCTATTAGCCCTACAGCCAAACCACGACCTTCAAAATGTCTTATACGCCTTAAGTTCATTTTTTGTCCTTAGTACACACGCACTTGGCTAATAAAAGAGCAAGTTCTATGCCAGAAAATACCTAAGTATTTGTGGGGGCTTTTGGGTCGATATGCAATTAGTTCATAGAAATTTAAGTTATTTACTACTGAGACCGCCTCCCTAACTAGGGGGGCCCTAAATCGAACTTTCAAAGAAAGATCTCGCCTCCCTTTTAAACCTTCTACCTGAGACTTAAGCTGTCCACCCAATTCCACAGAAACTGAGACATCGTTATCCCAAGTGCCTTAATTAAAACTAGACATTTTAGAGGTAAAGACCTCAAAATATTTGATTTTTAGGTATGGCACGGTCTTTGCACTAACCACAGAATGTGAGAGCCGAATTATTTTAGTTGAAGAAAGGCTCTCTCTTGACAGGATAAGGACGAGGATGCTTTATTCGGTGCGTCATGCCTTAGTTGGTAGAGGTTGAAAGGCTTGAAGCGGAGATAATCGAGAGAAAAACAGGGGTTGAGATACACGGTGAGAAGGCACTTGAGTTTTATAAACTCTTGAGTTAAAGGCCTACCACCTGGTAACGGTTTTTTTTAAAGATTTTGGGTACATGGATCTAGAACACAAAAAGGACAGGAGAACAAAATATGAAATCAACTTTAATTAAATCAGTTCTAGTTGCAGTTGCTGCAATTGGATTGAATTCTACAACTTTCGCCGCAGGCGCAAGTGCAACACGAACCGGTAACGTATCACCTACTGATGCTGCTACCATCCTCGTATTGCAAAAAATGGCCCCCGAAATGGTTAACACCTTTCGAGCCGAAAAAATGAATGCTGGTTTAACATTTTCTAGTTCAGCTCAAGCCGCTGCTTGGTTGAATCAAAAAAGCGGTGGAAAAATCACCAATATTCAAGATGCAATTCAAGCTCAACAAGATATGGGAACTGCCTCAGCTGATGTGATCGAAAGCAGCCTAAAGGGTGATACTATGGCACTTTTAACAAGCGTCACCTCAACCTCAAACTGCAGCCTTCGCTCTCTTAAAGATTCAGCCGCAAGCCCTTCACAAGCTCAACGTCAAAAAGATGCTAAGCTTGAAAAAGATCTTGGAGCTTTCAATAACGTAGTAGCTTTCTATACCGGTCAAGTTGGCTCAACCAATTCCATTAAAGAAATGGTTCAAGGCCAAAGCGAAACAGCAAATTCAGTGAAAGATGGATTACAAGTAATTGTTTCTCCAGAAGGTGCTAGAGCAGTTGCTGAGTTCTATGCCGCCAATGGAAGCACTCCTGAGAATGCTCACTGTGCCGTACCTGTTGCTCTTGCTTCAGCTCTCAGAGCTAAAGGAACCGCAGAATCAGAAGTACAATCAACAGTTGTAAGTCTTGCTGGAGCTTGTGGTTCTGAGCTCAATATTTCTCGAACCGATGCTGAATCAGTTAGCAGCTGTTTAGTAGGTCATTAATACCTGTCGTTTTAGGTCCGTTTTTTAAGAAGCCTCTTTCTTGTAAGAAAGAGGCTTCTTGCTTTTTGGGCTGGGACTCCCCCTCGAAATCCTTTCAGCCCAATAGCTCCCAAACTATGACCTTTTTTCATAGCTTTACCCTCACCCCCAATAAAAGTTGTCCCTAAGGCTTATAAGCCTTGATTACGCGAACACCCGTGGCATATTGTTTGCACATTCAAAATGCAGTGGTACGTATTGAGGTCTCAAAGAATGGAGGAGGACCTTGGTTAACTGGAGATTTAAATTCTTTCAGTTTTCGATGATTTTTACCCTTTTGGTAAAGGGTGAGTCCTTACGTGCGTCTAACGATGCCTGCGAGCCTAAAAGTGCCATTCAAGAGCTTCTGCAGTCAGCTCAGAATCCAGTTAATTCCAATCAAGACATCCCAACTGACCCATCGCCTTCAATTCGTTCTAATGGAAATGCGCCTCAGAATCCTCCCCCGGCGGTTGAATTGCCAGTTCCTGCAACCACCGACGGAAAAGTTGCAGCGTTTTTTCAAGCTTGGCGAGAGAAAGTGCAAACCAAAGTTGAAACTCCTGAAAGCAAAAAGCTAAAAGATAAAATTCTTTCTGAGTACGGAGTAAAACCGATCTCCGAATATTTGGTATCAAAGTCGGTCAGCGCTGCGCTTAAATTTTATTTAAGATGGGAAAATCCTACTTACCGTGATGCAAAATCTACTCCTGCACATTTTGCCGATATTCGAGTGGGAGACGATCTTAAATTAGCCCAGATTTTTGGCGTTTCTTCGGCTGAAAATCGCGGCATTCAAGATATGATTTTTAATGATCTGCTTAAAACCCCAGAAGGCAAAAAAAAGATTATCGCCGTTGGAGATATTTTAACTCTTTTCTTTGATACCCATTTAACGGACAACTTACAACTTAACCCCGAGCAGAGAGAGATCCTCTTGAGCTCGATGACCGAAATCAAATTAAATTCTAACGGAAATCTTGAAACCACCGCTGATTTTCCTCGTCTTGATCAGATTGAAAAATTTAATCAAGCTTACGTAGAATCATTTAATAATCTTTCTGCAAATCTCGTGGATGAAAATGGAGATCGTCCTGATAACACAGTCGTACGAAATCTTCTAAAAGAAGCATTCTCTAAGCGCCTTAAAAAAATTCAAAAAGATGCTAAGGGAGCTCTGACCTTTGATTTAGTTTTAAATGCCATTCAAATTACTCCGGCAGATCTAGAAGAATCAAAATCAACAGCCACGCAATCAAGTGAATTTGACAAAATGCTTCTCATGCACGCTCACCTTTCTCAAACTGAAAATTATAATAAATCTAGCGCGTATCGACTATTCTCAAGCGCAGCAGACCACAGCGCCGGAAAAATCCAAGCTTATAAAGATCTCTATAATCCGCCCGCAAGTGAACTTGCAAAAAAAACTGAAGATTCAGAAATTAAAAATCAAGAAAGTAAAATTCTTTCTGCAACTGTCGGCAATACAACCATGTTTGAAGGCACGCCCCTTATTAATTTTGGCGCTCTTCCCATCTCACAACGAGATCGAGAAATTCTGCAAAAACAAATTAAAAACGATATAAAGGGCTCATTCTCTCTAAGCTCAAACCAATCAGATCCTGGAGCAGACGCATTTAAAGACGCTCGCTATGCCGACCCAAGACAATTTTTGCCGAAAGGTAAAAACAAAAAAGGCGAACTTGAAGCGCCTTATTACGAAAATCCTTACCGCATTCAACTGCAAGCTCACGCCTCACCTGCTCCTCCAGCCTCTTATATTGCCGGCGGCTGGAGGATTCCACTTGAGTCAGGCGGAGTTCGCATATTTACCGATCAAGAGTTTGAAACATATAAAACGGCCGCCATGAATGCTGAAGTTGAAAAACGTATTGAGGCCATGCTGAAAAACGGAGTCGAAATTGATTTGCGGACTCTTCTTTCAAATGCCGATCGTTACGACACTCAAGGTTTTTTTACCGGCGGTAAAATTGAACCCAAAACTGGCAAATGGAGAGATCCTTTTTTAAGACGTCATCGAGATAAATCGGGAGGAGAAATTGATTTTAAAGGTGAAATCAAAAATAGATACGATCTATCTCTTCAAATTTTAAGGTTCGCGCTTAATAAACCAGATTTAAAATCTATTCCTATTACGTATTCAGACCTTCTTTTTTGGCCTGAAGAAGAGCTTACTGCATTACTCACAATTAAATCTCTCACTCGTGATACTTCTCTTTTAGAAGTCGATGCCTCTGGGCGGCTTAAAAGATTTGACAGCAAACAACTTGCCACTAAAGCATCTGATCTTTTGGGATGGAAACTAGATGTTGAGAAGAAACTAGGATTTTTTCCTGATATTCATTTTTCAAATGAAAAAGAGCTGCTCTCGGCCGTTGAGAAAATCAATGCCGCACTTAAAGATAAAGAATCATTAGCTCCCGGAATTCCTCTTGTTCATCTTGGATGCCTAGAAAAAGATGGCAAACTCGTTGGAGGTTTTCTCCCCGAAGGAGAAGTGAAACCCTTAAGCCTTACTGATTTCAGAAAGGCTTATAGAGAAAAAAAAGAAGAGGTTAAAGCTCCTTTATTTAAATCAGCCAATGAGTTGGTCGAAAAAATAGACTCTTGCATGGCTGAAGTTAAAAAAGAGAGGAATGACTTAATTAAGTCAACGACCTTAAGCCTTCAGACATTCGGTAAGAAGCTCTTTTCAAATCGGCTTAAAGCCTATATTCGATATCGATTTCAAATTGAAGATTATCTCGATCAAAAAGCAGGCAAAGCAGTTAAAACGGGAGATAGACTTAAGGCATTTGAAGCAAAATTAAAAGCCAACGAGGCTCAAAATCTTTCTCAAGAACAAAACGAAACATTTCTTTTGAATGAATGGAACTCAATTACTGCAGAGAGGTTTAAAGAAATAGCTCTATTTAATCGCCAACTGATCGATAGTCCCGATGCTGACCTTAAAGAGTCCGAACTTAAAGAACTCGCAAAAAGCGCTCAAAAAACTTTTGACTCGTCAGATATTCAATTTTTGCGACAAAATCGCCTAAGCATATTAGCCAATTACATTATTGAATCGCCCCAGCTCCCTACAGCTCAAAAAATTGAAAAACTCGAGGCCTATCTTAGATTAAGATACGCTGCTGAAGATTATCTCGACCAAAAAGAAGGTAAAAAAATATCTTTAGGAGCACGTGCTCGTGCTTTGGATGCTGCCCTTGCTCGAGATGATTTTAAATCAAAATCCACATCTGAAACTATTTTGAAAGCATTGGAGTTTGAATGGAAGTCTTTCCAAGTAGAGCGAATGGCTGAAGTTTCAGATCTCATATCGCAAGTGGCGGTTAAGCCTCAAAACACAATCACAGACTCGGCAGAGCAAACTGTGGCTGTGACTCTATCAAAAGCCATGAATCAAGATGAACTGCTTGATTTAAATTCAGATCATTTAAATCTTCTTCTCAATGATCAGTATAATTCTGCTGAAAAAATCAAACTCATTAATCTCTCTCATTTCTCTTTGAGTGAGCTAGATGCTCTTCACTTTTTATCAACTCGATATGGTTGGAATGAGGTCATATTTGCCGCAGAATCAACAGATGGCATGGGACTTCGCCTGTTTGATTGGCTTAATAAAGCGGCATCAAATAAAATTGATTCGGGAAAAGTTCAAACACTTTCTATTTTAGATTCTTATGTCCTTTTGAACGCTTCTCATGAACTTGCTGTTGCAAGTGGAATTATTCCTACTCTTTGGGGAGATAACTGGAAAGCCACACTAGAAAATATAAACAAAGCTCCACTAACAGGTGTCAATTTAAGGCAGATTGGTAATTACAATTCAATTCCGATCATTGAAACACTTAGACTTCATCAAGATGAAGCTTCTCGCTACTTTACATATGATAATATCATTAAATCATTTCGCCCTACTCGGGAGGTTAAGCCCGTATTTGATCTTGAGAAAGACTCTCTTGAGTCATTAGCGCGTTGGAACATTCCTACTGATCCCAAACATTTACAAAAATTAACTGAAATGGCTGCAGTTTTTAAATGGGACATGATCAAAGAAGCCTATCTTAAAAACATGAAGGACGAGAAGAAGTCTCAAAAGGAACAGGATGATAAGAGAAAAGAAATCGAAGAATATAAAAATGGAGTTCATCCAGACCTCGTTAAGTTCTATCGACAAAATCAAAATTTAAAAAATTATCATACTTTAGCGGAGAGAATGAAAATTACTCCTGAAAAGGATAACACCTTAGCTCGAAAATCATTTTCGGGTCGCTCTGTTTTTGAAACTAATTCTCAAGTAAGTCAGTCACTACAGGCCGGACTTGTTTCTTTAGACGTCTTTTTAGATGACTTTTTTGCTGACTCAAAAAATATTTTGACTAAAGAAATCAAAGAACGACTCGAGTCGAGCACTCCTGGATCAGCCGATATCACTGCCCTCAATATGATTGGGTTTGATACCAATACAAAAAGCTTTCAAAGTGCTATTGCTCAAATCAAAGCAGAGAACAAACCTCTCGCCGAAGAACTTCTTCAACAAAGTCAGCTTTTCTTAAAAGCAGGTCGAGAGCTTCAAAGCAGTTTTGAACAAGGTGGCCTTTCTCGAGACGACTTTAAAAAGATTCTTTATGCTGCCAATCAAAGAGAAGAAATCATGCTCGAAATTATCGGCAAAGAGAAAAATAATATTAAAGAAGGCAGCAGCGTGAGTAGCACAGCTTCAGAAAAGATTCTCTCAGCGGCCAAAGTTCAACTCCCCTCATCAAAAGCGGGCCGTGCCAGAGCTGCTAAGCAGCTAGATAGTTTAAGAGCCTTGATGAGTTCATCTCAGGTTTTATTCGCTAACTTTCATGAGTCACTGAGTACAATGGTGGCCCGTTATTCGATTCCACTTCTTTTTGAAGAAATTAGATTAAACGCTGAAAAGAGCCCCCTCGGCGAAGAGATTCTCTCTCAACCTCAATTTCAGCAGAACTTAATCAGCTCAGGGCTGGAGAGGGCAAGCGAACTTTCTAATTTGGGTAGCCTTATAGATTTAAATTCTGTCTCCGCTGCATTGGCAGATGCCACTCTCAATGAAGGCTTTAAGGTCGGTGAATTTGAATCTGAAGTTCGCAAGATGTTTTCTTATCACTACGATCTGAACCGCCTCCTCTACGGAAAATCCTTTGATCCTGTGGGCTTTAATTTTTATAAGGGACTCGAAGGCAACGCACGAACTTCTGGCAGTGATACAGATCATATCGATAAAATTTTGATCGCAAAAATTAATGAGATTCGAAAGCGCCAGCACGACTCAGTTGATCGAATTTCTAACCTTTTGACGGCTAAACTTAAAACTCTTCCTGAAACTCATGCCTTAGGTAAGTTTTTGCAAGTTCTTGCCGAAGGAGTTGCAGTTAAAAAAGCAAAAAATGCTAAAGGTGAACCCACATTCGAAATTTCATCGGCTCTTAAACTAAATACGGAGCGCAATGAAAAGGATCAAATAATCTATAAAGGAACACTCTCTGATCTCGTTTCTTTCGCAAAATTCACTGAAAGACCATTGAGCGCTGACCCAGATTTTTTACCGATTGGAGAACGAGATCAATCTTATGCTGTGAGATACGATAAATTCGAAGAACAATATAAAAATATATTTAAGAACAATCCTAAATTTGCTGATTCTTACGAAACGCGTCGTAATCAAGGTAAGCTTCAAACCAGTCTTGATCGCCTTGGTCAGAAACGAAGCATTTCGATTCCACTTAAGAATAGACTTGAAGGGCTAAAAGACTTTCTCAGTGCCGCAAGAGCTCAACCCCAGTTTAATACCCAAGAAGTTCAAATGCTTTTTGAGAAAATGGAGTCTGAAAATAAAGTCAACCTCAACAATTTCTTTCTATCGATTTACTTTGCTCTTCAAACTCAATTGGGCAAGCAAATGCCTGATAGCATATGGGCTGATAAAGAAGCCGCTGCTCAAGAGGCCATTAATAAATTACTTCAAAAAAGTATTGAAACATTTCCAGCTGATATTCAGTCGAATGCTCAGATTCAGGAAATCCTTAAGGCGATAAAAGAAGCCAAAGTTTCGTCATTTGTAAAATTAGATTCTAAAGCCACAGCGGAGCAGAAAGCCGCCGCTGACCCAATGAACTGGCCTTCGTTTAAAAAAGCCTTTCCTCAAGGCCAAGGCGACGAGGTTAAATCGATTTATCAAGAGCGTGATGACTATTTTAAAAATGAAGAAAATCAAATTGGCAATCTTATTGAAGATGGAATTGATCGCCTACTGATCGATCCCAATGGTAAAAAATTTAATATCGCTGGACGATTTGCACCTTATGCTTATCGATTTCAAGATAAAGATTTAAACGCTTCCGTGAAAAATATTCACTCAAGCTTAATGACCTTCATCTCTAAGCAGGAAGATTCATTTTACAATATAGCTCAGCGCTCGGATAGTCTTACGAAGATCACCGAAGATCTCTATGGCTATCGATACCCTATGCTTAAAGCGAGAATCAGCGAAGGCGTTGAAAAGTTTGAAAAAGCAATTCATCACCTACTTGAGACTGAAAACATCTCTCGTCTTCGATTGAGAGACCTTGATGGCGCTCGTTTAAATACCGAGCAAATGGAGAGCCTACTTTCGTGTACCTACACTGAAGCCTCAAAAAAAATTAGTGAAAAAATAACATTCGATACGGCGTTTGAGATGGCACTGAACCCTGCCGAGATTTCAAATAGCTGTCTTAAAGATTTTAAAGAAAAAGATGACCTCTTAAAGAGTGAGGCTTTTAAAGAACAATTGAAGATGATTTCAAGTCGTGCCAGCGTAATGACTGACGTGCTTAATCAGGCTGGTGCTTTGGCCATGCAAATTTCACCAGAGAATTTAAGAAAAACAAAAATTCTTCCACGAATTATTTTAAACCTTAAGGATTTTTCTCGCGTTGATAATCAACTCGGCATCTCAATGTCTAAATTAATTGAAGGCCTCAATATTCTTAATAAAGAAGAACTCACCGTTCAATACGAAGACCTTAAAGCCAAACGAGAAACCCGCCAAAGACACGATAGCTCTTGGTATCAGACTATTCCAGGAGACGTAGGGTCTATGATTGTTCATAGCGGACAAAGTCTATGGGAAGAAACCTATCGCCTTGGCATCGAAAATCTCGCCTTTAACGCGGCATGGGCAATGACTGGCTGGGATGGTAAAGAAAAATTTGATTCGCTCCAAAAGTTCTTCGGTCAATATTCAGCTTCGCATTTTACTCCCGAAAGAATTCAGAACCTTGCTGAGAAAAAATCTCATCGCATTCCTTTGATTGGCTTAGATGTGAATGTCTACTCAGCTCAAGATGTAGGTGATGGAGTTGGACTTGCTCTTACTTTGATGACCTTTGGTGCCGGTAAAGCTGTGACTACTCTTGCTCGCGAAACAGCGCTTGAATCGCTTGCGACTAAAGTGTTTAAAGACTCGATTGCCGAAAAAGTTCTAGTTCAAACAGCTTCTGGCTTCTCAGCCGCCACTGAAGGCGGCATCACTGCTGCAAAAACATTACTCCGTCGCCCAACAACTTTGAGCGTTCAAGAAGCGGCAATTCAGGCCTATGAAAAGTCGATTCAGCAATTGTCAAAAGGGTCGATCTGGCAGAAGGAAATTCGCCTGATGGGCCAAGCTCCTGCGAAGAGCAGTATTGCAAAAACGATAAAGGCTTTGGGCGATGAGACCGCTCGAATTCCAGCAGGCACTCAGACCTTTAAACAAACGATGGCGGCTAATGCAAGAGCAGCAAAACAAATTGCGACTGCGTTTGGAACTAGAATTGGACTTGATTCGGCTTGGCTTGCCGCCGGTGGCGTGATCTCTTTACTTGCCACCTATCAAAATTTAGGCGGAGAAAATTCAGCCTCTATGCTGGGTCAAGGCACCTGGGAAAACATGAAGTTTCTCACGGCCTTTATTTTGACCATGAGCTTAACTCATAAGATGCCGTGGGTGAATAGAACTCTCAATGCAGCTTTAATGAGTTCTATCTTTAATGATTGGGCTAAGAATGGAGTGATATATTTTGATACAATGGGCGAATCGCGTCGCTATACCGCCTATCTCAAAGCCGATGGCACCTTTGATCAAATGGCACTTCGTAAAAATCCCGATGCAGATGCTATTTTTAAAGAATACCAAGATGATACGCAGGCCAAAGCTAAGTTTATTTCTGCCTCGTTTCTCGTTGCTCTCATTGGTATTGGACCTAAAATTGGTCAGTTTGCTGATCGAACCAAAGCCAAAGGAATGGAGTTAAGTGAAAACACCGATCTTAATTCAGGTCTTATTTCAACGCTTGGAGGAGCTTACGGCAGCCGTCCCGATCGGTTGTATGACTATCTTGTTCAATTTAGAACCAAGAGATTACTAGAAAAAGAAGTTCAGACCGCTAGAGAAAATAACGCAAGTCCTCGCCCAGAAGCTCTAATTAAAAAAGACGCTGAAGCAGAAATTCAAAAACAATTTTGGTATGTCTATCAGGCAGCATTTCCGGAAGCTCGAGTTACCTCAATGGTCGCTCTTTGGAAGCTTTCGGGCCAATACTCTGAAGGAATGCGTAATATCGCCCTTAAAAATCTAAAAGAAAATTTTAATAAGGATTTTCATGCCGATGAAGTTGTCGATGGCCTCCCTGGTTTGCGCACTTCTTATGGAAAAGAACGCAAGCTTACCTGGAAAGAAGTGCAAGAAAAATTCAATAAAGCTTGGGATGAAGGCTTGAGACAAGGCGATGAATTTTTGGCTCGTCAGATTAGTGAGATGACGGGTGGTGAATTATTGGGAGAGAAACTTAAAATCTTTGCCGCTCTTAATCAGAAACTGGATGAAGTAGAAGTTGGCAAGGAAACTCGAAGTCTAAATGAGGTTCTTAACGATGTTCTCGATTCATTTGGTGGAGTGGCCACTTGGAAGACCGATGCAGGTCAATTATTCCTCCATCGAATTATAATCCCCAGAATGATTGCGGCTAAAAATAGAGTTGAATTAGGAGTGCTCTTCGATGGTGCTCCTAATCTTTTAGTCCCAGATTCTCAAAAGAATCCTCGATTCTCAGCCGATATGTTTGCCAAACTTTTAAATGAGAAAATTTATGAAGCAGGTACTCCTGCTGTCTTTCTTTCATATCCTGCAGAAGCTGGGGGTGTAGCCAAAATTTCTTATACGACTCGCCAAGGAAGTATTGAAATCCTTACCGATGCTCAAGGCCAGAGATTCCTTAAGCTGCCCGAATCCGATAAGCCTATTTTAATTCCTGAACATATTCAGATTGTTCCTCTTAATTCTGGCCGCCTTAAATTAATTTCAGAAAAAAAATCTGAAGAAAAAGAAATTTCATCAAATGGCCATGCTGTTACAGCTGAACTTGCTGCCTTTGACTCGGCATTTAAAGATCAAACAACAGCCCCTCTTAGCTTGATGCAGAATCTTCCTAAACATGCCGAGTCATACCCCACTCGTGTGGTCGAATTTAAACTTCGCGAAGGTCTTAAGAAAGAAGACTCAAGCATTGCCAGTATCAAGCGAAAATTGGGGCTGCAAAAAGAAAAGCGAGCCGCGATTGTTGTCGATCTCAATTCTAATATTGAACAAGCTTTTATCGGAAATAATACCGTGCTGATTCGATACAAAGGTAAAAAACCGGTAAATTTTTTAATGCCTGATCCTATTTTGGAACAAAGTGGTCTAATTCAAGAGAGGTGGAAGATTGAATCTATCGCGAATGATGGCCTTACAATTCGTGATCAATACCATCAACGCATTAAGATTGATTTCGCCAATGATAAAGTAGAAGTCTTTAAAGAGGATTCTAGAACTGGAGAAATGAATAAAATTAAACAGTATGAGCAAAACGGCAAAGATATGACCATCCAGCAATTTAAAGATATGATGGAGAACTTTCCTGGCCTTCTACCTACCGAGATTATGATCGGTCTCAATCATATGAATTTTAACTTGGGTGGCTCTACACTTACAGTTGCTTCAAAAGTGGAAATCGCGAAAGAAATGCAAGAAAAAGAGCTGATAGATTCGCTTGCTGATCTTAATCTCGGCAGTATTCCTCGCGATCGCCTCACACCCCAAACCATTCAAAAGCAGGCCAATACACGAATTGAACAGATTGGACCTGAGAAAAGCCGAGAAGAAATTGAAAGACACCGAGGACCTGAATTGGCCTTAATTAAGGTGCCTCATGATTTAATGTCTGATGGCCAGCTCAGTAAACTCAGTAAACACCAAATGTCTCGCTTTATTGATCAATCAAAAATTGAAAAACTTGAATCGAAAATGGGAGCTCTGGATGGACTTTTGATTCAAAAATTTGAAGTCATATTTGGTAAACCTGAATCGGAATGGACTCCTGCTCAAAAGCTTCAGGCTAAGAAAACATTCTATCTCTCTCGTCTTAAACCTGAGCAATATCGAGAAATTCTTACCGAAGATGAAATAGCCTTTATCTTCAGAATGACAAATATCGAGAATAGAATTCGCTCACATGAAACTCGGGCCTTAAGACTTCTTGCATCTACATTGGTCGATAAAGCTGAAACAACGCTTAGTCTCACCGGAAAGCGAGTTCATCCTGAAGTCGATGCCAAGGCCAACGATTTGATTGAACAAGCCAAGATGGATTTTGTAAAATCCGCGCTTGAGGGAAATCGAGAAAGCTTACGGCTTCTCGAACGAGCGATTAGCCGGGAAGAACTCGTAGGGCAAATTGATGTAAGTAAACTTTCACAAGAACAAAAAATTTACTTAGCTCAAGATAAAATCCCGACGAGTGTTTGGGAAAAGGCAGAAGGTAAAATGGATCGAATACCTCCCGAGCATATACAGGCTATTACAGAAGCAGATATTCGTCAGGGAGCGTCGAAAGACACTATTGATTATCGAATGCTCGTAGGCGCCATTGTTAAACCTGAAAAAGTTGTTTCAATGTTGACCGGAAAACGCCTTGAGGAAGTTCCGAATCTGAAATCACAGATCCAAAGTTTTGAAAAAGCAAAAGATACTCTGAAGTAAAGAAAGGTCTTTCTTATGCAATCTAGAATCCTCTGTTTATTGAGTGCCGCATTAGTCACGTCTCCTATCACTGCACAAGAGCGGCAGGATAAAGTTAGCTATTACGAATTTGGAGCTTTGAAAGTGAGGATTAAACCTGAGGATATGGGGACCTTAGGAATCGCCACGCCCCTTCGTTCAAATCCGAGCGATAGCAATTCAAAGTCTTTGATGATTATAAAAGTCGCTGATCAATATTTTCTGCTTAAAACATTGGATGAATTAGGTGATCGACAAGATCGCGGGCCTTTTAAGAATGATCAGCTCTATAAAATAGACGCCAAGAACCTCGATACCTCTTTGATCAAGATGGTCAATGATGAATACGTCGCGTACGGAAAAACAGTAGGGGAACTTCAAAGACAACTTCAAGATGCAGAAAATGAAATCCGAACCACTGTGTCTCAGGAAAAAATAACGCCCTTACGAAAACGGCCTGGGGCTTCTGATACAATTCAAAGAACGCCCGCTCAAATCGAAGAAGAAGTAGGAAAACGTTTGGCTCCTATTGAGGCGGGCCTTGAAAAGCAATTTAAAGACGCTCAACAAAAAATTAGTTTTTATACAGTCAAAGATGGAAACTTAGTTTTAGGAGCTGAGAGTAAAGTCATTCTTAAAGACTATATAGCCATGCTGAGTGATCCGGCCGCTAAAGGAAAACCTAATTTTAGCCCGATAAGCGAAACTCAAGTCGCTAAATCTGCACAAAAACTTGATGAAGACGATGAGCTTTCACTCATTCATCATTTTAAATTTGGATCTACTGAAGTGAATGTGGATACTGAGAAGCTTAATGAGAAAGGTCACATTTTTCCTTTAAGTTTTGCGTCTGATAAAGAAATGGAGCCCTCAATAGATTTACTCCTCCTTGAAATTGATGGAAAAAACTATCTCCTCAAACCCAAAATGGATCTGAACAAGCGATTGGACTTCGTTGTGTCTCAAGGATCTTCGTTTTCTTTGCGTGAGGGAGATGAACTTTACGCTCTAGAGTCAAAGAATTTGAATTTGGCAAATATCAAGAAAGTAAAAGATGAACTTACTTCTCTTATAAAAGAAGCCGAAAATGCGGAAAGAACATTTGAACAGATAACTAATAAAATCAAAGCTGAGATTGAAGCAGATAAGAGTATTCCTCAGAATAAGCGCGATGAAGAATTTGAAAAGCGGAGCACGGCGGCATTAATCGAATATCAAAATTCAATTTCTGCTAAAACTGCAACCGTAAATAATTTTGCGTCGGTAAAAGATGGAAATCTTTTTTTTAGATCCACTGGCGCTCCAATTCTTCAAGGATATGAAGAGCTGCTAAAAAATCCATCTGCTCGAGGCGAACCTCAATACTATACTGAAGAAATGATTGAGAATGAAGCGGCTGAACAAATTAAGAGAATGGAACAAGCGCAAAAGTTTGCGCCGGCGAAATATCAGATAGGTCATCAATTTTCTAAAAAATTTGCAGAAGATTTTGATATGACCAAAAGTATTTCTCTTATTAGTTCAAATAAAACCTCTGGAATTCTACAAACAAACACTTATGATCTCGCTCAAAATCAGATTAAACGCCCCGATGGTAAAATTGAAAAGCTGATTCAACTTCAGCTTGCTAAAGATCAAAAACTCTCTGACATTCCAGCAGCCGATCGTCTTAAGTATTTTCCGACACAGAGACAGATGACACAAATAATGAGCCGAGAGATTAACGATGCTTTCGATTTACTGCACTCAATTGAAGTTAACTCGACTAACCGAACAACTAAGCTTTTGGGATCTACGAAGTTCAACTTTCACAACAATCAAATAGTAGATCCTTCAGGAAGTACTCAAACGATCAAACAGGAAGAGCCTCCTGCCGCAGACTTAACGAAGTAGAATATTCAAGCAAAAAGAAAGAGCGCCACCGATACGGGGCGCTCTTAAACAGCGATCGAAACTAAATAAGAACTAATTAAACTCGGCAAGAATTCTCAAATTTGCCGCCCATACCCAATTGCAAACTGTCAAGCCAGTTTCTTACCTTAGCTGATACGAAATCTGTATGAGCTTTGATTCCTGCATTAAAACTGCCAAATTTGATGCGGGCGGCCTGCATGGCATCTGAGGTAACTTTCATGATGGCGTTGTAGGCTCTCTTGATAAAGATATCTTGACTTCGAGCATTTTGAGCGAAATGAGGAAACATCAACGCAGCTATGCCTTCAACTTCCGGCGAAAAACTTTCAGCAACTAGAGGTTCAGATATTGAATCAGTAGCCGTACCTTCAGCAAATTTCATCTCTAAAATGGAATGAATATCTCCTGATATATTATGCTTTGCACCTATGACACAAAACGGCTTCTCGTTTCTATGCTCTATCTTCATCATATTATCGTCAGCAGCTTTAGGAGCGAGAATACCTTGCTGAGTGGCTCTGACCGCTTTCGAGGAGTCAAGCATTCGGCCTGACTCGCCAGTCGCTCGGTCATTTATTTCGACATTTTGCTTTTTAATATCGGCAATACTGATCCCATTGTGCTCACCCGCAAAGGTTGAAGCACTTAGAATCATCAATAGCGCTAGTCCGATCGTTGTTTTACTTTTCATATTTTGTTCCTTTCTTTTCATTCCAATGCAAATTCTTCTGCTAAGGATTGTTCGTGGCTGTCGACTGTTTGGGCATGAGCTCGATACCAGTCTCGGGGTTGGTCATATGTCACCCGCTTAACAGCACGTGCTGTATCTAATGCAAAATTTTTGGCTTTTACGATATTGCTCAGACTCATATCAAAGGTGTCGACCATATTGGAGCCCAACATCAAACCCACTCCTGCGTTTTTAAGGGAGAATATTTCTTTCCAAAATTCGATTCCATCACTCATTTTCTTATTTTTAAGATCGAATTGCTCAATCGTGTCAGGAAAATCCGAGAGACCTTCGGTCATATCTATAAATCCTCGGCTCCATTCACCAAAACCTTTTCCTACTTGAGCGTGATAGTTTGATGCGGCAGAAAAACGTGTAGGTTCTAAACCATTAAGTCTTTGAACAATTTTTAAATCTCGCAATACTTTAATTTCACGAGCGGCTAGGCCAGACTGCTGAGCAATTTTCGCTAAATTCATTTTGGCAGCTGTATTAAGTCGACTACCGAGCTCTCCCACTCTCTCAGCAACTTGTCCTATTTTATGGACGCCCGTGACAAAGAACATACTTCCGGCAACTCCATCGTAAGTATTATTGGCCATTTGAGAGATCGAATCAAAGGCCCCTAATTCATCGGTAAAGTTTTCTGGAACTTTAGTTGTTCCATTTCTTTCAAGATCCATTAGACCCTTATCAAGCGCTTCATTAACAGCTTGAATTCTTAAAATTTCTCCTCCTGCTGCTCCAGCAAAACTCATTCCTCCGATAACTCGCATCGAACGTGAAGCAGCAATCTGAGCAGCCGTTCGGCCCGTAAGCGTAGTGAGTAGAAGCGCCTGTTGACCGAGACTTAAACCCTCAAGAGAGATACTTGTCGCTCCAGCGGCTCCCAGGCCTCCCGTCGCGACTGTCCCTAAAATAATAAATCCGCCATTTCCTATCCAGCGCCCACCTTTTGAAAGTCGTGAGATTACAGCATCGGCTGAATTCTCAAGATCAGAAAGTTCTTGAGAAGTTGTCGTCGCGGTTCCAAAAAGCGATAACTCAACAATATCTGCCGCAGCGACTTTTGCAGGCTCCCAAGCCAATTGCTGAATACCCTTGCCCAGCCAAACGACGGGATTATTCTGCATATATTCGACTGCCGGACTATTCACACTAAATCCATCCAGCACGGCACCATCAGGCAGACCATAGTGTGCATTAATCCACTCCGTTAAACTTTCGCGCTGTCTTAAATATCGATCAAAGGCCTTATCTTCACCCTGAAATAACCAAACCACGTCACTTTCAAGAATAAAAGCGGTATCTCCAATGGAATGAACTAAGCCATGAGCAATTTTTCGTCCTTTTAATGCCCATGATTGTTCCTCTGAAACTTTGTTCTGAGTCTTCCACGATTCAATTTCAGCTCGGGCAGAGGATCTGGCATTAAATCGCTCGATCGCTAAGTCCTTTCGGTTGATAAAGCTTCCGGTCGCTTTTGAAATTTCATTAATTGAACGACTCATAAGATTTTCTTCGTCTATCAATCGATTAAGCGTATCAGTGTTCTTAAAGCTAAATCTATCATCCGACGACATCTTGAGTTGCTCTGACTTAAAGTTTCGATCTCCGCTTAAGATTTCTGCCTTAAGATAGGCAATCATCTCATCGCCCGCTTGCTCCTGAGAAAGGCCAATTTTCTTAAGCTCTTGAAGAATTTGGGGCCATTTAAATTCAGTTTGAGTCTTTAAATATTCTAACCAATATTTAATTCTCCCTTTTTGATACATTCGATCTGAAATTTCGTCGGCTGACGCATATGAAGAAATTCCGGGCTGAGCGGCAAGAGTCTCTGCGACAGCATTTTTTTCTGATCGAATCCAAGATTCAAGATCAAATTTAAGCTCGGCCTCATCTTTTGATTGCATAAGATAAAGCGGCATTGCGTCTTTATTTAATGGGTCTGGAGTTCGCATCCACTCTTCAGTGGGCGAAAATTTTTGATCTTCTCGCAGCTTTCGAGAACTTTCAATGCGTGACCAGAATTCTCCAGCCTGCTGAGTCTTAGCGCTTAACGCATTTATTTGCTTTTGAAATCGTATCAAATAAAAATACGTACGAATATCTTCTGCACTCCATCCCTTTGCTTTAGCCCAAGCATTCTCAGTGGCGATTTTTTCAATGTCTTTCCAAGACTTATTCTGAGCTTCAAGCAATTCAATTTGAACTTTTGCAAACGATCTGTTTTTAAAGGCTTCAAATGAAGAATAAACAAGCTCTTTATATTTTTCAGCAGAAAGTAAAAAGCCAGGGTATTCATCTGATATCTCTTTTAAACTCTGCTGAATCTTTTTAAATGACAAATCAATATGAGAATGAAGAGCATTACTTTCGTTTTCAAAAGTAGTCGCATCAAAAACACCTTTCTTATTTGATTTAAGTTCGATTTGAGCAAACCGATTTCGAACGTCTTCCGAATGCTTGTCAAAAATTGATTCTATCTTTTCGTTCACTATTTTGAGTCGAACGCTATCAGCAGAAAAATAATTAAGAATTCCTGATTTTTGAATACTGGCCCAAGATTTACCGGCCAAGCCATGAGGTCCGGCCTTCTGCAAAGAATTGGCATAAAAAACTTCTTTTTGAACACGCTTAATCTTATCTTCAAGCTCCCTTAAGGGAAATCCGGTCTTATATCTTGCTTCAAGAGCTCTCAACTCCGCCCATATTTTTTCGATTTCATCACGAGCAGACTTTGCTTCGTTGGTAAACTGAGCCTGTCCTAAAATATACCCCTTCTCTTTTGAAATCCTATAAAGCCGAGAGATCGGATCAATAAAACTTTCATAAACCAGCCACTGATTAAATCGATCTTCATCAATTTTTTTCTTCACTGTAAATTCGAGCGCAAGTGGTGATTTCAGAATATCACTGCGTGAAGCTGTTGGATTTTCTTTAAGCCATTCAGCAGCATGCAGACGAAACTGCTCCAATCTCTGCAATTCAGCGATATCAACTAACCGCTCTAAATACTGCTCAGAGAAATGAAGTGCTCGCTTAGCATTAATAAATTCTGATAGCTTCTTGGCGAGATTAGCTTTACCAGCATCAGTGTATTGTGCCCAAAAACTTTGTTCTTTAATCGAATCATTAATTAGATTCTGAGCTTCTTGTGCAGCTATTTCACGAGCATGATTTTGAATTTGAAAATAATTGTTAATTTCATCAGCTGATTTATCTGAGAAAATCATGAGACGAGCTTGTTCTTTGAGATCATCGAACTCAGAAGGCAGTTTTTCAATCATTGGCCACTTTATCTTGAGATATAAATCCCATAGATCAGCATTTGAAGTGCCGATAAGATTACTTTTCCTCTGAACATCGTTTGCAGCTAAGAGAAATTCGCTCCATCTTGCCTGAGGATGAGACGAAAGCCATTCAGATGAAAATCGCAAAAGTTCTTTTTGAGAATTATTTGTAATAATTCTTTTTATTAAATCATCGATTAAAGCTGTGCTTTCGCCTTGAGAGCCTTTAATTTTAATAAATTCCAGAATTCTGTCTTTGGCTTTGGCTTTCTGAATCGAATCTTTGGCATGAATCCACGGAGTAACAAGGTTTTGTAATTCAACTCCAAGCTCATAGATTTTTCTATTGTGCTTAGCGACCTCAGACTGAATCTCTTGAACATTCGATCCCTTCGTAATGGCATTTACTGCTATCTCTTTAGACCCCCTATCGAGTAGCGAAAGATACGACTCCATTTTTTTTACTTTTTGATCAGCCGAGTCTGAAGGACGAATTTTTCTGAAAGATTGCTCAAGAATTGAGTTAAAATTCTGGGCTTCTGATTGAAAGGGATTAATTTTTGAAGAAACCTGAGTTTGAATGGGTGAAGTAGAAGAGACCCCTGCTTTTTGTTCTGCCTGATTAAAAATAGACTCCCAAGATGGTGTTGTTTGGGGAGCACAGATACGAGGATCAACAGATTCTGCAGCGAGTGCAAAACTTGCTAAAAAGATCATAATTTGCAGCATTTTAAGCTGGGTCCCCATATCACCCTTAAGATTGCAAAGATTAGGCCAGTGTAAGTTCATTTAAGTCCATGAAAAGACTGACTTTTTTAGACTCTAACGCGCAGCCCTGCAATTATTGCAGAGTTTTAGACTTTTGCTTTCAGCGTCAAAAAATATTGAATTTTAGTTGGTGGTTCTAAATCGGACTCGCCAATTTTTGGGTCGAAACGCTCTCTTGGGTGTGGCAAATAAAATTGCGGCTTCACCACTAAAATCGTATGGCCCTTTACGTTTTTGAGAAGCCTTCCGCGGCTGAGGCTTTGGTCTTGAACCAACTTTAATAGGCTTGGATTTTAATCTGAGACGCTCAGTTGAAAAATCTTCTAAATCGGAACCTAGCGCTAAAGCAGTCTGAGAAATCTCTTTTGCAAGATCGCCTCTCTCATTAAGAGGAGTTGAAAGCACAGTCTGCTCAGCTCGTTCTCGAATAAGACGTTCAAGTCTTTTAAATTCGTCATCTCGCAGTATCGACTCAAATAAGGTTTTTGCTTTATCAAGGATAATCTGAGGTATTAAGGATTTCAAATGCTGCAAAAGATTGGATTGCTTGAAATCTCTTTCACTCCCCTCTCTTCGATCATTGCCTGCACCTCTCGAACCTCGAGCTTCTCCAAATTGAATTTGACCGTAACTTCCAGAGGTTTGCATCGAAGAAGAAGCCTGGTCTGAAAACTGAGATTGAGAATCAAAACCTGCAGCAGAATAGCCGTACTCAGGAAACATTGATCGCGAAGCCGCCCGAGAGAGGCCAGAGAAAAATCCGCTGACAAAATCAGGGATAAGAATTGAAGCTGCGTTCTTTATTCCCCTTTCGACTGTTCTTAAACCAGCACCAATTGCTGATCTGCCAGATTTAATGCAAGGAATTCCAGCTTTAGCTCGATCTTCAATTTGCTCCTGAGAAAGACCGTCGCAATATATCTGAGCAACCGATGGATCAATCCCTGATCTAAAATCGTTGTTCGGCAAAAAGTTTGAAAAATCAATATGAGGCACAATTGATTCTGAACTATTTAAAAGTCTTTCTCGATTGGCAAAGGAATTCGCAGACGATTCTAAATTCGGCGAAGGATCTAAAACAAATGAATCTGATTGCTCCGATTGAGGTATATTTGAAATTTGTTGAAGACTTGGAGGAGGAGTCGAATCATTTTTTTGATCAATTGGTGCAGGAGCATTCTTAATAAAATCTTCAACACCCTTGATAGGATTAAAAGATTCTTTATCGCCAATCTTTGTCTGATGAAAGTCTTCGCCTCCTATTGCAGAGGACGCACCTAAAGCACTCGGCATTCTATTTGGAGCAAAAGTCGAATCTGCCGTCGATTGATCGGGATTCATTAATTTAAGTTCAATCAATTTATCGATACAGGTCGTCTCTGGAAGAATTTTTTTATCGGCTGCGTTTACGGCAGACATTGATTGCGCTAGCACAAGAAATGAAAGTGCTAGCTGAGATCTAAGATGTATCTTCTTATAGACCATACCTTGCTCGTTCGATGGTCAAAGGTGCAAGGCTTGTGCCAGAGCCAACCCATTGAAATGATTTGTATTTTTTAGAGTTAAGCTGGGGCGAGAATGCCCCTTTTGAAGCCTCTAAGTCTCAGGCTTATCGACGTTTTGATTCGATAAGTTCAATAGCTTTTTCAATCGTAAGATCTTCAGGTTTAATATCTTTTGGTATTGAAGCATTCACCTTACCGCATTTGCAATAAGGTCCATAAGGTCCGTCAAAGATCTCAATGGGTTTTTTCTCAATGGGATGCTCCCCGACTACTCGAATCGCGGTCTTCTTCGATGAACCTCTTTTGCCGCGAACTCGCTCCTCCGAAAAAATTTCAATTGCGCGCTTAAGATCAACTTTCAAAACATGATCATCTTTTTTAAGCGAACGATATTCTGGCTTCTCAAGTCCAGCCCCTGTTTTTACAACAAATGGACCAAACCGCCCTAAACCAGCCTTAATAGTATGACCTTCTGGAGAAACCCCTAATTCACGAGGTAAATAAAGATATCCCAGCGCTTCATCGAGTTGAATTGTTGCCGGATTTACTCCCTTCGGAAGAACCGATCTCTTCACTTTGGGAGGCGCAATTTCGCCTTTCTTTTTCTTGGCGCCTTTTTCAGGAGCAGGCGCGTCTTCAACTTCACCCAATTGCAGATAAGGCCCAAACCGTCCTGTCATTAAATAGACTTTCAATCCTGATCGAGGGTCGACTCCTAAATGCGGGGGCCCGTCTTTCTTCTGTTGAATGAGTTGCTCAATGGTTTCAATCTTAAGATCAGCAGGAGCCACATCTTCAGGAATTGAAGCTCTGACCTCCTCTTTCTTTTCTCGCTTCAAAAGATAAGGACCAAATTTTCCAATTCTAAATTCAATTTGAGGAAATGATTCTAAATTTATTTTTCGTGATTCCTCAGGATCGATATTTTTTTCTTCTTTTGTGATTTGAGTTTTTAATCCATGCTTCTGATCACTATAAAATTCTTTCAAGAAATCGAGATAGGGTTTTTTGCCCACCGCAATTTCATCAAGAGTTTCTTCCATCGATGCTGTGAATTGCAAATCAATTAGCCCTGAAAAATGATTCTTTAAAAGTTTAGTCACAGCGAAAGCAGTAAAAGTAGGAACTAAAGCATTTCCTCCGCGGCGTACGTAGCCGCGATCAATAATAGTCGAAATAATAGAAGCATAAGTCGAAGGTCGACCCACACCTTCTTTTTCGAGAGTCTGAATAAGCGTGGCTTCAGTATAGCGAGCGGGGGGCTTTGTTTCGTGTTCAGTTACATCGAGCTGATTAAGATTGAGAACATCTCCGACTTTAACATCAGGAAGTAAAACCTCCCGCTCTTCAAGAGCTGCTTCGACATCATCGCGACCTTCTACATAGGCACGCAGAAATCCAGGAAATAAAATACGCGTACCTGACGCTTGAAATTCATTCTTATCAACCTGAATGCTAATCGAAACACTCAATTGTTTTGCATCTGCCATCTGAGTGGCAACAGTGCGCTTCCAGATTAATTCGTAGAGTGCAAGTTCATTCCCCATCAAGCCTGTCGACTGAGGAGTCGGACAAAGTGCGCCCGCAGGCCTAATCGCTTCATGAGCCTCCTGAGCTCCTTTTGTTTTCGACGTAAAGTTGCGAGGGCTGTCGCTTAAGTAGTCTTTGCCATAAAGCTTAAGAACCTGATTTCGCGCTCCTTCGATTGCCTCCTTTGAAAGATTTACCGAATCAGTACGCATATAGGTGATAAAACCTTTTTCGTAGAGTCCTTGAGCTACTCTCATGGTATCGCGAGAACTTAAACCAAGTTTACGATTGGACTCTTGTTGCAAAGTTGAAGTGATAAATGGAGGAGCGGATTTTCGAGAAAGTGGTTTTTCACTGAGATCAACTACTTTCCAGAGTTTTGATTTAAGCGTCTTTGAAAGCTCATCCGCTTCATCCTTTAAAAGAAGATAGACATCTTTGCCTGCAGCGATCTGACCCGTGGCTTCATCAAAATCTTTACCAGTAGCAACTTTTTTCTCACCTAGCTTAACCAGCTTTGCCTCGAAGTCGCCCTTCTCGGCTTTAAGACCAGCAAGAAGCCCACAATAAATACCTTTCTTAAATCGCAGGCGATGTTCTTCTCGCTCAACAATAAGACGAGTAGCCACCGATTGAACTCTACCTGCGCTTAACCCATAGGCAATTTTGGTCCAGAGCAGAGGCGATAACGAATAACCGAAAAGACGATCTAGAATTCGACGAGATTCTTGCGCTTGAACTAACTTATTATCGACATCTCTAAAATTTTTGAGCGCTTCAGCAATTGCTTCTTTGGTGATCTCGTGAAAAACCATCCGCTTCGTAGGAATTTTGGGCTTTAAGACTTCAACTAAATGATGACTTATACTCTCACCTTCACGGTCCTCGTCCGTCGCCAGAATCAATTCCTCGGCATCTTCCATGCACTCTTTGAGATGCTTGATGACCTTAAGCTTAGCAGATGGAATTATATAAAGTGGGCTAAAGTTGTTTTCGACATCGATTCCTAAACTTGCCCATTTTTCTTTTTTATACTTTTCAGGAATTTCTTTTGCCGATGCTGGCAAATCACGAATATGGCCTACGCAGGCTTCGACATGATATTCACTCGGCAAAAACTTTCGAATGGTCTTCGCCTTTGTAGGTGACTCGACAATAACGAGGGCTTTCCATTTTTTGCCACCTTTGGCTTTAGTGGGAGACTTACCCTCTTTCATATTTGCTTCTGCACTAGGCTTTGCCTTCGCTGCTGAAATTTTTGCCATTCCTAATAACTTCTTTCTTATCCAATCATGGGGCCTATAACTTTTGGCCAGCCAATCTCAATTCACTCCTAATATATAGGTAGTGTTTATGAAAAACCTTCTAATTACAAGCAAGTGGCCTAGGCACACTGCATTAAATCCCTAAGAATCCTGTTTCTCTGTCTTGATATGACAAAGTCAAGCCAGCCCATCATAAAAATAATGATTGCTTTTTATCCATGATAAACATCAAAGTTTTGGGTCTTTGTCTTATCGGCGGCGTGGCATTCGAGAACACCTAACGCAAGTTATCAAACCTTTTAATTCAATCAAAAGTAAAATGAAGAAGATGACCTCACTTCGAGATGCAGCCGACTCGTTTTTAGAAAGTGAAGCACTTGTTCGCCAATTTAGTCCTCACACTCACCGTGCTCGTGAAGTGGATCTGAAGCGTTTAAGTGATTTTTATACGATGGATATTTCAGAATTTAGTGCAAAGCAATGGGCCCAGTTCTGCTCTCGAATCGCGCTTGAACTTAAACCCAGTTCACTAGCCCGTGCCTATTCAACCTATAGGGGTTTCTTCGAGTTTATTTCGACAAAATTTTCTTTGAAACATTTTACTCAGCTTGAATTTCCGGTCACAAAGAAAAGAGGTTCTCTACCTAAAACCCTTTCTTACGATGAAGTACTCCACTCGCTCAATGCACCAGGACAACTTGGAGAACTTATCGAGTTTCTCTATGCAACCGGCGCTCGTATTTCGGAGGCAACAGAGCTAAAATGGAATCAAATTGATCTTAAACAAAGGACCATTCGGCTCTATGGAAAAGGCCGCAAACAAAGAATTGTTCCACTCTCTGAGAATTTATACAAATTATTCAAAACCAAAGACCTCACCCTCTCGGACTATGTTTTTTTTAGTCATCGCGACCCCGAAAAGCCTCTTAGCCCTCGAGTCGCTCGCCAAATGTTAAAAGAGTTTTGTCAGACCCAGAACTTTAAAAAGCATCTCCATCCTCATTTGTTTCGGCATAGTGTAGCAACTCATCTTCTTGATTCTGGTGCGGACCTTAGATTTATTCAGGAACTGCTCGGCCACAAATCACTCTCAACCACTCAAAAGTATTTAAGCGTTTCTAAACAGCGTCTAGCCGAGATTTTTGATAAAGCACATCCAAGAGCCTAATGGGGCGACCTTGAGAGAATTGAGAGTTCCGTGACAGACGAGATTCTTTGGTTTCTAATGGAAGAATGTCGAATCAATCATCTGCACAGCAAATCTCTGAAGCTCAAAAAAACTTTGCACCTAATATCGCTCCAGCGCCACTCGTTGCCACCCGAGGAGAAGGAGCATTTCTTATTGATTCCGAGAATAATGAATACCTCGATTTTTCGACGGGAATAGCCGTGAATAATCTTGGACACTGCCATCCTCATATTGTCGAGGCCGTCCAAAAACAAACTGCAAAACTTATGCATACATCGAATATGTTTTGGAACGAACCTTCGATGCTACTAGCGAAACGACTAACCCAGCTTTCATTTGCCGATCGCGTATATCTTTGTAATTCTGGAACGGAAGCTAACGAAGCTAAAATAAAACTCACTCGCAAATACTTCTATGATCAAGGTAAACCACGATCGGAGTTCTTATGTTTTTATCAATCGTTTCATGGCCGAACCATGGGCTCGCTTTCTGCAACAGGGCAGGAAAAATATTGGAAAGGCTTTGAGCCTCTGGTTCCAGGTTTTAAATTCGCTCAGTATAACGATCTTAAGGCTGTTGATTTAATTTCTGAATCGACAGCGGCTGTATGGCTCGAGCCCATTCAAGGAGAAGGTGGAGTTCATCCGGCAAAAAAAGAATTTCTCGCGGCAATAAGAAAGCGATGTGACGAAACTGGAAGCCTTCTTCTCTTTGACGAGATTCAAGTCGGAATGGGAAGAACGGGAACTCTCTTTTGTTATGAACATTACGACATTAAGCCTGACCTCATGAGTCTGGCAAAGGGTCTTGGCGGAGGACTGCCCATAGGCGCTATGTTAGCAACAGAAAAAGTAGCGGCTTCACTCACAGTCGGTTCACACGCAACGACGTTTGGTGGAAACCCTGTCTGTGCGGCAGCAGCTAATGCGGTTTTAGATATTATGACGGCTGATGGTTTTTTTGCTGATTTAGAAAATCGTGTAAAATATTTCTGGAGTCAGTTGGAGCGACTACGAAGCTCTACTCTGGTTGTCGATATAAGAGGAAAAGGCTTTATGGTGGGTATTGAACTTAAAGAAGATATCACCAAATTTTTTGAACAACTACGAAAGCAACGCGTCTTGGTAACTCGAATTCCACCGAAGATCTTGCGTATTTTACCCCCACTTACTGCTTCGAACGAAGAGATTTTAAGATTTGTTAATGAATTTGAAAACGCACTTAAAGCCGTTTCTTAGAGAAATGAACTTATGGGCCAAAACGAAAAACGCGTCCGCAAAAAAACTCTCTCGGCCAATCTGACGCCAGAAGAGTATTTTGTCTTTTCAAATATTGGAGATGGGTGTTCGCTTAAAGAGCTTTTTTCTGTTTGCCCTTGGAGTGAAGATGAGATTCTTCGGAAGCTTCAGTCCATGGAGAGCAAAGGAGCGGTCGAGTGGGATAATAAAAACTCTGAAGAGGAGAAAAAAACTATTTCATCCGAACCTCAGACCACACCCCAAATTGAAGACCAGCTTCAAAAAGATGCAAGTGATCCAAATCTCTCAGCACTCGATAAAAATTTTAGACGAGAAATTCTTCTTAAGTACACGGAGCCAGAAATGGCAAATCCTTACGAAACTTTAGGTATTGACCCGCGCTCTTCGAATACCGATGTTAAAGCGCGCTATCTCGCTCTTTCTCGAAAATTTCATCCCGATCGATTTTTTCAGAAGGATCTCGGCCACTATAAAGCCAAACTTGATAATATTTTTAGTCGGATTCAGAAAGCTTATGCACTTCTAAAAAAACCTATTGAACGTGAAGCTCTCGATCGCACTCTCGCTCTACATAATCGCATTCGAGACAAAACTACAGAAGATCACTCCGTCAAGAAACCAATCAAGCTTGATAAGGATCTTGAACGACAAGGTAAAGCTGAATTCCTGTATAAAAAAGGCTTAGAGCACGAAAAGAAAAATGAATTTATTTTAGCCTTTGAAGCTATCATGGAGGCAAAAAAAATTGCTCCAGATCGGGAGCAATATGCGAAAGCTCTTGAACGAATTAAGCCTCATATGTATCGGCAGAAGGCTTATGCGCAGTTTTCTGAAGTAAAAAAAGCTCTTCTTCGAAATGCCGCTACGGCCGACATTCTGCTTCAACTTGATGAAATTGTGAGATATGACCCCCATCTTGTAGAAGCTAAGGTGTATTTGGCAAAAACAATTTTAGATCTAAATGAAACAAATCGATTTCGCGATGCTAAAGAAATGCTATTGAGAACCAAAGCGCACTTTAAGACAGATGGTGAGCCCTGCTATTTATTAGCTCGGCTTGCGTTTAGTTTGGGTGAAAATAAACTAGCCGAAAAAGAATTAGCAGAAGCGCTGGAACGCGAACCCACTCATGCAGCAGCAAAGAAATTGCTTAGCAAAATTAAAGGTTAATCCGGTTTTAATTTTTTTGCGTACTTCATAAAGGACAAAAGCAAACTTTCGAGACGTTTTCTAACAGCGGCATCGTTTAGATCGCCTGACGAAGTAAATGCACTGTCGGCTTGAGGTAAACCAAAAGGCTGTGGGTAAACATACGAGCCTAAAGCATCAAAAACAAAACGAGAATTTCCAAGAGCTCTCATCGCTCCGAGTGCTCCGGGAGATGCTCCCATAAGTAAAATGGGTTTTGCCGTTAAGGGCATTGGCTTAAGACGAGAAATCCAATCGATAGTATTTTTAAGAGAGCCGGCGATTGAGCCATTGTATTCAGGACTCGAAATCACAATCGCATCGGCACTGCTGATATGACTGCCTAATTCTTTTACGCCTTTAGGAATCCCCTGCTTTTCTTCTATATCTGCATCATAGACAGGAAGCTCCAAGGGTTTAAGATCAACAACTATTGTTCTACAACTTGAATCGATCGCAAGAATTGATTGTGCAACACCCACTAATTTTTTATTAAACGACTCAGCTCGTAAACTTCCCGAAAAAAGTAAAATCTTCATTTGCTTATATTTGCCACCTAATTCTAGAAAATCTAGAAATAAACTTATTCATTTTAATACAAATCAATAAAGGCAGCAGATCAGAAAATAGGTTCCGTACATTTATGAATCATCTCTTACACTTTGAACCAATCTTTGAAGTTCATCGACTCCTTCTAAAAAAAGGGCTGGCCCCGGCTGTAAAATGATCGAGGGATCCATTTCAAAAAGCTGATTTCGTTTTAAAGCGGCAGTGCCTTGCCAAATTTTCTGATTTTTTATCCAGTCAAAATTAACGGGCTTTCCACACCAAGAACCAATAATGGCATCAGGATTTTTGGCCGCGACGTCTTCAACAGTAACAATTCGATCTTTGGCCATGCTTTTTTGAGGCAAATCATTAAAGATATCTTCTGCACCAACAACTGAGATCAATTCACTAACCCATTCGATTCCTGAAATAATGGGCTCATCCCATTCCTGAAAAAAGACTTTCGGCTTTGAAAGATTTTGATTTCTTTCATGAATCAGATCAAGCTTTGCCTTCCACTCATCAATCAACATCTGGGTTTCTGAGCGACAGCCCATAAGCGAACCGATCATCAACATCGCATCAAAAATTTCGCAAACACTTCTCTGGTTTAGGATAAGTACATTGAGCCCCAGCTTAATCAGCTCTCGTGCCAGATCTGCCTGAATATCTGAAAAACCTATAATAAGATCAGGTTTAAGATCTTGAATTCGCTTTATATGACCTGAAATAAAAGCACTAACGATCGGCTTTTCTTTTTTTGCCTGAGAAGGTCGCACTGTATACGCTGAGATACCGCAGAGCCGATCTTGCTGATTGAGAAGGTAAATTAATTCTGTGGTTTCTTCAGTAAGAGCAATAATACGGGAAGGAACTTTCATCCTTCACAAAATACCCGCACTCCCCTAAAAAATAAATTTAGACTTCTTCTATCTTTCCGTTAAAGAAATTATTCATTGATTTCGCTGAAGAAATTAAATCATCGCTTGTTGTTCCATCTTCAGGTGACATACTCATTCCCAAATTGGCATGAAGGATGAATTTATGGTCATCAATTCGAAACGGCTCTTTAAAGAGAGCAATAATTCTTCGAGCAATTACAAAATGACCCGAGTCGGTTGAAATTTTAGGAAACAAAAGAAGAAACTCATCGTTTCCAGCACGACAGACAGTATCTTCAACCCGAGTTCTACCTTGAAGGCGAGCTGCAACAGATTTCAACAGGCTATCACCGGTAAACTCGCCGAATACTTTAGCAACAGATTTAAAATCTTCGAGTGAAATATGAGCCACCATAACTTTACGACCGTCACCAGCCTCAGATAAAGCACGATTGAGACGATCTTGATATAAACTAAAATGAGGCAACCCAGTTAGAGGATCATAATCTGCAGTATGATTTGCATTTGGTTTTACGGTCTTAGCTTCGAGCAACTGAAACTGTCGTTCGATAGCAAATTTAACCGAATTCAAAACTTTATCTCCGTCCAAGAAAGAAGATTTAACAATATAGTCTTGAGCACCTGCTCTCACCGCCGACAAACCAATCTCTTGATCATCAAGTCCCGTCAGAACGACAATTGGAATTGTGGGATTTTGCGCTCGAAGAGTTTCGATGGTTTGAAGCCCTAAGCTGTCGGGCAAAGATAAATCTAACAGCACCGCGTCATATTTTTTTGTTTTCAAAGCCTCAAGACCTTCAGAGAGTCTTATACAATGCGTAAGTTCTGGCCGTTTGATAGGCGGAACTTTTCTAAGAATATGTAACAGAAGTTCTGCGTCGGATCTCATATCTTCTACAAGAAGAATATTGATGTTATCGAGTGACTGAAACCCCTCAGCATCTATCTTTGACGCAGAGATGTCTTCGGGTATTTCGGCCTCGGACCGCAATCGGAGTATTTTCAGTAGTCCCATAACTCGTTCTCCTTCCATCAGTTGAGAAAATCTCTATCTCACCATTCTACCTGCTTTACCGAAAAGCCAAACTGCGCCAAGACTTTAGTCACACAATACAATTTGTTTAATAAAATTTCAGACCAAGTCCTGAGCATTTTATCAACTTTGTACGACTAACGTCACATATGTGAAGAAACGAACGAAATTGAAAAGAAAATAAAATCAAACCCATATCTTATGACTCCCGATCTTCGGACAAAATAAGCCGATAACCGACACCATAAATCGTATGAATCTCTACTCCGATATGCTTACACTTCTTTTTGATCGAGCTAATATGACGATCAATTGTTCTTACAGAAATTTTCGCATCACTTTTTTCCCAGATGCGATCAACAATCTGAGTACGATTTACGATTGCATCGTGGTTTTCAAACAAGAGTAAAAAGATTTTAAATTCATTGGGCGTTAAGTCATTTGTTTCGCGGCCCTGCCGGCGAATCGTATGACTCATCAAATCGATTTCAAGATCTCTAAGTCTCAACTCTGTCGACGCAATCAAATGCGGCATATCGAGAGAATCAGATTGTTGAGAATATAAAAAGCGCTCGTGGGCAAACTCAAGAGATCTCACCAGACGTTTTGAATCAATATCGCCCTTAAAGAGAAAATCTTGTGCTCCCATTGCAACAGCTTGAGCTCCCAAGGCTTCATTGAGAGTTCCGGTGAGAACTATAATCGGCGTATGAGAAGCCTCAGCTTTCAAAGCTTTGAGGCTAGCGAGCCCGTCACTGTCGGGCAGACTTAAATCGAGTAAAATAATTTCAAATGATTTTTGTTTGAGTACGTCAAGCGCCTCAGCCAGTGTAGAGGTGACCCGAATATCAATCTGATTCTCGAGTGCTAAATTAAGTTGGCGAGTCGTTAATGCAGCATCCGCCTCGTGATCCTCAACTAAAAGTATACGTCGAAATTTAGGCACGACTGGCATAATCGCCTGGGCAGAATTGTCCTGTGAGTCAATTGTCACTTCCTCTATCTCCTCGCTCGATTTCATCATTTAACGCATCGCTTAAATATAAATATATGTTAATAGTTTATCACCTTTGAATGAGGGTCCACCTAACTAAAGAATATTGAAAATACCTCCTTAAAGCCTGGAGGATAATGAGGAGTAATTGTATCCAAAAACACATTTTTACGATTTTGACGGAATCTTCTTATTTGAGGCATCTCTTCTCAAATTGAGGACTTAGTGCTCGAATGAAGTGGTAGTAGTACGATGCAAGCACCTTCTCAAATTTTCTTCGACGAGCCTCTGACTTTTCACACAAGTCGAGGAATTTATTGCACAGAAAATATTCTTAAATCCAACTCTGGAAGTGTCACATATATAGGACGACACACACAGACTCAGGAGCGAGTAATTATTAAATCGGCTGACTCAAAAGCAGATTCAGCAACCTATACTCGGCTCATTCGACAAGCATCCCTTCTTCAAACTCGTCACGCCCCTAATTTGCCCGAAGTCATTCACTTTGAAGAAAGATTTGGAAAAGCATTTCTCATCACTCCTTTCGTTCAGGGAATTCCACTCAATGAAATTATTAAAAAGAAATCGCTTAGCGCTCTTGAAACAATTCAAATTGCAAAAAGCTTAACCAGCATTCTTAAAGAAGCTCATGCAGAGGGAATTTTACATCGCGATATCAAACCTCAGAATGTGATTGTTCCTCAATCGGGAATGTACGACCAAGCGCGTCTGATTGATTTTGGATTTGCTAAATCATTCGATCCAGAACTCGCATTTTCAGAAGAATTACTCGGAACACTTCTTTATATTTCTCCTGAGCAAGCGGGACTTATTGAAGCTAGCGTTGACGATAAATCTGATCTCTATTCTCTGGGAATGTTATTAAGTGAATGTCTCTTGGGAGCACCCCCCTTCGATGCAAAAAACTTATCGGACATTCTACGCAAACAACTTTATGAACGCCCTGCCCTTTACTCTCTTAATCCCAAGCCTCCTGAACCAGTTTTGGATTTGATCAATCATCTTATTGAAAAGGATCCTAAGGATCGCTACCAGTCAACCGACGGCCTTCTCTTTGATCTGATTGAAATTGAAAAGTTAATCAAAAAAGATGCTGAAAGATCGTTCACCGTTGGACTTCAAGATAAGAGATCCAGTCTTACCTATCCAAGTTTTATCGGAAGAAGAACAGAACTTCAGGAGCTTTCGCGAGCACTCGATACGATTCGTCTGGGCCCTAGCCACGTTTACTCGGTTGAAGCAGAATCGGGTGGGGGAAAAACAAAGCTTCTTCAAGAATTTTCTAGAAAATGTCAGACCTCTGACATCCGAATTCTTTGGGGCCAAGGCCGAGATCAAGTGGCCAATGTTCCCTTTCAAGTTTTTTTAGAAACATTTAGAGGCATTTCTCTTCTTTGTTCTAAAGATAAAGATCTATCGGAACGCCTTAGAATAAGCTTGTCAGACTATGCCGGAACCTTAGTTGAAATATTTCCAGGTTTTAAAGAAATCTTTGAGCCCCTTAAGCCAGCTCAAAAAAATTCAGGTCCTGAAGCATTTGGTGAAGCTCGCAGTATGCAGGCACTGTTTCAGCTATTTTCCACATTGGGTATCGCTGGCCATCCGATTGTTTTTCTTCTAGACGATTTTCAATGGGCGGACGAGCTCTCAAGTAAGTTTCTTAAACTTTGGTTTTCTGAAACTGCACGTAAAAAGATTTCTAGTTTCTCTTTAATAATCGTCGCCTTTAGATCAGAAGAGGTCGATACCTTTCACAATTTGAGACAAATGCAATGGACCCGTCAACTCAAACTCTCTGCCTTAAATCAAACCGAGACTAAAGAATTACTTGTTTCAATGGCTGGAATTTTGCCCTCTAAAGTTTGCGATTTGATTTACGATACCGCTAAGGGAAACCCCTTTATGGCGTCCGCACTTTTACGGGGCTTAGTTGAATCAAAAAATTTGGTTTACCAGGGCAATGAATGGAAGATGTTTGAAATCGACGAAAACATTGAACCGTCGAAGCAAGCCGCTGCGATTCTTAAACTAAGGTTAAGAAATCTAAGAGACGAAACCATTTCAATTTTAAAGGTAGCCTCGGTGGCGGGAAAAGCTTTCAACCTTAACCTTCTCTCTGCCGCAACTGACTTACCTCGTCTCGCAATTATTGAAGGTCTTGAGCAAGCTTTGAGGCGTCAAATCATCTCCGAAAAACCAAACGGCGATTTTCATTTTTTTCACGATAAAATTCGAGAATATCTACTTTCACTTCTGAGTGACGCTGAAAAAACGAAGATTCACCTTAACATGGCTGAATTTTATCAGACTTACAAATCGCAGCATCCTTTTGAGATTTCGTACCACTTCGATGCTGCCGGCCTATCAGACAAAGCTCTTCCATTTGCCTTGCGATCGGCAGCTGATGCACGCGAAAAGAGCTCACTTAAGGTAGCTGAAGAAGAATATCAAATTGCAGTACGAGGAATTAAAAAACATGGCTCCTTTATTCAAGCTTATGTCTTTTTTAATTTACTCCAAGTTCAAATGCTTCGTGGTCGATACCAAGAAGCGTCGCTCACCTTGGATGAAATTTTTAAACTTTCACTCAATAAACCAAATACGGCTCACCTCTGGAGTTTAAAGGGCGAACTTTCGTTTAAACAAGGTAAGACAGAAGATGCGGCCTATGCTCTTGAGAAAGCTCTGACTGTTTTGGGAATTAAAATCTATTCATCTTTTGTTCTGCCTCTGATCTGGGAAGTATTTATTCAAACTCTTCATTCCTGCCTCCCTCGTTGGCTTTATCGTCGACGTCGAGTGATGAATTCGAACGAGAAGTTAGCTGCTCGAATTTTAAGCCGTATTACCTATACATATTGGTTTACGCGCGGAAGACTCGCATGCGCTTGGTCTCATTTTAAAGAAATGAATCTATGTGAGAGATTTTCAGATAGTTTAGATCTAGCTCAGGCCTACTCTGAGCATGGCCCCGTCTTAACCATGGTGCCTTGGTTTAAACGAGCTCAAGCTTATGTTGAAAAATCCCTCGCAATCCGTCAAAAATTTTCGGATTTCTGGGGACAAGGTCAGTCCAAACATTTTCTCGGAGTAGTAAAATACGGATCATCACAGTTTGAAGAAACAATCGAAGCTTGTGAAGAAGCCAGCTCCATTTTAAGAAAAACTGGCGATCAGTGGGAAGCCAATACGGCCAGTTGGCATGCAGCGTATGCTCACTACCGTTTAGGTCGCCTAAAAGAAGCAGTCACTCTTGCTCGTCAAGTTTATGATGGTGCCTTAAGAATTGGGGACTACCAAAGCTCGGTGATCTCGGTTTCAATATGGGCCAAAGCAGCCCAAGGCGATCTACCCTTTTCATGTATTGAAAGAGCATTATCGGATAGCCAAGATATTCATACCAGGGCTGAAAGTCTGCAAGCTCATGGAATTTGTCTGATGAAGCTCAATCGCTTCTCAGAAGCTATGCAAGTTCTTAAAAGCGGAATTCTACTCGTTGAGAAAGCGGGATTTAGACAAGAATATATCGTGCCACTTTATGCATGGTACGCGACTGCCATTCGACTCAGTTTTGAGAATGAAAATCTTTATAAAATTCAGGCACGCCACGAAGAGCTCAACGAATGGAAGTCTGCTGTCGATAAAACCGTAGCAATCTCACATTACTATCAAAATAATCTTCCCCACTCGCTTCGCGAAAAAGCTCTCTATCTGGGATACAAAGGCAAAATGCAAGCGGCCTTTAAATACCTTAATCAATCCCTTTCAGTCGCAAAAAGGCAGGGGGCAGCTCATGAAGTTGAACTTACCTACAAGGCAGGAATACAACTGAAATCTGTTCAGAATTTAGAAATAAGCGAATTTGAGATTCCTCAAGAAATAAACAATTCAACATCTTCTAAAAATAATTCTTCGCATAACTATTTAGAAAATAATGATATTAGAAAGGCCTCTCCCGCCATCTATCATCAACTTAAATCGATTCAAGCTATGGGCTCTAAGCTACTCACCTGTATGGATCGGCAGGAACTCTTGTTAAGCTCCGTCGATTTAGTGGCCAGTCTATTTAATGCAGACCGCTGTGCTATTGTTGAAATTCATGGTGACGGAGATAATTTTCAGTACGAAACGCTTAAAACCTATTCAGAACTTAATTCAGAAGTCAGCCAAACGCTTGTCCGAGAAGTCTTGGTAAGAAAACAAGCTTTCACATTCGATGATTTGCAAATTCACGACTTTAGCGAAAGCTTCGCCGTTCAAGGCGTGAGATCAGTTTTGGGAATTCCAATTCTGGTCGACGAAAAAAATACCTATGCCATTTTCGCATTCAATGATCGAATCTCAACTGCTTATGGACCAGAAGAACAAGAGCTCTCAACTTTTGTTGCCCACCTCATTACCGCAGCTCTTGAAAACTTAAATAATTTTAGAGAACTTCAAGAATCTCGCTCTCGATTACAAAAAATTATCGATGCTGCACCGAATGCCATTATTCTCACCGATGTTTTAGGAAAAATCGTACTCGTCAATCAGCAGATGGAGAAGCTGTTTCTCTATTCTCGAGATGACTTACTGGGTCAACCTGTTGAAATGCTGATGCCAGAGCGTTATCGTCAGCAACATCCGCAGTATCGATCAATGTTTCTCAATAATCTAAAAGCTCGTCCTATGGGTCAAGGAAGAGATCTCTTTGCTCTGCGAAAAAATGGTACTGAGTTTCCAGTTGAGATTGGCTTGACCCCTCTTTTTACCAGCGATGGAAATTTCGTAATTAGTTCGATTGTCGACATCTCAGAACGAAAAAAATTCGAAAGCGAACTTATTCGTCAACGAGACAAGCTTCAGGAGTCAAATGAAGATCTTGAACGTTTTGCTTATGTTGCCTCCCATGATCTACGTGAACCTTTAAGAGCCATTCGCTCGTGGTCAGAAATTCTTCAGGATAATTTGGGCGACACTTTAAGCCCCGATTCTCAAAAAGCATTTGGATTTATCAAACGAGGTGCAGATCGAATGTCTTCGCTTGTCCAAGCTTTGCTTGAATATTCAAAGGCTTCGAGAGGAAAATTTGATCTTAAAGATGTTAATTTAAGAGAGCCTCTTGATTTAGCTCGAAGCAATCTTCTTAAGGCGATTGAAGATTCTCACTGTAAAATCGAAATTGAAGGAGACTTCCCGACCCTTACGGTAGCTCCTTTTTCTATCGCACAAGTGTTTCAGAACCTTATCGGCAACGCTATTAAGTACCGCTGCAAGGAAAACTGCCAAATTAAAATTTCTTGTAGGCAATCTGATGCTGATAAGACCTGGGTTTTTTGCGTTGAAGACAACGGAATTGGAATTGAACCTAAACATATTGACCGCATCTTTGAAGTATTTAAACGTTTACATACCCAAGAGGAATATGAGGGAAATGGAATTGGCTTAAGTATTACAAAGAAAGTGATTGAAAAACATGGGGGCAAGATTTGGGTAGAATCAGAGCCTAAGAAAGGCTCAAAGTTCTTCTTCTCTCTTCCGAACTTAGTCCAAACGAAGGATTAATTTAAACTTATGAAGTCGCCAGGCAAGAATATTTTGATCGTTGAAGACGATGCATCAGATATCAATTTAATGCAGATAGCAATCGGTCGCGCCAATGTTAACGCCAAAATTCATTCACTAACAATCGGCGATCAAGTTATGCCCTTTCTTCTGAAAGAGCACCCTCACGAACAATCTCCCACACCTGACATTATTATTCTCGACCTCAACATTCCAGGTATGAACGGAAAAGAAGTACTCACTGCGATTAAAACTCATGAGAAACTTAAAGTGATTCCAGTTATCGTGATTTCATCTTCAGACTACGAAAAGGATGTCCGAGAATGTTTGATGGCGCATGCAAATTGTTATCTAAGAAAACCTCAGCGGCTTCAAGAACTCTCAGATATTATTGGATCTATCGTTCGGTTTTGGCTGCTTCAAGTTCAACAAGTTTCTTGGGAATTTAATTACTAGCCCAAATCATTCTCATAATTAAACCAAAATTATTCGAAAACCTTATTTTGAGCGACCCAGACATCTGATGCTCCGCATCAAACGAAGACTTTCTCCCAATTGGCATCTGAAAATGGGTAGAATAAAGAGAGTGAAAGACTACGTTCTTGGTATTGATCTAGGTACAACATATTCATGTGTTGCTGTGATGGAAGCCGACGGCTCTCGGGTTCTGGAACAAAAAGGCGGCTATAGGACTCTGCCCTCTATTGTGGCATTTAATCCTGATGGAACTCCGATGGTTGGACATATCGCAAAACGTCAGGCCGTCACGAATGCAGAAAATACTGTGTATGCAGCCAAGCGAATTATCGGCAGAAATTTTGATGCACCCGAAGTCGCTCGCGCAATTAAATCATCACCTTTTAAAATTGTGCCGGGGCCCAATCGTGACCCAAGAGTTTCAGTTCAAGGACGAAAATTTTCAATTCCTGAAATTTCTGCGCTTATTTTAAAGCAGATCAAACTGATTGCTGAAGAAGCTCTCAATGCCAAAGTTGAAAAAGCAGTAATCACCGTACCTGCTTACTTCTCGGACGGTCAAAGACAAGCGACCAAAGATGCAGGCTATATCGCAGGCCTTGAAGTCTTAAGAATTGTGAACGAACCCACCGCAGCCGCACTTGCTTTTGGTTACAAAAAGAAAGTTAATAAAAAAATTGCTGTCTATGATTTGGGAGGTGGAACTTTTGATATTTCGATTCTCGATATTAGCTCAGATACGTTTGAAGTTTTGTCCACTGCTGGAAATACCTACCTCGGCGGTGAAGATTTTGATCAACGAATTATTGATTTCGTTGCGAAGCAGTTTGAGCAAGAACATGGATACTCTCTTAGAGACGATAAGATGGCACTACAAAGACTCAAAGACGCTGCTGAGTCAGCGAAATGTCAGTTGTCGAATTCACTTGAATCCGAAATCAATTTGCCGTTCTTGACTTCTAAAGGTTCCGAATCAAAGCATTTAAGAAGAATTTTGAATCGGGCAGATTTTGAAAAAATCATCGATGATCTCGTCGAAGAGACGCTTAAAATTTCAGGATCGGCTCTTGATATGGCAGCACTTAAAGTCACTGATATCGATGATGTTCTATTGGTTGGCGGCTCAACACGTATTCCACTGGTTCAACAAAAGGTGAAAGAATTTTTTGGTCGTCCTCCAGCAAAGAATGTTCATCCCGATGAAGCTGTTGCCATTGGAGCTTCGATTTTAGGGGGATCATTAATTCAAGAAGAATCCCCAGTGATGCTGTTGGATGTTACGCCTATGAGCTTAGGCATTCGAACTGCGGGTGGATTCACTCAGATTTTGGTGCCAAAAAATTCGACTATTCCTACTGAGGCCAGCCATGTTTTTACGACGGTGACCGAAAATCAGCGCTCAGTAAAAATTCAGGTTCTTCAAGGTGAAAGTCGCCTTGCCACTGAGAACACCCTGCTTGGTGAATTTACCCTGACAGATATTCCTGCTCAGAGGGCCGGCGAGCCCGAAATTCAAGTGACTTTTTCGATCGACTCGAATGGTATTGTTCAAGCTGTGGCAAAAGATCTTAAAACAAAAAAAGAACAGTCGATTGTGGTCACCTCCAAATCGACTCTTACCGAACCCGAAAGAGAAGAATTGGCAGCCCGCTACTCGGCTATCGAAAAAACCGACGCCATCGTATCAAAATGAAAATTCTCAAAGAAACAACCGACTGGCTTGTCATCGACAAACCATCGGGCTTGCACTCTGTTCATCAAAAAGATTGCAGGGGTTGCATCGAAGAATGGCTACGTAAAGAACGACTCGAATGCGCCTCGCTTAAAGAAGCAGGGCTTGTGCATCGACTCGATGAACTAACTTCAGGCTGTCTACTTGCCGCTAAAAATCAGAACGCTTATGAGAAATTAAAATCTGAAATGCAGAGCTCTAAAGGCGGTCTAAAAAAGATTTACCATGCACTCGCGAGCGGTACGCCTAAGCAAACTTCGTTTAAACTTTATTTTACAAGTCGATATAAAGGATCAAAAAAAATTACCGTTACAGATAAAGGCAGCTCTCAAGATAGGGGAGAATGTCGGTGGAAGATTCTTAAGAAGCTTGGCAATTTTTCTCTTCTCGAAGTTGAGCTTATTGGCCCCGGCAAGCGCCATCAAATTAGGGCTGGCCTTGCCGTTCTTGGCCATCCTCTGCGGGGGGATGTCTTATATGGTGGGACAGAATGGAAAGAAGGCTTTGGATTACACGCCTATTCACTGACGATTGATGGAGAAAGAGCTGTTGCACCTGCAAACTGGGAAGTAGATTGATCAATATTAGATAATGTTTTCTAAGCAATTCCAATAGCACGTAAGCCTTGAACAGCAGTCACGGCGACGATATAAGCGACGCCATTAAAGACGATAAGCTGTATAAGCGCCCACTTGGTCGACTGAAACTCTCGTCTCGCTACACCCACTGTCGCCATACATTGAAGAGCGATCATAAAAAACAAAATCAAACCAATCACTGAGGCAGGAGTAAAGAGCGCCTCTCCTTTTTGATTCTTGGCTTCATGCATAGTAGTGAGCAAAGTTTTTTGCATCGAATCCTCATTTTCATCAGTAATATTGAAAACTATCGCCATCGACGAAACAAAAACTTCTCGAGCTGCGAAAGCAGAGACGAGTCCTACACCCACACGCCAGTCTCCTCCCATGGGCTCAATAATCGGCTCAAAAACTTTTCCGATAACAGCAGCATACGACGACTGAAGTCGCTCAGATTTATCTTCGTGTTCGTATTGTGGAAATGTCGTCATTCCCCAGATGATTACCGACAAAATAAAAATCAGTGGTCCTGCTTTCGTAATATAACCTTTGGTACGCAGGTAGGTTTGCCTTAAAACCGAACGTAAAACAGGCTTTCGATAGACAGGAAGTTCGAGCATGAAAAAGGATTTCGAATCAATCTTAAGAATTTTATTAGCTATCGCGGCAGCAATCGAACCAACGAATAAACTTAAAATATAAATAGCCGCCAAACTTAATCCACCAATCCATGCAGGCTGATTGACTAACAAAAAAGCTAAGAGCAGTGCGTAAACAGGTAAGCGAGCAGAACAACTCATCAGCGGAATAATAAACATGGTGATAAGTCTTTCTTTACGACCCGAAATAGTTCGCGCTGCCATAAGGGCAGGAATTGCACAGGCATTTGCGGCGAGCAGTGGAACAAATGATCTTCCATTAAGACCAAGCTTTGAAAGCGGGCGATCAATCAAAGTCGCAGCACGAGCGAGATAACCGGAGTCTTCAAAGTAAGAAAGCCCCAAAAATAAAATAGCAATCTGGGGAACAAAAACCAAAACTGCTCCGATACTCGCAATTACGCCGTCCTGAATAAAACTCGAAAAAAGTCCGGGAGGTAAATTTTGCGCAGCCAACTCACCAAGCCACGAAAAACTTCCGTCAATAAAATCCATCGCCGGTTGCGCAAACCAAAAAATGGAAGAAAATAAAACTGCCATAAACGTACAGAATAAAAAGAGGCCGAAAACTGGGTGTAACAACCACCGATCAATTTTTTTCGATTGCGAAACTGCAGTCTTTATACTTTTAGATCGCTCCGCACTATCGATCATGACCGCGCTACGAAGATTTAAAAGCTCTTGATAGGTTGCTTCGCACTTATCGCTGTTCCATTTAGGAAGTTTCGAAATTTTTGTAGAAGCCAGAGGAAGAGTCTCTCGAATTTTATCGATCAACTGTGCAACACCCGTACCTGTTTGTCCGTAGACTGGAACAACAGGTGAGCCCAGTTTTGCCGTAAGTAATTCAAAATTAATCGAACGTCCCTCAGCTTCAAGCAAATCCATATTGGTAAGCGCAACAACAACGGTGAAGCCAGCTTGCTGAAGCTGTTTAATTAAAAATAAATGTCGTGAAATCTGAGTCGCATCAACAGTGCCGATAATGAGCGCAGGCTGACCGAACTTTGGATGCTCAAAGAGCGCCTTAACAGCAATCTCTTCATCATACGATTTAGGAAATAAACTATAAGTGCCCGGGGTATCGTAAATCTCAAGATCACCACCCCATTTTTCAGCGATCGAGCCGAGATTTGTTTCAACCGTCGCTCCAGGGTAATTCACTGTTTCGTAATTGGAATCTGTCAGCCAATTAAAGAGAGTCGTCTTACCTGCATTGGGTGCACCAACGAGAGCAATACGATACTTAAACGCAGCTTCAGCTAAACTAGAATGCATCGGGCTTCTTCTTTTCTCAGCGCAATCTTCGTGCCTCTAGCAGCTACGATATAATCGCCAAAAAGAGTTCGCCCCTCCACGGAGATTTGCTCTCCTCTCACAATACCCAAATCAATCAAACGATTTAGAAGGAATTCGTCGCCACTAAATCCCTTAACAACACCCTCAAAACCAAAAGACTTTGAACTTAGGTTCATAATTTCACCCTAATATTATTGATAATCGTTATCAATAATATTCTATGCGATCTCATGCACTTAGGCTACCGACTCGCCACCAAAGCTGGATGGCAAAAAAATATTAATAATTTCAATTAGTTATGAATACCACTTCGAATTTGACCCTGCAATCTACCTTCGTAACGATAGCAATTTCTTAAGCGCGACTCAGGTACTCCCCTGTCTCAGTGCTCACGATAATGCTCTCGCCTTCATTAATAAAAGGAGGAACTCCAACTTTGATGCCGGTTTCTAAAGTGGCGGGTTTAAGAACATTTGTCGCGGTGGCGTTTTTGATGCCGGGTTCGGTTTCGGTAACTTTCAAAGTTACCTTGGGAGGAAGTTCAACCGAAACAGGCTTTCCCTCGATAAAAGAAACGCTGACCTTTGAATTAGGCAGCATATAGCCAGCCATATCCTCGAGAAATTTTGCCGAAATATAGGTCTGTTCGTAATTATCGGTGTTCATAAAGACGTAATTATCGCCTTCTTGATACAGATACTCCATCGAGATGATATCCATGCTTAATTTTTCGACGGTATCGTCAGATCTAAAACGATTGGCCAGGTTATTGCCAGAAGTGAGGTCTTTCATTTCAACCTGAACCATGGCTCTTAGATTTCCGGGCGTATGGTGAACTGCTGAGACGACTCGACAGGGTCGGTCTTTAAACTTAATAACATAGCCTTTTCGGAGATCATTCGCCTTCATATTCATAGTCCTTAAGACTTCCTAAAGGTTCTTGCTTATGTCAATCGCCGAACTTCGAAATCAACCCCTCAAACGAGTAGGTACAGCTTGATCATTTACCCTGTTTATCCCAATCTGAGAGCCGTATGGCTCATGTTGATGTCGAAAAAATTGCTTCACTTGCCTATCTCGAACTCGGCCCCGAACAACGGAGTAAATTTCAGGCTCAGTTTGATAATATTCTCGAATATGTAGGAAAACTTGATCAGGTCAAAATGACTCCCGAACAAACTGCTGAAATGGGTGCGTTTCATATTCTCAGTAAATTTTACGAAGTCATGAAACTTGACCCATCAATCACACTCAGAACTGAAAACGAAGGCCAAGAAATTAACCAAGTTCTTACGACAAACGAAGAAGCTCTGGCTTCCGCTCCAAAAACAGGCGGGCTTCCTGGACAACTTCTATATGAAGTTCCTTCTATTATTGAGAGGTAAGAATGGGACGCCTAGCACAACTCAGAGAGTCGTTTCGCACACGTAAAATTGGCTACAAAGAATATTACGAAAAACAATTGCCGCTTATTCGTGAGCGAAACAAAAAAACAAATTCACTTCTCGAAATTTTTGAAGACGATATTACGGCCCAAGCCAAACTTTGGGACGATAAAAAATCTGATCTTCCCTTAGCCGGTCTTTCGATTGCGATTAAAGATATGATCTCAATCAAAGGCAAACTTGTCACGGCGGGTAGCAAAATGCTTGCTGGCTATCGAGCTCAACGATCCGCAACCGTTATTGAAAAACTTGAAAAAGCAGGTGCACTTTTTATTGGCCGAGCAGGTTGCGATGAATTCGCAATGGGAAGTAGTAACGAAAATACTTCTTTTGGTGTCGTGCGAAACCCTATCAATCTCACTCGAACAGCGGGTGGAAGCTCCGGAGGTTCAGCTGCTGTGGTCGCCTCAGAAATGGCTGTCGGCTCACTCGGCACCGATACTGGAGGAAGCATTCGCCTTCCAGCTGCGTTCTGCGGAATTACCGGAATCAAACCAACGTACGGACGAGTTTCACGTTCGGGAGTAATTGCCTTTGCAAGCTCTCTCGATCAAGTGGGACCTTTCGGTGACGATGCTCTCGATTGCGCCGAAATTTTGCAAGTGATCGCAGGTCGAGACGAACGCGATGCGACGAGTATGCCGGTTGCTGTTGATTTATATTCTGATTCTGTCAAAAAAGGTTCACTCAAAGGACTTAAAATTGGTTTACCTAAAGAATATTTTTCGATGGGTGGAATTGAACCTGATATTCAAAAGGCCAATGAGCAAGCTCTCGAAATTTTTAAACGAGAGGGAGCAATTCTTAAAGAAGTTTCTCTTCCCCATACCGAATATGGAATTGCCGTCTATTATTTAGTCGCGACCGCAGAGGCAGCCAGCAACCTCGCTCGGTATGATGGAATTAGGTACGGACATCGCGCTTCGTCTTACTCATCACTTAAAGATCTCATTATAAAATCACGCTCCGAAGGATTTGGAGATGAAGTAAAGAGAAGAATAATGCTTGGAACGTTCGCTCTGAGCTCCGGCTATTACGATGCTTTTTATTCGAAAGCTCAATTTGTTCGCTCTATTCTGCAAAAAGAATTTTTATCAGCGCTTTCAGAAGTTGATGTGATTTTTGCGCCGGTTTCTCCCTGCACTGCTTTTGAACTCGGCTCTAAAGTTAGCGATCCACTGCAAATGTACCTTCTCGATATTTTTACGGTCTCGTGTAATTTAGCTGGTAACCCCGCCATTGCCTTCCCTATCGGAAATGACTCAAAAAATTTACCGATTGGCGCTCAATTTATTGGCGGGCCCTATCAAGAAGCAAAATTATTCGCCGCTCTCGGTGCTTACGAAAGAGCCGCTCCTTATAAGAAAGGGGCTCTGCAATGTTAGAAAAAGTTCTCGAAAAATACGAAATGGTGGTGGGGCTTGAAGTTCACGCTCAACTTACAACCAAAACAAAACTTATGGCCCCTTCGGCGAATGCTTATGGTGAAGCTCCAAACACCGCAGTTTCAACTGTTTGCACAGGAATGCCGGGGGCGCTTCCGGTCATTAATAAAGCGGCTATTGCAATTGCGATCAAGACAGGACTCGCTCTTAATTGCTCGATTCAACCTTTGAGTGTTTTTTCACGCAAACATTATTTTTACCCCGATCTGCCGAAGGGCTATCAAATTTCTCAGTACGATCGTCCCTATGCTCTAAAGGGCTGTGTTTCGTTTTATTTAGGCGGGCAAAAGAAAACAATTAATCTCACCCGTATTCATCTTGAAGAAGACGCAGGCAAGAATCTTCATTTTGATGATCGAGGAATTTCTCTTGTCGATCTCAATCGATCGAGTGTTCCGCTAATCGAAATTGTTTCTGAGCCAGAAATTCGTTCAGCCGAAGAAGCCGTAGCGTACTTAAAGGCATTGCATTTGGTGCTTCGCTATCTCGATGCCTGCGATGGAAATCTCGAAGAAGGAAACTTCCGATGCGACGCAAATGTGAGCATTCGCTTGCGCGGCGAAACTAAATTCGGGACGCGCGTTGAACTCAAAAATATCAATAGCTTTCGCCACCTCGAAAAAGCTTTAATTTACGAACTTATTCGCCAATACGAAACTCTTGAAGAAGGAGGTAAAATAAAACAGGAGACTCGTCTCTGGGATGCCGATCAAAACAAATCCGTCTCCATGCGATCAAAAGAAGAAGCTGCCGACTATCGCTATATGCCTGAGCCTGATTTACTTCCACTTAGTATTTCAAAAACAGAATTAGATGCAGCCAAACAATCTCTGCCTGAACTGCCAATTGAACGGATGGAGAGATTTATTAAAGATTATCATCGCTCGATTTATGATGCCGAAGTTCTGACGGCATCGATGGCACTTGCGGACTATTTCGAAACCGTTGCCAAGAAAACAGGGGACGATCAACTAGCTTCAAATTTTATTCAAACCAATGTCTTAGCTCAAATCAGCAATATTGAAACTGATTGGGCTCATTTTTATCCAGATGCTGATGCTCTGGCTGATCTTCTGCTCAAAGTTAAAGACGGAACGCTCTCGCTCAATCTTGCCAAAGAAGTTTTTGAAATTATGAGAGCTGAAAAGCAGCCCGCTAGTAAAATCATTCAAGAGCGTGGCCTATCTCAAGTAAGTGATGAATCTGCGTTAGCCGTAGTAGTTGATAAGATCATTGCCGATCACCCAGGACAATTGGCGGAATTCAGATCTGGCAAAGAGAAACTTTTTGGATTTTTTATGGGTCAATGTCAAAAAGCTCTTCAAGGTAAAGGTAGTCCGGTAACCTTAAAGAAGCTGCTTGAAGCAAAACTCAAGAGCTCGTAAATTATAACCTCAAAGGGAGGCGCGGATGGCAAATGTGGCACAAGTTATGACCGATAGAAAACCTTACGGAAACAAACTAGGAAAAAAAGCCTGGTTTAACGGAACTCTTGTCAATGCAGCGGATATTAAAATCCACATAACGGCTCACTCACTTCATTACGGCCTTGCCGCCTTTGAAGGCATTCGAGCTTACGAACTTCAGAATAAAAAATTAGGAATCTTTCGGTGTGACGACCATATGCAAAGATTCATTGATTCTTGTCATACAGGAATGCTCCCACTTCAATATAACCTTAAAGAATTAGTAGATGCGTGCAAACAGACGGTTAAAAATGCCGAGCTTGGGCCGTGTTATTTACGGCCTATTGGGTTTTTAGATGCTGGGCCTCTCGGAGTTTATTATGATACCGAAAAACACCCCTTCTCCGTCGCCGTCTTAGCGATGGACTGGGGAAAATACCTCGGCGCGGATGCCATGAAAAAAGGATCTCGCCTTAAAATCTCTTCATTTACTCGTCATCATCCCAATATTGCGATGACGAAGGCTAAATTTACCGGAAACTATATCAACAGTGTTATGGCTAAAGTTGAAGCCCGAAAAATGGGTTTCGATGAGGCTCTGATGCTTGATCCTGAAGGTTTTTTAGCTGAAGGTACGGGCGAAAATATTTTCGTCGTTAAAAAAGGAAAGATCTTCACTCCTTCTGTTGAAACCGTTTTATCAGGTATTACCCGTGATACCGTGGTTCAACTCGCCCAAGACTTAAAACTGACTGTGCTTGAACGCAGAATTACTCGCGACGAACTTTATAATGCTGATGAAGTTTTTCTCACTGGTACTGCCGCCGAAATCACTCCGGTCGCCGAGATCGATATGAGAAAAATCGGATCCGGAAAGCCAGGAGAGCTTACTCTCGAAATTCAAAAGAACTTCTTTGCAGTAGTTACTGGCCAAAATAAAAAATATTCGCATTGGATCACCCCGGTTTAGATTTATGACTAAGGTGAGGGGAATTATTTTGGGGGGAATTTTAGGAGTAAATGTTTTCGCAGGCTGTGTAACGCACCAAGAGATTGCAAAATCTCAAAAGCCAAAGACGGTTCTCAATGCAAAGGTTAGTTCAGAAAGAGCTCTTGTTTTGTCGGAGCATTTTTTAGAATGGCAAAAAGGCTATAACGTAACAGTGCGCGATCATGCGCGAGGACTGGCTGTCACCGATTGGGCCAACGACGGTCCGCGCGATCGGCATCGCGTCACTTTACGTACTACTGACGATATCTCTGGATCTTTGGTTTCAACCCATATTGAAGCTCAGACTTTAGATAATTATGATTGGATTGATATTCCGAGTGATGGGGGTCTTGAAGCTGAACTTTTGAATGAGCTTGAATCCTATCTTAATAAGAGCTCAACTGCCCAAACTCGAGTAAAGTAAAGGCTGGATGTCCACTCCCAACCCCACCGAAGAAAATAAGTTTGGCCGATATTCGGTCGTTGAACCCCTCGCAAAAGGGGGAATGGCTCAGATTTTTAAGGCCCGAACGACTCAGGGCAAAACTTTTACTCTTAAAAAAATTCTTAAAGATTATTCTGACAATACCGATTTTATTCAGATGTTTTTGCAGGAAGCAAAAATTTCTCTGCAGCTTAAACATCCGAACTGCGTACGAGTCCTCGATTTTGGTCAAATTGATGGCACTTATTTTCTGGCGATGGAATATGTTTTTGGTCGAGACGTGAGCGCTCTTCTTAAAAAATGTGCCGAAAATCGAATGTATATTCCGATGGACGTCGTCTGCCACATCATTCATCAATGCGCGCTCGGACTTGATTACGCCCATAATTTAAAAGATTCTTTTGGCAATGCCCTCTCGATTGTTCATCGCGACATCTCCCCGCCTAATATTTTGATTAGTTACAACGGTGAAGTAAAAGTTTTAGATTTCGGAATCGCCAAAGCTGTCAGTAGTGCGGGTCGAGAAGCGACGCGCTCCGGGGTACTGAAAGGAAAATTCTCTTATATGTCCCCCGAACAAGCTTCGGGAAAGCCTCTTGATCAGCAAAGCGATGTTTTTAGTTTAGGCACCGTCTTTTATGAGCTTCTTACCACTCGAAATCTTTTTTATATGCCTGATGAAATCGAAACTCTAGAAAGAGTGAGAAAAGCCGATGTAAACAATCCTGCAAAAGTTCGAAAAGATATTCCTGCTGATCTCGACAAAATCGTAATGAAGTCACTGGCGCTTAAAACGAAGAATAGATTTCAGAACTGCGGCGAAATGGCTGATGCAATTCAGGGATTTTTACAAAAATACTACCCCCGCAGTGATCTTCGTTCGGTCGCCAAATTTCTGCGCGGTGTCTTTTCACAGGATTTTCAGAATCGATATAAAGTTTCAATTCGCGAAGGATGGCGAGATATTCTTGAAGTTGGCGGAGCTGACGACGAACTCCTGCTCGATCAAAGTGATTCGCGGCCTATTTATAGAACGGGAAACTCTCAAAGAACCGGTGGGGAACTTAAATGGACTGACCGCATTTTGTATGATCCCAAGACCAAACTTGAAATTAAGCGAATGACTGTGAAGGCTTTGATTTTAATCGCCACAATCTCTGGAAGTATTTTTCTATATCTTACGTACAAGGCCGACGGGTTTAAATCGTGGTTTCAGAGCAAGACCTTTACGGAAACGACTGCACCTCAAGCTACAGCTCTTCCTCTACAGAATCAAGAATTCGCGGTTGGCACTTACGCTTACTGGATGGATAAAGGCCAAAAATCATTAAACGAACGTTCATATGAAACCGCACTTAGGTCTTATGAGCGTGCGATCGAAATTAATCCATATGATATCAATGCACAGATTCAAAAGAATTTTAGCCTTTTGGGGTTAGGACGCTTTGATGAAGCTTGTCCTTGGCTGCTCTCTCAGAAAGAAATTCCTGGCAACGATAAAATGCTTTCAACAGCAGTCTGTGAAGAAGCTCAAGGAGAAAATCAAAAAGCACTCCTTAGTTATACAGAATTTTTGAACCACTACGGCGAAGATAAAAGAGTTGATCAAATACGTGCTGTCATTACAAGCTTAAGGCGTAAGCTTAGTCGTTAAGACTTGAATAAAAGGAATTTCTGTATGCATCAGTCAGATATCTCTCTAAAAAGTATAAAAATTCAAGTCTTAAGCTTTTTGTTTACTCTGAGTTTTATGAGTTTGGGCTGCGGTAGCGGCAATATTGAAATTGATCGAGAAGGCGCCGAAGAGAGCGTCGTCAGTGGACCTGAAGCAAGCGGGCTTTCGGCTGAGGCCTATTTTACTTCTCAGCTCTTCTCGACACTTACGAAAGCACGAACGTCGGCCGCCGATGGATGCGCAACATCAGGGTGTCATTTAAAGGGAGCGGCATCAAGCTCCGCTGAGACTTTTTATCAAATCGATAAAGCCAGCGCTTCAGAAAGCTGGAACTGGGCTCAAGTCAGACGCAATCGAGTAATTGTTAAAAATACTACTTTTGCAGCAAGTGGATCTCAAACTCTGAGTGTAAAAAAGAACGAAAATCATCAGTCTTTCAAGGACTGGACGGCTGAAGAAAAAGCTTTGATTGATACCTGGACTGGTCTAGCCAAATAATTTTTACGGTGTAGCTTTAGAAATTCTAAATGTTTTGTAAGGACGAATGACTGCGGTAGCATTCGGTGAATCCGAAATAGGAAACGCGGGGGGCATCAGCTTTTGTCTAAATCGCGTATCGTAATAAAATCGGCTGGCATATCCTCTCGGTGGTGAGGCCAATACGCCAGTAGTTTGGTCTTTATATTCTGCAAGACTTCCTAAAAATTTAATCGCACCCATACCTGTTGCTGTTGAATAAGCTTCGTATCCAAATCCGCACCCCTGGGTATTGGCACCTGAACTACCACAACCCAAACCTGTGCTGGAGTTATACGCTGCCGAATTTCCCGCAAAAATGGCTCCCTGAATATTTATATTAGCTGGAGCACTTGTATGAATCATAACGTTACGACTTACAGAAACGATTCCAAGAATAGTATGAGAATCAGAACTTATTTTAGGGGCAATATCTTGAGCCGTAGGAGATATTCCAGAGCCTCCAACTGAACCGTAAGCGTCAGCAACAGTGGTTGACCCCTGAGTTCCATCGGCAGCTTGAGTAACGTAACTTACATCTTCGTATTGAAGATCGTTAATAATGCGCACATCTTTTTGTGCTGAAACAGTAAAACCAAAATCAGTGGCAATGGCTGGTCGAGTTCGACTCTCACCACCGAGCTCGTCGATTTTTCCGTTCACATGAAGATTTCCGTTAATGCGACCATTCAAAACGACAGGAGAACTTGCAGGTGTGGTCGCATTATAAACATAGGTTACATCGCAAGGATCATCTGCAATATACACATCTCGCGCAGCAACTCCCGATGTCATTGAGGTCACCGATATTTTTTGAAACTTACATGACTTATGAGCTGTCTGCATTTGCGACCACTGAGTTGAATTAAAATCAGTCGAACCCTGCACGACATTCATTTTAACTTTTGCATCACCTTCGACGTAAATTCCACCCGTTGGATTTAAGCTCGTACTATTGTCGACAGGAATATAAATTCCACCCGGTAAAGCAGTTGAACCTGAAGAGACTGTACCTGTGGCGTGAGTAGCCAAAAATCCTCTTAGCTCCGCGTTTGTTACGGTTGTATTATTGGTCGCAGCATTATTGCTCGTATCTCCGGCAGCTAAGCGCAAGGTATTAAAAATTTGTGTGGGCATTGAGATCGAAGCAACACTACCTTGAGATCCACCTTGAAAGTCGGCGCAACAAGAATAGCCCGAAACATTATAGTTCACCCAGCTTGAGGTTGCGGCGGTCGAAGTAAATACATCTGTAAAAACGGGATGACCATAAAAATAAGGCGTTGAGTTGACATGCACAGGCCCAGCATAGACTTCTTGAATTTGGGCTGACGTATTACCCCCCGCAAAAACAAGAAGAGATCCGTTTTGATTTCTCATGGAATTCATAAAAACCGTCCATTGAGAAAACGAAGCTCCAGAAAGTTCAACCGAGATCTCTCCAGCATCATCTGACTCTAACTTTTGAAATGACTCTTGGCCGTAAGCCCGAGCTTGTATTCGATATTCATAATCGAATCGAAGAAGTGCCGGACTATTCTGGCTGTACATCGAAATCGGCGTAAAAGTGTATTTGACTTCAAAATATTGTCCGTCATTGGTATCAAGATCTGTCCAAGAAGTGGGAAATGCCGTATCAAAATTAGAGAACTCATGAGCCGAGTTAAGTGTACCGGAACCTGAGTAGGCTTGTTGTTTAACGAGGCCTTGCAAAAATGAAAGTGAGTTCGAGGCGTATTGATTTGAAATATTATTAAAGGTTTCGTAGGTCGGCCCGTTAACAAAGCGAAGTTTGCCCGAAAGTATAATTCCATCCACAGCTCTTTTTAGCTTATTTTTGGCTCGAACCTGAGCATCGTTGAGTTGAAGTTCGACACTGATGGCTTCTTTATGAAGCTTTCCCATTGAAAGAAAATTAGAACTGCGCTTCAAGAAAGCGAGCGAGGCAACCATAAGTAGCCCAACAATTAAAACCACGGTAACGATCGCTGAACCACGAGAAGAAGATCTCAGTCGTCCAGGCCCGATAACACTAGATGAATATATAAACGACATTGATCTTCCCCTGCTCGTAATTCAGTATTCTTGATTCGCTAGAAGCTCTCATACGATGAGCCTAAGCTGCTCGATCACTCTTCGTCAGAAGAACTAATAATGCACTCTCCACTAGAATCCTCCTCACAAGGAACAATTCTTGATTCAAGAGATAGTGTGGAGAATACCAAAAGTAATCCTGAGATTAATTTGATGGTGGTCAATTTCATAAACGCTCCCTTCATAAAGCTTCTAAGACAAATCACTTCGTTAACTACAATAAGCCCAAACTCCCCTACTGAGCCTCCCTTTATATAGCCGCCCAGCCGGTTGTTCGAACCTCTGCGGCTATTATGCAATATTCCTTTTGACGCGGTGCAGCTTGATATAAGCTCATGAAAAGACAAGCTTTTTTCGATTAACTTTTGTTGTCACAGTCTTGCCGTCTTTCGACAATTTTTGACCCTGTTCGATAAAACATATTTTAAGCAGGTGCTCGTCTCACTTTGATTGATAGAGCAAGCCCAAGGCGGGTTCACGATTAAGCTCAAGCTCAGGGACCTTAGAAAGCTCAGATTTTTTAAGACGAATCAGGCTGCGAGCCAAATCATCGCCTTCAAGAATATGATAGCCAGCAAAATTCCATCCTAATTTTTGAGGAATATCTTCGGATTTCATTTGCAGTTTAAGCGCCAAACTCAAATTAGAACCCTCTGGTACTAAATCAAATTTAAGTACAATGCCGTAAGCAGCATTTTCGAATCTCTCATCAAGCGAGACATCCGTAGCATCTTCTTTTATTTTAACGAGAGCGTAAGCAGACGCATTCATCGCTGTTTCTTCAAGAGGATCTGTCATTGAATCAGGCAGAATAATAACTTCAAGTTCTGGTAAGCCAGCTTTCATACGAATTTGGTTAAGACTCTCTTGAGCACCAACCCATCTTACTTCTTCTTTGCCTTCGGCATTTGTCCATTTTTCAAGATGCCCTGGCCTGGGCATTATGAGGGCATCTTTAAGTTGCGCGGCAAGGACAGAAAGATAAATTGATTTTGAAACTCTTTTGAGAGATTCATCTTTTTGAAGATTATTTTTTTGAGCCAAATCATTCTGTTTTTTCTCTTCTTGATCAAGAATAGCATCGGGCTCAAGCGGGCGATTCGCTAAACCCCAAAGTCCCACTCCCAATCCTAAACTTGCAATCGAAATGCCGGCACTTCGACCTAAAAATCTAAGACTGCGAAGGCAACCACTACGCAATTTTCGGGGCGCAAAGGTTTCACCGGGTAGAAGCTGAGTATATCTACTTCCGGCTTCAGGATTTTTATTGGGATTGATCATGGCGCTCTCAGGCCTATCAATCTTTGCGTTCTTTAAAAGTTTCTTCTCACTTAAGGGATGGAGCCAAGGTCCTAAAATATAACGAGGTAAAAACGTAAACTCATATGCTAAAGATCCATCCTCAATACCGACCCGCCTTTCTGATCGACTTGGAATACCTACAATGCGATTGATGATTTCGTTTCGCTGCTTAAGGTAATTCAGTTCAATTTGTTTTAAATTTTTTCTGGCACCAAGTTCACGAAGCAAACTTTGACGAGAACTTTTTAAACTAATTCCGCCCTGTGCGAACTCATCGATCACAGGTGAACTCATTTTAATAAGAGCTTCGGTTCGCCTACTTTCGAGGGCTAGTAAATTTTCGAGCTCAGCCTTCATTTTAGGCCCGAGCTTTGAATTTTCTCCCCAAAGATGTCCAAAAACTTTTAAGCTAAAAGCTCCCTTAAATTCACGAGTACGAAAGGCAGCAACGAATGCCTCTTTAAATGCCGTATTAGGTTCGAGCGGTTTATTCTCTGAATCGGCTAATTTTATCTGACCTTCATTTAACATTTCTCTTAAAGCTTCACGCTTTTTAAGTGCGCCTGCTCGTGAAAGCCATGAGTCAGGAGCATTCAGAAGCATTTGATCAAGCATCGCCTCTTCAGATTGAGGTCGGCTGAGTTCTATCTTTGCGGAACTTTTAAGATCTCGAAGTCTTCCACCCATAAGCGCTAAAAGAGCAATAGCTGAAATGGTAGCAATCTGAGTCGACTGATTGATCGACTCTTGATTGTTTTGATCTCGATCTCTAAAAAGTGCGTTCAATTTACCGCGAGCTTCGATTTGCGATCGTTTGAATTTTTTCGAATCTTTTATAATCGTTTCGATACTACTTGAACTCAATTCGCCTTTAGATCCGCGCGCCACTTCAACAATACTGGCCAAATCCGATTCGCTCCAAGAATAGGGGGGGGCTTTAGTATCGGTGACAAATAGACGATCGAGAACCTTTATCACTGCAATCTGAGCAAGTGTTAATTCTTGAGCTTTAACGCTGGCTCCTGCTTCTACTTTTTGTTCTAACCAAGAAAAATCCTTTGAGTTTGAAATAAACGAACGTTCAGAAAAAGGTATAAAATATTTTTTCTTTAAAAATAAAAAAGCATCGATGCCTTTTGATATGATTTGGTTAATGCCAAGTTCGGCTTCAAGAGAGCTTTGCGTTCTATAAGAAAGATCAACATCAAGAAGTCTTTGTGTACGCTGAGTATTCTGCTCAAAATAATTGGTAAAATCTCTGATCAAAGCAATATCAGCAGAATCGCTGGAAGCGCGAACTGAGAGCAGTTGATAAAGTGAAAAGACATGAACCAAGATCGCCTTCTCTTTATTATCGAGCGGCTGATTCTCCTTTATTTTTTTTACTAAAGTATCGCTATCATATTTAAAGTTATTTTTAAGCTCGTCAGAGCTCCAGGAGTCTCTCGATTTATCGAAAATAATATGAGCGCGATCATTAGTTTGAAAAAACTGAAGGGCTCTATCGAATTGTTCATTGAGAAGTTTTTGACTAGGAGATTCGATTAAAGTTTTAAGATTAAAAGTTTCGTAAGACATCGCAGGAAACAGAAAGATTTCAGGAATCGAAGTCTGCGGATCGAGAGCTCGCCTGGCAAGTTCAAGATTATCTCCTGCCGTCTGTGCAGAAACCGCCTGAACGGCGATCAAAAAATTTAAAATAAAGAAGCGAAACATCTTATTACCCTTACATTGAGTTATAAGCACATCCCATGCCAAAACTTAGCAAATATAAGTACCTGAAATTACTGCAGTATCTACTGCCTCCGTCACCAACACTGAGACTTTGAAGCCTCAGTTTATGATGAGGTGGGGCGAATTATAGGACAGATCAGAGCGCTTTTAGAAAATTCTCACATTTTGGCTCAATAGGCTTCCATTCGACAGACGCCATAAAGTTAAGAAGGGCTTCAATGGGGGCTCGAAGTGCTGGGTTTGCATACATTTTAAAATTCCCAGGCTCTTGCTGTGCTGCCATTTGTGAAATGGTGTTGAGCTTTTTAAGTTCAGTGTCTCTAAGATAAATCAAAAGCGGCCTGAGAGATTTCGTTTCACGAGCTTCTGCAAGTGGAGCTTCAGGAAAATGTATTTTGATAAGCTCCAGAATGAGATCGAAGGCTTTCTGATCACCTCGAGCATAGTCCTCGACGAGTCGCGCGAGATGAAGAGCGATTTGATTGGGAACCCCTGTATTCGGACTGAGATTCGAAGAATGACCCATTTGAATAAAGGACTTAGGGAGGCGTTTGAAGAAATAATTTGTCGTGAGTTTCTTCTTCAATTCATGGAGGCTTTGTAAGTTTGTCGTGAGATCCTGATCACTTTCGAGTTCTTCAATATCATCGACCCAAGTTCGCGTGGAATCTTCACTGATTTCTGTTCTGGTCTTAGAAAGTAGAGCTACTCGTGGCAGTGATTCGAGTTCAGTTTTGTTTGGACTTTGCCGCTCTCGAGCCGGAGTCACATCAAGCTCAGTCCTGGCCATTCCATTTTTCGTTCTTATCGATGTCGTCGCATGGCCCAAGGCAAAAATTTCTTGGCTCTCAGGCGCCCTCACTCTTAGGTACTGAACTTGAGCTTCTGCGATGGGCTCACGATCTAACTCGCCAATGCCACGAGGATACATTCTGCTCATCACCCCATTAAAGAAATCTGCAAAGAGTCGATTTGCACCCAGACACTGGGCGTATAGTCTTCCATTCTGAACAAACGGCGTAAAAACTTCGAATTCATTTAACCCAAAGAGAATATCCTCTTTGAATTTAGGCTCCCGAAAACTATAGACAGCCGAGTTTCGAAAGGCTTTTTCGAGCTCACTTAACGGGGGTTCCTTCTGGCCGAGTCGATCTGGCCTTCGCATGGTTTCTACTACTTGCTTTGATACTTCTGTGAGGCCCGAGGCCCGCATTTGTTCAAGAGTAGAAGCAATAGCTTCGGGGTCTAAATTTATAAAATCTTCAGCATTGGGCGGTGGAGGTGCCGAAATTTTCTTAAAGCTCATATAAAATCCGTAGGTCATATCTTTTGAACCATTGATAAGGCTTAGAAGATAGAGCCGCGATACCTTATCAAACCATATTGTATAGTCTCGCCCTTCAACTAAAGGGGTACCACCAGAGTCCGCTCCTGGCGAATAAGCAAAGAGCTCCAGACTCGTAATTTTGTATTCTTCGGCGAATGGGACAGAAATAAAATCTCCTTCAGCGCGCACAGAGACCCTAGAAAAAAGAAAAAAGTCTTTTCCACTCTCAGGCTCCTCGTGAAGCGAAATGCGATCATACCTTTTTCTCATTTTTTCATGACTCTTAGATCGAAAGGCCTTGGCGCTTTCTAAATCATTTTCTGTGGCTACCCGAAAGGCTGTGGGAAGAGATTTGAGGTCTGGGTTATCGATCGGATATATATACCAAATCACCTTTTTGCTGGCCTCATCCATTTGCTTTTCACTAAGGTTTGAGAGATCTGAATAACTTACAAATGATCGCTGAAAGGGCTGCGACATTGCACCCTTTGACTGAGCCGAAGAAGAGGCCTCACCATTTGAAACGGATTTTTTAGCCGTTGTATTAAGAAGCATCATAAGAGCGGTTACCGCGACAATTACGATGGCAGCGGTTCTGCGAACCTCTTTTGAAACAAAATCCTTAGCTTGGTGAATTCTTTCTTCGAAGTAAGATTCTGGTTGAGGAGATTCAAGCGCCGCCATCGATTTAAGCTGCTTGAAGCGTGATTTAAACTCTTTCGGATTCAAATCACCCCAAAAGTCCGGAGATTCCATCAGGCCTCGCCACTTCAGATCTTCGGAAATATCAACTTCATCCGAGGCAAAGGCATCTGAAAATTGAGCTGCTTGAGAAAGCGAATGCCGCTCTAAATCGTTCCATGAGAAAGACGCTTCAAGTCTTTCATCGAGACGCTTCTGAAATGCTCTGATCGATTCTTTCTCGGACACACCTAAGAACGCCTGCAGATTTGCAAGCTCGATATCACGCATTAAGGCATCTTCAAGATAGCGAATTTCTGCTTTAGGAGGTGAAAGCTTGTTTGCAAGCCTCAGTTTGAGATGCCAAAGAGTATCGCGCACACTCATCATTGAGAGTCGCACGCGGGCGGAGTTTTTGGGGGTTCGAGTAATGGATGAAATGAATGATCCTTCTCGGATAGACTTAAAATGATGGGGTGACGTTCTTACCACAAGAACTTCGTTAGGAGTCTTCACCCGCAACTCGTCTCGCCGAATTTCACGCTGCTTTGCAAGGCTTCTTTGACCCCAGGTTCTGATATCAAAGAGGTTCTTTAAACTAGATCTTGTTTCTGCACCGAGATCGTGTGCGACAGAACCATAAAGCTTTAGACTCTGTGGAAAGGACTCTTTGACTGTAATCGCTTCAATTGTCGAAAGCCCAGATAAGAACGCTTCAACTTGCCAACGAAATCTCAAATCTATCGATTTGTTAGGATCATTGGCAGACCTTTGAGACTCCATAAGAAATAGTGACTGGTTGGTGTTTGAGATGCCCCGAGCAAATGCCCTCCTCAGATTTTGAAGCCTTAACTTTATTATGCGATCTGAGACACTCTCTTTCCAAGATCGAAGCGCGTCTTCTTCCTCTTCAGGGCTGAGGCGCAATTTTCTCCAGTCGATAAGAAATTCTTCATTGCGTCGGGTGAGTTTTCTAAGATCATGAAAAGCATCGGGTTCGTGAACTCTCATCTGAGATTCACCTAAGTGTTGAGGAAGCTGATACCGTTCTTGAGTCGACTGTCTTGCAAGACGAGCGGCATCGTTGGGGTGAAGCGGCCGTTGTTTCTGGTCAAGCAATGAAGCTAGAAAAGCTTCAAATGAATCTGAAACCTCAGAGAGAGGGTCAAGAGCCCAATCAAAGTCTGCAGTAATTCGAGGAAAATCAACTTCAAGCTGTTTACGATACCAAGTCTTAAAAGCTCTTCCTTCTTCGGCCGCTTTCTTCAAATACTCACTCGAGTTTGCGGCTGTGATAAATTCTTCTAAAGCTTTTGGATTCTCAAGAATGGTATTAATCTCGTCCTTTGAGCCGCCTTTGATTCGTAAAAATGTTCTGATTTTGTAAAGTGTCTTTAAGACAATGCCTGAGTCTACCTGTTTTTTGTTTTCTTCAGCCCTCAGAGGTACAAGCGAGACGTGCGAAAGCATCAGGCAGAAAATGAGAAATTTGCACAAAAATTGAGAGGACTTAGTCACCATGTTCCTAAGAACCTAGATGTACAAGATTCGTGCCAGCTAAAGTCAAGGTAAGTTCATGAAAGTCTTAAGGCTTTACTTTGCTAAAGAGCCTTACTGAGGCATTTGGCGTACCTGAGAGGAATTGAGTCCGCATATGGCATATTCGTTATTAGGATAGAACTGTCTCTCATCGCAATAACTCGAGTGTTAGTTTCAAATTCAAATTCGCTTGCCCCATTACAGCAAGTCCGGCCTGCTGCAGGATTTGTAGTCTTGTAAACTCCGCTGTCTCTTCGGCAAAATCTGCATCCATCAGTTGGGAGCGTGCGGCTGAAATATTCTCAATTAAATTTAAAGCATTGTTCTCGGCATAATCGAGTCGAG
>CAZRLF010000002.1:0-187488 GCA_964601045.1 uncultured Bacteriovoracaceae bacterium
AAACAAAACCTTTCATCGTTGCCGATGGAAAGATCATCAGCGTCGGTGTTGTTCAAATTCGAGGCGATGAAAGACCAGAAGCTGCCAGTCGAATTGCGGAGAACAACGCGAGAGCGAATATTTCCAAATCTATTGAGAACAGAATGGAATTCGTGTTTCAAAATTCTGAGGAAAATACTTCGTATGAAAGTACCGCCGCGAAATATATCGGAAGTGAAGTCTCCTCCCTGACCGCGCATTCGATGAAGAAAGAAGGCGTATGGTGGAAAAGATTTGCTCAGAGCCAGGAAGATGGATCTCGAAGAATATTCTATAAAATATATTCTTCAGTAACCATGCCAGAGTCCGACTTTAAAGCTGCAGTATTTGCCGCTCTCAACAAGGGAGCTAATCAACACAAACTAAGTCAAAGTTTTCAGCAACAAGTTGATAAACAATGGGATCGTTTTGTGGAAGGCAAGACCGATCCGAAAATTGCAGAGTCAAAGGAAGAGCCTAAGAATTAGGAGGGCTCCTTTATGACGAAATATCTTTCGGCAGTCGTACTGCTCACAGTCGTTCAGTTGTCGCTGACATCTGAAATGTTTGCTCGTCCTGACTGGGTTGATAATCCAGCTCAATCGGATACGAGCTACAAATATGTGATTGGAAGAGCGGCAGATATGCCTAACGAAGCTCAGGCAGTTTCTGCTGCAACGAAAGATGCTATTGCCATATGCATTCGAGAGAGCTTCGGCATTGAAAGTCAGATTCAACAAGACAGCTACGAGTCTTTGGATACTACAAAATCGACAACTCGATTTATAGAAAGCAGTAGTCGCGTTCGACTGGTTGGGTTGGAGCAGATTAAGTTTTATTCAGAGAAGGATAACAATGACCGAATCAGTGTTTGGGTTCTTTATAGAATCCCGAAAGACGAACTAAGAAAAGAGTCTCAAAGACTGAAAGAAACAAAAAAGAGTTCAGAGCCTATTGAATTTTCAATTCATGGAAATTTGAAAGATGCAAATGGCGGCTTTCTTGAGATTATCACTCAGCCTCCTGGCGCAAAAATAAAACTGAACTCTGAAGTGTACGGCAAATCTCCACTGAAAATTGGTCAACTTGAATCAGGGCTCTATACAATTGTCATCGACCATCCTGAATTCGAAATTGTTGAAGAGTCAGTCACCATTCTCCCGGGGAAGGTTCAACGACTTGAAAAGACTTTACTCAAAGCGACTGAGCGTCTTCATATTCAAACGAATCCAAGCAATTCGTTTGTCTCAATCGATGGAACTGCAATTGGAATTAGTCCTATCGAAAGCATTTTAGTCGAAGCAGGAAAGCCACATCTTATTCAAATCTCAAGGGCAGATGCTGAATCCTATTCTCAAGAAATCACAGTTCAACGAGGAAGTCCGAGAACTCTCAAAATCAATCTACCGTTAAAGCCTGCCTACTTAAGTTTAGAAACTGAGCCCTCTTCTGCAGTAATCGAAATTGAGAACTCCACAAGAATGACTCCAATAGCTAAATGGCAACTTGAGCCGGGCCATCATGTGGTTAGGATTTCGAAGGAAGGATTCAAACCGGAGGTTATTAAACTCGACCTTGCTGGAGACGAAACATTGACTCTCCCAAGAATCAAACTGCTTTCTCTGACGGAAGAAGAACATAGAATCCTCAACTATCCGATTCTCTTCGATGTAAATTTTGCATTCGGAACAGGATCACTGAAGGCGTCCAAATATGGATTCTCACTAACGGCAGGCATTGAGAAAAAGTTCAACCGCTTTATGGGGCTCAAAGGGAGTCTAGGTTACGCCGGTAGTCTCGGCAAAAAGCTCCCGAAGAAAGATGAGTTCGACTTAAGTTCTCATGGCCTCGAAGCTTCTGCATCTATTCCCCTTTATCTACTAAAGAGTCTATCGATTGCACCGGAGATTGGATTCGCCTGGTCGAAAGTTACTTCACGTTCTTTAGATACTTCAGGAAGCGTTGTTGAGTCTCTGGATACTGCAAATCAAGTGTTCTACGGCGGCTCCGTTCAATGGACTTATTTTGCGAATGATGAAAGTCGTTGCGGCTTTAATACCGGATTGCTCATTCGCAAATACTCAGACTCCGGCTCTCTCAAAGGAAGCATAATGCTCATGGGCCTACTAGGGGGCCGTCTTCGATTCTGAAACAGACTTTGCGTGGGAGCCCTGTTTGAAAACCTCCCCAGAAAAAAAGGGACAAAGGAATGTTTATAAATATTTTTCAGATCCCATTTTTGCTGTTGTCTACTACCCTGGTAGAGAAGCAGTCTATAGAATTGAAACTATTTATTTTTGAGAGTTTAAGGGAAGATTACTTTATTCATGAATAAAGTTTTTAAAATATTTGGGATCAAATATGTACGCAAAACGAGGTTCGATAAGATCATCTATGGAGTCAAGAATCTTGCTACGGCTACTTATGTTTGGTGGCAAAGAATTAGTAAAAAAGGAAAAGTCCGCGAGGGTAAGCAATCAAAGCCGCAATGATCCCAATAGTAAGGATTGAGCCATCTCCTGACTCAACTACCTTCTATTAGTTACATCATATCTTTTAAGCAGGAGCATCCCAGTTGCTGTTAAAAATTCTGACCTATTTGTAATTTATAGAACTATAAGGTAATCTGAAAAAACTAAGGCGGCATCGAGATGAATCAATAATCGCATATTGATTATTGAATGGTGATAACCGCGACAACCAACATCCCTTCCCGGTTACATGACCGGATCAACAAGAGGATGGCCATAAGCAATTCAAACGAGAGGGCTTGATAGCCCTCAGAATAGAGTGTTTATGAGTCATCCAGACTTATTGAATTCACCGCTAAAATATGTCTCTAAGAACACATCCATTAATCGACAACTCACTTTGTTCGTTGATGGAATCGAGACTAAGGCATCTTTACTAAATATCTCCCCAGCACTTCGACCTAGATTGAAAGTATCTGACGAGGTTGGCCCTCTTTTCCACAACCCGTATATTGAGATCGGTCTTAATGGGCAAAGTAATCTGGGCAAATACTTCCAACCCCTTCATACAAATGGGACCCGAACAATAAGGGTGGCGAGAGGAGGTGTTTATCCAAAAGGAAGGAAGTCTAATCGACCACATGCAAATGAATTGAATGAAGCGGATCTCAAGTTTCTATCCGAGCGTAGCGAGGATGGTAATCTGTGGCAGGTTCCCGTTGAGATTCTGATTGATGCCTTAGTCCGTATTCCTGGATTAGTTTCAATACAGGTAGGAAATGTTGTTTCTTACTACTACTTACGTCTTCAGGCTGTTGAATTCTATTTCGAAGTTCCACTCTCAGCAAACCTTCAAGAGACGTTTGATAATACTGTTCGACTAATTTCTCAGCATCTCAAGGAACCAATCGAAGTCATTTCAAATGTGCAGCGTCATCGGCTGCAAGCTACTTTTAAGATCCCTCTTTCGTCAGCGTTAAGAAAGCTCGCAAAGAATTGGACTGCTCAGTTTTATCTCAAAGAGCGGAGCTTCAGGTTCGAACTAAAAATCACGGGAGTTAAACTGGGGAGACGTGAAAAGCCTAAAGATCTTTCCCCTGACTTTCAGCGTCTTCACGATATGGCATATGAATTAATGGCTCCAATCCATGAGAGTCTTTTATTGCCAGCAGATTTGAGGGCTTCACCGACAGACCTGTGGGATGTATTGAAATCACCACGCTTCCATTATCGTGGCCAAATTTCCCACAGAGATGAGTTCAAAATTCTTGTCGAAAGATTAGCTAAGTATGGCGTTTATACTCCCAGCTTATTTGGCAAGTTAACTATAAGCCGTTCCGCACTTGCGAAGTTAAGTGAGCCCAAATTTGGGATTTTTGAAAGAAAGCTTAGTCCAAATGGGAAGACGCCTTTCTATGTTCTGAGAAAGGACTGGAATCGCAAAGTGGAGTCGGAGTCATGAATTCTATTCGTCCGATAGAGGACTACGTTCAGCGCAGTCGTATGTCAGGCGTGTCTCCTCCTCATGCGGGCAATGCAATTGAAAAAGGGGACGAGTCGTGAGTCTCGGAGTAATTGCCAGTGCGATCTCCGAAAATCTCAAAGACAAATCAGAAGTACCTTCATGCGGACCTATTACTCTGCATTTAGAAAAGGCTTGTACTAAGTGCAATCAGCTTAAAATTCTCGATCAGTTTCATAAAAAACCCAAAGGCGTTTTAGGACGGGAAAGTCATTGCAAAGACTGTGTCAGCATTCGAAAACGCACTAAAAAGGCAAAGAGGTTACAGGCTAAGAGAGCTAGTGAGGCAAATCGACGGAGTCGAAGGTCAAGCGTGATTGAGATAAATGAATATGTTATCAAAACTTCATTTGCTCCATGCGATAAGCAAGAATTGAAAAATGTCATGGAAGATTTTGTTGAGAGGATAATATGGTATCGAAATCAAAATTAAAAAATAAGCAGATTCGGTTTAGCGTTTCATACGGGCGTGTAAGCACGATTGGGCAGACTCAAAACAAATATGGCGTTCGAGCTGAAGATGGATCTCCAGAAGCTCAGAAGAATAGGTGCTTGGAGTTTGTTCAGCATTTAGAACAAAAAACAGGAGCTTCATACAGTCATATTGAACACATTAGTGATGAAGGATTCTCTGGAAAAAACACTAAGCGTCCTGGTTATTTGAAATTATGGGATTTAATTTCAGCTAAGAAAATTGACCTCGTTATTGCAACAGAATTGAGTCGACTGAATCGTTCGGTCAGAGATTTTCTGGAGTTCGTCGATCATTGTAAAATTCATGATGTAGATATAGCAATTCTCGGTCTTGATCTTGATACTTCCACTGCGCAGGGCAAGATGATGGTTGTAGTGTTTGCTGCGCTCGCACAATTCGAAAGAGAGACAACTGGGCAACGAGTCAAAGAAAATGCCCGAATGCGTCTATTAACTGATGGAAAAATTAATGGCGCTGGAGAAATTCTAGGTCTTGATCGAGATCCTAGTAATCCTGGGCACTTTATAAGAAATGATGAGGAGTTGAGGATAGTCACAGAGATTTTTAAACAGTTTTTGAAATTGCCCAGCAAAAAGAAATTAGTTTCGTTTCTAAACGAAAGAGGCACTACAGGAAAATACGGAAGAAAAATTTCAACTCACATGATTGATATTATTTTAAAAAATGCGGAATGGCGCTATCGGGGATTGTGGCACATAAATTTAGAAAATAAAGACGTTGATCCAGAGACTCTACCAGAATCCAAACGTTATCAAGTCGTCACGCTTCCACATGGCCCGCTTATTGATGAGGATTTGTTAGATAAAGTGCTTCAAAAAATTGACGACACATATTCAACTCATAAACGAACTGGCAGAGATAACTACACCTATCTTTTAACCAATGTTCTGAAGTTTGAAGATGAAACTAGATTTACTGGGGAAATCGGCAAAGGCAATGGCGGTGTCTATCGGTATTATCGAAATGTCCCCAACGATCTTCGAGTTCGTTGCGATGAGATTGATATGATCATTTGCAATCGGATTAAAAGTTACATCAAAGACCAAGATGAGTTTGGAAAGTTAGTTGAGTCGGCATTGAAGCAGAGACAAATGGAGCTGCCAAGAATCGATAATGAAATGCATGGTCTCAAAGGGAAGCTTCAAGATTTAGATAAAACGGAAACGAATCTTAGAAACCAGCTCTTAGATTCTTCCAAAACAGCGGACCCTTCTTTTATGAAATGGCTGGAGAAACAGGTTGAACATCTGATTGCTGAGAAGCGGCAGAAAGAAAATGAGTTGGAAATGCTGAAACGGACTAAGTCCGATATTTTGAAAAAAGTTGGCCTGACAGATATTAAGGCGACGATTAGGGAGTTTGTGGATGATTTTGACAAACTAACCGGGACCGAGAAAAGGAATCTACTAGAAAAGATTGTTCGTCGAGTTACGGTAAAACGTAACAATGAACTGGAGATCGAAGTTTTTGGTGAGCCTTCCGGCGGGAAAGGAGGAGGGGGCGGAAGTTCTGTTAACGAGCGGAACACTGGTTCAGTTAAGTACATGAATGGCTCCCAGGGCAGGGATTGAACCTGCGACACGGTGGTTAACAGCCACCTGCTCTACCACTGAGCTACCTGGGAATCTGATAGATCAGAACTTTGTTTAAGATGCTCAATTTATTTCGTGCGGGCAAGCTTTCAATGAAGCGAAATGCGGGGGCATTAGGCCGACTTAGGGGGCAAAAGCCCTTTTTTTGGGCTCTGCGGCAGATTTGTTAAAATTTGGCCGCCGCTCCGCAACGAGTCAAACCATCGCATAATATGAAAATGTTCGGGGGGATTCCTTGCGCGGGGTTGGGGGCAGTTTAAAAAACTCGTTTTCTGCAGGTATTTTTATCCTTATATATGCTTGCAGCTCTTCGCCCAATTCGTTTGTAGAAACTCCAGCGCAAATTCAAAAAAATGCAGCCCTTTTAACGGCTTTAACTGGTGTCGAAGCGGGTCTTCAAGGCCCCAAAATTAATGAATTTGTTGCTGATCGAACTGGGGGAGATCCTGACTGGATCGAACTTTATAATCCTAATCCTGTCGGCTCAAAACCAATCGATCTCTCAAACTGGTATTTAAGCGATAGCGTAAAGAATATAAAAAAATATCAGATTCCCGCCGGCACTATCTTGTGTCCCGCAGGTACTGCCGCTTCAAAATGTGAATGTCCTGCCGAAATTTCAGCCTGTGTAAAAGCGGTCGGCTATATGATCGTCTACGCTAATAGCAGCAATCGCGTCGCAGGTTCACCGCGCCGAATCTATACAAATTTTAGTTTAAGTGCTGAAGGAGAGAGTCTCGTACTTTCTGATCCGACTGGAGAAGTCAGTGACTTTGTAAGTTTTGCCAACCAGGTGACAAATACAAGTTACGGTCGACCCAATAACTCTGGCAATTTTACATTTCTTGCAAACACTTCAGCGGGATCAGCCAATGGAGGAGAGCTTGCGACTACAAGTACAAAATATCCTTCGCTTCCTAACTTCGTGATCAACGAATGGATGGCCAGCTCAAACGATGGCACTTCGGACTGGCTCGAACTTCTCTATAAAACAGGTCCAACCGTAAGACTCGACGCCTATCGTTTTAAATACGAAGATGATGCTGGTGCAACTCGATACTGGGTTCCACCCGCAGGAACAACTTTGTGTTCGCTGACAACTCCGGCCATCAATTGTACCTGTCCCACCCTTAATCCCAATTGTTTAAAATCCCTTGGCTATGTTTCGATTTGGTTAGATGGAGGAACCGGAACTCAGCCCGGACTCCACGCTCCTTTTAAACTTAACCGTAAAGGCGACGAAATTACTCTCGAGACCTTAGACGGCGATCCGTATGATTATGTAAGCTTTTTAAGTCAGGGATCTGGGTTTAGTCAGGGTCGTTTTCCTCAAAAGTCTGGTCCTGAAAAAGGTTATTCACCTTTCGTTTATTTTTTACGTCCAAGTAAAGATTCGCCTAACTCTTCTGATCTGCCCGCGCCTGTGGCTCGTGGCTCAATGCTGATTAACGAAATATTAGCTGAGGGAGTGACGGACGCCGATAACTGGGTAGAAATCAAAAATATATCTTCAAGTCCGATTAAATTATCACAGTACGCAATCAGTGATGATCCAGCTGATTTTAATAAATATGTTTTTCCTGCCAGTACTCCTGATCTTCAGCCAGGAGAATATCGAGTCGTTACTCTCGATGCATGCGAAACAAACTGTCCTCCTCTTCACGCGAATTTTCGTTTGAGTCGATCAGGTGGGGTACTTCGCATTTCACACATTACAGGAGTCGAGATAGATTCTCTTATATTTCCGAGTCAGGCCAAAGGTTATACATACGGTCGAGTTGTTGATGGGTCAGTTTTTTCGTTTCTTAATTCGTCGACACCTGGTGCTCGCAATAGCGATATGATTCCTCTTCGTGGAGTAGGAGCAATCTTTATCAACGAATGGATGGCTTCTAATACTCGAACCAGTCCTTCAAATCCGGCTGATGGAACTTACGATGATTGGATCGAAATCACCAATTCGTCTTCAAGTTCAGTTGATCTCTCTGGCTATCAACTTTCAGATAATGAGATTAATTTTAGAAAATTTACTTTTCCAACCGGCACGGTTTTAGCCCCAAATAGTTATCTTGTTATTTGGGCAGATGGTGGCAAAGTTGGTCCCGGTCTTCATGCAAGTTTTGGTTTAAGCAAAGACGATACAGCGGGTACTCTGCTGCTTTCGCATCCAGCCGGAACAGTGATTCATCAAGTTCAATTCGGCGCGCAATATTCAGATACCTCTATGGGCCGTCCTCTGAGTACAGGAACAGCCAATGTTTTTCTTTCTAATCCCACACCTGGTGGCATGAATTCTCCTGAGCTTGCTACTGGCATAAATCCTAAAGCTCCACCGAAACCTCCGACCGCAACCGCATTGATCAATGAGTGGATGGCTAAAGATTTATCGGGCGACGATTGGTTTGAAATTTATAATAATTCAGCCAAGACCATTAACTTATCTGGGTATCGACTCTCAGATGATGCGATGAATCTCAATAAATTTACGATACCTGCAATAGCCGATCTTCCTGCTGGAGGCTACCTGCGCATTTGGGCAGATGGAATGAAACCAGGCGCTGGAATTCATGCTTCATTCTTCTTAAGTGCTATGAGTGGACAGATTGTTCTTTCGCATCCTGACGGAACAGTTCTCAATCTGGTTTCGTACGCTACCCAAGGAGCAGGAGTTAGTCAGGGGCGTTCGCCGAGTGGGGGAGCAAGTATCGTTTATTTTCAGACTCCTTCGCCTGAGGGAAATAACAACATCGCGATGCCCTCAAAAATTTCAGCAGGTGCTGTAAAAATTTCTGAGTGGATGGCACAAAATTCAGACGGAGATGATTGGTTTGAAATTACGAATGCAACTGGACAAACACTTTCACTCGGAGGTTATCAACTCAGTGATAGCGCAACTGAACTCAATAAGTTTTCTCTTCCTGCCGGTACGACTTTATGTGCGGTTGGCGCTGCTACTTGCGTTTGCCCAGCTGCTTACCCGAATTGTCTAAAGTCCACAGGCTACCTTTTAGTCTGGGCCGGAACAAAAACCACCCCAGCGGGAATTCATACTCCGTTTTCTTTAAGTGATGAGTCAGGAAAAATTATTATTTCTTATCCTGATGGAAGTATTATCGATCAAGTCTCGTATGGAACTCAGTCAGCAAATTTAAGCCAGGGCCTTCTTGCCAACGGCAGTATTGATTTTCTGAGAACACCGAGTCCCGGAGGTATAAACGGACCTGTTTTTCCTCCTCCGATGCCGACTAACACCATCATCATCAACGAATGGATGGCGAGCAATAAAGCTTCTGTTAAAAATCCAGCCGACCTCGCCTATGACGATTGGCTTGAAATTTACAATCCTTCTGCTTCAGCTACTCTTGATCTAAGTTTTTATCAAATTGCCGTTACTTCAGATTCTGAATTTTTTACATTTCCACAGGGAACTCTGCTTCCACCCAAAGGATTTTTAGTTATTTGGGCTGATGGTGGAAAAACTGAAGCGACAAGTCCACCCAAAGCACTTCATGCCAAGTTCAAACTTGAGCGTGCGCTTGACCGAGTTACAATTAAACATCCAAACGGCACGGTTGTCTCAGGAGTGGATTTTCATAGTCAGGTTGAAGATATATCTCAGGGCCGATATGTTGATGGAAATCTATACCTCAATCGTCCTAATTTTCCTCAGTATGATTTCTTGTCACATCCTACGCCAGGTGCACCCAATTTACCGCCTGTTACTGATGTCCGCCCGGGTTCGCTGGTTCTTAATGAGTGGATGGCACGAAATGAGAATGGTCCGAAAGATCCGGCTGATCGAAAAAATGACGACTGGATAGAAATTTATAATCCTTCGCCTCAAGTTTTAAGTTTAACGGGCTATCAACTTTTTAATGTCAATAGTGAGGGTGAAGAGAAAACTTTTGTTATTCCTTCGGGAACTCGCATTGAGCCATTTGGTTATTTAATTATTTGGGCGGACGAAGAAACAAATCAAAACATCACCGGAAAAAGAGTTCACGCTAATTTTAAACTCGATGCAGTGGCAGATTATCTTGAACTCAGGCATCCCACTGGAACTGTTCTTGATTCATTTGATATTGCAGATGTTCAAACTGATCAAGTTCAGGGCCGATTTTATGATGGAGATGTTTCAGCGCAGCGCACACTTATTGCTCCAACTCCTGGTGAACCTAATGTGATGGCCCTTCCAGGACTCTCGGCTGATCTTATTCGACTCTATCCTCATTTAAGTTCGGGAATGGTTCGACAAAAAGCGATGAGAGTCGAATCGACTTTTGAATTTTTTAGAGCTTTTATTCCATACTTTTTTGACTTGGCACAAAAATGGAGACTTTCTCTTCCACTCATCGATCAATCTTGGGGAAGCAACGGTTGGTGTGCTGGCGATCCTCATCCTGAAAATTTTGGAGCGATACTCGATCGAAATGGGCAAGCTCGATTTGTCATAAATGACACAGATGATGCTGGGCCTTGCGTTTCGCTTGCTTTAGATACTCTCCGATTTATGGTTGGAGCTCTTTTAAAGGAGCCACAAACCGATCTCGTCGATTTGTTTGCGGCTTATCGAGATGGGCTTGAAGGAGTTAATAAGACGGCCGGATATCGCGAATGGCTTTCAGATCTATTAAGTGAATCCAATCGTGACGGAATGAGACCCCAAAAATCTTACGTTAACTATGGTGGAATGCTCGGTGGCAAGCCTTCACTCAAGCGACTTGATGATATTGTTGAAGTTGACGAGAAGACGAAAAATCAAATTCGTCGAGCCGTATTTCAACTTTTTGGATTTCAGTATCAAGTCATTGATATTGTGCAAAAAGTTCGCCTGACCGGGGGATCATCGGGTCTCGTTCGATACGAAGCCCTCATGAGTCCGGTTGGAGGGAGTGGGGGACTTGCTCATCTTGAGTTTAAACAAATTGCTATTCCTGGAATGTTTCCAATTCTCTCAGGGGCCATGCCTGATTCTCCGTTCAGACTTTTTATGACTTTGCTGACTGAGCAAATGGGTATGCAAGTTCCCATCTATAGTGTTCATCGCATCGGTCGATTCGATATGCTGATGCGGCCCCGCTTTGCCGGAAACAACCCCGCAAGCAACGAACATATCGACGAAGATGATTGGGAAGATGTTTTGTTGACCGAGGCTTGGGAGCTCGGGGCTCTTCATGCTCGTTCAGCCGAAAATATTACGGCTTACAAACAAAAATTAAATACGATTTCGATCATAGAGTGGATGAAGGCTGCTCGTCGAATGATTCAACATATGCAAGCGGCGTTTTATCATAGCCGCTCGATGATTACTTCAGAGTCGCTTGTTTATTCAGAGCCCGATGTTGCGTATTCAACAAACACAATTATTGTTCCTAACGCTGCCTTTTATAAGAGTACCAAAAAGGCGGGAACTTATTCTGTAAGTCCTGACCTTCCCGCTGGTCTAAAATTAAATTCGAAACAGGGCTGGATTACAGGAACTCCTTCTGAGGTTTCGGCGAGACAAAAATATACGATATCTGTTTCAGGTAACGAGCAAATTAAATCTGAGATCTATATCAAAGTAGATGTAAATACGACCCCTGAACCTCCTGAGCCTCCGATTGCAGAACCTCAAGAAGGCATTATCATTTCGATGGGCTCCGAAATTATTCGACCTTATAGAGCCGATCAACATCCAGAAATAGATCTTGGAGCCGGAGGTTACGGAACCCAGACGACTGAACGTGAATTTACAATTAAAAATATGGGGCAAACTCAGGTCGAAATTAAATCAGTTCAGCTCACAACTTGGCCTCCGATGAATTTCAAGATACCGGTTCCATCAAAGCTGATTGGTTTTTCTTTGACCGATAAACCTTCGGGCGCTTATCTGCAGCCTGGTGAAAAAATAACTTTTAAAATTAAACTCGATACAACTTACCCTGGATCCAAATCAGGATTAGTCGCTGTAAACTACCATACTGATTCAGATAAAATTTACGGATTTAGGATTGGTGGCTTAGTCTACGGCGGAGGGGCAATTAATGCTCCGAAACTAGAAGACTGGATAGCTCAGCAAAATGGTCAGGGCTCTTCGCCAATGCCTGCTGCAACTTCTTCTTCAGCTCCATCTCCTACTCCAATCATAAACGCCCCCACTTCAACTCATTCTCCCTCGCCATCACCGGGATCTACTGGTGCCGTTGAATACGACTATATCGATCCGCTTATGACGCTCGGTCTTCCCAACGAATATTTCACTCAACCAGGTGCAGAGCTTTTAACTCTCGCGACAACATCGACAAAAGCTGGATTTCTCGCGCTTCGTCCCAAACTTTCAAAAGAGCCAATCACCGAAAACATTCTGAGATACTTAAGTTACAAAGGAACGCTTGGAACTAAGTTGAGTGACTTACTCATCGCCGCTAAACATAGTGATTTCAGTTTAGGTGCAAAAATTGCGATGCGTGATGCTGCCGAAAGTTTAAGGGGTGATGCCGAAGCGGTTGTCACTCTTACCAAAGAATTTATGAAAAAAATGTGGAACGATGAAGACGGACGACATCGCGCCATCTTTTTACTTTTAGTTGCTAAAATTCCTGGCATTCACATTTGGCTTAAAAATTATTCGTATTCATTTCTCTCTGCCAATGATGTGAAGAATCTCGAAAACACCAATGCTATGGGGCGCATTCGTCTTAGGGCGATGATGGTGAGAGCTTATCTTTCAACCTATGTGCCGATGCAAGAGGCTCTCGCTTTACTTATTCCGATCATGAGAAAAATTGATTCGATCTCGCGAGCTCCAATTTTAGATGAAATTTTTATGAATTATCCCGAGGTCGCCATCGGTGTTACCGAAGAGGAACTTAAAGCTGCGTTCGGAGGGGAGAACTAGAGCATGAAGTCCTATCGCGCACTTATAGTTCTTTGCCTTGCTGTTCTATTTCTTTTGTCTCCTGATCAATCTCAGACGGGAGTGGTCAATACAGTTGGCATTACTGTTGAGCAAATCAATCAAGCTAGAGATCGAACTCAAATTTATATTTCTGTTTCAAATAATTTGGTGAATGCGGGAACATACGTTCAGCTCAATCCTAGTTTGCTTCCCGATCAGATGGTTTTAGCTGAAGAGGCTCGTGAGCAACTGAGACTTGCTTTCTTAAAACATACCCAAGATTTACAAGCCGGACGTCTTACGGGAACTAAGCTTGAAATTTTGCGCTTAATGATTCTGCCGCCAACGGGACAGTCAGTGATTCTACGATACATCCCTTCGGATGGTTTGAGCGTTTTAGTAAATCCATCTGTAAATTCTTATCGCATTCAATTTGGTTTGCCTCCTGCGGGATCAAACCTACCCTCTGTAGCTGAGACACTCCTTTATCAGGGCAGCAGTTTACGTGCGGTATTTGGTGGCCTCAGTCTGGGAGCTTCAGATCAGTGGCTCAACTCAAAACTTTGGATGATGAATTTCTTGCGTGAGATAAGTAACGATTTTGCTCTCTGGAACGGAAGTGGTCCAGAAGCTTGGCAAACATATTTCAATTCGTATGGCCCCCCCGCGGCTATTGCTGCTGGTAGGGCGGGAGATGATCAGTTCACTCGGCTTACGCAAAAGATTCCTGCGTTTGCAGAATGGACTCTGTCTCAAAAATATTATGCAGCGGCGAAGGTCTATATCGAAAAGTCTGATCCCAATGGATGGAATGCAAGTCAATTAAATGAATTTACAAATGAAGTGAATCAAAATGGCGAAGCGATTGGTCGTGATCTTATGCAGAGAATTTTACAGCCGGTGCAGATGGCTGACAGAATTGGATCACGCCTTTCAACCGCGTTAATGGAGACGATTGCAGCTCTTCACCCCACGCAGTTTCCATCTTTAGCAAATGCTTTAATGGTTAACAATTCAGCAGAATTTTTAGATTTCGGTAGAGTCTTCAATATTTCAACGATTTCACGCTATCCAGAAATTTTTAAAAGCTATATTTCACTGATTTCGCGAGTTTCACTTGGGTCGGATCGTGAAGAATTTTTAAATCGTATTTTGAATTCCATAAAGAGCGAAATTCAAACCACATCAGGACAGGCTTTGACTGCAGTAAGTCCTTCAAGAATGCCTGCTTTTGAGGATGCATTGAGAGATCTTGTCGGTCTGGGGGGCGAGTTTGCTCGAGTAGGACTCACAGGCGCTTTAAGCCTAGGTGGACTTAGAGGAAGTGAAGTTTTACAGCGAGTCTTAACGATCTCGACGCCCAGTACTCAATTAGTCGTTTCACAAGAAGATCTTTCGCGACTTGCCGGAAAAGTGCTTTCAAAGGTCTCAGAGATTAAGTCTCTCGAAGCTTCGATCTCCCATCTTCCAGGAAGAATTGCTACCTGGGGTGGAACTTCTCGTCAGATACTTGCTTTTGTTCGAGATCAGATCTCAGCCCGAGGCTCGGTGTCTGCTTTTGAATCTTGGCTAGATGATCAAACTTTCATCCATATGTTGAGAATTTTTCGCCCAGGGTCAGACTTCGATGTGGCGGCTATTCCAAGTGAGTCCGCAAGCGTTGAGCAAGTCGACAATATGAGAACGATTGTCAATCGAACATTACTGCCGTCGACATTCTTTGAACATCTCGATTTTGGAATGATTGATGCCGTTGCAAACATCATGAGACATTATCCACTCTTTGAGCCAGGTTCAAACGTGATTATTTCATCAAATGGGATTGAAACGCCACCAGAGCTCAATGCAATCGTAGGGGGGCAGCGAGTTAACTTATCGGCTCTTGGTCGAGCCCAGTGGAGCCGGGGCGTTCTTGAACTTTTTGAAAACGTAGAAGGACATCTCGGTCATGGACCCATGAATGAGGTTCATAATCAGATGCAATCTGTATTTCGTGCGCTGCGTTTTGCTCATGAATTTAGAAATGTGGTTGTGGCTGAATCAACGATACAGCTGCTCAAGAGAATAGTTGAAAGCTGGGTAACTCCGCAAAATAGTTTTGATTTTCGCCAAGAAATTCTGACCATGAACGAAGTGACGGCAACGAACCCCGTCATTAAAGCTTTAGAGCGAGCCCAGCTTTACTCAAGAGATCCACGTCTAACTCGAGAAGATTTTAGAAGAGTAGGTCTCATCGATGCCATTCGAAATGTTTCGCCTGAGATCGCCTCTGCTCGTATTTTTACACCGCTCTATGAAAGACCAGCCGGTTTTGTCGGAGATCCTTCGCGAAAGCTTGGGCGCGATATCACTGTTTTTCATACCACCCGCGAAATTGGCTCGGCGGTGAATGTTTCGCAAGGCGGGCTTATTCAGTCGACCGAAAAGGGAATTGTGTCTCTGCGAAATATGGTGACTCATCAAGGAGATGGATTTTATGTCGCCGAAACATTATCGGGTGAGCCTCAATTAGAGTGGGGAAACTTTCCCGTCCGTGCTCATCTTAATCCTGAATCCTTTTATGCATCGATTGAAGAGGTGACTGAAAATCCTACACTTTTAAATCAGGTCGATCTTGTTTACGAAGATATTCCAAACTGGGGAAGAATTTGGGTTCTTAAGACTCGTGAAGGCTTTAAGAAGAACCCCGATGGCAGTTTAGCAATCGAAGAATTCACAGAAGAGACTTTTGGTAAGTATTTACTTGGGTCGCTGAGAAATTATGCCAGTGGGGTTGCCGTTCCTGATGAACGACTTGTGGCTATTTTAATGGGGCTTTCAAGTCTGTTTGATCCATCGATTCCCTCTCCAACCACAAATGAGATCAAAGCTCTTCTCTCTCAAATTAGGCCCGCAGGAGGATTTGTTGAGTTTTATAATATTCTTACTTTTGAGCGCCAGTTGCGTGCCCGAAATGTGGAGCTTTCTGTTTTTGAAAATTTCGTTTCTGAAGTCGAAGGCCTCGGAGTTCTCGCTCAAAATAATTCTGTTATTCGTGAAGTGGTCGCAAAGCTAACCCGAGACTTTGGTGCAAAAGTTCCGTATATCACTTTGCCTCTTCAAGAAATTCCTCGTTTGGCAGCTCTGGTCGGGCGTCTTCCCAGCGAATATGCCGTGCTTTATATGCAGGATGCGTTTGTGGCTATCAATCAACTTCCTGAAGAAGTTCTCGAGCATTTAGCACCCACCGTTTCTTTATTTATTGATTCCGTTTTTAATCGAGCCCTTATTCATGATCCGCATGTGGCACGTGTGATCGTTTTGAATTCTGCAGCGCTTGGAATGCATGAAGTTGTCGATACACTCGACTATACAGTGCGATTCATAAATTCAACATACTTTAACGAAATCATTACATCTGCTGAACCTGATTTGTTTTTGGGAAACCTATTTAATGAACTCAGCTTACAGGCTGTTCCGAATCAAGTGAAAATCGTTGTCGAAAAAATCATGGCATCAGGTGGAAATATTGCAAAGGCTGTCACTCTCCGAGTGATTTCTGAAAATACAACCTATGCGCACAGTCTTATCAGTGACCTAATGGATACTGCGCCCGAAATTTTACCTGCTCTTTACCAAGCCGCGACTACTGTAGGGGTCAGCAGAGCTTACGCATTTAATCAAAAAGTAATCCATGAATTTGGTAATCGTACAGTAGATGTATCTGCTCGTGTATTTTTTAATTCACTTTTGCCCAATGATACTTCGAGAGCATTAATAGGAACATTATTTGCAGCTAATCCCGCTAGAATTTATGAAGAATCTGGTTTATTTGCAAATTGGATCTCGACGATTCAGTCTCGAATTTCTTTAGGTGGTTTAGATTACAAAAACTCAGAAGCTTATTTGAACGACAAAAATTCGGTTGAAGCCGTTTTTGAAAATCTTGGCGCACTTTTTGATATAGATGACGTTGATGCTCTTCATCGCGTACCACCTGATGCCCCAGTAAGACTTATGATGGCTGTTCGTCCGGCCTTGGCTTTGCCATACGATTTCAGAGCGCTCGCTCCACAAGTTAATGAGCTAAGGGCATTTCAACCTTTATCTGAGGCTCTTAAAATATCGAATTCAGCTCTGCGTCTTACCAAATTTGACGATGCGATGACATCGATTGATATGAAGACGGATTCGGGTTTGCCAGCGTTTAGAAAGTATTCTTTAAGTACACTCGAAATTTCAGAGTTAACGCCGGCCGAACTCAATAATTTTTTTAGAACTGGGACTTATTCAGATCCGAATATTTCGACATCAGAATATGTAGAAAGCTTCATCTCAAGAATCCAGACAGCTTCTTCATCCCATTTAGCTGATGCAAATCTTCAGTCGTTTTTTAATTTTTTGAGGTCAGCTGAACCTCACAATCCCTTTTTGAGAGCTCTTCTGGGCGTGGTGAATCAAGCCCTTGAGCAAAGAATTATCACGGTCGAATTTAGGCCCGACGCTCTTCCGGTAGAAGTCGAAGAAGAATTGTTGGCGGACGGGTCATTATTTCGAAGTGAGGTCACCTATTCGGGACAGAACATTCCTCAGACATTTTTAACGGGGAGACATCGAATTATTCTCGGGCGGCCCTCTCCTTTAGTTGGTTCGCCCATCCCCGGACTAGGGCGCTCGTTCTCAATTTCAGACCAACATCTTCATGAACTCTTACATTTTTATATTATGGTCGAAAATTCCATGGGAAGGAATGATTGGACTGCTAGCAATGTCCGAGCAGATATCGGCCCTCAATTACCTTGGGGGGAGATCCGTATTCCGCGCAGCGTTTCAGCCTGGAGTAACGAAGTTTTAGTAAATTATTTTCTTTTTAGAAACCTTGCCGCTTCAGTCGACTTTGTTTCAGGAAGTGGAGGACTCGAAGGATCTTATCCACCACTTGAAGGTTGGCTTGTGGATGTTTATGCAGGCATCGATTCAACGAGCGCAAATGTCTTAAGACAGAGCATTCAGGCTCTGCCAGCAGAGAGAAAATTTTGGCTAGGCGAAAGACTTTCGGAGATGTCTTTTTTACGATCTCCCCGTGCTTCCGATAGTCAATTGGTTTGGCAGATTTTGAATTACGCTGAGCGTCCCGATTTTAATCCACTTCATTTCTCAGGAGCGCAACCTTTCGCAAGAGTTCTTGAAGGGGAAATTCTTTCTCAGCGCGGTTTAACACCCTCTGGACTTAGAGAACTTCTCTCAACTGCCGCTGATATCCCGATTGATTTTGGTGGTCGTACAAAAGGTGTTTCATTGCTTTGCCAAGAATACCTGATATCGCTTGGTTGGGAGCCCGGATTTGTCCAGACGCTGGGTAACTATGGATTTAGAGTGGGAGATTGGCTTCAACTCCTTTCGAGTCCCGATTTTCTTGGCATTCATGGATTTGTCACCCACTTAAATGCGTCTTCTTTATTAAAAGAGGCGATTAATCCGAATCAAACCGAAGGCATTCGAACTAGTTTTTCTAAACTAAAAGCAATCAAAGAATTGTTTTTTAATGAGATTCCTGAAGTCTTGATGCGCCTTAATCGAGATCTTCCTCTCAATGTCTTAGAAGCTCGCCAAATTCGACAAAGAAACGAAGGCATTCAGTACGCCAAATCACTCACTCAACGAGTTGCTGATCTCGACGATATTTCAGCTCTTGATCATCTTATTCGACATTCATTTAACAACGAAAATCTTTTAACTCACCGTACGGCGCTGGGCAGACTTATTCTGAAGATTCCATCTCTAGGATCATCCGGACAGAGTCGTCTGCTTCAAAGTTTGATTGATAATGTTTTCTTTCATCCGAACTCTCGACTCTTGACAGCGGAACTGGCCACCTTAATTGAATTGATTAATCCTGATTTGCTTCCTGATATTCGAGATCAAATTTTAAATTTGGATCATTTTAAAATCACTGCTGAGAATGATATTTTTCATGAACTGGTTCGAAATCCAAATAATAGATCTCTTATCTTAAAGCCTCTCAGGGCACTTCCGGGATATTCATTTGTTTTTGAGCAGTCAGCTATAGCAGAAGGATATGATTTTAGAGGTTTGGTCACAGAAGCTCTCAAGCATTTTTCACCAGCAGGCACGAATGTTCCAGGAGTTGTTCGGCTTAGAAATTATTGGATGGAGTTACCAGTGCCCCCGCCGCAGTTAATTTATTCACTTCGATACATTGTAGAATACGGTGCGCATTTTTCTTTCTTACTGAAAGGTGCTGATGATCCGTACACGAGTATTGCTCGTCCGGGATTTGAGCTTGAAACCGAGAACGATGTGCGTATGGTAAATATTGCCGGTACCACGCCTGAAATGGTTACTTTAAACCTTGTTGAAATGATTACTCAAATAGAAGGGGCTTGGCCTAAGGGTCCTCTTAAAGCGCCTGGAAATTCGTATGCCATTTTGACTGAAGTTGGATCTAAAACAGCGGAGGAGTTGGCCGCAGATTTACGATGGGCGAATCTAAATTTTTCAATCGCACTTCGTTCAACTTACCAACCAGGAATTACATTTGCTAACTGGATGTCAGTGGCGCGTGCTCGTGCAGAGGCGGTGATGACTTCAAGCGCAGGGCAGTCACTTCCCTTATGGCTTAAGACGCAGTTCGATCAATTAGATGCAGCTCAGCAATATATAGCACTGGCCGGAATGGTTCATCTCGATCCGATGGCACCAAGTGTTCGAGTCGATGATCCTGTCATTCGCTCGCTTGTCGAAAATTTGAGACAGTTTACCGAACGTGTAAAACTTGACCTTGTCGGACTCAGACAGAATCTTCCTCTCCCCGAAGTAAGACGAGCAATTGACGAATTTAGATCAAAAGAGCTTGGCCTCTCAGACTTTCAGAAGAGACTAGGAAGTATTTTAGGAGCGCAGGGTGTGGGCTGGTCCGTGCCTATGCTTTTAGTCCTTTCAGAAATGTTACCCCAATCGGCGTTTGCGTTTTTCGATGAACTTTCTAAGCAAGGTCGACTTTCGTTCATCTTTGAAGCTGGTAAGAGCGGAGGAGCATTAGAAAAATATCTTCGGTATCTTTTAGTAAAGTATAAATATGACGAGATCATGCTTCGCAGAATTGTTGGCGAGCATCTGATGTTGGCTGAACGAATGCTTTCAGATTCTTCACTTCTTTATGTTGATCCTGAACAAATATCTGTCCATACGGTTGAAGGTGCGTCGGATATCTCAACAGCAACGGTAAAACTGCCAAATGGAGATTCATATTTTGTTCAGTATCCACGTTTCATGACCGATCCGTTTGCGTTTCCTCGAAGTCTTGAACAAAACCTTCAGGCCGTAGCAGCAGCGGGCGGGGGACTTAATCCCGATCGACGAATTATCGTTTACGATAGTCTCGATCGACCTGTGATTGGCTTTGGCGCGCCCCAGCCACCAGGATTTGTTTCTCTAGGAACCTTGAACCAAGTGATGGTTGAAGGCCAAAAGCTAGATTTAAAGATCAAAGCCGCCCATCAAACATCGCTTTCGGCTCTCGAATCTTCTTTTGAGTCGAAAGGTTTAAGAACTCTCGATTCACTTTCGCGAATGTATATAAGCTCATCGGGGCAAGTTTATTTAGGAGCTGTTCATCTTGAAGTTAATCCTAATGGGCAGTTTGCATTCACGGCTGCAAGAGATTGTCTTGCTCGAGCAATTAATTATCCAAATCCTCCCCCGGTTGGAGGCTCTCTTCCCGGAAGTAGTGGGTATGTCCCTGGCGGCACACAGCCTTCGCTAGGACTTCCCGGCACGGTTACTCAACTGCTTTTAAGCGATCCTATTCCACTCTTTGGAGTTTCTGATTCAGAAATTATTTCTCGCGTGCGATCGGTGATAGATATTCTTACGCCAAGTCCAAGCAACCGTACGATTTACATGGGACGAGTCGATGCGATGCTGAGCAGCTTGCAATCTCAGATGAGAACCAATCCGTATGTTAATGTTGTGCTTCGAAGAATTGCCGCTGAAATTCCAAAAATTGAAATCCGGGTCGATGCGCAGGTGGGAGGTACTCGGTCGTTTATGTCGCTGCAGCCAAATGGAGTGGTTCGATTGACGATTCAGAGACCTTCAGGTGCGGGGCACGGTGGACTCGATACCAACGTTTTGAGATTAGGAGGCGAACTCGTCTTGTTGCGTTCACAATGGGGCTTGATGCCGCGAGAAATGGAGCTTCCACTTCTTGGTCAAATAACAAATCCCGGTCCGATCGTCGTTCCTACTCTTCAGCAGTTTTTTGCTAAGTGGGGAGGTGCTGTTTTCTCTAACTGGCGAGTCGGTGACGAGGCTTGGCTACCCCTATCATTGGCCACTGTTGAAAAAGAATTGGGTGTAAATCTTATCGATTTATTAAGAACGCATTTTTCTGCTAACGAGCTGACAATCATTTCTTCTCTCGGCGCCGCCGGTCAGCTGCAAATTTTAACAGGTTTGCTCGAGGGATCTTACGCTGGCAACGTAAGTTATCTCTCGCAAGCCTATAGGAGTATGCTTGTGCAAACTGCACAAAGAACTTTACCTGGAGCTCCTATCTCTACTATTGCGCAAGGCACTCATCCTTCTCAAATTCCAAATCAAAGAGCTCGTGTGCTTGGAAGCATTCAGCAGATGCTAAATGGTGTCGGCGATATTGTTTTCTTTGGTGGTAATCGTGTCGGAAATATTGCGATTGGTCTTTCTCCTCAAGAGCTTCGTCTCTTTTTAGAGACCGGACAACTCGCCGATAATATGTATCGGCTTGGAATTTACAATCAAAGCATTAATACTTTGCTCGGTGATGTTAATCAGGCGCGTGGAAATATCGTGGCTATTTTTAATTTACCGCCTTCAGCGAATCTAAGAGTTGAGTCGGCAACTACGCGATGGATTCAACCTAATTCGCTTTCGTTTAATGATCTGAGTGGCTTTGGAATTATTCCAGATACTGCAGAAAACCCCATTGGCATGATGAATACAATGCTCAACTGGAGTTCTGATGTGAAAGCGGCCGGGGGAGTTCTTTCTTCAAGAGCCACTTCATTCTTTAGCGAACTGAATGGAATCTTAAAAACTGCAACAGGACCGCCACTGGCTGATGCGACCGTTCGTACATTTACCGCTGCGACAGCCAATGCAGCGATCTCATCGATTCGTGGGCTGATTCAAAATTATCCCATGGCTGGAACTTCAGGTGTACCCATTGGAGCAGCTCGTGCCTTTCAATCGGTAAGCTATGTTCAAAGTGGTGGACAAGCATTTAAAGCAGCGCTGGTTCCTCCGAGTTTAAATACTCAAGCCTTTCTCGATTCGATTGTGACTCGAGGAGGCAGAGATATTTTGGTCGAGCAAATTTCTGCTCAGATGAGAATTAGCAGTTCAGTTAAAACTTTAGTGGGAACCATTGCCAAAACTCAGGCTGTAATTGATGTCTTTGCAATCGCCGGAGGCTCTGCGGGATTTACCGCCGTCGATGCCGTCACAAATGCAGCGCTAGCCACCAATATCGGAAAACATATTGGGGGAGTGAACCTCGTAGGACCTCAAATTCAAATTAATGTGCTAACTCGCGAAACCATTAGCCTTGGTTCAGGAGCAACACGAGCCTATGTAGGGGGAGTGAGTGTGGGAGGCAGTCCCTATTTCTCTGGAGCTGCGCCTGAAAGTTTTACAATCAATGTTATCTATAAGAGTACTCCGGTGAATACCGGCTGGCCTTGGGCTGAAACAAAACCAACATATTCTGTACAACAAATTGTTCGAGGAAATCCCGGACCTCAATCGCCAGTCGCTACAGTTCTTTTGCAAGATAATCCTGCTTTTCAATCGATGCAGCTACTAAAAGCTCGTGCATCAATGGCGATGGCAGGGCTGGGTTTTACAGCTGTGATAGAAGGTGGTCTAGCAGCCGGATCTGTCTTACTTCAAAACCGAGGACATTGGGACGATAGGCATGTCTTGAAAGATGCCTACGGAGAATTTGCATTAGGAGCAGTCAACTCTCTGATGAATCCAGTTAATATCGGAATGAATATCGGTTTTGCACTTCTGCCGGCGGCCGCTCAGCCTTATCTCTTAGGAGCTGCGGCTGTTGCTGGAACAGGAGCTGCGATTTATTATGCACCTTCAGCGTATCGCTCTTACTCTCAATGGGTTCCTCAAGGAAAAGTTGAATCGTATCTCAAATCACAAATTGAAACGAACCCCGCCATTGCGCCAGCTTTCTGGAGTTATATGGGCCTTGGTTATGTGCATGATCGATGGGGAAGCTGGGAAGATGTTGGAACAATCTGGAAGCATCAAGCCGAAGCCAATCAGCTCCAGAGGATCAAAGAAATTCTAGGCCCTAACTCAATGGGCCCCGCACTGCTGGTGCAGAACATGCTCGGAGATCCTGTGTCTTCTGCTCGTACAAAACTAACTTGGGATCCAAATTACTACAGTCAACAAAACTCCATTCGTCTTGGACCTAATGCTTCCGGTATGGGTATTGGAAATCCTAGTTCTAATCCGATCGCTTCGTTCGCACTTTTTGATCAAAGGCTGATGGCACAGTTTCCCATTCCTAATCCCGAATCTGGCAATGGATTACTTGTTGATTTATTTAGCGATGATTTAACTAGGCTCCGATCAGGCGAGCCCGCCTACTTTGTTAATCCAGGCCAAGATCCAATGCGTCCGTTTATTGTAGGACCTGTTGACCATCAAATGCTTGAGAGCTATCGCACTCAAGATGCAAGCGATCGCGCAGCAATTTCTTTTATTGTAAGTTTGGGAGTAAGCGAAAAAAACGCAAGTCAGTTAATTCCACTCTTTAATCGTTTAGGTATCGTCACCGATTCTCGTGCACATTCTCCTTATGCTGCCGATAAAATTATTCAACTCATGGATCAGCGAAGTGCACTTCTTGCTTTGGCCAACGATCATGGTGAACTTGGTCTTGGAGATGTTCCGCTCTTAATTGATACCAGAAGTTCTCTGCAAAAATTAGTGGATGGTGGTTATATGCCTCCCAGTCTTATCGATTCTATTTTTCTCGCAGCTGATGGACGTCGTGCTAACGAGGTCATTGGTCAGATGATGCTCGATTATATCACTTACTCATCACCTGATTCTCCACTGGCAATGCCACCTTTGTCGGGTACAACTTTGTCGCCCGATTTAAGTTTGAGTTTATATGGGACGCCTGCGCAGCTTTCAAACTTTAGTTTTACCGATCCTTCGACATGGGAAGTCTTAGATGATAATTTCAATGTGCCCTCAATTTCTGCTTCGATGGTTAAGAATTATTTCGATGAACCCACTGGTGAGTTAGTAAGCTTTCTGCCTTGTTACAGTGCTGGTAATACTTGTGTTAAAAGCGGCAATACTTTTTTTATTAACAGTGTTGAGGTTGATGCTCCTGCTCAGTTTCAGCCCCCCGATGTTGTGATTCCTCAGTCTAAATTTAATCAGTGGCTCGATGATGTATTTAGAGGCCAAACCTATGATTCAATTCTGCGAGACTTAACGGATAAAGTTGTAGAACTTCGCGAAAAAATTGCGAAGGCGATGTCCAAAATTCAAAAGCATGCCGCAAAAATTGTTGAAATCGACTCTAAGATTTCGGTGCTTAAAGAGAAAGTTTCAAATTTGACCAGTAAAATTGCTCATTTTGCTGAGAAGGCCAGCGCTATTCGAAAAATTATTGAAAATATTTCAAATAAAATCGGAAACCTCATCGATGAATGGCTTGATCTAAGTATGCTGTTGGGAATTTGCGAGATTTTTGATGAGAGTGGAGATTTTTGTCAGTGGGTCATTGAAAAAATGACTAAAGTTGAACATCGGATCTCTAATCAAGAGGAGTTAAGCGCAAACCAGAGTTCAAAGCTTTCAGATATTGAGAGTAAAATTCAGCAAAGAGAAGGAAAGCTCGCTGAAGCGATGAGTAAAATCGATGCGCTTTATGCCAAAAGAGAAAAAAAAGAATCAAAAATTCAAAAGAAGCTTAGAAAAATTAAAGAGCGTGAGGGCAAAATTAAGCTTATTGAGTCAATTGGCGACAGACTAGTTCAGGATCACATCAATCAAGTCGATGCGTTCAATAGACTTAAAGCTCAATCCTGCCGGGATGCAGTGAGCGCAGCGCAGGAGTATATCGATCAGCAAGCAAGGGATCTGCAGCTTAAATACGGAGCCGCACCAAGTTGTGCTGTGGCAACTAGCGGAGACTGTGATATCAGAATCAATTGTGGCCCTATGCCCGATATTCGAGATCGTCCAGTTACGGATGTTCGATCGGCTGTGAGGGAAGGTGGATTTTGTCGCAATGCTTACGACTGCGAACAAATGTTTAATTTTTGTGATTGGGATGGACTGAGTGATTACGCTGGTTGTCCGAATGTGTGTCCGGGTGCAATTTCTACGTTGAGCCCAACAGATCAAGGTAATGCCGATGAAGTTCGTATTGTTGGGCTGATGTCTTCTGAGGGGCTCGACCCTTATGAATGGCTTGATTCTTTCGTTTCAACCTATCCAAGTCAGTGTGCCGAAAGTGCCCCAGCGTTAACAGAATCGTCGGGAGCTATCGTTGGCTTCTGTTATCAACGAGTGAATACAGTGTTTGCGGGCAGAAAAGTAGAAGAACGGGCCAACATATTATCTTGCTTAAGAATTCTGAAACATTGCGTTTCGGATTCTGATTGCGAAGATATTTTTGAGACTTGCGACTGGCCATTTGTGATGAACCGAACCGGTTGTCCAAACTAGTTTGGGAGTGAGAGGGAGAAGAAGTATGGGTGCAAAAAAAACAAATCGAACAAAATATTTGCTCGAGCCTCAATTTCAAAAGAGCCTGTTGCGTTACACCTGCATTATCATGATCGTTACGACTCTTATTTATTACTTCGCAATCCAGTTTGTGTTCTCGACTTTTATTGATAAGGGAGCTTCTCTCGGGCTGCCGAATGATCATATTTTCTTCACTTTTGTTCGAGACCAAGAAAGTTCAATGAACTGGACCTTTCTTGTGACGGCTGTGTTTTCGGCATTTGTTATTTTCGGCTACGGTCTTTATTTTTCACACCGAGTCGCGGGCCCCATTTATAAATTAAGACTTCATTTAAAATCTCTTCGCACTGGTAAAACTGTTGAGCCAATTCAATTTCGTAATGCAGATTTCTTTAAGGATTTAGCAGAAGAAATTAATGAGTATTCGTCAGCTAAAAGAAAAAAGGCTTAAACGCCGGCGCGTGATTCGCCTTTTTCGTTTTTAAGTTGTAGAAGAACCATCTTCGCAACCGCTTTAAGAGTTTCGAAAACGCCTTTACCTTCCATAGCAACACCTTCAAAATCAGGTACGCCTTTAGGATTAAGTAATCTTCTTAAATCTTCAACCGGCGAGACATTGGGGAGATCTCGCTTGTTATATTGAATCACAAAAGGAAGTTCATCGAGCGAATAGCCTTGCTCTTTAAGATTCACTTTAAGATTTTCCATGCTCTCTAAATTGGCATCGATTCGATCTTTTTGAGAATCGGCAACAAAGACAATACCGTCGACGCCTTTAAGAATGAGTTTTCGAGAAGCATCATAAAAGACTTGGCCAGGCACGGTGTATAAATGAAATCTTGTTTTAAAGCCGCGAATTTCACCAAGTGCCAACGGAAGAAAATCAAAAAACAAAGTGCGCTCGGTTTCAGTTGCGAGAGAAATCATTTTGCCCTTAGCTTTAGGTGCGGTCTTTTTATAAACAAACTGAAGATTTGTTGTTTTGCCGCAAAGACCGGGGCCATAATAGACGATCTTGCAATTGATTTCTCGATTTGAATAATTAATAAAAGACATCTAGTTTAAATCTTCTTTCCTAAAGCTGCTTCAATGCTCATTTCGTTAAGGCCCGCTAGAGCCTCGCCTCCTGCACCTGCAGTATTCATCGTACGTGTTTTTATATGTTTATAAATTAATTTTAAATCGGCTGGTTTATAAGCAATACCAACTCCAAAAATTAGCGTCTGATTATCTAATACCTCAACCCAGCAGCCTTTAGAAGCCTCTCCGAACTGAATGGTATGGCTTTTACAGCTTAAAGCCTTTGCCAGGGCATCGTTTGTCGCCATAACGGCTGAGAGAAGGCTGCCAATAGAAGTCCAATCAAGCTGAGAATTTTGCCCCGCGTTGAGGATGACGTCGCCATACTGCGTCAAAACTGCAATGCGACCCTTAGCTCCCTTAGCTTTTTTTAAGTAGTTTTTAAGAAGCTTCTCGCCATCTTCACTCCAGGATCCGGTTTTTTTTGCGGTCTTGGTAGCGGCCTTCTTTTTCTTCATACCCTTATGCTAACCAACTCGGAGTCGACCTTCAAAGGCTTTTCCTAAAGTGATTTGATCGGCAAACTCTAAATCGCTTCCAATGGCAATTCCTGAGGCCAAACGGCTCAGAAGAATGCCATGAGGAGTCAGTTGTTTGACCAAATAAGAACTCGTTGCGTCACCTTCAATGGTAGGACTTAAAGCCAAAATAATTTCTTTGGGTTTTTCTTCTTGAACTCGCTTCATCAGTTGAGTGATTCGCAAATCTCCGGGAGCAATTCCTTCAAGAGGAGAGAGCAGACCGTGCAATACATGATAGACGCCATGATATGAATGCAATCTTTCGATTGAATAAATATCGGAAGGTTTTTCAACAACACATATGAGATCTGTTTTTCGAATATGGCTGGTGCAGATAGCACAAGGATCTTTTTCGGTGACAGTTGAGCAAACTGAACATAGATGAACTTCTGAAAGTCTCGAGATCGCTGAAGCAAAATCTTCACGAAAGGCAGGAGAAGACCTTAAAAGATGAAAAGTCAGTCGAGTCGCAGTACGCTCACCAATACCGGGTAGGCGAGAGAAGTGTTCAATCAGATCATTAATAGGATTCGACATAGAGCACTCCTTTTTATACGGCCAGTTTATTCGCAGAGGTTTGCACAGCTTCTAAAACCTTATCGACTTCTTCAATGGAATTATCCGGGCCCAAACTAAATCGAATCGCACTCATGGCATCTGGCTCTGAATAGCCCAAGGCGAGTAATGCTTTGGAGGGCAAAATCATTCCTGAAGAGCAGGCTGCTCCTGAACTTACACAAAGCCCTTTAAAATCTAAGCTCATCAGCAGGCGATCTGATTTGATTCCCGAAAAGACAATATACGCTGTATTTGGAAGTCTCTCGGTTTTTTCACCCACAATTGAAATAGAGGGAATCGCAGCTTTTAATTTTCTTTCAAATTCATCTCGTAAGTTTTTTATTTTTGATAAAAATTCTTTTTCAAGGAGGGGGAGGTCTTCAGCAACCGCTTCTGCGCCTAAAATTGCTACGATATTTTCGGTGCCAGCTCTCCGTTTTTTTTCTTGAGAGCCTCCGCGAATAATCGACTCGATTTGAGTTCCTGGTTTTAAGTAAAGGAGCGCAACCCCCTTAGGACCACCGACTTTGTGAAATGAAATTGTCGCTAAATCGGCTCCAGATTTTCTGAGTTCGATAGGCATTCGGCCCACGCATTGAACCAGATCGGTATGAAAGGGTACTTGGTGCTCATATGCCATTTCGCAGACTTCATTCCAGGATTGAAGAATTCCCGACTCATTATGAGCTGCTGCCATACTGCAAAAAAGAGGACGTTTCGTTTTTAAAATAGCATTTGTTTTTTCAAGATCGATCGCGCCCTTTGAATCAAGAGGCATCAGTTCAATTTCAGCACCAAATTTATCTCGTAAAAAATAAGCATTTTCAAAAACTGAACTGTGTTCAAGCGGACTTAGCAAAATTGCTTTGCGCTCGGGATATTTTTTCTGCTGCTCAAACCAGAGTCCCCAAAGCGCCATTAAATTAGCCTCGGTTGCTGAGGCTGCAAAAACAAGATCGCCGGCTTCAGCCCCAAGAGCTTGAGCCATCGTACGTCTGGCTTTTTCGATTGCGGCTCGCGCAGTTTGCCCTAAGGCGTGGGATGAGTTGGGATTACCTTGGTATAACTCAAGAGCTTCGATCATTCGCTCTTTCACCCGTCTTCTAAGGGGTGAAGTCGCGTTGTGGTCCCAATAGATCATGGAGTATTACGTACAAGATTAAACTCTACTCGTCTATTCTCAGCTCGGCCCTCAGGAGTGAGATTTGTAGCAATGGGCTTAGTCTTTCCAAAGCCTGAAGAAACCACTTTTGAGCCTTTTATACCCTTTTTAAGGAGGTACATTCGAACTGAGGCCGCGCGCTTTTCAGAGAGAGATTGATTGTAAGCCGCTCCGCCTACGTCGTCCGTATGTCCTTCAACTTTAAGCTGATCAAATGCTCCTTCGCTTTTAAGCAAAATATCGACTACTTGATCGAGTACTGGGAGAGATTCGCTTTTGATATCGGATCGACCAAATTCAAAATAAATAGCGTCCGGAAGTACGATTTTGTTTTCTATGATGACTGCTTGCTTTGGCTTTTCAAGAGCAATATCGATCGTCGAAGTTTGGCCGGCGCTTACAGTACATTGCACTGTTTGAGGCAAATAATTTTCGGCCTGCACTTTAAATTCATAAGTGCCAGGAGGCATGGTACCTGAGAAGGCTCCAGTTACGGGATCAGTTCCAAAATGCGGAATTGTTCCTTGAGTATCTGTAAAAACAGCGGTGAGCGGAGTTCCATCGACGTTCTTTACGGTACCTTCACATGTTCCAGTTTCGGGTGCAGCTTTTTGCAATAAGACCGTTTGAGTAACAAGTTGTTCGGGCTGAATTGTGGCTGAACTTGTTCCGGTAGCATAACCAGGAGCTTCAACCGCAATTGAATGCTCGCCTTCCATCAGTGCGCGAATATTTACTTTTCCTAAATCATCCGTCGCTAGTCCTCCATCAAAACCTGAGACCGATACGATGGCCCGTCGAATGGGAGCTTGAGTTTCTTGATCTAAGACGACGACTTCAAGGGTTCCGCTCTTGGGGCCAGCAATGGCGAGGGAGGCGTCGAGAAGAGTGTCGTTTCCGTTACGCACTGAGAACGATTTAATAGTTTTTTCGTAACCAGGCTTTTCAAATTGAGCTTGGTAGTTTCCGTTTTTAAGAATCTCAAATTCGTAAATACCCGATTCATCCGTTTGAAGAGGGGCGTTACTTTCGTTAAGCAAAGTAATTTTAACATCGTTAAGAGGAGAGCCCGTTGCTTGATCGGTTACAACTCCTCGCACTGAGCCGGTTTCCGCCGCAAGGCGAGAGCCCAAAGTTTGAAAGGCGAGTCCAATATAAATATCGTAGGGAGGATTTCGAGGAATTCCGACGGCTTTGCCTTCGCGAGGGCCACCAATACCAATATCTCCAGCGACAAGAATGCTAAAAGAACTAAGCGGAGAGATGCGGGTTCCGAGAGTTACTTTTTTGCGATTGTCTGAGAATTCAACTCCCTTATCAGCACCCGTTCCCAGTGCGTATTCCATCGAAAGTTCTATAAATGGAGTGATATATTTATAGAGAGCCTCAATTGAAAGAGCAGGAACAATCGCCTGATATTTAAAAGCATCGAGAGCAAAACGATTAAAATCATCGTTGGCGGCATTAAGGTTTCCGTTAGGAGCTCGGTAGCCGACCGTAAAGTTTTGTCTCAAGGGGAGTTTTTCCCATTTTTTTGACATATCAAGTGTTTGAGTAAATCCTACAGCTCCCGAAACCACGGGGCCGGATTTTTGAGCTGTGCCCCCACTGGTATTTCTAAAAGCACGAGTTCCTGAAAGAGCTCGCACATAAGCATAACCACCGAGATAGAAATTTTCATAGCCGACAGATTTGCCGACTCTTACTCCAAGATCGGCATTTTCAAAGAAGGTTGTCATTGTCGTGGCGGCGACGGTGTTTGAATTGTCATTGTAGGTGAAAGTAAAGCCCCCAAAAAGCTCAATTGGAAGTTTAAAATCAAAGGTATAATTTCCGTCGATACGAAATTGGTTTCGAGAATTTTTTAATCCATTAAGAAACGGATCTTTTGTAAAAAAGTTTCCGAGTAAATGAGCTCCAAAAGTCGTCGGCTCATTTGGTTGCGCTGAGAAAGTTCTTAGAACCCCTGAACCTCCATACAAATTGGGAAAGCTATTTTGGGGGTTATCGAGCGCAAAAACAGAAAGTTGTGAAAAAAGTAAAAGTGCTGAAAACATGGGCCTATCATAGAGGTGAGGCGCTTAAAGAATAAAGCTTTGTTTTAAAGACTTAAGGTTTAGCGGGACTGACTTTAATGGGCATTATCTTGAGCACGGCTTCAATTGCTTTTTCTGCCTTATGTAAAAACTGCTTTTTAAGATCAATACTTTTTTCGTCCGTCAAATTGAGAATGGCGTTCTCTGTTTTAACCCAATCGGCAAAGACGAGTTCAAAAACAAGTTCTAAAAAATCACGATGAAATAGAAGATCGCGATAGAGTTCATCGGATGCATTATTCTTCAACTTTTTTAAGAGTTGCTCGAGATAGTTGCGTGAGAATCTAAGTTTTTCGTTGAGTGCTTTGAGATCTTGATCGTGGCTTTGATTTTGTTGTGGAATCTCGAGATTGATTGATGCTGACGAAACTTGCTTGCTCCAAACGGAGAGTTCTTGAAATGGAATATCTTTAAGCTTCATCCCAAGTTTACTTGTATTAACGGTTGGTACGTTTAATTCACGAAATAAAATATGATAGTCACGTGCAAAGAGTGACCAGACTTTGTCAGTCAGAACTTCGGCTCGAGTATTGCCCGGAGCTGTAATGGCTTTATTTTGAGCCAGACGATTTTCTTTAGAAGTTCCGACCGACCATTCAGGGTAGTCAGGAATTTCGCAATGACTTTGATAGGTGTCCGGATGAAAGCATAAATCCTGTCCGATAAGCGCAATACTCTGCGCACCTAACAGAGCGCAGAGTCGGTAGGCAAGATGGGCCGAAGAGCTTGCTGTCCAACCTTTTGCTCGCTCAAAAGGCAGCCACATAAATGGCCCCGAATATTTAAGTGCGGTTGCAATCGGGCCTTTAAATGCATCAATCAAATAGCGCTTTACTGTCGCATGACAGATGAGGGCGGTCTTATAATTTTGCTGAATATTTAGAAAAAACTTAGGGCTAAAATCATCGCGCTCCATCGCTACAACAATATGAGGTTCTATTCCATGGTTGAGAAGAGTTTTAAAACAGGCATCGACACAAACAATCAGCGCAGAATTCTGAATGCGTTTAATTTCATCAAGTTCAAGTGCGAGAGAAGGCCCGGCTGCGACAACGCAGGCGTGAAAGGGCTTTGTTATTTTTATATGGCTGATATCAGGCTTCTCAATAATGTACCCAAGATTTTCGAAAAAATTAGTAAGGCCTAGATAAGAATCATCAAAGCCCCCCAAGCTGGCCTTCATATCGCGAACCACAGCTTCGGCAATATGGCCGTAAGCCATAGATTTTTCTTTTTCTGCTGAAGTTAGGTCTTCTGGAAGAAGAAGTTCGAGATGGTCGAGATATTTAATATGATGAAGATCATCTAAAAAAAGCCGAAGTTTAGTTGCAAAATCCTGTGGGTCGGTAGCCATCAGCGAATGAGAGCCCTCTATAGCCAAAAAAGGTGGCGTAATTTGATATTCTGGTTTGACCTTTAATATAAGCGAGAGCTTTTTCATCTCTTCTTAGAGTGTAACCTGCCGGGATCCTTAATAAAACTTTAGTCGATAAAGAAAGAGAGGCAGGGCCCTTGAATATCTCTGCCGCACTGGGCTATTTAGGCAGCATCTTTAGAAAATAACTAATCCCCGAACGGAATTTGGAGGAACCATCGAAGCTCGTGAATTAGGCGAAAAGAAGGGTTAGACACCTGAAGGTGTGAATGCTCTTCGTTAATATATAGGTTTCCCCTCCCTTTAAACACCCTTAAAAAGTCCCGCTGGCAGGTCCGGTGGGATTTTTTTTTGACAAGTTCGCTGGCGACCTATAGCAATGGATGGGCAAGGTTTTCGAATAGAAGATCTTAAGCGCTAATTGAAGCGCGGGAGTAGCACACTCGACGGTACTTACGATGTCCGGTGGACATCGTAAGACAGGAGAGCAACGTGAGAGATTCTCGCCCTGAAATAATTCGAGTCAATTGAAGCGCGGGAGTAGCACAGTGGTAGTGCGTTTGCTTGCCAAGCAAAAGGTCGCGGGTTCGACCCCCGTCTCCCGCTCCAGTTAACCCGGTGTAAAATCCGAAAGGATTTTTAAGTGGTTCAAATTTGTGGCTTTCCTCGTCGAAGTAGCCAAGATCGTAATTCATAAAACTCACTAACCAGGTTCCATCGTTCACCTCTTTAATACCGATAAGTTGTCCCGCGAACACTACGCTGAAATGAATTTTTAATTTTCTTAAGCAAATTCGTCCGCAGTTCGTCACTAAGATTGTTCGATCATGAAAAGGTAAGTGACATCGGGAAGGCCTTTGTAAATTTTTGGAGCAGATAGCTTGGGTCCACAAAGGGTCCACCAAATCTTGAAATCTAACGAAATTCACCGAAAATGTTTTCAAAGAACAGAATGTGGACGAGGATTCTCTGCACTTTCCTTCCCCCCGTTGATGACACGGAAAGTTGGAATCGGAGCAGTATACCGTCGAGAAGTTTGCTCCCTATACTGCTCCCCGTGAAAATCGTTGAATTTCAATAATCACAGACGCAAAACACTCGCGACAAGTCGGGGTATCAGAAATATCTTGAGTCGCTTGAGCCCAACCTCTTTCTAAAAGATTTAGATTAATCTCCTTGAGAGCGGCAACCATGTCCGTCGGAAGCGGAGTCTTGCAGTATTCGAAAGTTGCCTTGAGAGCGGTTTTCAGTTCGTTCACTCGAGCATGAGGCAAGTATTGATAAAGATCAAAAATATCCTTTGAGCGAGAATTGGCCGCTCCTCGAGAAATGAGCGCTTGAAGTTTTTCGGCAATCGTTGTCTCAAGAGGATAAATTATCCAGCTGATTGATTGATCGTCCAACAGAGTTTTTATTTCTGAAACCTTAGGTTCAGGTGTCACAGGATCACCGAAGCCGATATCGAGATTGATAACCTGGGCCCTCTTTAATTCCGTCAGTTTTTCGCCAATGCCCGCACGAAAAACCAAACGAATACCGCCATAGTCGCCTTGAGTTTTTAGATCAAACTCCTCCTGAAAAGCAAACCAAACCGCATCATCCAGATCGATTTCACTTAAACGAATCAACTTCTTGGATGAAAAGGCTTTCTTGAACTTCATGATCGCGTCCAAATCAACGGTATATCTTTTCGAGTGATATACTTTTAGGCCGACAAATCCTCCCTTGAAGATTAATTTGCTGGCATTTTTTTTATCCGCGACAAGTCGAGCGACCAATCTCTCGATGAGAAATTCAGTCAGAATATTTTGAAACGGCACGTTTCGCTGACGAGAAATATTTGCCAGTCGCTTCGTGATTGACTTGGCTCGGTCTTTGAGACTCATTCGACAATAGCCTCCCAATAGCGCTCCAGCATTTTTTGCATTTTCAAATTTTGAGCTGCTTTTCCAATTTTTGTGAGAGTTGTTTGATTCTCTTTTAAAGCTTTTCTTATGGCTCCCAACGCAGTTCTGAGCCCAATTTTAGAAGAATACTTAAGGGCCTCGAGTAGTGTGCGCTCAAGAGACGTCATTCGATAAAGGCCGTGATCGATAATCTCCGTTTTGAGAGACGTTTTTGTTCGTAGGCATCGGTAGAGTTTGACTCTCGAGAATTTGGACTGAGGAACAACAAGCCAAATGCGTTGGGGGACTTGGTCGATGAGACCATAGTGGAACAAGGCCGAGATTCCCCCAATAGCTGATTTCGGACCGAGCCTTTTACAAGCAACAGCAAAATCCACCACAGCGTGGTCTATATCAGCGTCTGAATGCAGATAAAATCCGTTGGTAACCTTCACGAGTTTGCCTGCCGCGACAAGACGATAAATAGTAGGATGCGAAATTCTTAACTTTCGAGCATCCCCCAGTCGAAATAGTCCCAACTTCTTGAGCTCAGGAAGTAATTTCTGAATCCTAGTCATCGAGATAGGCATGTACATATTGTTGCAAAAATTAATAAAAATGCAACTTTATGTACAAGCCATTTAGCCGTGTTTTGTACCCGATATGGACCGTTTGCTGCAAAGCAGGCAGTCACCGTAAAACTGATTTAGGGTCCACCGAGGGTCCACATCGCCACGAAATCAAACGAAAACCACCGAAGGGTGACGAAAGTCGAAGAGTCTAAAACTCAAGAAATCGAAATAACAAAACAATCAGAGAATTCATGACTCTAACCCAGTATAAATCACTTGAGTCGTTCTTGGCCTTTCACCCAATCAATTTTATCCCAAAACTTCTCGAGATATTCTTCTCGTAAGTTTTGGTAGTCGAGATAGTAGGCATGCTCCCAAAGGTCGCATCCTACAATCGCAGTATCTTTGGTGCCTACTGGATTTTCGGCATCGTGAGTTACTTTGACTTCAATTCGGTGATTTGGAGTGCGTACAATCCAGACATAACCAGATCCAAAATGTTTTTTTGCTTTTTCGATAAATTCTTGTTTTAGATCTTCTCGAGAAATACCAAGTTCAAATTGAATCGATTGTCGACTTTCTTCGTTAGTCATCGACTCCCAGTAAAATTCATGATTCCAAATTTGTGAGGCATTATCGAAGATTTGTTTGTTAATTGATGCGATCTCACGATAAATATTTGTCCGAGCTTCTACAAGCTCGCGGCTTTCCCTAATCAATCCTTCGAGTGTAGTTGCTTTTCCTTTGTATTCGCCGCCTGCAATAAGTTCATTTAATTTTTTTACATATCCACCGTGGTGTTTTTGATGATGAGTGTCAAGTGTCTTCGCTGACAAAAACGGCTCCAGCATATCGTATCCATACGGCAAATTTTTAAGTAAAAAGATGGGCATTTCTTCTTTTATATTCTCGGCAGTTGTGATTGGTTTGCTCTCAGTTTTCAGTTTGTAATTCGCAGGATTCATAAAACTAATTTGAGCTCAAAAGCGAATAATGGAAGCCTACTTTGGTTAGGTCTTTAAGTGTCAATGATAAGCAAAAGTAAAAGAGTGTTACGAAGCATGGCCATTTTTGCTTTCTTTTGGCCTGTAGTGTGGAGTATTTCAGCCGCCGAGTTTGAGATGTGTCCTGGGCTGAGATTCGAAGAGAACGAACTCATTAAGTTTAATAAAACCGAACGCTCTCTTATTTGTGGAAATAATCAGCTTGAGGGGTGGCAGAATCTTCCGGTGTCTCAGAAGCGTTTACTCGCCGAAAGGTTTTTGCAACAAAGAGGATATCATAAGCCCCAATTTGTTGAACAATCTCCTGGAATTCTGATTGTAAAACCTGGTGAGAGAACTCGAATTACTCACATTAGAGCACAAGGTCTGCCCGAAGAGTTTAAATCAATTTATAAAAAAAGAGGAATTGTCGGTAGCGTCTTAACTCCCGAAAAACTCGATGAGCTGAGCAATTGGATCAAATCAGAGCTGCAAACTCTAGGGTATGGATGTCCGCAAATTGATATTCAAGCGAATCCTGAGGGTGAAATTAAATTATCAGTTAAGCCCGGGCCCATCCATCTTATTTCAGATATCACGCGTCCTGAAATAAGTGGCCTTGATAGTAAAATTTATACTCGTTACGAAGCCTTTCATTTAGGAGAGCGACTCAATAATCGTATTCTTACACTGAGCGGTTTGCGCTTGATGAGGGAAGATTTGTTTTTAAGTGCTTTTTACGATCTACAATGCAGTGCTGATCAGTCCTTAAAAATTGTGCAGCGAGTTGTTCCTGTTAAGCCGCGCTTGATTAGTGTCGGACTTGGAATCGATACCGAAGGACTGCTGAGAGGAAGGGTTCGATGGAAGCACTCTCGAATTGGTGAGAAGGCCAGTAATATCGAAGCCCAGATTAATGCTTCGTTCGTGGAACAATCAGCCGAGGTATTTATGAATTGGTTTCTTCTCGAGCCTGCCTCACGTTTTTATCTCATTCCTCGGTCTCAGCTGATTCGGTATTCTGAAGCTCAATTTGAATCGGTTAAATCGCGGACTTTGTTGTCGGGTGCGTTAAGTTACGATTACTCGCCATTGGCCTTTAACTTTTCTTACGGCCCAGCTTTTGAGTTTGTCGATACACGTAAAGGAGAAGGTCCAAGACGAGCTCACTTCATGTCATTCATAGGTGATCTTCAAATCAAAACTCATGATTTTGAATATTTTTTGTCGAACCCTCAAGAGGGGTGGGTTATCAATCTTCAGTCTTATTCTCGATTTGAAAATGTCTATGCGGATTCCACTTTTCATCGGTTCTTAGTGGACACCACAGCTCTTTGGAATTTGGGTCAGTATGACCCTGCTTATCTTGTTTTAGGCTGGCGAACAAACTTTGGATCATTCTGGCTACCTCATCGAGATCAATACCAGATAGCGGTTCCTCCTGACCTCAGATTTTTTCTTGGCGGCGATCAAAATTTAAGGGGATTTGATCGCAAAGAACTTCCTAAAGAAGGTCGAGAGTTTCAAAGTTTTTTCTATAACGGATTTGAGCTTCGATCAGTCTCCGTTATTCCGTATGGTATTGAGCCTCTTTTGTTTTTTGATACAGCCTGGGTTGGTGAAGAATTTCTAAGATTAAGCTATACGACTTATGCCTCGCCGGGTTTGGGAGTTCGATGGGCTTCTAAAATTGGTGTTTTTAGAGGCACAGCCTCACATGGATTTGTTTGGAAAACAGAAGAAATTAAACCCAATACACATTGGCAGTTTTTTTTAAGTTATGGGCAAGAATTTTAAATTTATTAAAATCTTAAGTGGAATTTTTCTGCTTGTTTTTTTTATTGCGGGCGTTCTTGTCTTAAAGCCCGAATGGATTTTGCGCCCCGTTTTAAATGAGTTTGTTGCTCGTAAGATTACGTCATCAACAGGAATTTCTTATAAAGCGCTTCATATCGAAATAATGAGTATCGCGTGGAATCGAAAGAAAATTTTGATTCAAGGAGAAGAAGTTTGCCCTCCGCCTGAAATTCTTATGGGCTGTTTAAGGGAGATTAGAGCAGACCCTATTTTAAGCTGGCCGTATCCCATTCAACTTGAACGCATTGAAACTTTGGTTTTAAAATCTGAGGAATTAAAAGTTCCTGAGGTTGTTAAAAGTGAAAATGCTAAACCCGAAACCAAGCCTGATGGTTCGGTTGTAAAGCTTGATCGATTGTTTAAAATTATTGAAATAATTTCGCCAGAAAAGTGGAAAGAATTGAGTATTCAGCTTTCGCATCTGGATTTTCGCAAAGAAATTTTTAATATCCAAATTAAATCCGATGAAGGAGATATCCCTCAAGTCAGTGCCCAGATTAGAAGGAATAATAATTCTGAGCTAAAAGCCTATTGGCGGGGTAAGAGCATTAACCAGTCTGAATTAAATTTAAGATTTTCAGATCCCAATCAGACTATGAATGTGGTGGGTAAGTCGACGCTTAATGCAGAATCTAAATTTAATTTTGATTTAAACTGGAAGTCGCTCAAGACCGTTCAGAAAATTGCAGCCAAAGTTGATTTAAGTTTTAGCAAGAACGAAATTGAGACAATTGCCGATATCGAAGGGCAACAGATCGGAATTAAATGGCTAGCAAAAATTAATCCGATTCTGTTTCACTTAAATGACGATCTTGAGCTTGAAAATATCGAGATGAAAAGTGATATCTCGTTTTTATCCAGGTCTTACTGGTCAAGGCTGCTTAGTTTTAAATTGAATTCAAATTTTGATGTTGCTGATGCGCATTTTAGTCTTGTGGCTTCAAACGTCAATCCAGCGGTAAAAATGGATTTCACTGTAGAATGTTCTTGGCCAGAGTTTAGAAAAGGGGCGCTTGAGTGCGATCTCCCCCCGAGCCTTGCTATGGCCGTTGATTTTGAGCTGCTGGTCGATTTGCTGAAGGGAAGTCCCTTTGCAGTCTTTGCTCCATTTCATATTCTAAAAGGCCCAGTCGAGGTTAAAGCCAAGGCGAACGAAGCAATGACTCAAATTAACTTTAATTCAAATATTAATCTGAAGAGTGCGCAGCAGAGGGTTGCATTAGTCGCCGATGGATATATCTCTAACCTTAAACAGGCTCGCAAAGCATTAAATCTTGATGTTGTTCTTAAAGATGGAAGTATTCAGCTTCCTTATATCGAAGCCCAAAGGCCTCCAAATATTGGTTGGGATTCTCGTATTAAATCAAAGCCCGCCAAGGTCGAAAAGAAAACAGCAAAGAAAGATTTATTTGATTTGAACGTCCATTTTAAAACTGAAAATCCTCTGCATCTTCAAACGAATTTGGCAAAAAATGATGTTCCATTGATGGTTGATTTTAGAATGGATTCGAAAAGCCTATCGGCAATAGTTTCGGCTAATCCATTTACGTTACAGTTATTTCGCCGAAAAGCTGAGGTGAAGAAGTTCGTAGTAAAAACTGTTCCAAATTCTAAAACTATCGAGCTTCAGGGTCTCATCGAGTATCCAACTTCCGATGCTTTGATTCAGATTCATTTAAGTGGAAAATCCTCAAGTCCTTCTGTTGAGTTTACAAGTGATCCTCCTTTGCCGAAAAATGAGATTCTATCTCTTTTGATTTTTGGTCGTCGTTCAGTGAATGCGGATGAAGAAACAACGGTAGGAAATACCGAAACTGCCTTTTCAAATGGAGCTTTTGGTTTGGCATCTTTGTATTTATTTGCCTCTACACCCATTGAATCGGTGAACTATAATCCGGCGAATCAATCTTACTCTGTGCGTGTTCGACTGCCGGGCGGAGTTTCAGCTGAGTACGGAAGTTCTTTCGGAGAGGAGTCGAGTCAATCTGTTACTCTAAGAAAGCGCTTAGGCAGACATTGGATGCTTTCAACCGAATGGGAATCTTTCGCTCAGGGCAGCAGTCAAACGGTTAGTACTTTTTTAGAGTGGTTCACTCGATTTTAAGTTGAATCTCGCATCTTCACTTCTTCTGAAATATTCTCAAGTAAGGCTTGAGCTTGAGATTTTCTAAGCCAAAAAGAATCTGAAAGAAATACTGCTGCGCACAGAATGCCGATCCCTACAAGAAAACTTCCAATTCCAAATAGTATCCAGAGCTTCTCGGCCGTATCGAGCGAACTAAGAAGAACTCCAGCGATGATCATGAGTTCCAATCCAAAAACAAAAAGACAAAATAGCACTAAAAGAAAAAAGACTTTGATTGTTTCTCGCTTAGCCCAAAGTAAGAATTTTAAATATCTTTTTAGGATTTTAACTTTAAGCGAATGGTAAATAGGCGGAGCCATGATCGCCAATGCTATCTCATAACATCAGACACGAAAGCTCTCTAAAGTGAGGCGAATGGTGCGTATGAGAAAATTACAAAAGTTATTTTTTACCTAAATGCTGTTTTAAAAATTTGGAAACGGTGCGCTCAGCTTTAGGCGCTTGATTGGCTTCAAACCAAATCATCCTGAATTCGTTTGCCAGCTGAATGATCGAGGGAGTGTCAAAATGATTTGAACTTCCTTCTTCAATTCTTTGGGATGTAATTTCAAGCGGCAAATTTCTGCTGGTAGGAACTTGGGTAATTTCTAAGCTTTTATGGGCTCCTGAGAATTTCTCAGAAGGGATATCTCCGATAAAACTTCCATTAGTCGAATTTAAATCAAGAATGCGATATTCATCCTCTTCAAACCAAATTGATGCATGTCCGGGTCTGCCATCGCGAAAAGCACTTACGGTTGTCTGAGGAATTTGTAAGACGATATTTCTTTCGCGAGCTGGCCAGCCTTTTGCTTTAAATGATTCTAAAATGCCAAGGCAATGTTTAGGCGAGAATTCACCTGCACGACCAAACCAAATTCGAAATGGCGCAGCTAGTTTTTCAATAAGAAGGTGGGCAGTTTCTTTACCAGCAGTGAAGGAGCAGACAATTGTCTGTGGCGTTCTTGGGGGGAGTTCGCGGCTCACTGAAATAAAGGATGAGATAGTAGATGTCGCGGCAATGTCAAAGCCGTGAAGTTTGATTTCTTCAATGCCTTTAATTTGTTTAGGAGTCTTTTTAGCGCTCGACCAAGCTTTGCTTTTCGAAACTGAAATTTCTTCAACTATAACTGTCGGTTCAGGAGAAAAAATAAACTCTTCGTTATCTTCATGGTTTTTAATTGCGCCTGACTTAACAAGTTCACGGAGGTTTTGCAGGATGGCTGCCTCATGAGCCGACAGATCCATATTCCACTCTCGAGAGAGAAGGCCAAAAATTTCTCTTCTATCAAGAACGCCAAACTCTTCTAAAAGTTCTTGAATGGCTCTAGCTCGTTCTTTTGAGTCAGGAAGTGCGTTCGATGATTTAGCTGTGCTCATAAAAAATGAGATCCCCCTGCTCATTTAATCTTAGCCTGACTCTCAGCCCCACAAAAGGGGGTCAAATTTTTGTCTTTCTCAGTTAAATCAAGAGCTTAACCGATTTGTCTAAAGCTGACTTCGAGTCCTTTGATAACCGCCGTTAATCTCATTGCATCGTAAATTGTGTCCTCGGAGATGCCATGAGTAAGAACGCTTACTTCGTGCGCTTTAACACAAGCTTCGCAGCCATTTAGCGCTGAAACTGCGAGAGCCAGAAGTTCAAAAGTTCCTTTGCCCATCACAGGTCGTGCGAGCACATTCATTCTTAAGCCTGCTGGTTTTTGGTAAGTTTCTTTTGCAACAAAATGTCTGAATCGAAAGAAAATATTGTTAAGCCCCATAATTGCAGCACAATCGCGAGCTTCAGCAATTTCTTCGGGAGTAGCTCCGTTTGATTGTAAATGTACAATCGCAAATTCTTTAAGAGGCCGACAGTTAAGTGATTCGGCACAAGCTAAAACAAGAAGCCCCGCATCTTTGGGGGAGAGAGAGCTGTCTGTAAAAAATTTACCAAAATTTAATTTTAAATCTTTTTGAGTTTGAGTCTCAAATTTTTCAAAGAGTTTATCTAAGTCCATAAAGTCTCCATCAAAATTTGCAGCGAGTCGCGAGAACCTCTCAGGTTCTCGCATTCGCTATTAATTTATAAATTACGCAACTTTAATTGTTGGTTGGCCTTTTTCCCAGCCACAAGGACAGAGCTCGCCGCTTTGAAGAGCGTCTAAAACGCGGACAACTTCTTTAACGTTTCGACCTACGGAGAGATCGCAAACATCAACCCATCGAATGATATCATCTGGATCAACGATGAAGGTTGCACGAAGAGGGGCGCCTGCGCCTTTAGCTAAAATGCCTAAGCTGGTCGCAAGTTCTTTGTTGTAGTCAGCAAGCATAGGATATTTCAAATCCCTAAGATCTTTATGATCTTTTCGCCAGGCCATATGAGTGAATTTAGAGTCGCAGCTTGCACCAAGAAGAGTTGCTCCTCGATCTGCAAATTGTGAATTGAATTTGTTGAATTCAGCAATTTCAGTAGGACAAACAAATGTAAAATCTAAAGGCCAAAAATAAATGACTTTCCATTTTCCTTTGAGATCAGAAAGCGAAATGGTCTTAAAATTTTCATCCATTTTCTTATCGATAGCAACACAGGCATCGAGTTTAAAGCTGGGAAATTTATCACCAACGGTGAGCATTCCTCGGGGTTCTGTAGTAGTAGGGGTCGACATTTTATGTTCTCCTTTTTTCGTTTGAAATGTTTTTAGTTTGTATTCTGCGACCTCGTAAAGTCACATCAATTTCTCGAACTTTAAATTCGCTGTCCAATCGACTGAGATCGGGTTTCATTTTGAGGAGGTCTGGCATGAGGTCATACATTCGACCTGTCACTTCATCGACGAAGTGGTAGTGAGGCTCCATATTGCAGTCATAGCGGATAGAGCGTGTGCTGGAATCTTGAATTTCTCTTAGTAGACCTTTGTCTACGAAAAGGCGAAGTGTGTTGTAAACGGTGGCAAGCGAGACAGTAGGAAAGGTCTTCTCGACTTCGGTCTTTACTTCTTCAGCGGTAGGATGGGAGTCGGTATTCCAAACAAATGATGCAATTGCCATTCGAGGCGATGAAGCCTGAACCCCTGCTTTGGTGAGAGTTTCTCTGATTTGTTTATGGGTCATCGTGATCATGAGTAATCTCCTTGCGATAATACCTCTATAATTAGAATATACAACAAATTTAGAATTATTTTAATACTCAATATAAGTATATGAAAGTATTGAATTTAATTGCTTTATATCGTTTGAACTTCAAAAAATTAAATGGGCCATAAGGTAGGCGAACTGAAGTAGTTGAGCCGTGAGTGAGTGCCGGTACCCGCCGTGAGGTCTTAGAGGCGTCAGGATGCTTGAGGTGACCGAGCGAATGAACTGATTGATTCGTGTCGAGCCGATTCGATCGGGGAGTCGATTGAGAGGGATTTAGAGTTTGTGTCTCGAATATTTTTTTTTAAATTATTTTGCTGCTCATTTTCTAAGATTAGTTTTGTTTTTTTTCTACCTGATTAATAAATTTACACCATCGCGACTCTTTCATTAAGGTGGCTACCTATGGATATTTTTTCTTTTGGTTTCGTTGAGATTAGTTTGGGTGTTTTGGCTTGGGTGATCGTTCGATGGGTGGTGACTGGGTTTTATATTGTTGATCAGAACGAGCGAGCGGTGAAGACTACGTTCGGACGAGCGCATCGCTTGGGTTCTAAGACTACTCTTGAAGATCCGATCTCGAGTTCTCTGAATGAAGGTGAGAGACAGAGATATTCTTATCCGCAGCTTCAAGTGATCAGACCAGGCGGGCCTTACTTTAAAATGCCGTGGGAGAAAGTGCATAAAGTTTCGGTCGCTACAGAAATTACCAATATGGCTTACGATCCAGACGCTCCCCGTGCAAATAGTAATGGAAAAATTCTTGAAGCTGTTACCAAAGATCAACTTAATACGGGACTAACCGGAGAAATTCGTTATCGAGTCTCCGAAAAAAATCTTTATGCCTATCTTTTTGGAATTCGACATCCCATCTCTCACATTATGGGGTTTTTTGTTTCAGTTTTGAGAGATCGAATTGCAAACTTTGAAGCGAAGGGCTCTATCACCATCGGCTCGCAAGATGTTCAGGGTGTTTCGATCAATGATTTAAGAAAGAATTTGCGAGATCTTAACGAACATATGGATAAAGAATGTGCCTCATCCGATGCTCGTTACGGAATTATCTTAGAAGCCTCGCTTATCACAGGCATCGAGCCGCCTGTTGAAGTGGAGTCTGCTTTGGCGGCCATTAATACCGCGCATAACCAAGTTTCATCCGATATCAGTTTAGCGCAAGCTAGTGCCGATCAGAGAATTGTTGAATCAAGACGAGCCGTTGAAATTGAAACACTCAAAGCACAGGCTGAAGTCGAACCCTTACTTGCGATGAGTGAGCAGCTCAAAGAATTAAAGAAATCAGGAAAAGATGTTTTAAGAGCTTATATTCGCAATATTAGTCTTAACCTCTTTAAAAAATCAGAACGAGTTATTTTGGAGAAGCGATCATGATATTCTTTCCAGGTGTATTTTTAGTTTTTGTATTCTGCTTGGTGGGCTGGCCCATCCTTTTAGGCATCGCTCATACCTTAGGATTTTTTACCATCGTTCAAGAACGACAATGTAAGGTCTATGTTCTCTTCGGAAATGTCGTTGGTAATATCGCTGAACCAGGAATTCACTTTCTTTGGACGAAATTAGGCTGGCCCGCATTTTTTGTTAATTGGCTCGGCCAGTGTCATATCGTAGATCTAAGATTTGATCAGGAGTACTTAAGAAGCCAGCCAGTCAATTCTGAAGAAGGTGCTCCGATGGGGATTGGAATTTGGTATGAGCTCAATATTGCTGATCCTCTTGCTTATCTATTTCGAAACTCGGATCCTCGCGGATCGCTGCGAGCAAATGTAAGCAATACGACTGTTCGCTGTCTTAGTAATATGAAGCTTAACGATATGCTTCAGAATCGCCATACCATGAGCAAAACTGTGCGCGAAGAGGTCACCAGTCAGTCGCAAGAATGGGGATATAAAGTCGGTTCTGTTTACATTCGAAAGGTTCACTTTCGAGATCCTGGAATGATTCGCCAAATTGAAGAAAAAGTGGTGAACCGACTCCGGCAGGTTACATCTGCTATCAAACAAGACGGAGCTAACCAGGTCAAAATTATCACCTCAACTGCCGAGCGGCAGGCAGCTGTTGAATTTGCTAAAGCGCAAGCCATTCGGCCCGCGATTGTAGGAGCTGCTCTTAAGAAGATCTACGAAGATAAAGAAATTGCCGATGCCGTTTTTGAAATTCTAGAGGTTCAAAAGATTTTAGAAAGCGCTGGCGATATTACTTTTATTCCGCCCCAATCAAATATGGCACTCATGAGCGAAATGATGCATTTAAAGTAAGATTTAACTAATCATCTTTCTCATTTGCAGAGAAATCTTTGCAATCGTCGTCGGACTCGCTCTTATTCACCCGGATGATTTTGAATCCTCCGAGTCCGCTCGCGACAAAGAGATAGCCGTTCTTGTAATAGATATGATTCGCCGAAAATCCTTCGCCCAAAGAAAGTGAGCCCACGAAGTTTGTCGTAATTGATTTGCACCTACCAGTCCCCGATTTTTCTTTAATGGAGTAGATATAAACTCCTGCTTCACCATTTGCGATATAAACCATTCCAGTTCCAGCAGAGGCTGCATTTGTTACTGCAGTTGAGCTCTCTAATCCTTTGACTGAAACTGCTTTAACCGATGTCAGTTCAGATCCGTCTTCATTGCAGATCATCTTCCATCCACCATCACCGAGACTCATGATACTAGTGGTCTGGCCTACAGCTATGGTTGATTTAGATTCGGCAATATTGTTTCCGCCCACTTCATACGCAGCTTGTCGGTCTCCAAGTGCCGATAGTTTTTGTACCCGGCCAGGCTGACCTTGTAATACATAAGCTGTTTTTTTATCGGTGGATAAGCCCACCGATCGCGCATCCGAAAAATTTACATATTTAAGCAAACTCATTTTATCAATTGAGAAGATGCTGAGTCCGCCCTTATCTCCTGAGGTCGAATAAACTCTATCACTCGTTAAAGTAATATCGGTGCCAGCAAAGCTTTCGAGTGAAAAGCTTTCATATTCAGAAGAGAGCTTATCGTTGTTAATTTTAATGCGAAAAAGCGAAGCTTGTTCTTTCGATTGCGAAGCGCCCACAACGTAGGCATTTTTAAAACTGCTATCAGCAGTTACAGCATTGGCATCATTATCTTTAAAAACAACTTCAGAAAGAATTTTAGGTTTTGTTTCCTTTTTCAGATCGATTAAATCAAGTGCGCCAGCCTGAACAGCGCTTCGCATATTGTAACTAACGAGCCCCTTATTTGCGCTCAGATAGATATCTGTTGCCATGAGTTTTTCATCGCCGATGCGTGGGGGAACAAGAGTGGCAACAAGAACAAGCGTTGGCTCCTTTGATCTATCGGTGTTGGCCGAAGTGAATGCGAGTATCTCACCCGAGGCTTCCATTCGCTCGTGATTAGATTCGTAGCTCTCAGAATCACCACAGCCCGAAACGATTAAACTGCAAATAAATCCAAATAAAATTGAAGAAACCAAGCGATTTTGCATGACGCCACTCCTTAGCTGATAGGAGGTTTCAGTATAACTCTAACTGCTGCGTCAAAATAAGACGGCGGCGCGTCATTAAGAAATAATCAGGCCTCTTCGTTAAGGAGATCGCGAACGGCTCGCTCGATATCCGATTTCTGTGGAACAGAGGCGTATTCAAGCACAGGAGAGAGTCCAATGCCAGGTACGGCTTTTCCGCAAAGAAGTTTGGGGCGAACATTCAGTTCATAGAACATTTCATCGATTACTCTTCTAAAGAGATGCTCGGCAAAATTCGAAATTTCGGTCTCTTCGTTTACAAACAAAATTCGACCAGTCTTTCGAAGTGAATTGGTAATCGCATCCCAGTCATAAGGAATCAAGGTTCTTAAATCGATAACTTCAATATTTGCTTCGCCTGCTTCGGCCATTTCGTTTGCTACATCGAGACAAAGAGGAGCCAGGCGGCCGTGAGTGATGATGGTTAGATCTTCACCTTCGCGAGAAGTCTTTGCGACACCCAAGGGCACTGCATATTCTTCAAGTTTGGGCCAACGAGCTTTCCAATTTGATCGATCGCCAATGGGAGCGTCGATCATATCTTTTAAAGCTTTTTCATCAGAGGGTTCACCCGGGATTAATTCTTGGCCTTTGGCTCTTAAGAGTGCTTTCGGTTTTAAATAAAGAACCGGATTATCGTCTTTAATCGCCGAAATCATCAGTCCATAGGCATCGAGCGGGGTTGATGGGCAAACCACTTTCATTCCGTGAATTTTTGAGGCAATCGAATCAAATGAATGTGAATGATAAATTGATCCGTGAATTCCTGAACCTGTCGGAGTCATAATGACCATCGGCGTTTTGAATTTTCCGTTAGATGCCCAGAGTGAGTTTCCACAAAGCTTCAGCAAATCGATCGTATTAAAAATATAATCAACGAATTGAATTTCGCAGACAGGGCGTGATCCGGCCCAAGCGAGCCCGAGAGCTGCGCCGACAATTCCACGCTCATCAAGAGGAGAGTTCCAAGCTTTCTTAACGCCCTGAGAGGCCGTGAAAACTCCGCCTAAGGGAGCGCCAACATCTTCTCCAAAAATTTCTTTTACACCAAGATTTTCTTCACCGTAGTGAAGAGCCATTCGGATGGCCTGAGCCATATTTGCCATTAGCTTCCTCCCTTTTTCGGATATGAAGAGGGCAGACCGTCGGCAAATACATGCTTCCAAATATCATCTGCTTCAGGATAAGGCTCTTGTTTCACTTGCTCATAGGCTTCATCGCAAGCTTTTCGATTATCAGTCCAAACTTTTTCGAGCTCTTTTTCGGTCGCGATATTTCGTTTTAAAAGCTGCTCTTCAAAATATTTAATGCAATCAACTTCGTTCACTTTGTTTGCACCTGAAGAAGAACTATGACCATAAAGACGTGAACATCGAGCTTCTAAAATATACGGCTTTCGCTCCTTGCGAATATATTTCATGGCCTCTTGAATCCCAAACCAAGATTCAGCCGGATCGTTTCCGTTAATTGTTTTGGCGGGCATATTAAACACTTTGCCCCAGTCCGAAATATTTTTCTCACCGTGTTGCTCTGCTGCCGGAGTTGAGATGCCATAGCCGTTATTCACAACAATGATCAAAATCGGAAGAGGAAGAGCGGGGCGGTTTGCCCAAACTAGACAGGAATGAAAATCGCCTTCGGCCGTACCGGCATCGCCGCCATTCACAATGGTTAGTCCGTCACCGCCATGTCGAGCTTGTGCAATGGCAGTTCCAATACAAGTCGAATACTGAGTCTCAATTGTGGGAGAGACGGGCATCACATTCCATTCCGGAATTGCATAATGATTTACGAAATTTCGCCCCATCGAATAAGGATCCGTTGCGACTGTTCGCATCTGTCTAATCGTATCGATAACAGGAGCTCCCATTGCCAAAACGATTCCGCTGCTTCGATAGTGCAAATGAAGGTAGTCATGGTCAAGGCCTTGGCCTTTTTTGGTAAGAAGTCCGAGTGGAACATTAAAGCCTTCTTCGCCCGGACCACCGATCCAGAAAAAGCCTTCGCCACCTTTACTCATCTTAATAAGGCGTTCTTCAAGTAGGCGTCCGCGCACCATGACATCATGGATTCGCAATAGAGTTGCCGTATCAATTCTTTGATACGGATCATTAGAATTATTTGTTACCAGTCGTGCCACTTTTTTCGACATAGATCCGTTTCTTTGGTAAACGGATTTGCCTTTCGTGTCCAACGCTTAGACCCCCCAAATTGGGCCATTTTTTGTCTTGATTCCAGTATAAAATTGAGTTTATCACTCGCCAATTGTGTCAATATTTTGGGGCTTTTAAATGCATTATAAGCAGATTCTAGACAGTCCTAAAATGTGAGAGGGGGCAGCGGAACGCTTAAAGCGGCGGCCGTCATATGGATAAGCGCAAATTCTGAAGAGTTTAATTTTCTATCCCAGACAACTGTCTTTTTGGCGGCTTCGAGGATTTGTTTTTTAATTTGTGGGCTCGCAAGCGCTAAATGATCAAGAGCTTTATCGAGTGCATCGAGTCCACACTCAGCCTGAGACTTGGGGGTGAACGTTTTAAGATTTAAGTAGCGGGTTCCCTCGCAGAATGCATTGGCTGATAAGACATTCTGCCCTTCGCCGGCATAGGCAAGACAAGACAGAAGGGTGGAGATTTGGTCTTTAAGAGACGCGATAGAATTATATTTAATTGTTTTCTGAGTGAGGCGACTTGATGCTCGTTCGAGTTTAATTAGCTTATAGCTCACATATTCCTTAATAGTGAGGCGTTGGTCGGCCTCGCAAAGCAATCTGAGTGTTTCGGTGAGTTCATTAAATTGGTCTTTTGAATAATTTCTTAACGAGGGAAGGCAGAGGTGGAGCAGAGAAAGTTGATTTTCATCGGGTAAGCTTTTCACTTCTGAATGAAGCTCTAAAACTTTTTTTAATAAATCGGGCGAAATTCTTTTCTTAAGGATTTCAGTTTGAGCTGATTTGTACTCAGGTCTTTCGTCGAGAAAAAAACAGAAGAAGACTATTTGGGAGTCATATGTATTTCGAGCCATTTCTTTAATTTTTGAAGGAAGAGATTGAAGAAATGCCTTCGCCTGCGCTACGGCCGCAACTCCTAAAACTCCCGCTGTTTCTATTGAAGCAATAAAATGCTCCTTTGGGTCTTGCATCGATTTTGCCAGAACCTTTCGATCGTAATCAGTGAGTTGAGATTTAGCGGGCTCAAGTGGAGGAAGTGGAGCGACTTCAGTAAATTTTCCATCAAAGTGTGGATCAATGTTTTTAATGCGTCGGATAAGAGGCGGATGAGTTGAAAGCCAACCTACAGAATGAATACCTGATAGAGTAGAGAGTTTAATTGACGAAAAGAAGAAATGCGCGACTTCAGGGGCTTGTTCATTTGCGACAAGCGAGCCAGATGCCCAGCCTCCAATTTTTTTAAGCGCCATTCCAATTCCGTCTGGATTTCGAGTGAATTGCACCGCCGAAGCATCAGCGAGGTATTCTCTTTGTCTAGATATTGCAGCTTGAATGAGTCTTCCAAAAAGAACCCCCACTGACCCAACAAGCCAGAGGGCAAAACCAAGAACAGCGATTTGGCCACCCCCTCCTTTTCGCGAGCTGGTGCGACGGGGAGTCAGTCTCATCATGCTTCGACCAGCAATTGCTAAAATTGAGATGCCGCTGATTAGCCCCAAGAGTCTCATATTGAGACGCATATCACCGTTTAAGATATGACTGAATTCGTGGGCAATAATTCCTTGAAGTTCATCACGCGACATAGTGAGAAGAGTTCCGCGAGTAACTGTTATGGTCGCGTCTTGAATATTAAAACCGGCGGCAAATGCATTAAGACCATTTTCTCGTTCAAGAACAAAAACCTCGGGTACGGGCATTCCCGATGCGATTGCCATTTCTTCAACGATATTGAGGAGTCTGCGTTCGTTTGCATCTTCAGTTTGTCGGTCGATAACCTTTCCTCCCATAGCGAGTGCAACAGAAATTCCGCCACTTGAGAGGACATAAAATTTGTAGAAACACCCGAGAACGATCGTTGCGATCACAGCCGCAGAACAAATGAAGATAAATTTCTGAAGATCTGCTCCTGAGATTCGATAACTACTAAAAGAGGCAATAAAAAGAAGCGCTAGATTTACCGCGACTACAACGCAGACGACGGCGATTACAAATAAAATAAGTAGTAATCGAGTGTGTTTTCGCGCTTTATCTTGATGTTCAAAAAAATTCACAAAGTGATTATCAGATATCAGCTTAATGAAACTTTGGGAGCTTCTCGTTCTTCTGCTTTACTAATCTCAAAGGTAGTTGCGGCCTGAAAATTAAACATTCCTGACAAAATATTATTGGGAAATACCTCTCGAGCGTTGTTGTATTCCATCACTGAGTCATTATAAGCCTGACGGGCGAAAGCCACTTTGTTTTCGGTTGAAGTGAGTTCTTCTTTAAGTTGGTTAACTGAAGAATTACCTTTGAGATCGGGATAAGCCTCCATTACTGCCATAAGTTTTGTTAGACTTTGGGCTAAGCCTTGCTCAGCTCCCATTAATCCTTTCATGGCTGCATTATTCGTGGGGTTATCAGCGGCTATTTGACGAGCACCATAAGCTTCGTTTCGAAAACGAATGACCGACTCTAAGGTTTCTCTTTCGTGTTTAAGGTAAGCCTTGGTTGACTCAACCAGATTCGGAATAAGATCGTACCTTCGTTTAAGCTGAACATCGATCTGTGCAAAAGAATTTTTAATTTGGTTACGACGAGCGATAAGCGAATTATAAATTCCGACGATAAAGACTGCCGAAAAAACAATGAGAACTAAAATAAGTAATATAATTGGCATGCTTCAATTATCAGCGAGCGAATGTGAAAGACCAAATATTATTTCAGGCGCAAAGCGTTATTGGATAAAGCCTGCGCCCTTGAGTGATTCAACGCTATTTTTTAGCATTCTTTTCTTGAATTGATTTGATGAGTGAATCAATAAATGCTGGATCTTCAAGCAGAGCTTTCTTTAATTTTTCGATGTCTCGATTCTGAAGGGGCGATTCTTAGCATCTGTCGCTCGGCTGTGGGATTTATAGTGAAGCCGGAACTATTCCTCAGGAAGTTTACGAACAAACTTAAGAGTGTACTGAACCCCGGACCAAACTGCTGCGATTACAGAAAAAATCAAAAACACTTGGCCGATCTCGAGGAATGGGCTGACATTTATAAGCAAAAATAAAATCGCAAAAAACTGTATCCAGGTTTTAATTTTTCCACCTTGTTCGGCCGGCATGATAAGACCGATGGTTGAGGCGATGGCACGAAGGCCGGTGATTGCGATTTCGCGACCAACGGTGATGATAACCAAAAATGGCGGAACAATTTCGTATTCTTTTCCTCTAAAATTAACATCAAGTCGTCCAAGCCAAAGGAGCATTACCATGGTAGATAGAATAATCAGTTTATCGGCTAGAGGGTCGAGGAGCATTCCAAGTTTTGATTCGTAATTATATTTTCTGGCGACAAGTCCATCGATGTAGTCAGAGATTCCGCAAAGTGCAAAAATAATTGCTGCCGTAATATCCCACGAGAGATAAGCCGCTACTGCAACGAAAGGTACGGCGAGAACACGACTTATAGTAAGAATATTTGGAATGAGATAAAAATCAGAGCGTCTTATGATTGAGCGTTTTATCTTTTTTCCTATTCCGGTCATTTTGAGAACGATGCCCGTATGGCGCCGCGAGTTCCTGTAATATGAAAGACAAACTCTTTCGCATCTTTAAAAGGATTTCTCGAAAAACGAATTTCATAGGTATTCGTAAAGACGCTCGATTTTTTATAAAAGTAATTTGCGGTCTCATCTTTCGGCGAAACTAACTTAATGCGATCAGGGTTTACCTGTACCGACGCATCAGGAGTTTCAAGGGTCACTCTCCACATGCTTTTGGGTTGAGCAAGATCATTCCACGAAGGTTCTCGAGTATTTATTGAAACCACAAATGAAATAAAACTTTCATCTTCTGAAAGCTGCTCTAAGGCTAAATGCTTTTCTGCATCATCCTGCAGGCGAAACTGAGATTTCATTTCTTTAACATAGGCCTCTCTCAACTCGGTATCCCAGAGGGTAATGAAGGCCGTTAGAACCGGTTCAAATTCAGAATGAACTCTTTTTTCTACGGTATGAGATTCAAAGATTTCTTCGTAGGGCCTTGCTGGAGCAAAAGCATCCAAGAAGTTTCCTTCACGAGTCGAATAAGGATCTTTAGAATTTTTGGGAGCGCAGGCTCCGGCTAAGAACACAAAACTTAAAATGCTGAGTAGCTTTTTCACGCTTAGACTAAGTTCCCAAAATCGGTCTTTCGATACAAGCTATAAAGCTTAAAACCTTCTTTTTCTATGTTTTCATGTCCACCTTCCTCGCGGTCAACAACTGCGCAAATGCCTAAAACCTTCCAGCCATGTTCTTTAACTTTGCGGGCAGCCTCAAGACCAGAGCCACCGGATGTGACAACATCTTCTAAAATAACGATGGGAGTCTGAGGGGCAAGGGTATGGCCGCCTTCGATCATTTTACCCATTCCGTGTCCTTTTGTTTCTTTGCGTACGATAAAGGCGTCGAGAGCTTGGGATTTAAGATGCGAAGTATAGGCGACAGATGTGACAAGAGGATCGGCACCTAAAGTGAGGCCTCCTACTGCACGAGCTTCTGGAAATTTACTTTTAACCAAGTCAAAAAGTCCCTGACCAATAAGGACACTTCCTTCGGCGGTGAGACTGACTCGCTTTACGTCGATATAAAAGTTCGATTTGCGGCCAGAGGCGAGAGTAACTTCTTTCTGTTGAAATGCTTTTTCTTTAAGAATTTCTAAAAGGCGATTATTGCTCATGCCTTTAATCACTACCTGTGAACGCCAAAGATGACGATCTGAAAAGTGACGTGATGAAGGGTATTGATCTCAATAATAAACTCATCTCTGAGCTGATTGCTATTTGTCTTAAGAGACGAAGATCCGAGCCATATCTGAACTCGGTCGCTAGGAGCGTTTTCGTCAGGAATAGTAAGGCGCTGGATAAGCTCTCCAAAGGCTGTCGTTGCGGCTGTTAAATCGCAGTCCGAAATTTCTCGCCAATATTCCAGAAGTTCCTTCCATCTGATTCTTTTAGCGGGTGCTTTGGTTTGCCATTGGTCACTTTGAATAAGATCAAGGGGGGCTGTGCGAGCTTGAAAAGCTTTTCTTTCTTCCATAATCATGTGTGGAAGTTTTGTCAGTTCTGCCACGGCATAAACGTTGCGATAGCCATTTTTGATGATCTCTAAGAGATCTTGAACTTTTTCGCGAAGCGTTTCTGGAATTTGAATGGGATAGTCGATATGTCCGCTCAGAATAACTCCATTTTTATAGCCTTGATGAGGAATTGGAATAACGGCACGAGCCTTCGGGTCTAGAAGTGATTGAACGTGAATTTCTCCGTCAATGGAAGGATCTCCTAAGGGAGGAAGAAATGTTTCAATAAGGACGTGAGGGGAGAGATTAATAATATAAGAGTTACCGATATAGTCTGAAGTGCGCGGTGCGACCGTTAGTTTTTGAATACGTTCAGGTTTGTGGCTTATTGTTTGTGCTGAAATTTGCACATCTTTTTTTTGAGGCTCATGGGGATTAGCAACGAGACTAATTTGATACAGGCAGCGGCCTTGGCCTGGCAATCGAGGCTCATCTGCTAAAACGCAATCAACCGCAAAGACAGCAAAAAAGAGCGATAAAAAAACCTTAAAACCCTCAAACATTTAAAAGAAACCCCTAAGGTTCTTTTTTTAATTCTTAACTAAAGAGTTTGGCAAGTTTTAAGGCGAGTGCCTTTTCTCCTTTTATTTTGAGTTTTCCCGAAAGAAGGGCGAGAGGTGCATTAAGCTTGCCTTTAACGAGTTTTTCGAAGTTTTCATCGGAGATCACAACTGTGCAGTCGGGTTCGGAGTGGGCGCCTTTTTTGATTTGGCGCTCTGACGACGAGAGGAGATCGAGGTGCCAGGTCCTGCCTTCAATTTCAAATTGGTAAACGCAGTCGAATCCGTCCATGACGTCAGGATCATTTTTAAGTTTATCGTTCATTTTGGTTTCGAGAAAATATTCAGTGGAGAATGCTCGTTTTTCGCTCATGATTATTTATTTCCTCAAATGTTTAATTTGGCAAGATAAGCGGTCGCTTCGCCTTCGCCCTGTTTGAGTGGAACATTGAGCGGTTCATATTCGTACTTATCTTGCTCGAGGTAATTTTTGGTATTTTCCCCGATGAGGACCATGCCTGAAGGTGCCGCCGCTTGAATTCGTTGGGTCATATTTACCACATCACCTAAGACGGTGTAGTTAAAGTGTCTGCGAGATCCTGTGTTTCCAATCATCATAAGACCGGTATTAATTCCAATGCGAACCTTAAATTTGTTTTGGAGCCCAAAATAATTCGGCGGAATGATCGAAAGCGTTTTGAGAATTTCAATCGATGCATTCATTGCTTGTCGAGCGGCATCTTGTGGAGTGAGATTTTCTTCATCTCCAAAGAAAGCCAAAAATCCATCTCCCATTTTTTTATCAATCATTCCATGGTGTCTGAAAATAATAGGATCAACGGCTGCAAAAAACTTTTGAATAAATTTAAAGACTTCATCAATACTCATTTGTTTAGTCATTTTGCCAAATCCTTCGATATCAAGAATCATGGTGGTGAGTTCAGCATGACGGCCCTCAAGCTTAAGAGTTTCTTTGCCGGAGAGAATACGCTTAAGACGCTCATGACTAATGTATCCTCCGAATGCTTGTTCCATGACATTTCGTTCTTCGAATTCTCGCTTAGCTCGGATTCCCACAGCTGCAAAAGAAAATAATCCCAATGCGGCAAGTTCTCCCATTGGTTCTGTTCTGAGATTTAGTAATACCGTCGCAATAAAGTCGCAGCCGACTAAAGTTGCAAAAAGTAAGAACAACAAAGAAAGAAAGCTAACAAATTTAAATTTGGTGAATCCATAGATGATTAGAAAACAGGCAAAGATAAAAATAGAAGCTTCGATCCATCGAAGAAGTGCGGAGCGAACGGGCAGATGATTTTCTAAAATATTGCTGAGTCCAGTCGCCGTGATTTCCCCCCATGTCGATCGAGAATTTGAAGGGGTTACAAAATATGATGATTTGTCGACAACCTCAAAAATAAGAATATCTTTTTCGGGCTTAAGGTTTTCAAGAGTAACGGTCTTAAAGGGTTTAGAATAAAAGAGCGGTTTGAGAGGATCAGAAACTACAAACTTTAGGGGGCTTTCGGGCAAAACAATTTCGTCGCGCTTAAGACGAAACTCCTTATTTTTATTATAGAGCGCTAACGCGCCAAGTAGAGGCGAAGGTAATCGAAGTCTTGTTCCTTTTAAACTCAGTGGCAAATCTGAAACATAGTGACTAGCGGCAGATTGATGGACTTCTTGAAATCCCCAAAAATGACCATCTGCAAAATAGTTTGTCATTTCAGGATTAATTCGAAATGACGATCCAAAGTTTACACAATCGGGCAGAACTGAATTCTGACAATCCTCTACAGTGCGAAGGTCTCGTTCATCTTGATCAACCATTTTTGCAACGATGGGCTCTAAGTCTTCATTGGTTGGCGCTCCCAAATCTATCCGGAAGGCGCGAATAAGCTGAGGCATTTCTAGAACCCTTTTGAGATTTGAATCAGTCTGAAAGCGATAGGTGTCTAAGTTAGTTACAATGGGGCCGGGGTACTTAAGTAAAACTTCACTTGTTTTTTTCTTTGTTGATTCATCAAACCAAAAATCAAGTCGATCAGCATAGTGAAGGCGCATAAGTAAAATTTTCTGTGATGGCGCAAATCGAGATCTCTGAAAATTCTGTTTATAAAAATACCAGTCTGTTTCGAAACTAGAGAGAGTAGCCTGTTTAATGAGGTCTGAAAAAGATAAATAAAGAATAGCTAAAGTTGTAAAAATCCAAATGACAAACGACTTACTTCTTCGAATAAAATTCACTTCATCAATTCTCGCCTGACCTCGTTCGTATCGCTATGAAAAAAAATCATTGAAATACCTGGTATTAATTTTTTTCATAGCGTGTTTTCTTTAGTCATTTTTGTAAAATGTGACGCACTGCACAAAGTCCTTGAAATCTGAGACAATTGTGAGATTAGGGAGGTGTTTCTTGAAGCATATCACCCGATTTACAAATAGAGAGAGGCCAAGAGGGTTTACCCTTATCGAAGTACTTGTGGTCGTTGGCGTTATCGGAGTTTTAGCTGCGATTGCGGTTCCTTCGTTTCAGAAATATAGGTTCGATGCCTATGAGAGCGAGGGCGTTGCGATGCTACTTCAGGCCTATAAAGCTCAAAAAATTGTAAAACAAAATTGTGAGGCTGGACGGTATAGAAACGCTGTTGATGAAGGTTGTTCTTATGGGTACGTTGCGGAGGTCTTAGAGCAGCCTAGTGGACGAAGTGATATTCCAGCACTCGACTATCGACCAATGGGGAGTGCACCGAAATTTAATCTCATTACTGGATCAAAATATTTAGAAACCGAATCTTCGATCGATCCCAGTTTATTAAAGCGAAGTTTAGATAGCTTGGGCTTTGAGGTACCTTCGCCGGTCAATCACTTTGGTGTGAAGGTGGGAACGAGCGGCAGTGGTTTAAAAAATCCAAGCTTTTTAATCGGAGCTGAAGGTGTATATGGAGACAAACTTCACGTTCTTATGATTAACGAAAAAGGCATCTTAATTCGTCTTTGCAATGCTTGGACAAATACGGTGGATCCAGACGGATCGAATACCTATACAAACTACCGTACTCAGGCTCCATCTTGTACACCTCCGACAGGCGGCAGTGGTGGAGGTAGCGGCGGAGGCAGTGGTGGCGGATAGTATCTTTCAAATGATTTCTATTTGGAATTGGAATTAAGGCACTAAGCTTTTTACAAAAGCTAAGCCACCGTCACGATCCAAATCAGAACCTCTTTCTCTAAAAGAAATTGTATCATTCACGGAATTTCGGTTTCTTGAGATCTCAAGGGTAAATGGTTCATCTTTTTTAACCGTGATTTGAATGCTTGAGCCGCTTACAGCAGTTTCTGCACCCAGATGGTCCGTTGTCTTCCAAGAATAACTTCCGCCTAAACTTGCCATGGATGGATCGACGATTTCGAGTTGATAAGTTTTTGTAAGAGCTGTTTGGCTGATAGCTGTCGCTCTAAATGAAAAACCATTGGGCACCGCTTGTGTCACGCGGTAACCAAAAGGTCGTACATCTTCGACAAAATATCCGGTTGCTTCATTGGGGCATCTCTGTCTGCTTCGCATCCACCGAACTGATCTGCCAGGTAGCATCACCACAGTATTGCCGAGTTCACGATCGGTGAGCTCCATATAAAAAGTTCCGTCGTTATTGTAAGTCCAATTAAAGGGTGCTGAACTTCCACTTGTAAAAGTTCCATCGGTCAGAGCCAGGCGATCACAGGGGCCAAACTTGGAATGTTTATAAAATTTATAAGCCACATAGTTGGCCGATGAATCCGGATCGGTATATTTATTCGTCGACGTAAAATGATTTCCGTAAAATTGTGGGCTGGGATTTTCGTCTGGATGATTTGAACCAAACTTAGAAGTGAAGTTACTTTCAAGACTTGTAGGGAATACTCCAATCGCCGGCGGTAAATTTGCTCTAAAATCTGAAGCTCCATTTACGGGAATTCCGCGAGAGGTCAGTACATCGTTAATATCCTCTTCGTAGATGCTGAGCTCTGATCGACCAGGGCGAGAATCTGGCCAGAGCAATCGAGCTGCGGCTTGGATTTTTGAGCCGAATGTCGTCATGCTAAAATTTTGTGAATTATCGATAAGAGAAACCAGCTTCCATAAAAGCAAGTGAGATTTTCTGTCGCCTAATCCTGCTTCTTTAGAGATATCATAAAAAATGGCTGCAATATATTGAGCAGCAAGATCGGAACCACCTGGAGCATCACCGGCAACAATTCCGGGAGGGCGTGTATTAAAAGGGAAGACTCCATCTCCACTTGTGTTAGCAGAATCAAACATCATAACGTTTCGAATATTGGCACCTTTAGAGCAGGGAATAAAATTTCCGCCGCAGGTATTGGTGCTAACATATTTGCGTCCCGTCCAGCTGATGTACTGGTCGACTTCTGTAGATCCCGAAATAAGATAGCCGGTAAAGGTTGATATTCCATCATTAAGTGCGGGAAGCATATTTGTTTGCCATCCAGTTCCGGATCCAAACCCAAACTCTGAGGGAAATCCTGTATTCGTCTGCGTCATCCAAAACGCCATAAGACCAGGGTAGTCACCTGCGCTTGCATCAGTATCAAATGCAGCACTAGCAGGAGGAAGATCTCCGTAGCTGGTTCCAGGAAGACGAGATCGAGTAAATGGCCACATGCTATTTTGATCAGGAAAAATTGAAATTCCAAGACCACCACTACTGAGCTCGGCCGTTTGGGCTTCAAAAAGTTTTGCGAACTCAGAAGGATTTGCTCCTGACATATTGAGATCGGGTCTAAACTGACGATTTTTTAAATTTTTTTCAATTTCAGGATTTAACTGAAGATCATGAATAAATTCGTCATTAAAAATAAGTGAGCGATATTCATTTATATCGGAATAAGTTTGCACTTCGCCTGCCCAAATGACGGCTTCTCGTTGAGGAACGTTTTGATCACCCATAAAGTTGAGTCGGAAGTCGTTATTTGATCTCTGAATCGCAGAAAAAGAAGGTGCACCCCCAACGGGATCATTAAAAGTATGAACATTTGAAAACAAATACTTCCCCTTCAATAATCCTGCATTGCTCGCAACAAATTCACCCGTTTCTGAATCGTAGACTCCTAAATTGTCGATACAGACTTCTTGCTGAGGCTTAAATGTTTCGGTCGCGAAATCTATCGGACCATTTCTGAAAACATAAGCTCGTCCTCGAGTGCCACCAAGAATAACGGCATCACTGCAAACACTTCGGGCTTGAGAGTTGTAATCTCGTTTGCTTCTGGCCGAAGCCAGCAGATTCGCAAAGCCTTCGACATCTGCCGACGGATTAGAAAAATTTCCATCGCAACTCGTATTTGCTGCAAGATTTGATCGGGTTACGCTAATTTCTTTAAAGAAAAGATTAACATCAGCTCCATTAAAATTCCCATCGGCATTTAAGTCGCCGAGTAAAAGGCACTGTCCTGAGTTACAAACCTTTGTTCTGCCGTCTTCACTGCCGCAAATTGTGCCGCGAGATTTTCCGGCGCACGAAAAAAGTGGATCGCGGTAATTGTTGCTATCGCCGGGGCAGTAAGGACCACTTTGCGAACCAACAGCGGCAGCTACATTAAAATTAAAAATAGGAGTTAAAACGTCGTTAGATGTAATTTGAATATTGCCGATGTGAACCCAAACCGAACTCGGTTGCAATCTTACTCTAAAAGTTTGAGAAGCTCCTGGACTTAAGACAAATGGAATCGAAGAAAGATTTACTACTTCAAACTGATTCTGCGCGTTTGAAAATGCGTTAACAATGCTTGAAATCTGAAGGTCTGCTCCACCTTCATTACTGATTTCGAAATCTCGAGTTAAAACTTCGTTTGAACCCAGAGATGTCTCTCCGTAGTAAACAAAATCGCTATTAAGTTCAGGATTAGATGCAATAGCTAAATCACTCGAAACTTCTCGAACGGAGATCTTTGGTTTTAAATTCTGTTGCCCTTCAAAAAAAGTTTGCTGATAATCGTAAAGACCTAAAATTTCTTCTGTCGTAAGCGGTCTTGTCCAGACTGAGACTTCATCGAGTTGTCCCTTGAATAGATCTCTGACCAGCCATTGATGAAATGCTCCAATCCAAAGTGATCCATCACGCGCCAAAATCTGTGATTGATCGACTTGTCCTTTTAGTTGTCCGTCAACGTACGCTTGAGAAATATTATTATGATTTACGATAAGAATATGATGCCAGTCAGAATCAAGTTGGCCTTGAGAAATTTGTCCTACATCAAATACATTCTGATCAAGATTCTTCCGAAATTGATAAAACAGACCATCACCATCAGTGAATACAGAGTTTGCTCCATAAATTGTAAGTATGCCACTGTCTCGCCCTGGGCTCTCTTTCTTTATCCAAAATGAAAAGGTAAAGCCATTTTCAGGATGAAAGCCGTTGAGTTGCGAAACAATCAGGTGATCATCGATTCCATCAAAGCTAGCAGAATGATTTAGTGGGTTGGAGGTGGATTTAAATTCCACTCCGCCCATATTTTGAAGGGTGTTTTCAAAAGAGGTTGAGTCTAAAAAATTATTTTCAAAATTATAATGAGCAATCAAGCCATCGTTAATTGTAGGTGGAGGAGTCGCTTGTAAACTTCCGGCCGAGCTAATCAAATTTTTTGCAGCAGTTCGTCTTTCAGCATCGACAGTATCAGAAATTGGAACAGACTGATTTTGAGGAACTAGGCTTATATTAATTGTTTTTTGTTTTGGGTCATTAGACTCAATTGAAATAAGACCTAAGTTTCCTCTTAAACTTGGTTCCGAAACCTGAAAACTTATAAAAGCAGATGTTTTTGGCTTAATAACTGAAGGCGCAGAACGCACAATCCGAACACCTGATCCGCCTACGGTCACGCGATAAATTTTAAGATTTGATTTGCCCCTATTGTAAATTCGAAAGGTTTTTTCTGATTGATCGAAAGCTTTAAGTCGAAGAGAAGGTTTTGAAATTAACGATTGCGAACCAAAGCTTAAATCAATGACTGGAGGAGCGACGATCGATGCTCTTACTGCAAATTTATATTCCGAAAAATCAGGTGATTGAGTTCTCACAGAAATAAAAGCCCTCAGCGAGGTCACTTTGGAGGTCCGCGTTTCAAGTGTAAAGAGAGCGGACTCACCTGCCGAAAGCGAACGTGATGAGCTGGGTAAGACGGTGAATGCAGACGATGAACTTTGAACACTCAATTGAAGTTTTTTTTTCGTTAAGTTCTTAATGGTAAATGAGTTTTGCTCTGCCTCGCCTTGAATAAACTGACCGAGTAGTATGGTTGAATTTGATTGGACCTCGCGTGAGCCATATTTGATAGAGAGAATGTTATTGCGAGCAAAAAGAGGACTAAAAACTGGGAATATCGAGATTAAACTTAAAAGAGCGAAACTTAGCTTCTTCACGAACACACCCCCTCGAGGTAGGTTTAAGACCCAAACTGCCTTATCAGGGTCTTAATGAATTCAAAGCAAATTAAGTGCCAAAAACACAAGTGCCTAAGGTATGGAAATGACACTCGAAAGGCGAGCGAGATTTTGGGCTAAGCAAAGTTTTCAGATTCGAGACCTGGCATTAAGTATTGAGCTTCATGAGAACTGCTTTTTACAGTCCTTTTAAAAAATCGAATTTATCTTCAAAAATAGCCTGTAGTGCCCGCAAGGTTCCGCTTTTAATATCTTTCGGTAATTCGGGTAGATCGCCAAACGCTTTTGCCGTATCGCTACCATAAATATTGCGTAAAATGACAGCCGTATCTTGAACCCACTTTTTCAGATCGATCTGAACCAAATGATGAGGTCGCCGGTTAGCAAGTCTAAGAATACTATTGCCTCGAATTATTCGTTCCTTAAGAAGGTTTGAGGGAAGTTGTTCTTTAATTTTTGCAATGATTTCTCGACGAGGCAGTAATGTTTTTTCAAACGCTTCACTACTTAATTCAAATTTAATAGGAATTGGAATTTTTGTTTTCTTCCACTGAAGGATGGCAACACCCGTCTTCTTAACTGAGTCGATATCGTAAATGAAATCGTCGGTCCAATCTGAGTCTACAAGGGTCAATATTTCTGTCAAAAGTGGATGGCGGTGATTGGACATGGTTCCCTGGTATAGCATAGATTCGTAATTAAGATGAAAGTCCAATCACACAAACTTTGGATCTCTGGGCAATGGGTCGAAACTCAAAAGAAAATTCAGATTGAATCTCCATTTTCTGAAGAAGTAGTGGCGGAGTATTCGCTTGCTGGGCCAGCAGAGGTCGAAAAATCTCTCGTTGCAGCGGCGGATGGGTTTCAAAAATTTCGCACCTCAAGTCGAAGTTTAAGAAGTCGGCTTTTGCAAGCCATGTCTCATGCCATCGAAACTCGACGTTCGGAATTTGTTTATCTCATTGTTACTCAAGCAGCGAAGCCTCGTGCAATGGCGGAGCTTGAGGTATCACGTGCGGTCGGAACATTCGCAGCTGCTGCTGAAGAAGCAAAGCGATATGGAGGAGAGATTGTTCCAATAGATATCGACTCTTCGGGAAAAAATTTTTTACCCGCTCAGACCTTTTGGCAGCCTCGCGGACCAATTTTAGGAATAAGTCCGTTTAATTTTCCTCTAAATTTGGTGGCTCACAAGGTTGCACCTGCCTTAGCTATTGGGGCATCCATTCTATTAAAACCGCCCGCACAAGCTCCCGGAGCGGCTTGTTTGCTCGCAGAAGTTTTCGAGAAAGCGGCTTTTGAAGTTTCTGACGCTTACGAAAAAGTTCCCCTTTCAGCTTTTCAGGTTATTCATGCGACGAATGAAACTTTTGGCCCGGCAATCCAAGATCCAAGGATGTCTATTTTAAGTTTCACCGGAAGCGATAAAGCAGGATGGTTTTTAAGAGATCAGGCAAAAAAGAAAAAAGTTCTGCTTGAGTTGGGTGGAAATGCTGCAGTAATTGTTCACTCCGATGCGCCACTGAAGCATGCAGCTCAGCGCATAGCCTTCGGAGGATTTGCCTATTCGGGACAGATTTGTATTTCGGTGCAAAGAGTTCTTGTTCATGAGTCTCTTGCTGAGCTCTTTCAGAGATATCTTTTAGCAGAAGTAGGATCTCTTGTGATTGGAGATCCTATGCAATCTGAAACCATTATTGGTCCTTTAATCGATCGAATTGCCGTTGACCGTATTTTGTCGTGGATTGAAGAAGCCAAGCAAGAGGGCGCAAAAGTTCTATGTGGTGGTAACACGAATGGAAACGTTCTTGAGCCAACAGTTGTTTCGGATGTTAAAGCTTCTTCAAAGCTAAAAACGCAAGAGGTCTTTGGACCTGTGGTTGTGCTTGATAGGTATTCAAATTTTGAAGAAGCTCTTCAGAAAGTTAATAATTCTCATTATGGGCTACAAGCAGGAATTTTCACTGATAGTCTAAAGATCGTTCAAGAAGCCGTTGAAAAAATCGAGGTTGGCGGTTTGGTTATTAACGATGTGCCGACTTTTAGAGCAGACCATCTTCCATATGGCGGAGTGAAAGATTCAGGTATGGGGCGTGAGGGAGTGAAGTATGCCATGGAGGAATTCTCAGAGAGAAAAACAATCGTCTATGCGAAATAACTTTACAAAATTTTTAAAGATAAGGAGCTAAGGTGGTTGTTATTATCGGTGGTGCAAAGCGAATAGGCGCGGCACTTGTCAAAGCTTACGCAGAGAAATCGGATGTCGTTTTTACCTATCATCAGAGCCTGCCCCAAAAGAAAAAAATTTCAAATTCAAAATTTGCAATCAAGTCATATCGTCTTGATGTGCGAGATATTGATGCAATCAGGCATTGGGCTGCTTCGTTTAAATCAGCATCAATCGAAACTCTTATTTATGTTTCGTCCGTATTTCACCGCGTTCAAGTCGGACGCACCCGCAACGCTGATTGGATTGATCATCTCGACGTCAATTTGAAGGGGGCTTATTTTGTTTCTGAATGTTTTCGTTCAAAGATGAAGGGTAATGGCAATATTCAATTTTTTGGGGACGTGCTTTTAGATCAGTATGATGCTGCGCTTGCACCCTATGCAATCGCAAAGGCCGGGCTTAGCCAGCTTAAGACTATTCTTTCTAAAGAATGGGCTCCTGATATTCGAGTAAACGAAATTCGTCTCGGTTATGCGCTACCGCCGCCCCATTCTACAAATGCTCAAAAAAAATCCTGGCTTAAAAAAATTCCTCTCAGAAAGTTTTCAGGAGTTGATCCAATAATTGAAGCCTCTTTTTATCTCAATCAGAATGAATACATTACGGGAATTTCTTTGGACGTTGCGGGGGGCGTTGGCAAGTGAGCGAATCAAAAACAGAGGTTAAAGTTTTAGAAGAAAAATTTGATAAACTTTCGCCTTGGGTGACTTTAGTTAGTCGAACTATTTTGGCTGATCCATCAGCAGGAGTTCAAACCTATCATTCTTTGGCTCAGCACGATTATGTGGCTGTTTTGGCAGTCACTAACGATGGAAGAATTCCGGTGGTTAGGCAATATCGTCCAGCAGTGAAGAGAGTTACGCTTGAACTTCCTGCCGGATTGCTTGATGAAAAACTTAAACCTGAAGAAATGATTGTAAAAGAACTCTATGAAGAAGCCGGCATAGAGCTTGACGCGCCGCCCAAATTTCTGGGTCAGTTTTCTCCCGATACTGGACGTTTGGCGAATCGAATGTGGTGTTATTTTGCGGGTGACGCGCGTGTGACCACAGCATCAAGCTGGAGGGAAGAGTCTGGCGTAAAACGAGAGTTCTTGACTAAAGATGAGCTGCGGCGCGCTATCGAAACTGGAGAGTTTGAACATGCTCTTCATATCACTGTGATTTTCTTGGCTCTACTCGGCGGCTACTTTAAAATTTAAGGTGGGATGAGGGGTTTACCAAACCAAATCAAAGATACTCAAGTTTGTATTATGGGCTTGGGCTACGTCGGACTCACCCTTGCAGTTGCGATGGCGGATGTAGGATTTGACGTTTTGGGGGTAGAGCTTCGCGATGAAGTCCTCGATGCTCTTTCAAAAAGCAAAGCTCATTTTTTTGAACCAGGATTGGATGAGCGACTTAAACGAGTCATTGAAAACGGAAATTTTAAATTCTCTAAAAATATTCCGCAGAACTCTCGAGCCAGCGCTTATATTATCACTGTTGGAACTCCGCTCGGAGCAAACTTAAAGCCCAGACTTGATATGATTGAAGCGTGTGCAAGAGAGGTGAAGCGACATCTCATAGAGGATAGTATTATTATTTTGCGTTCGACGGTGATGCTTGGAACAAGTCGCAAACTTGTGCTGCCGATCTTGTTAGAGTCAGGTCGGCAATTTGATTTGGCATTTTGTCCCGAGAGAACACTCGAAGGTCAGGCGCTTTCAGAACTTAGAAGTTTGCCGCAAATTGTGGGTGGGCTTGATTTTAAATCAGTCGTTCGCGCGTCTCAAATATTTCAGATGTTAACTCCCACTATCGTTCGGGTCGACGACCTTGAAACGGCCGAGATGATTAAACTTGTCGATAATACTCAGCGCGACGTTAACTTTGCGTTCTCAAATGAGATAGCAAGTCTTTGTGATGGCGTGGGTATCCGTGCTGCTCAAGTAATTCAAGCTGGTAAACTAGGCTATCCTCGAACAAATCTCCCCATGCCTGGACCTGTCGGAGGCCCTTGTTTATCGAAGGATGCTTATATTCTTGCCGAAGGAGTAAAGAGCTGGGGATTGCATCCTTCGATTGCAATGACTGCACGCAAACTTAACGAGAACCAGCCAGAAGAAGTAGCTCGTCAACTTAAAAAACTGACGAGTGAACTGAAAGGATTCTCCGATTCTCCCGTTATCACTTTAATGGGACTAGCTTTTAAAGGACGACCCGTCACTGATGATTTGAGGGGAACAATGGCTAAGCCAATGTTTGATTCTCTTAAAGAATTTTTTCCTTCAGCGGAATTCAGGGGTTATGACGCTGTCGTTAAAGAAAACGAAATACGTGAATTTGGTTTAAAGCCAGTAAAGACTTTAGCTGATGCATTTACAAATTCTCACCTTAATCTCATTCTCAATAACCACCCCGAGTTTTCGGCGATGCCTCTTGAGACTCTTGTTCTAAAGATGGGTGATCCGAGTATTGTTTACGATTTTTGGAACCATCGAGTTCCTGAGGATCTGCATTTTCCAGCTCATGTGGGATATATTCCACTGGGCAGTTTTAATAGAGGACTGCTTCCTCATAGACCTGGGGCATAAAAATTTATGGCAAAGCGATTTCTAGTCACTGGCGGAACAGGCTTTATTGGAGCTGCGCTTGTTAAATCATTACTCAAAGCCGGACATTTTGTTCGCAGTTTCGATAATAACTCTCGTGGAAAAATTTCAAAACTTGGAGAGTTTGCCAAAGATGTTGAACTTGTAGAGGGAGATATTCGAGATTTAAATTCTGTCATGACTGCAGCTAAGTCAATCGACTCGGTTATTCATTTAGCCTATATCAATGGCACTGAATTTTTTTATTCCAAGCCCGAACTTGTTTTGGATGTCGCCGCAAGGGGAATGATGAATGTTCTCGATGCGTGCGAAAAAAATAATATTAAAGATTTTGTACTTGCCTCAAGCAGTGAGGTGTATCAAACGCCCCCGCAAATTCCTACCGACGAGTCTGTTCCTCTGATAGTGCCGGATGTTAAAAATCCGAGGTATTCATATGGTGGCGGCAAAATATTTTGTGAACTAATGACGCTTCATTACGGAAAAAAAATATTCGATCGAGCGAGCATTTTTAGACCCCACAATGTCTATGGGCCCGATATGGGATTTGAGCATGTTATTCCTCAATTTGTGATGCGAATGAAAAAGCTTTCTGCCAAAGGAGGAAAATTTGAGATTCAAGGTGAGGGCAAACAGACTCGAAGTTTTATTTTTATCGATGATTTTACGGATGGACTTATGAAAATTGTCGAAAAAGGCAAGAATGGTGAGATTTACCATATTGGAACTCAAGATGAGATCAGTATTCGCGAACTTGCCCTTCGAATTGCCAAGTTGATGAACCGCGATATTGATTTTGCTTTTGTGGAAGAACCAAAAGGTTCAACTCAGCGCCGACTGCCCGATACAACCAAATTAAAATCGCTTGGATTTAAGCCAATTCATACACTAGATGAGGGGCTTCAGAAAACAATTCCCTGGTACGAAAAGCAAGGAGATATCAAATAATGTCAAATGCACTGGATACAACTTCAACAGCTCTTGAAGCTTGTCAAACTTGCGGAAAAAAAAATTTGAAATCTGTTATCTTTGTCGGATTTCTTCCGCCTGTAAACACGATGCCCCTTATAGATTCTCTACCTGTTGAAGAGCGAGCCTATCCGCTCGAGTTGCTCCGCTGTGAATCGTGTACGCTTGTTCAGATTGGATGCGAGGTGAGAGCCGATGTTTTGTTTCCACCTTCGTATCCTTACTTAAGTGGAAGCACTCGAATTTTGCGCGAAAACTTTGCCGATCTTTATAGTGAGTGCAAGGAGCTTCTTAATTTAACGGCTCAAGATTTGATAATTGATATTGGTTCAAACGATGGCACTTTACTTTCAAACTTTAAAGAAGGCGGGCATCGCGTCTTAGGAGTTGAACCTTCTCAAGCCGGTGAAATCGCCAATAAAAGAGGTATTACGACCAGAATTGGGTTCTTCGGAAAACAAACGGCTCAAACCGTCGCTAAAGAAATGGGTAAAGCTCGAATGATCACAGCCGCCAATGTCTTTGCTCATATCGGCAATGTTCACGGAGTTGTAGAAGGAATTTTAGAACTCTTAGAACCTAAAGGTATTTTTGTATCTGAGTCTCACTATCTTTTAGGCCTTCTTGAGACTGTTCAATACGATACAATTTATCATGAACATCTAAGATATTATTCATTAGGTAGTCTCAAAAATCTTTTCGACTCGCATGGGTTAGAGATTTTTCGCGTAAAGAAAATTCCAACCCATGGTGGTAGTATTCGTGTCTTTGCTTCTCGAAAAGGAGAGTATCCCATTCATGGTTCGGTCTCAGAACTTTTTAAAGAAGAGGAGACAAAGGGGCTTACAAATGGATCGATGCTTAAATCTTTTAGAGATCGAGTGATTCAATCAAAGCTTGATTTGATGGCGTTGCTCTCAAAATTAAAAAAAGAGAAAGCTCGGGTTTACGGAGTTGGCGCGCCTTCTCGAGCAAGTACTTTAGTGAACTATGTGGGATTAGATGACGGTCTTCTCGATTGCGTTGTCGAGATAAAAGGCTCGCATAAAATTGGAAAATACATGCCCGGTACTCGAATACCAGTTCTTGAGGAGAAAAAGCTTTTTGAGGATCAACCTGAGTATGCTCTATTTCTTTCTTGGCATATTGCATCCGAACTATCCGAGAATCTTCGCAAGAATGGGTTTAAAGGAAAATTTATTACTCCACTTCCGGAGCCTAGGATTTTCTCGTGAAGCAAATCGCCATCGTCAGTGCAGATAAAGAAACAATCGAACTCGCAAGAGAGCTCGATTACAAAGTACTAGGATATTTTGATCCCCTTATTCAAAAAGAGGTTTTAGGCGTTCAAGCTTTAGGAAAAGACGAAGATTGGTCAAAAGTCGTTAAAGAACATTCTGATCTTAAAGTGGCGTTAGCTATTGATCCGACATCACTTCGAGAAAAGCTCGCTCGTCATTATGGAGAAGACAGAATTCAAACGCTTATTTCTCGATTTGCCTTTATCTCTCCTTCGGCAAAAATTGGTGAAGGCTCGTTGATTACCGGAGGTGTAAAGATTCTCGCTGATGCACAAATTGGTCGTGGCTGTAAATTGAATGTCGAAGCCCAGGTCCATCATGACTGTCGTGTCGGAGATTATTCAACTTTAGCTCCTAGAGCGCTACTTCTCGGAAACGTTCATCTGGGAAGTAAAGTGTATGTGGGTGCAGGCGCTATCATTTTACCCAGAGTCAAAATTGGCGATGGAGTAGTGATTGGCGCAGGAGCGGTTGTAACAAAAGATATTCGATCGGGTGTGACAGTAATTGGTGTGCCTGCCAAAGAAATGGAAAAATAAAATGGCCAAACGTATTCCTTGGTTTGAACCACAAACTGATCAGAGAGAGAGAGAGCTTATCCTTGAGGTTCTTGATAGTAATTATCTTAACGAAGGCGATATGACTCGAAAATTTGAAAAGCAAATTGCCGAATTTTTGGGAGTAAAACACTGTGTGGCAGTAACGAGTGGAACTGCGGCAATTTTTCTTTCACTTAAGGCGGCCGGTCTAAAAGAAGGTGATGAGGTTTTAGTACCTGATCTCACTTTTATCGCGACAGCAAATGCGGCAAAATTAGCGGGTCTAAACGTTCGGTTGGTTGATATCGAACGTAAAAGACTGAATATTTCGCCAGAAGCCATCGAGAAAAGACTTACACCTCGTACAAAAGCAATTGTGCCCGTCGATGTAAATGGGCGTGGTGCCGATTATGATTTTCTCGAATCATTCTGCAAAAAAAAGGGACTTATCCTAATTACTGATTCAGCCGAAGCTTTAGGTTCAAAATATAATGGAAAATTTTTGGGAACCTTTGGTCTAGCGGGGTGTTTTTCTTTCTCTTCCAATAAATCTTTAACCACCGGTCAGGGTGGAATGATAAGCACGAACTCATCGCAGATGTATCAGCGTCTCGTTGAACTCAAGGACCAAGGTAGAGCTAAGCAAGGTACCGGCGGAAACGATTTGCATCCGGTAGTAGGGTTTAATTTCAAGTTTACAAATCTTCAGGCGGCGATCGGTCTAGCACAATTTGAAAAACTTTCTCATCGACTCAAAATGTCAAATGAGAGAGATCAAAAATATCAAAAGCACTTAACAGAAGTTTCTTCAATTCGCTTTCCCGATATGGCTCATCCTGGCGAAGTTAGACAATGGACTGATATTCTGAGTGTTCAATCAGATTTAATTGAACAAAAACTTAAAGAGCAACAAATTGGCTCTCGACGATTCTGGTATCCTCTACACACCCAAGCTCCGTACAAAGATGATCCTGCACTATTTGAAAATGCGGTAAAAATCTCGCAGGAAGGGCTCTGGCTTCCATCATATTTTGGAATAAGTAGCCACGAGATTGAGATGACGACAGACCTAATTAAGAAAGTCGTTCTCAATGGCTAATTCAAAACCTCTGCGAATTCTTGTTTTAAAATGGGAAGATGAGATTATTATGGATGCCCTTCATCGGGGGCTCAAAAAACTTGGCCATGAGTCTCAAATGATTCAGATCACTCCGGCGTCCGACGTTGAAGACGTTATCGACGATGTTGTCAAATTTAAACCCGACTTCTGTCTTACTCATAACTACACAATTTTTCATATGTGGTTCGGGTCTGGTCTAGAATTTGAAAAGTTCTTAAAGTCTGAAGATATTCCGGTAGCAGTTTGGTTGTTTGATAGTCCGATTGCAACTGGACCTTATTTTGGTATTGATCGATTTTTGTTTGGCAAGTTTCCGGCTAATTTGCATTTTTTCTCAGTCGATCGTTTGCATATGGACCTTCTTAAATTTAAAGGTTTGAGTTCAAGTTATCTGCCCATTGCTGCAGATGAAGCATACGCACAGTGGAAACCTCAGAATGAACTTCTACAAAGATTTAAATGTGACTTAAGTTTTACCGGAAGACCATTTGAAAGCTTTAACTATTATTCACCAGACCATGAACTCTGTAGTGATTTCTATTTTTCGTGCTGCAAAGAGTTTAGGGGGGTGATTAATAATTTTGGTGAGTCAGGTCTTATTCCTGAAACTAGATCCATCCCGCCGGCAGATATAGATCAAGCCATTCATCAATCTGTTCCACTCTTTCAGGGGTTTTTTAATATCCAATATAATTCTGCAGAGCAATATGAAGCTGCTGTTAGCAAGCTCTACCAGTCCTTAGGAAGTCAACTGCCTGGTCCACTTTATAGGGCTTTTTTAGGATATATGGGCCGCCTAGATATGCTCTACTCGTACTATCAACTGATCATTTATTTAAGAAGAATAAGTGATCTTGGATTAAGAGCTTATGGAGGAGATGCATGGGGACTTTATTCACTTAAAGATTATAAGCATCCTACTCCGCGTTTAAGTCAGGAAGAGCTTTTGAGTCTCTTTTCGGCGAGCAAAGTAAGTTTCTGTTATACCAAATGGCAGTTCAGAGATGCGGTTCACGAGCGGCCATTTCTTATTTACGCGGTTGGGGGATTTCCTCTTACCGATTTTCGCTCTGGACTCGAAGTGTGTTTTGAAAAAGACGAGATAGTTTCTTATCGCAGCATTGAAGAGGCTAGAGATTTAATCCTGTATTATCAGAGAAACGAAACCGAAAGATTAAAGTTTGTCGAAAAAGGAAGAGCTCGCGTATTGCGTGATCATACCTACACAAATCGCGCGCAAACCATTGTGGCTGAGATGGCCTCTCATTTCGGAATGGCTTCGTAAAAATCCCAGAGTGGAAAATTTTGTGCAAACCCGTGAGCTTTTTCATCCATGTTTTCAGTCAGATCTGAGATATTCGGATAATAAAGCGCCGAGAGTGTAAACCTCGCTTTTTTTAAAGCTTGAGTAACTTGATCAACTCGGGGCGATACGTTCAGAAGTTTTTCTCGAGCTTCGGTGACAATTGAATATGGTTTTGACTTGTGGCCGTACCAACCCATAAGCCAAAAAAATCCATTTGGCTCCATGAGATAAAGAGTGCCCGTTTGTTTAGTCAGTCTTCTAAATTCTTTAAGTAGTTTATGAAGTGCTTCATCCTGGGTTCTATTGGTTTTGGGATCATAGAAGAAAAACAATAAAACGTCGCTCATATAAATGAGATCAAAGCTCGAATCAGCAAGACTGCGTAAGTATGCAAAACATTCATCAACGGAAGATGGTGCTTCGAATTGAACTAACGGATGATTTGTTTTTGCAATCGCAATAAGTTCAGGTGATGTATCAATGCCGATAACTTCGGCACCAGCTTGCGCGAATTTACCTGAGTAAAATCCGTTACCGCAGCCGTAATCTAGAACCTTTTTTCCTTTTAATTCTTGAGCTTTAAAAAACTGATTGAAAAAGTTTTCTTGAACCCAGGCGTAGAGAGTTGGATTTAATGTTTTACCATCAACAGAAAATTTTTGTTCGTGCCACCACTTCCATTTTTCTTTTGTTCGAAGATCTGAAAGTTGAAATTTGCCAATTTGCTGATGAAAGGTTCCCAAATGGTTTTGATCTAAAATCGACGTTTGTGGCGCTAAGTATCCAAGATAGTCGGCTCCTGATTCTGTCATGAGAATGCGGGCCTGCTTTAACGCCTCAAAAGCCTTTGCACCCGAAAGAGGTAGATCCGACTTCGCTCCGAAGCCGGTAGGATCAGAGAGTAGACCTTTTGAAATAAAATTGACGGATCGATCCCATATTTGAGCATCTTCAAGTTGTTTCGCCCACTCTGTTTCGTCAGCACTTATGCCCAGAGAGAAGATTTTCTGATAGGCTTTTGAATCTAACTCAAAATGTTTTCTTGTGCGGGGATTAAATAAAATCCATTCATTTTGTTCAGTGAGCCGAATCAAAGTGTCGTAGCTCAATTTATGTTTCACATTTATCTCCTGTTTTCTTTTTTGAGCTTAAAAATTCGATTAAAATTCCGCCTTCATTACAAAAAGCTAGATCAAATTTTCGTTCATCACGTTCAAAGCTTTGAGCAGCAATGAGTTTATAATTTTTAACTTGCTCAAGTGACGTGACTAAAAGTGAGATTCCTCTTAGCCCATACGCATTTATTCGAGGGGCAGAATCACTTTTATGAGACTCAATAAGGGCAAGATGAAACGAAAGTTTAGGAAATAAAGGGTGATGATGCACAAAAATATTGTCTGGATTTATCTGTTTTTCAATAAAAAATTTCTGTTCTCTTTCGTTCAGTGAAGCCCTTAAAAGCCCGAGAGATCTCACAAACTCTTTAGAAACTTTAGTATCTTTTGTTCGAGTAATAATCGTCGCCGAAGAAGGACAGTGGGCGTCTTGAATAAACTGATTGTTATCAAAATCTTCATGAAGATGAGAATTAGGAGATTTTATCGTTAAGGAAAGAAGTGGTTCAGTTATTAGATGAGCCGTATTTTCATACCGATGTTTAAGGAATTCTAAACCTGGCAGCTCAAGGCGATTGCGGTGCTTAAGATAAACGAGTCGAATATTTGAAGCATCAGCAGCTAAAAGCTTTTCAGATTTCTCCTTGGAGACCGGAAGTTCAAAGTCTTTATCTACTTCAAAATCAGACGCCAGCCAGTTCGATTTTGTATTATGAAGATCTGACGATTCTCCGTACAGATGCGAAAGCCCGAGTAGAAATGACGAACTCTTTGGCATAGTTTATTTCAGCGATTTTCTGCTGACTTGTAAAGCTGGGCTGCTTCTTGCTTAAGTCTCACACGATCAAGTTTTCCATTCGAAGTTCGTGGCAATGCTGAGACCGATACAAAAGCTGCAGGCCTAGCTTTTACTCCAAAGTGCTGAATACAGATCTGCGCCAATTCTTCATCATTAATTTTTTTCTCGCCCTCTAAAACGGCGATAGGCTTTTCTCGTCCGTCATCCCATACTCCACAGACGGCAATATCTTTAATGAGGGGATGTTGTTTCATGATGTCTTCAAGAGCTTCTGGGCTAATTTTAGCTCCATCGACATTAATGACATTCGACGAGCGACCTTCGATATAAAGTCTATTTTGCGAGTCAATTCTTCCAAAATCATTTGTGATGTAGCGAATTCCGGGGGTGCCACCATCTGGAAGGCTGAATTCGATTTTCGCTCCTGAAACTTGCGCATACCCGGGAGTAACCGCTCCGTTTGAAATAACGATTTGCGAGTTTTGGATGCTAACCTCAGGTGAAATGATTGATCCAGAAGAAAACTCTTCTGCTGGGTTTCTGCCAATGCGTTCGATTGAAACAATTAAAGTTTCAGAGAGACCATAAGACTGTACCACAGATGTTTCAAAAAGTTTTTCCGCCTCTATGCAGTCGGCTTGTGACAGAGGTGAGGTGCACGAAATAAAGACAGCATTTTTTTTAAGCCGAGGTTTTCTTTTTGCTTTAATAAACATTTTAACGACTGCTGGGTTCACCCATAAAATATCGGGTTGATGAACGTCGATCATTTCGGCAAATTTTGTGAACTTTAAGCCGCTGACAACTGGACCAATCACAGCGCGTCCTTCAGTTATCACTGGAATCAAAAATGAATTGAAAAGTCCGTTTGTATAGCACTGACTCATGGTTCCGATATGAGTGAGTTCTGAAATATTTTTGCTGACCGAGAGTGCATTCATTGTATCAAAAGCATTTTTTAGAATCGATTTTTCGCTGAGTGCAATAGCTTTAGGAATACCTGTTGAACCTGATGAGTGAACAATCCATCCTATTTCTTCTGGCCATACAATAGGGGCTTGGTTTTCGTTGATGGATTCGGGTTTTGTGCCAGTAAAAGCAAATCGAATGCCTAATTTCTTCCAAAGCTCATCTCTTTCGATTTTGGGCATGGTTGGCGGAAGAGGGCATGCAACTAGATTTGAATAAGAAAGAGCAATCAGAATACTTGTACAAAGCTTTCCATTGTCGAGCGAAACTCCGATGGCTTCTCTTGGTTTTGCGATAAGCAGAGTTTTCTCAATTTCGGCGATTGATTGAGCTGAAAGAGTGCCATCGAAGCATTCAATTTTTTGATGAGTAAGGGCTTTTCTAAAATAGTTCGTAATATCTTTCATGATCGATTTAGTGATTGCGCCAATTCTTCTAAAGGAAATATCGCAACAGCTCGGCAGACTGATCCATCACCACCTACCCATTTAACCGGAGGGCTAGAGAGATAAAAATCTTCATCGACAAATTCAAGGTTAATTAGATTTTCAAGTAAAACAATTTCGCGGCCTAAAAGAATTTGATGATTTGGATTTGGAGTGCCCATTTTTGTATCGTGTTTACTATCGATATTGGGAAAATCCATTCCAATAAGATGGAGATTTGGTAAATCGGCTAAAAAGTGGGCTGCATCGCGAGTAAGGTAAGGGCCTTCCGTAAAATATTCTTTGGTACCCCAAGTGCGTTTAGCCCAAGTGGTATCCAGAATCATTTTTTGAATATCTTTGATTCCTTTTATTCCCTCAAAATCATTTCGATCAAGGGGTGTGTCTTTATCTTTCTTAGGAATTCGTAAGATGCGAGCTCGTCCTACAAACTGACTTAAAGGAAGTTGTTCAATCGTTTTGCCATCGGGAATCGCATGAAAAGGCGCATCAATATGAGTTGAAACATGGCTACCAAATCGAATGATCTGTGCTGACCGACCATGTTCTTTGTGAGTGGCCGCTGGGGTGATTTCAACCTCGGGCAAATAAGGCGAAGGATATCGCGGCATATGGTGAGCGAGCTCTACAGACAAATCGATGGTCTTAATCATCTTTCAATTCTCTCTCATCTTCTTTTCGATAAGGTTTGAAATTGAGCCTATGGTATCAAAATTTTCTGGCGTAAGTTCGGTATCGTCAAATTTTACTTTGAATTCGCTTTCTAAAAAAACGATCAAATCAACAACCGACATGGAATCAACAAGTCCGTTCGTAATAAGCATGCTGTCTGTTTGCAAACTTGTTCCTGTTGGAACAATTGAGTTCAAATAGCTTTTTACTTTATCTGTAACCATTTTTGCCTCCGCTTCTATCTTTAAGCATTTCTCGTCTGAAGACCACGCTTAAATTCTTCGGGGTTCTTAAGAAAAGAAAAGGGGTCGGCTTGAATTCGAGGAAGAAGTGTGTCGATGAGTGTTTGTGCATTAATCGTTAAGACCTCACCTCGACCTAGTTTGCTCGAATGCATTCCTGTCTCAAGGAGTATCTCTCTTACACCTGGCCATATATTTTCAGCGACAGGGTCGAGTGATCGTACGTAGAGTCTTTCTTTGAGGCGCTCTGGCTCGCCGTCGAGAATGATATTGGTTTCAAATTCTTTGGTATAGCGATAGGGAACTTTTGCGAGCCATTCAACTCGATGAAGAAAGCTGCACATTTGAATGGGTACTCCGATCATACAAAGATGAGCATTTGTTTTGTGAATATACTCAAACACTGAGTCATCACCCCAGGCGTCAATTGGTCTCATTTCATTCAATCTTGTGGCATCAGGACCGGTGGCTGCGAAAGAGAAGAATGCACTTGCTGTTCTCAATGCACCTGCACTCATTCTTAAGGCTTCGTTTACGAGCCCGGTCATTCCAGGAGTGGTATCAAGATTCAAAAACCCTTTCTGGGGGCGCTGCGTATAGGTAGGCATGAGCAAAGTTCTTTTACTGCCAACGACGCTTGTAATTTCGCTCAGAATTTTGGGAGCTAGTTCATCTCGAGGTATATCGTAGGCTGATGCCAGAGTCCAAATTCCTGTATAGCAAACTACAGGTCTGTCATCTTGAGGAATATGTTTTATAAGAATGTCTTTAAGAGATTCGCCTGTCATTTTGAGTGGTCCTTTCATGGGCAAGAGCATCAAGGTAAATCTGAGCATCTCTTTGATCCATATTGAGATGTTTGGTCGCGGAATCTTTTTGATCTAAGAAAGTTGCAGCGTCTTGAGGCTCGCATAAAACTCTAATTTCAGTTTTAGTTCGAACCACTTTTCTATTTTTTGTATTCATTTCGACGTCAATTTTGATTGGAATATTGAGCTTAACTGACATTCGAGCAATTTCTTCCCATGACGATCCGTCATGGAGTTCTTCAAGGAGTGTAAGATCTCCAAAAACTTCGTTGAGATAGGTCGAAGGAATCGCATTCTGAACTGCGTCTTTTAATGTTGCCTCTGCTAAATTGATTCGATCGCGTCTGCCCACTTCTTGAACAACAGAGTAAAAAAGCTTATCGGATTTACGAGCGGCTGAACGTATCTTTTCTGTATACATCGAGTGAACCTGAGAAAGGCCTAAAATTGTTTTTTCTGAACTTTCCCATCTATTTTTGAGTAAAGGAGACACTAAAGTTTCAGCCAGCTCAAGAAGTAGAAGGCTATCTATCGTTTCACACTGATTAAATTTTCTCTGAATCAGAGGAACAAGAATTTCAGTCGCTGCGTTTCCGGAACTTCGACCTAAACCTAAAAGAGTTGTGTCGACAACATCGGCACCGGCTTCAATTGCCGTGAGTGAATTAATTATGGCCATTTGAATATTATTGTGTCCGTGGAATCCAAGTGACACAGATGTTAGATCTCGAATTGCGCCGATATAGTCTTTAACATCATCAGGCATCATACCTCCGGCGGAATCCACCAGATAGACGAGGTCGCTTCCAAAATCAGCGCTGGCTTGGCAAAGTTTTGCGAAGTCTTTGGGAGCTAAAACATATGATTTCATAAAGTTGGTGCAAACCATGAGACCCAGTTTTCGAGCTTCTTCAACAAATGGTTTGCTGAGATCAAATTGATCTACGTTTACGCCAACGCGTACAAATTGAAGGCCAGCATCTGCACAAGCTTTGAGATTATCCAGAGTTGCTATTCCAGGAATACAGAACATTCCAATTTTTGAGTCTTTAGAAACATTTCGAGCCGCTTTGATATAGTCGACATCTGAACAGGCCGCTCGTCCTTTTGTTTGCGAAGCGTTGATACCTAGGCCATGACCAATTTCGATTAGAGGAAAATGTAATTGATCAAGACACCGAACTATTGTTTCCGTGTCTTTAGCGGTGAACTGAAAATCGATGACATAACTGCCATCTCGCAGACTTGTTTCAAGAATTTTGATATCTCTCATTTTTGTCATGATTCAATTATCGCACGCGAGTAAACACGAATGAACTGCGTCGTGAAAATAACGCAGTGCTTAAAAAAAATAAAATCTGAGGAGACAATTTTGAGTCGAACTGGTGCGTCAAAGATGAATGATTTTTGAGTGCGGAAGGCGACATTTTGTCTTTGCGTTAGGCGGTATGCATGACACTGTTTCAATATTACAATCTGACGCAAGGCCCAAAGCTTGGCTTTCACATCCTACCACTACAGAGCACTTAGCCAGAGCTTCGTCGAGGCTCTGAGTGCAAGATGAAATTTCGATAGGAAGTTCTATAAATCGAGAGGGAATTTTTTGATATTTTCCTTCTGCATCTGAAGGGTGGGGGCGAATATTTATTTTTGAAATATTCTTGAAGAGGTTGGGCTTGCTAGAGACAAGATCCATTTGCGGATTTTTAGTTTGCTCTCGCATTTTTTTTAAAAAATAGTCGAGAGCTTCGAACTCATCGTAGCCGCGAAGTTCTCCAGCACTGTCTTTGTAAGTGGCCTCGCATGTGCTTATGTTTTCACAAATATAGAGCAGTGTTTTTTCTGAATTTAAGGGCTGAGCTTCTTTAATCTTTTTAAACTTTTCTTTCATATCCTCTACGAAAAAATTGCGCCGGAGAAGAATTCGCTCAGGTATTAACCCCAGCGCTTTTAATCGCTCTTCCGCTACTTGATGAAACACTAATGCAAATGAGGGTTCGACTCTCTTTCCGTTTAAGTTTAAGCCACTTTCAAAATCGCCATAGCCATCAAAAACGGCGTAACTTGAAATATCCATTCTTTGGGCGAGCTTCCAAGATTCTTTTTCGATTTGAGTTCCCCAACTTGCTCCAGTGAGAAGACGATCAGGTTTCGATTTTTGAAGTTCTGAAAGGGCTTCTTCAATAGATTTATATACAATTTTAGGGCATTTTCTTTTAAATATTTTAAGCGCTGGGCCGCCCAAATAGGCGGTAAAATTTATATTCGACTGGCGACGAACCCATGCGCTTATTATTTCTGCAGCGCCTGCATCAAAACTAATAATCGCTAGATTCATTCAATTGATATTACACTATTGAAAGGTGAGCTACGAGCAAGATAAGAAATGGCTTGAGCAGGCGTTCGACAGGCTTTGGCCCATTTGTCGAAGTATCATGGGACCAGGGTTTCGTGAGTCTCTCAAAATTGTGACCGAGGGATTGAGTCTCGATGTTTTGCAGTTTGCAACCTCTGAACAAGTATTAGATTGGCGCGTGCCGAAAGAATGGATTCCTGAAGACGCTTATATTATTACTCCTGAAGGAAAAAAAATCGCAGATTTTAAGAACAATAACCTGCATCTTTTGAATTATTCCGTACCTTTTCAGGGCAAAATATCTCTATCTGAATTAAAGACTCATCTTTTTTCTATTCCAGAGATGCCGGATGCTATTCCTTATTTGACCTCTTATTACAGCGAGCGTTGGGGATTTTGCCTCTCACATCGAGAGTTGGAGTCTCTCAAGGACGGAGTGTATGAAGTTGTTGTTCAAACAAAATTAGTGCCTGGGCATCTCGATGTCGGAGAGCTTTATATCGCCGGAAAAAGTAACCGAGAAATTTTATTTTCTACTTATCTTTGTCATCCATCTCTTGCCAACAACGAACTTTCTGGCCCCCTTTGTATGAGGCTTATTTATGATCGTCTTAAAAAGAAGAACCTCCACTATTCTTATCGATTTGTTTTTTCTGCTGAGACGATAGGAACAATTGCTTATCTTTCTCGGCGAGGCGAGGAACTAAAAAAAAATATTATGGCGGGTTATCAGGTCACTTGTGTCGGCGATCGAGGACCATTCACCTATAAGAAAACTCGCGGAGGTAATGCTCTGGCTGATCGTGCTGCTCTAGAAGCGCTCAAGACAGATCGGGATGTGCGAGTCGTTGCGTATGATCCGGCCGATGGAAGTGATGAACGACAATACTGTTCGCCAGGGTTTGATTTGCCAGTGGGGTCACTCATGCGGACCATGTATGCTCAGTACCCCGAGTATCATACATCATTAGATGATCGATCATTTATAGATTTTGATAAGTTGCTCGATTCGGTGGCCATGTATGAAAAAATTGTCGAGATCATTGAGGGCTATGAAGTTTTTGAGAATCTTATTTCAAAGGGTTGGCCGCAGCTAGGACCACGAGGTCTGTATCCGAGTCTTGGAGCTCAGCGCCAAATTCAAGATCAAGTGAGATGTCTGATGTGGTTACTTAATTTTTCGGATGGAAAACATGAGCTTTCGGAGATTTCACGACTTTCAGGGCACTCGTACGAAGATTTGCATCACATGGCCGAAGAGTGCTGCAGAAAAGGCGTATTGCAAAAGCTTTAGCCGTTCATTTGTCGGTTAGAAGTCATGCCGTGTCAGAGAAGCTTTCACGTATAATAGTTAGATATGATTACACTCAATCTCGAAGTCTTTCATAAGAATATAGAGACCATTAAAGCTCATCGGCCTCTTTTTTTTAAAGCTATCGAGTCTGAGATAAAAAAGTTCTTAGAGGCTCCTTATGGAAACGAAGAAGAGTCGTCGCATATTGTCGAGAGTTCTCCGGGAGTCAAAAACCTATTCTTCTGTCGCAAAAATCCTCCTACCCAAGGTTTGTTTCATGCTTTAGATCCTATTGCCGAAGCTCGTCAGCAGATTAATCAAATTGATTTTTCGAACTCTCCTGTTGTGGTGATGTTGGGGATGGGACTTGGTTATATGTTAAACGAGTTCTTAAAGACGAAATCCCGTCCGGACCTCTCTCTCGTTGTTATTGAAAATTCGCCTCGAATATTTCTTCAGGCTTTAAGTTCTTTTGATTTTTACGAAGCTTTAAAAAGTGAAAATGTTTTTTTGATGGTCACGTCTGATCCCAATCATCTTCAGTCTCAAATGAATGCTTTCGCACAAGTTTACACGACAGATCTTCATGACATTAAGTTCATTGCACATCCGGCAGCGATGGCCACAAATCAAGATTTTTATCAAAGAGCAGCTCATGGGATGTTTACGGCTAGAGATTATTCAACCGTCATAGGCGGTAATATGATTTTTGATCAGGTGAGGGGAATTCGAAATACTTTAGAAAACTTTGATCGCTTGATCGATAATCCAGGAATTAATCCGCTCAAAAATGCATTTGCCGGAAAAGTTTGTATTTCAGTGGCTGCGGGGCCATCTCTTAATAAAAACTGGGATTTCGTCAAAAAATATCAGAGAAAGATTCCTATTATTGCTTGCGATACCGTTCTTAAACCTCTCAACGTAAATGGAATTGAAGCTGATTTTATCACTGCGATGGAGCGAGACGATTATGTTCCAATTCTCTTTAGAAATATTCCTGTGCCCAAGCGTTCGCATCTTGTCGGGCCTGTTCTTCTTATGAAAGAAACATTAGATTGCTACCAAGGTCACCCGCTTTTTTATCGCTCGCATACGGTTTTCTTGGATCAGATGGGAGTTGATTTTTTTGAGCCTCTAGAAATGGTTCCTTCGACGGGAAACCTCAATATTGCTCTCGCAAAATTCTTAGGCTTTTCAAAGGTTATTATGATTGGTCACGACCTCGCCTACGGCGATAAACAAGAAACCCATGTTGCGGGAACGGTTGATCCTTCGCGTGAAAAGACAAGGAGCGCTGAAGAGTTAGAATCTGAAACTGGAGGCTTAAAAGTTGCGACGATGGATGGATTAGGTTCTGTTTCTACGCGCAATGAATGGAGCACCTTCAGATTGGCTATGCAAGATCAAATCGCGGCTGCACCACAGGTTGAGTTTATTAATATCTCGCCTAAGGGAGCGAAAATTGAAGGAACTATTCTAAAAACGCGAGAAGAAGTTGAGGCGCTCATTGCTCAAGAAATCACTGACGCCGATGCAATTAAGGAGATAAATTTAAAACCCATTACCGGCCTGCAAAAGCAATCTCGGCTTAATTCAATTCGACAGGGGCTTAAAGTAAGTCTTGAGAACTTAGAACATTGGACAAAGAAATCTCAAGAAATAGGACAGAAAATTAATCGTTGGAAGAAGAAGATAGCAGATCGAGAAGTTGAAGGTAAAACTGTAAGCGTTGAGTTTCTTAATGATGCTATTGACGAAATTCTTGCAATTAAAGTTAAAGCCATCAACGAAGATTTAGATTTTTATCGTCTAGGCGGTATGGTCATTATGCCAGGGCACTTGATTTTAGAGCGGGAGCTTAACGAGATGAAGAGGAAAGCGAAGAACGACTATACTTTGAAGAAGGATTTTGTTTTGAAGCATGAAGATTATTTTAAAATCTGGAATCAATATTTGCCTGAAATTTTAGATCTTCTAAAAAATGCACAGACAAAACACTTTTCGGATGGGGTTACTTTAGCAGCGCCTTTTTCAGCTCCTGAATCTTTTCGATCAACTTTGAGTCAAAAACTGTAAGCTCCATAACTTTTAGTTTTGAAGCGAGAGTTTCCTGTCTCTGAAGTGGCTCCAGTGGTGCAGTTTTTAGGAGTGAAGAGAGAATTTCTATCAAAATTCCAGTATCTTTATGATCAAGAAAAAATATTTGAGCGTCCCATTCAAGTGGAGTTCCAAAAGCTTTATAGTATTCGGTCAGTTTCTCGTAAAAGGCAGGTTTTCCTCTTAAAGATTTAATTTCCTCTATCTTTTGAGCTTTATCTTTTGAAAGTTTGCTCCCTGAAAAAAGAGATTCCAGCTGCTTTTTTGCCAAACTAGAAGCTAGCTTCTGTTCACGTTGATCTGCTTTTGAGATTGTTCTTTCGGTTTTAATTCCACGAATCCGAGCTTGATCGATTTCGCGCCAGCTTTTCTTTTCTCTTTCATCTGACATTATTTTATCCAATGCCGGTCAGTTAAAGCAGGCGTTGGAGGCTTTGAAAAGCTCAAACTCCAAAGAAGAGAGTTCTCTTTTTCAAGGTGAATCTCAGATTGATCAATGGGGCTTGTTCTAAAGTGCAAAATATAAGGAAGAAAGGGGTGCCTTTCGATTCCTTGCCTGCGTTCAATATGAGCTTTGAGACTAGGCGTTTTAGACCAAGTAAAGAATGTTGATCCGTCGATGATGCCAATCGCAGGGTATTGGTCAACAACTTGAAGAGAAAGATTGGCCGCCAGCCGGTTAAGAGATTCATCATTGATTCCAACGGTTGAGGCTTTAACTTGTCCCCATTCGAGCAGAGATTCCAAATCAATTCCTCGGACGAGAATAGCTTTTCCTTCTTTTGGTATATCAATCCAGATGGCCATCGAGCTAAAACTTGATTGAGCTTTGAGTTTTCCTTGAGCAATGGTGCTGAAAGGATCATCAATCGTGTCCGACATTCGAGTGCAGGCGCCCATAAATCGATTCTGAAGTTCTTCAAAGGCTGCCGAGGCCATAGCTTCGGTTGCGCGATCGGATCGAATCATGACGCAAAATCCTTTGGGAATGGTGAATTTAGGTATTGCGAGAAGGGTGTCAGTCCCGGCCAAAAGATTGAGAAGAAGAAATCCGCTTAAGATTTTGTAAATAGGTGACATCATTGTGATTTTTTTACTTCTTCTTCAAATTAATCTTGCGCGATAAGAAATGGGAAGCAGATAATCATCAGGTGAGGGGAAAAAACCACTCAAAATGGCTTATTTGTCAAAGCTCTCCTACCCCTAAGCTTGCGATCTTAAAAGGTTTGCTAGACTCTAAATTTCCACATCATGAATTTAGTTTTCAGAAGATTAAATCGGTCAGTAGAACGGATTTAAAGGGGTTTGACGGCTGCATCATTGAGCTTAAGAGTTTTGAGGCCTCAATGTTGAAAGATTTTGATCGAGTGGCAAGAGCCGTTCTTTGTTTGCCTACAATTATCATTGCTTCGCCAAGTGGAGTTCAATTTTTGAACTCTAAACGCAAAAAGACGATCGATCGCTGTACGATCGTAATGAGCGAAATCAAAAGTTTGGATTATATTTTGCAGTTACCCAGGCTCATTGAAGATGTGGGACGAAAAAAAAGACTTCAAACTCAAAACGAACGCCTCCAGAGAATGATCGAAAAGAAAATGCCTGGCCTTCAAAGTTTTTCAGGCAATACTCCTTTGCAAATGGCTGTGCCACCTAGAGAAGATGTGCGACATATTCTTGTTTCGGAAGAAAAAAGTCACGGCGCTCAGAACGGATTGAAAGTAAAAATTAAAACCTGGGCCAAATTGCGTACCAGTCTTGGTCTAGCCGGGCGGACTGAAATTTTAGATTTGCTTTCTCGCATCATCCATTCAAGTGTTCGCAATAGTGATCGCATTCTTAAAACCGATGAAGATGAATTTTTAGTTTTCTTGGCAAACACCCCCTCGGGGCAGATCACGCGATGTCGTGAAAGGCTTGAAAAGGCCTTCAAAGAAATTCGTCTCGAGGCCAACGATAAATTACTAAAGCTAGGATTGTCGGTAAGGCCTCTTCCTCAAGTTCATTCTTGATTCACTCAATAATTTTCAGATTTTTTTTGCGCAATGCGTTAAAAATTGAATTAATTATTCACTGCGGTGCAGAAAACAATTGCGTCAGAGGGTGCTGAATCTTAGTTTGAACTTGAGGGGAAATTATGAACAAACGAGTGCGAGCGCTCTCATGCAGGGTTCTCGTATGGAGCTGCATCTTTGTGGCTCTTGTGGCCAGAAATCTTAGCGCCAGTGAATTAGCTCGTCTTGAAAGTCGAAAGGAACTTCTTTTAAATTTTCTTGAAAAAGTAGTGAACGGAAGAGAGCCGTGTTTTAGTGCTGATTGTCAAAAGCAAAAGTCGCAGCTTATTTTAAAAGTCTTCGATCTTTCAAATCAGATTCCTTATGTCGATAAAGTATTTTTAAGAGACAGACGTGAGGCGGTGGAGTCTGGATTTCGGTTGATCCGAAAAAAATTTGAAATGCCTAAAAAAGGTAGTGAGTTTCCTCGCAGTATAAATGAATGGGTCTATTATTGGAAAAAGCGTTACTCGCACGAATCAGAACTGAGATCAGTTTGGCTTGCATTTTTATCTCAGACCTATGCCCTTTATCAGGGGCTTCAAACTTATCAAAAAATTCTAAGCGATCCAGACTTTTCGCCAGACCTCATTGAAGAGGCCGACGAGCGAGGGGCGGGGGAGATTGCGAGACTAGGAGTTGAGGCAGCGGCCTTGATCCAACAATCTGCATTTTATAGTCAGCAAGGGTTAAAGAGTCGATCCCTTGAGTTGAGACAAAGAGCCTTTGAGATGACGGAGCAGAGAGAAGTTATCGAGAAGAAATTCCGAGGTCAATTTAGAGCTGTTCTATCTGAGATATTTCCCAAGCTTTCATTTCAAGAAATTATTTCATTTTTTGAATTGGCAGATCGCTGGAAAAAATCTTATTCGTCGCAAAAACTTTTTTCTCAATCACTCAAAAATTTGCTTTTAGAGCGTCTGCAAATTTGCCGGCAGCTTGTTCAGGTCGCTCAAGAATTTACTGATTTAGAATATGGAGTGGTGGGTATCAAGAATTTTTACACTTCAACAAATCCTCTGGTTTCAGCCGAGTCAGAAGCTATTGTTCAGGGGTATTTAGATGAGATCGAGTCAAAAGCGCGGTTGATTATTGACCTTGGTTCGTCTTACTTTTTGTTCAAAGCGGGCCCCTTGCTATTTGATAGTCCTATCCTCGCCAATATGGCTTTGCCCTTCCTTTATAATATTCTCAGTATTCAGGCAGGTCAGAACACTTCCGAATGGATTTGGAAGCCTTCATCGCGCTCAAGCCAGCTTACTCAGGCTCTTCCTGCTTTGGCAGAGCAGATGGACTCGAGACTCCTTGAACTTCAAAAAGCTCGATCGGCATTAAAAATAAAGATTGCTCAGACCGAAAATGAAATTTCGCAACTTAAGAATTTGAATCAAAGAAAGGAAGTCACAAACGATGAGTTTTAAGAAATTCACATATCTTTTTATTGCCTTAATTACTTTGGGCAGTGCGGCTCAGGCCGATGTGTCCAACGCCGAACGCACATTTGATCCTAACCTGCTTGTTTTCGCAGGTGAGCTTCGAACTTATATTGGTCAGGCACAAGAACTCGCAACGATTTCTGAAGATAAGATGGAAGAACGAGAAATAGGTGTTCAGGAGCTTAAAGCCACTGGCAGTCGAATTGGAAAAATATACTTCAAACAATCAGATCAAGCTGTTCAAGATCAACTGAATAAACACCTTCAAAAAGCGCTTAAAGAAAATGCTCCACTTAAAAATTATTTTGTATTTCTTGGAAACGCATTTGCTGAGCAGGCTATGCTCCTTCTTCAAATTTATAAGAATAAGCAGAAGCAAATCAGAACTTATATCACATTCGGTGGTGCAGGAGTGGGGGTTATCGTCGGCGGAGGCTATCTTTTCTTTAGGTTGAAATCGACATCTTCAGGAATGGCTACTGGCTTTGCTGCTAAGGACTTTGGTATTGCTGCCGCAGCAGTTGCTGGTGGAACAGCAGTAGGATTCGGTATCGGAACCATTTACTCCGGAAAATTACCTATGGACCCGGCTATTCAAAATGCCAAAGATTTTTCTGTTCGATTTCCTCACGGAGAGGATTTTATTAACCATCTAGATAATGGGAGTGATCTTAAACTTTTAATGTCCGTTCTATCTGATGAATAAGAAAGGAGAATGAATGATAGGTTTATCAAGCTTATTATTTTCTGCTCTTGTTGCTGGGGTTCCCCCATCCGAACTCAACGATCGAGATGACACAGAGTTCGGTTATTATATGGGCGAATTTTTGACTTACGCAATGCCGGACGATGAGCCGATGGCCAATCTTATTACTCATCGTCTCGTCGATACGCTTTTTGATTCACGTAATCAGAAAGTTTTTGATGAACGTTTGATGTCGATGAAGACGTATTCAGAGAAGTATCCAGAACTTTTACTTCGATTTGAAGTGCTCGATGATCAGCTTAAAACTTCGCTATCGAGCAATATTAAAGAATCAATATCGAAAAAATATATTTACGCGGCCGGAGGAGCAGTTGTTGGTCTCTTGGTAGGTATTCCGGTCGGTAGTGCACTTGCTTCTCATACCACGATGGGAAGTCGAGTCTTATGGCTGACAATTCCGGCAGGTGCATTGGTTGGTGCAGGGGCTGGATATCTTCTGGGGGGGCTTTTATCTCGTGAGTCGATTCATGAATTTAATTCTTCTTCAAGCGACTTGGGACTAATTGAAGATCTATCGAAGCAATAGGGGGGAGTATGAAAATTTATTGGTATGGATTTTTCGCGACTTTATTTATTCTGCCGGCTGTAAATGCCAGCGATGGTAAGATTTTCATTTATTTGATCGATCCGAAAGATTCTCAGGCAATATCCGATTTTACCGCAGAATCCCTTTTTGCGGCCGATGCTCCCAGGCCTGAGGATTGGGACGAAACAGTTCTTCCACTTGATCCAATCGAGCCACTTCCAAGTAAACAAGCACCAAACGGTCCGCTGCCCTCGTCCACTTCAAAGAAAACAAATCTCGACGATAAGATTAATGAACTTTCAGAAAAACCCGCTCTTTCTAAAAGTCATCAAAGAATTTTAAAAACTGTTGAGGCGGATCAGAAAAAATTTTTAGATGATCTTGATAGTTTTATTAAAGTTGAATTTGATGAAAAGGATGACGAAGCGGTCGAGGAGTTTAATTCTATTCGAGCAAATTTAGTTAAACTTGTTTTCGATGCTCCCAGTGAGCGCTCGTACTATGAGAGACTTTATTTGATTAATAAATTATTTTTAGATCACCCAGAGGCCGATGCCCGATTTATCTCTCTTGATAAAGCTTTGCGCGATAAGTGGCTTGAGCTTGAAGATCGAAGTCGACGCTATCGCCAAGTGATTTTAGGAGTGTCTGCTATTGGAGGTGCTATTGGGGGAGGCTGGCTGAGCTATAAAATTTCTCAAAGGATTATTCCAATGATTGCAACTGAAGGAGGAATTGCGAGTATTGGAAAATGGGTCGGTAGAGCCACCATCATTTTTATTGGTGCAGGAGTTGGAGCGGCTGCAGGACAATATATTGGCTTTTTAGGAAGTGATTATTTGTTCTCGAGACGTGACTATATTGATCCAATCGATGGCCGCAATCAGGATCTTAGAGATATTTTGGATGTGATTGAGCGACTTCCTGCTTCACGAAATATTAAAGAGAGTTTGGGGACGGATCCGGGGTTTGGTACTCACGAGGGATTTCCGTTTTGAGTTTTATGGATTTAAAATCGCTTGGTTTGATTATTTTATTTGGAATTCTGGGCGTTCTTATGCGCTTTATTTTGGTGGAAGCCGTTGCGCCGAGAAATCCGAATTTTCCTGTCGGAACTTTACTTGTTAATTTGAGTGGAAGTCTATTGATCGGATTTTTATATGCTTCGCAATCTCAAAGAGAGTTTTTGAATCCCGAATTGTCCAAAGCCGTTTTTGTTGGGCTTCTAGGTGGATACACAACATTTTCTTCTTTCTCTTTAGAAACACTGAAGTTGTTAGAAGAAGGGCGACTGGTGGCGGGAGTCAGTTATTTGAGCCTTAGTCCTTTGCTGGGACTTACTTTTGCATGGTCAGGTGCATGGCTGGCTAAAACCATTCTTTAAGTATTTGAATTACTTTTTAGATTTCTTGTTTAATTTATTTTTTTCTTTTTGTTTTTCAAAAAGAATGTTCTTTTCTAGTTGTCTAATTTTTAGACTATAGTGGTCAATTTCTGCTTGCGTCGCTTTGACAAGATTTCTGGGATTTAACTGTTTATGATCAATGTTTGCGTTTTCATTTCGTGACTTAAGTTCGATAAGGTTTCTTTCGGCAATCACCAGTTTTGCTCGATATTGAATAAGTCTTTCTTGTGGGGTTTCTGGTTCGTTTCTAAGAATTGAATCGACGACTTCTTGATAACGGCGGACGGCATAATCGTCGGAACGGGTGATTTCTGGTTCTTGAGCAAACAGAGAAAAGCTTTCTAAGAAAAAAAGAATGCCAAAAAGAGAGAATCCTCGATTAATTGTCATCATCTCTAATTTTGCTAAGCCAAATGATGAATGTCTAGTGTTGACGCCGAAGGACTTTGCGCAGAGAGGGGCGTAATTGTGTCGTTTCGGAGCGGCGCACGACAAGTGGTTACACTCTAGATGGGCCAAAGGATGAGAAAAAAATGTTTACACCCTGGATGGCATAGAACTTGAAGTAGCCAGTGAGCGTGGTTCGAGAAAGAAGGGGAAATGAAGTTATTTGCTTGGGGGTTGATCATTGGAATGCATGCAACCTGTTTTGTCTACGCGGATGACTCTCTTACATCGACGGCTGCTGAACATCTCAGCCGAAAAGAAGTGAATGGCAAGGCCGTCTTTAAGGCAATTGATCTTACTCTTTTACCCAACGAAACTTTGATCCTCGAAGAGCCAGCAAAGATCTTTGTCGATAAATTAGAAATGGATACCTCATCAAAGATCGATACACAGGGGCACCCGGTTGAAATTTTTGTTGGCGATCAAATGAACGCAGATCAGGGCGTCGTCGATGTGTCGTTTGAAAATTCTCAAGATACCAGTGGCGCGAACGGCGAGAATGGAATTGCAGGAGTCAAAGCAATCGATGCATTAAAGGGAGGCAAGGGCGGTGACGGAGGTCATGGAAGCCACGGCGTTAATGGAGGCGACGGAGCTCCTATTTCGATTATTACGCCCTACCTTCGAGGAAACGTGACATTGGTTACGCGCGGTGGTGACGGAGGTAGAGGAGGAAATGGAGGAAGTGCCGGAAACGGCGGTAAGGGCTTAGGCGGAAGCGATGCTCGTACGCTCTATTATTTTAAATACCTGGACGGCCAGTCTCCTCAGCAACTTTTGCAGTTGGCTTCAATGTTGTCGGTTCCTTATGCCGGCCAAGCCCTATTGATCTTAATGATCTTTAACGGAACTCGCATTGGAGATGGATTTGATGGTTATAACGGTGGTGACGGAGGCGCGGGAGGTAATGGTGGAAACGGCGGAAGCGGTGGAAATGGAGGAGATATTTCGCTTGTTTTTGGTCAACAAATCGAAGGCACCAAAATCTACATTAATACACGAGGTGGTCGAGGCGGAACGGGCGGAGCCGCTGGGGTAGGTGGCGTTGGTGGTGACGGAGGTGAAGGGGGACGACGGGGAGATATTTGGGCTAGGGAAGGTAAGCCTGGAAAAGCTGGTAAAACTGGACTTGTGGGAATTCAAGGGGCAGCCGGATCTGCCGGTAAGAGCGGAAAAGTAAAAGCAGTGGAGACGAATGATCCTAAGTGGATCGGCTGCTATGTTCGCTATCGCGAATTAGTTGAGTTTGGAGAGGATCAAGAGTTTGCTCGCGAAGTTCTGAGGAACTGCTCTCGATGAAGAAATTTATGCTCCTAGAGTCTGGGCTTTTTAAACCCAGACTCTCTATTTTTCTGGTTCTCGCTTTGTATGGAGGTGGGGGGGTGTTTGCCGATGAACCAGAAACTACGATTCTCCCAATTGAAGTTCCGCCTGGGGTTGAAGAGAAGTTAGACGCTTCAACTTCTGGTGAGGTTCTTCAGCTCGATAAAGTGGTTCTCGAAGAAGATTCGTCGTTAGTAATTGAGGATTTTAAATCAATTCGCATTCGAGAGCTTGTAGCCAAAGATGGTGCTCGCATTCGTTTGCTCCAAAAATCATCGGGTGGTGACGGAGGTGCGGGAAGTCGTGCTGGTGATGGGGCTAGTGCTCGACTTTTTCTTGAGGATTTAAAGGGCCATCTACTAGTCGAAGCTCGTGGTGGTGACGGAGGCCGAGGAGTTGACGGTAAAAATGGTCGACAGGGGTTGGACGGTAAAGACGGTCGTCGCGCTCGGACCTTATTTTTTGGAATCATCTACTTAGGCAATGGTGAAGATGGTCACACTGGCGAGCCTGGTGAAGACGGCGAAGCAGGCGGTGACGGAGGTGATGGTGGTAACGGAGGTACAATCGCGGTTTATTTCAATTCCAAATCAAGCTTTGCAAATGTGGTTGTTGATGTTGATGGCGGAGCTGGAGGAATGGGAGGTCGCGGCGGACGTGGAGGTTTAGGTGGTGACGGAGGTCGCGGCGGAGCAGGCCTTGAGCATGGAAAAGCGGGGCTCAATGGTCGGCCGGGCCGACCTGGAGTGTCGGGAAAACCGGGCAAGCCGGGTAAACCAGGCCGCGCTTACGTTTATCAACCCTCGAAAGCTCTCTTTGATTGTCTGTCGCACCTTGAAGCTCGTCTTGATATCGAGGATTTAACGGAGACCGATATAAATGAATGTCGGGCTCATCAAACTCCTTCGGAGCGGTCTGCCTTATCCATTTCATCCTCAACACCTGCATCCGTGGTGACGGAGGTGAATGAAAATGAATTTCACCTCAATGCAGATGGACAATCGGGACAATCGTCGGTGGACGCTCTCGTTCCTGGCCTTACGCCAGCTGACGCGAGTTCGGGCGCATCGGGAGGGTTTTTAACAATTGTTTTACGTGAGTTGCCGGTAAAGGCTGTCATCTCAGCACAAGGTGGAAGAGGTGGTGACGGAGGTCGAGGGGCAAATGGATTTAAAGGAAAGGACGGCCAAGATGGACGAAATGCCAATGCGTTTCGAAAAGCCACACGTGGAGAAAACGCTGGTGACGGAGGTGCGGCAGGTCATGGCTCCAATGGTGGTGACGGAGGTACAGGGGGAACTGTGCGCCTAGTCTATTTAATAGATGAAACAAGTCAGTTTGATCCTAATTGGCGGTCGAGATTTCAGATTTATATTCATGGTGGTGACGGAGGTCGAGCGGGGGAAGGCGGAGCTGGGGGTAGGGCAGGTAAAGGTGGTAAGGGGGGTATTAAGCTTTGGATGAGTAAAAGGCTTGCAAACGGTATCGACGGTAAAAAAGGTGCTGATGGGTTGGCGGGAAAAGAAGGACGTGCAGGCGAAGATGGCAAGGTAGAATTTATTGAAGCGCGAACCTATTCAGATTGGATTGTCGATGAGTTCGTCAATCAGACAAGAAAATATTTTTCTGCCCGTCGAGATCCCGCATAATTTCACCTTAGACTCTTACTTTAAAATTTCATGACATCACAGATTTCTCCATGAAAGAATAAGACATGGCGAGCTTTCAAGAGCAGTTATTGAGAGTCATGGATCAAAAAAATCACTGGGGATGGTCTCAAATCATTGGCCCACAGATGACAAAGAAGCAATTACTCATTCATTTTCAGCAGGAATATATTGTCTATATCAGAGATTTTCCGCAGCTACTCGCTCGTGTTTTAGGACGCATGGATCCTGAGGCTTGGGCGCTTAAACGAGAGTTTGCCGAAAATATTTATGAGGAACAAACAGGAGGCCTTTCGGTCAAATTCTCCGGTGGAATTTCACATCCAGAGCTTTTTTTAAAAATGATGAAGGGTCTAGGCTATAAAGATACATCTTTTAAAAATATTGAATTATTGCCGACGAGTTTGGGTTACCGAGCTTATCTCGATCACATCACGATTAATTATCCTTGGCAGGTTGCCGCTGCACTTCTCACATTATTTGTTGAAGGAAGTGTAGAAGATCGAGAGCGCCTTAAGAAAAACTACAAACCCACTCAGAATCTAAATCAGAAAGTTAAGAATCACTCGCTTTATAAATATCATGGGCTCGCTGAAAAGGACATGGCGCTGGTTCGTGCTCACCATATGATTGAAGGCAGTCATCGCAAATCAGCCTGGGAAACTTTACTTAATCATATTCCGCAATCAATGGAGCCTGAAATATTATCCGTCATGACAAAGGCCCTAGAGCTTTGGTCGCTCTATCGAGACGGAGTCTGTCTTGAGATGGGACTCATGCATAAAGATTATCGATCGATCGCGCAAAATTTTATTGAAAACGACGTTCAATAAAAAACCCCCGAGCTTTCGACTCGAGGGTTTTTTGATTTTAAATAAATTTAATCTCTTTAAGAGAATAAATCTTAGAACGAATAAAGCGCTGCAATTCCGATGGTGTGTTCTTTTTCTCGATCAGCGCCTTCGGTTGCTTCGGTTACAGCTAAAGTATAATCAGCTTTAAGTTTGAGTCCGTCGAATGCAGAAGGGGTATATTGAACACCACCAGTTGCATCAACTTCTTGATAAACGATAGCTCCCGTATCATCTTTCAAGCTTTGTTTAAGCCAGTTACCGCGAAGGTTAAGCGAAACTTCTTCGTTAACTTGAGCAACAGCGGTTCCCAAAAGTTGATAGCCATTATCAAGGTCACCAACTTTAACAAGATCAAACGCGCCATCAAGAGAGAGAATATCTGCCTTAACGCCAGCTTTTGCTTCATAAAGGCTTTCCATTCCAGCGGGCCCCGCTTGGTTATGACCTTGGTATCCCAAGCCAATATAGAAAGTATCTTTCATCGAGTAGTTACCTTGCACGGCAAACGTTGCATTTGCACCATTCAACATACCGGTATCGTTGGGATTTGAAACCACCGCGGTTACTGACAAATCGTCAAAAGATGCAGTCACAGAACCACCGAGATGAGTAAAGGTATCAAGGTAATGGCCAGAAGCGGCTTGAGTGAATACAAGATCTTTGGAATCAAGAGCTTCTAATCCTAATAGTATATCAAATTGACCTGCTTTAAGTTCCAAGCTTTGTGTTGGCTTTACGAGTACAAAAGCTTGAGCTTTACTCTTTGCCCAATTCAAATCGCTCGTAGCACTACTGCTAAAAGGAAGATCCAAAAATGCTTCAACATTGGGCTTGGCATATTTTAAATACAAAGCCCCATCGTTTAGAAGAAATCCCGGACTTGCTTGTTCTTTGGTCCATCGAAACTGTCCATCGACAAAACCATTTAGTGATAACTCTTTCGATAACTCAACACCGAAAGCTTGTGAGCCTAAAAGGTTCACGGTTACTAATCCAATAAATACATTTTTAAATTTCATGATCTCTAAAGATCCTCCTGGCAAAAAGGTTCAACAAAAACAAGAATCTGAGCAATTCTTTTTTTTAATTTTTTTATGTTTGAATTTTTGTTTTTATCAAAACTATTGACAGTGAGCCATAGATTCTGCGCAGTTTTGCAAGCTTTAGTTCTCAAATACCGGACTTACAAGAACCCCATCATTTAAAAATTTATTTTTTTCTAGAACTTCTTGAAGTTGCTTTACAGATGTAAGAGCACGAACTGACCCAAAAATCAGAAACGAAGATTCTAAAGCCGGAGACTCTTTTGTAATGACGCTCCATATTATCTCTGGATCATGAAATGTTTGATTCTCTAAATTGATCACCCATTTGTTTCCATTGGGCTCACTTGCTAAAATCGAAACTTGTGCATCAAAATCGGCCGCAAAAATAAATTCTTTGACCGTATATTTCTCGGTATCAGTTGTGCTCTTCAAGTTGAGTTGAAAGAAATCGCTCTCTTTAAGAAAATCCTGTTTATGAACTGATATTGGCTGAAAAAAAACAGAATGTTTTACTAAGTAATTAGAATTCCACCCCATAAATTGTTTGAAAGAAGAGCTAATGTTCTTATTAAAAGGGGAATTAATTTTAAGATCGCTTGAGCTCATAGATATGCCACCAAGTTTAAGAGTATCATGTGATAATAAACGGGCATGTTTTTCGGACGCCCGTAATATTTCAAAAATCCGATCATTTTTAATCTCAGATGTTTTGAGAGTCGAAAGGTCTTGTATTCCCTCTGCAAACAATCGACTGGCTTCGCCAACGTCAAGATTTTGAATGCTCTTGTCTTCGGGAGAAAAAAGGAAAAACTGTTTCTCAAGATCTTGAAACTCTGGAAGTTCGATGGCAAAACCTAAACGAATATCTGAAAGAGAGAAGGGGATTCGGCTTGAGATCGTAAACTCCTTCGAAATTTGCCCATCGGCATTTAAAAAGCCTTTAAGAAGAATTTCCTTTGTTTTTTTTGTATCTTCTGACTCGATTTTGTTAATGACAAAAATTTTGCCTCGAAATTTTCGGTTGGCGAGCTTCTTCCATTCATAAGATTGTTTGGTTCCTGTGCTGCGCTTAATTTCTAATGAGGCGCGCCATAGAAGATTTAGAGAAAATTCAGGTAAAAGAAGATTGTTGAGTCGAGAAGGCTCTTCGCTTGGTTCCGTGCTCACCGACCACTGAGCTGCTGATATAACCTGCGCTTCAGTTGGTGCTTCGTTCATTCGACTGGTCAATTTATCCCGTCTCGTGTCATAGAGAACGTGTTTGTCATCCTCTTCAAGATTGAGACATAAGACCCACTGAGTGTTTAAGCTTTTTAAATTCTCTAGTGAAAGTTTGAGGGCAATTTCTTCAACAGCCGCATTTTGAAATGTCTTCCAAGGGTAAGAGAATGCCAGGCGAATAATTCCTGAGTCGTCACTTTTTATCACACCTTTTAGGCTTGGTAGATCATCACGAGAAAGAAAGCTTATTTCGTATATAAAGCTTTTATTTTTAGCGGGTTCTTGATTTAAAAAGATTCTGGCCGAATGTTCTAAATCATAGAGCTTGTTTAGATCATTTATAGGAGATTGATTGATTACTTTAACCTCTAAGGAGTCTGATCCGAGTTGCCAAAGATCTCTTTGAATTGAAGGTCTAAATGTTTCATCGGCAGGCTCGAGTGAGAAGTGAGTTTTTCGATTTGATCTAAAATCCCAGAGAGCATTAAAAACCTTACGCCCAAATGTCTGAGATTCAATTTTGAGCAGTGTGCTGAATAAACCTCCTGGCTCGCCAGGAGAAAAAAATATTTTAAACGAGAATTCTCCGTTGCGGTCTGTTTTTGAAATGAACGATTTATCCGATTTTAAATTTTCGTGCGCTATTTGAATTCGGAATTCATGAAGTCGAATGGGTCGTAAATCCTTTGTCAAAACTTGAAGCTTTACCTCAGATTCTGATTTCTCAAAATCTGTTTTGATCTCTTCTGCACTCACTAGCTTAAGACTGAAATCTATTTGCGAGACGAATTTTTGATTCTCAAAATGTCCTGATCTGCAGGCAGGCAAAGTCAGAGAAACTAAAACAAGAAAATATAAATATTTTAGCATCTAAAATAGAACCTCTAAATCGGCTGATATTTCTTTTCTCGTCGCTTGAACAGTTGATGCTCTCAGTGTTTCAAAATAAGAAACTGATAAACCCATTCGCATTTGATCTATAAAAAAGTAAGAAATTTCTCCCTGGGGGCCTTTGCGATTTGTTCCTCCAAAACGGTGATCTGTCACCAAAGCCATAGTTGAATCAGGTTCGCTATAATAATAACTCAGCCGAAAATGAAAATTTTTAGCTCTCCAGATATTACCCATTTCAGCATCAATATAAAATCCTCGCTCCCAATCGTCTGTCTGCCAATTCACCACGAATGCAGAGTGAAGTGCGGAGCGAATTCCTAACGGATTAGCCTCCGCACTTAATAGTATTTCGCTCGATGAAAACTGTTCATCGAATGCGGCGAGTACACTTCCTACACCTTGCACTGTATTGCCGCGAGTGGCCGCGATATTGGCGATGCCTTCAGAGAGATCGTGAAAGTAATAGTGAGAAATTCCCATTCCAATCTGCCAATCTTTTGTCCATGTGAGGAGCGCGCCATTTACCAGAAGCCATGATCTTCTCTGAGGAGTTCCATCAATCAAAGATTCAGGCTTTTGATCCAGAGAGTTTTGTTCGGCAAATAAAGTCATATGCCAACGATCAGCAATTTCAAAATCGAGCGACTGACCCAGGCCCTCGGGGTTTAATTCCTCATCCCAAAGAAGAGGAGAGTAGGGGCGATCAGATTTGTACTTTCCTATTTTGGCCGACCATAAGATAGAGTTGCCCACGTGTGTTTCAATTGCCGCCCGGCTGAATGTAAGTGAATTTGAGCGTCCAGTTTGGGTGAGCTGAGTTGAAAGCGGGCCCTTATCCCCAGTTGCGGAGGCAGTTGAGGCTTGAAGGGTGGCGGAGATACAAGGATTAAATTGCGGCGAAATTCCGGCTTGAGCTGAAAGAAGTGGCCCCGAAAAATCCTGATTTTTCTCAAAGCGTTCAATCCATTTCAATTGAATGCGATATTCGGGGTTTAGCGGCAAAACGATATCTGCCCGGCTTACGAGCAAAGCAAAAAGCAGAGCGAGCATATTCCATTTTAGTAGGCAGAGGCTGGAGAATTGACAATCGTTAAACTCATATGCTTGAAAAGGATCCAATGGCTAAAGGCCCTATTTCGTTGTGATGCAAAATTCATGAATAAATCCAAATACTTAAGACTAGATGATCTACTCGTTTCAAAAGGAGTCTATTCGACCTTAGAGGAGGCTACCGCTCATATTCTAAAGGGAGACGTTTATGATGCTGTTTCTGGGCGTGTGCTCGATAAAGTTGGAGAAAAGTACTCTATTGATATTGGCTTAAGAATTGCAGAGCCATCTCGATTTGTAAGTCGGGCCGGAGATAAACTTTATGCCTTTCTCCATCAAGCCAAGATAAAGGTAGAAGGCATTTCGGCTTTAGATGTTGGCGCTTCAACCGGGGGGTTTACAGACTGTTTGCTGCAATTAGGTGCGTCGCAAGTCTTTGCGGTGGATGTAGGCTCGCACCAACTGCACGAGAAGTTAAGAGTGGATAGTCGAGTTAAAAGTTATGAGCAAATTGACATACGAAAATTTGATTTTTCTAGCCTGAAAACTCAGATCGATTTAATCACTGTCGATGTTTCTTTCATTTCGTTAAAGCAAATCCTGCCGGTTTTGTATAAAAATTTCCCCGCCGCAAAGTATATTCTTCTCTTTAAACCCCAATTCGAAGTGCCCAAAGGGACTCCGCTTAAGCGAGGAGTCGCACCTGCTGCTGCAGCAGAGAAATCTTTGCTAGAAATGCTTCTGTTTTTGAAAGAGCTTGGGTTAAATCCCCTTATGCATTTGGGTAGCGCTGTAAAAGGTACAAAAGGAAATCAGGAAGTGTTTATTATGGCTGAAGTGTCTTCACAAATTCCACGACATATCTTTAGAACTTACGATATTCGAGGTTTAGCCGATCGCGATCTTTCGAATGCAACCGTCGAAAGAATCGGCCGAGCATTTGGAAAGCGTCTTCTTAAAAAATTTGGTCCGCAGGCTTGTATTGGTATCGGTCATGATGATCGAGTTTCGTCTCCGCGAGTTCTTAAATATCTTACTTATGGTCTTCAAAGTGTTGGAGTAGGGGTTGTTGATCTCGGTTCAATTCCAACTCCGATGGCCTATTTTGCCCATTACAATTTTGAAATTGATGCTCTTTTGCAAGTAACGGCCTCTCATAATCCAAAAGATGACAATGGACTTAAGATGATGATGGGGCGCGATACCTTGTTCGGTCCCGAAATTACATCTCTTGCCGATGAAGCAGAGAGTGAAAGTTTTACAACCGATGAATTTGACTCTCCTCGATTAAAAAATATCTATCCTGAGCTGCGAAAAAAATATCTAGATTATCTACATACCCAATTTAGATTTGATCGAAAATTTAAAATTGTTTTGGACTGCGGTAATGGAATGACTGGAAGCATCGCGCGCGATGTTTTTGCTCCGTATGCTTCAGGGAATTTAGAAATTCTTTTTGAGGATGTTGACTGTACTTTTCCTAATCACGAAGCTGACCCGACGATTCCCGAGAATTTAGTCGATTTGCAAAAAGCAGTTGTAGCTTCGAAGGCCGATGTAGGTTTCGCATTCGATGGAGATGGAGACCGGTTGGGGGTAGTAAGTCGATCGGGCAGAATTCTTTGGGGTGACGAGATTTTAATGCTGCTTTCTGAGCTGGTTTTACGTCGTCAGCCTGGCTCAACGATTATTGGAGAAGTAAAGTGTTCTGAGAAACTTTTTCGAATGATTGAAGAGCGGGGAGGGGTTCCGCTTATGTATAAGACGGGCCACAGTCTTATTAAGAAGAAAATGAAAGAACTTAAAGCTCCTATTGCTGGAGAGATGTCGGGGCATCTTTTTTTTGGAGATCGATACTTTGGTTTTGATGATGCTGCTTATGGCGCTTTGCGAGTGCTTGAAGTAATGGCCGAACTTAAAATTGACTTAGATGAATGGGTAAAAGCTCATCCTTCGTCCTTTGTGACCCCAGAAATTCGAGTGGATTGCCCAGAATCCGAAAAGGCAGTGATGGTTGAGAAAGTTAAGTCTTATTTTTCTCAGATGACTGATGTTAAACTAAACCTGATTGATGGTGTCCGAGTTGGATTTGAAGATTCTTCTTGGGCGCTCGTGCGGGCGAGTAATACGCAAGCGGTTTTGGTAGTGAGAATCGAGGCAACAACTCAGAAGAAGTTGCTTGAAATAAGAGATCACTTATCTAAAGCGCTCGGAAAACCAGTCAGGGCAGAGGTTCATGTTTGAGCAATTAAAAGATTCGTTTGTTGATACTAAAAAGAAAAGACTTCTTCATATCTACCAATCTCTCAATGAGCCTATGGTCTCGGTCATTGCGGGAGAGTCGGCACAGCCCGCGCGGGCTTTTATTTTAGTTGTTCAGCCATCTTCGGGCTATATTGAGGTTTTTGTCGGACTTTTTTTTGCTGGAATTTTAAAAAGAGTTCTTTATAGCACTTCTCCATTTCAAGTGGAGCTCTACAGCGATAAGCTGAATGCCGCTTTAGACTTTTCTGAACAGATGGGATTTATCATGGATAATCTCAATTTTGATAAGGCAAGTGAAAACATTAAAAGTAATTTGGTTCGTACAATCCCTTTTCTCTATGAGGATCTCAGCCTTTATGCCAAAGCGTTAAATACCAACGAAGCGGCTTATCAAAAGCTTAAAGCTGAAGAGATAAAGAAAGATACTTCTGGTGACATTCAGCAGGCTTTTTTGGAACAATACTTAAAGATTGTGAGTATGTTATGAAGAAAATTAGTATTTTTATTTTATCAGTCTGTACTTTGGCATGCGCTACCAGGCGCGAACAGGAGCCGATGAGTGAGAAGGCTCGCATTCAGTATCAATTTGCTTATCAATCATTTACCACTAGCGATCTTATTCCAGCTCTTGCTGCCGGATTGAGAGCTGCTGAAGCCTCTCCTAATAATCCTGATATCCACAATTTGCTTGGCTTAATTTATTTTCGCCAAGAAAAATTCGACCAAGCTGAAGCTGAATTTAAAGATGCGGTGTTGTTGGACCCAAAACTTTCTGAAGCTCATTTAAATTTGGGCACTCTTTACTATCAGATGAAGCGATATCCAGATTCTCGACTGGCTCTTGAGAAGGCTCTTGAAAATCCGCTCTATTTATACCCTGAGCGTATTTATAATAATTTAGGTCTTACCTATGAGGCATTGGGTTTAAAAAAAGAAGCCAAAGCGGCTTATGAAAGATCAATCAGTTTGAGAGATGATTTTTATTTGCCCTATCAAAATTTGGGCAAAATGTTGGTTGAGAGTGACGATAAGAAAAGAGCAGAATCTTTGCTGAGTGAAGCTGCAAAATTGTGCACTGAATGTTCTGAGCCTCGTTACTATTTGGGCAATCTTTTACTTAAGCAAAATAAATCTGAAGAGGCTTTGAGGGTTTTTAGAGAGGGAGCGAATCGAGATCCTAAAGGATATTATGGTCAACTTTGTCAAAAATTTTTGGTGCGTGAATGAGTGAAGAGTCAACACCCGGATCAGGCGAATCTTTCGGAGATTATCTCCGCCGTAATCGAGAAGCTTCAGGAAAGACCTTAGATGGAATCAGCCGTTCAACTCGAATTTCAAAACGTTATTTGGTTGCTTTTGAAGAGAACGATTTAAAAAAAATTCCCGATGAAGCTTTTGCGCGCGGTTTTTTAAAAACTTTTGCTCGTGAACTCGGAATTGACGTTGATGATTGTTTGGCACGGTATGATGCCTATCGAAAGTCGTTAATGCCTACGCAAATCAAAGATATTCGAAAGATGGCCAAGCTTCCGAGCCCCAATGTTTCGATGGAGCCTTTTGAATTTAGCCATCAACAAAAATGGATTGTCATGGTCTTAGCGGGTGGCGGAATTCTTGCTGCTCTCATTCTTTGTACTATTTGGATTATTCAGAAAGTTCAGGCTCCTGAAGAGAAACATTCTTCATCAACTGAGGTCGTAGATGAAGCTCTTGAGAGTCCTGACGATACCTCAGTTGTTCCAGAAGAAGGGACGGCACCTAATACTGTTGCTTTAAAAACTCCTCAAGCTGCAACAATTGTAACGCCCATCAAACCCTCGATTTTAACAATTAAAGCGAGCAAGGATTCAAAATTGTCCATTCGAGTTGATGAAGCTTCGCTGCAAGAGATTGTTATTAAAGCGGGGGAAACTCAAACTGTGAATGTCTTTAAAGATGTTGAAATTCGAAGCAGCGATAGGTCAGGCTTGGGCTTTCAGTATAATGGCAAGCCGCTAGATATATCTGGCCCTGTAATTAAACTTTTTAATCGAAATTTATTTACGGGGAAGAAATAGCCCTAGGGTTGAATCATCCTTTTTGCTCGTCTGGTGACTGGGCGAGCCCTCAGCGGGACACGGCCGCGTTGATTTACTTTGTACGTTCGATTTTATAATGGTTGAGTTTGAAAAATTTTACAGTCTCTCTCTCACTCTTACTTAAATCAGAAGCAGAGCAACTCAAGGCTTAACATCCGAAGCAATTCACAGCTAATCTGTAAAAGCATGAAACCTATCTATATATATAGTGCTAAAAGAACGCCTATCGGCAGTTTTATGGGGTCGCTATCTTCGTTAGCGGCTCCGCAACTTGGAGCTACAGCCGCTAAAGCAGCGTTGAGTGAAATTGGTCTGAAGCCTGAGACAATTGATGAGACGATTGTTGGCTGTGTTTTACCCGCAGGAATGGGGCAGGCGCCGGCTAGGCAGGTTTCGATTTTTGCGGATATTCCCACAAAGGCGCGTGCTCTGACGGTCAATAAAGTTTGTGGTTCAGGTCTTAAGGCTGTGACTTTGGCGGCTGATCGCATCGCTCTTGAAAGAGCCTCTGTTATTTTGGCGGGTGGAATCGAAAACATGTCTCAGGCTCCATATTATTTAAAAACTCTGCGAGCTGGTGCACGAATGGGAAATCAAGAAGCGGTAGACGGGCTGATTCATGATGGACTCTGGGATGTATACAATCAGTTTCATATGGGAACAGCTGCTGAGCTTTGTGTTCGTGAATATAAATTTACGAGAGAGCAGCAAGATGCTTATGCGGCTGAATCATACAAGCGAGCTCTTAGAGCAATCGAGACGGGAGCATTTTCAAAAGAAATTGCGACAGTGGAAATCAAATCAAAAAAAGAAACGCTGACAGTTAAGACTGATGAAGAACCTGGCAAAGGTAAAATTGATGCCTTTGCAAAATTGCGCCCAGCTTTTGATCCCCAAGGTACGATTACTGCAGCCAATGCGAGTTCTATTAACGATGGAGCAAGTATGGTGATTATCGGTTCTGAAATTTCGGGCATCAAACCGATCGCAAGGCTTTTACATCAAGCTGAATTTGCTCAAGCACCCGAGTGGTTTACGACAGCACCTGTCGGGAGCATTAAAAAGCTTTTAACGGAAGCGAGCCTGAAGGTTTCGGATATTTCAGTTTTTGAGATTAACGAAGCTTTTTCGGTTGTCGCTATGGCTGCTCAAAAAGAACTCGATATTTCAGCGGCTCAATTAAATCCACGCGGAGGGGCGGTTGCTCTCGGACATCCGATTGGTGCTTCGGGAGCTCGACTTTTAACGACACTCATTCACCAACTTGAGCCGAAGCAAAAGGGGGTGGTGAGTCTTTGTATTGGCGGCGGCGAGGCAATCGCTGCTTTGGTTGAAAAATTATAAGAGAGGATCTTATGTCAGTAACAAATTCAACTTTTAATTCAGTCGGTGTTGTCGGTTCGGGCCAAATGGGCTCGGGAATTGCTCAAGTACTGGCAACGTATGGCATTCAGGTTGTACTTCATGATGTGAATGACGATATTCTTGCTAAAGCAAAAGCGGGAATCGAAAAGAGTCTTACGAAGTTGATTGAAAAAGGCAAAGTCAAAGAGCAAGCCGCAGTTGTGCTCGCAAGAATTAAAACGAGTACATCAATTGAAGATATGGCGAGCGTTGAACTTGTGATTGAGGCTGCTACCGAAAATAAAGACACCAAAAAAGCTATTTTTAAAAAACTCGATGGTGTCATGAAGCAAACAGCTATTTTAGGCACGAATACGTCCTCGATCAGTATCACCGAAATTGCGGCGGTGACAAAACGTCCTGAACAAGTTGTTGGAATCCATTTTATGAATCCTGTTCCTTTGATGAAGCTTGTTGAGGTGATCAAAGGTCAACGCACGAGTGAAAAAACTTTAGAGAGAGTTTCAACCTTGCTTCAGCTTATCGAAAAAGAAACTATTTTTTCAAAAGACTATGCGGGTTTTATAGTGAACCGCATTTTGATGCCCATGATTAACGAAGCCATTTTTGCTCTCTATGAAGGTATCGGAACGGCCGAAGATATCGATAAGGGAATGAAGCTGGGAACCAATCATCCAATGGGTCCACTTGAGCTTGCTGACTTTATCGGGCTCGACACTTGTTTAGCGATTCTTGAGGTTTTGTTTGATGGATTTAGAGATCCCAAATATCGTCCCTGTCCCCTTCTCAAAAATCTTGTAAATGCAGGATTACTCGGTCGAAAAGTTGGCCGAGGGTTTTATGACTATTCACAGAAAGGTTGAGTATGAGCATTGTTCAAGTCACAAAAAGTGATCGAGTGGCCGTTATAACAATTGATCGACCCAAAGCTATGAACGCTCTGAACCCCGAAGTTCTTCTCGAGCTTCAGACAGCTTTTGTTGAATTAAATGATATTCAAGTTGCGATCGTGACGGGTGCGGGGGATAAAGCCTTTGTTGCAGGAGCCGATATTGCAGCTATGAGCGAGATGTCGCCTTTGCAAGCCCGTGCTTTTGTCGAACTCGGGCAATCGGTGATGAAGGCTATTGAAGAAGCACCCTTTATCTCGATAGCTGCGGTAAATGGTTTTGCTCTGGGAGGTGGTCTTGAATTAGCACTCTCCTGCGATTTAATTTATGCGTCGGATAATGCGCGTCTCGGTTTGCCTGAAACAAATTTAGGAATTGTTCCGGGATTCGGCGGCACCGTTCGTCTTCCACAAAAAATTGGAATGCACCGTGCAATGGATTTGATTCTTACCGGCCGCCATATGAATGCTGTTGAAGCCAAATCGTCTGGCCTTGTACTCGACATTTTTTCTCAAGCTGAATTGATTTCAAAAGTAAAAGAGATCGCCCATAAAATTTCAAAGAAAGGGCTGATGTCCATTTTAGCGGCACGTCGACTCGTGAGAGAAAATTCTTCTTTTGAAATGGGCAAAGCCTTTTTACTTGAGCGTGAAACTTTTGCCACTTTATTTGCGAGCGGCGAACCTAAAGAGGGAATGAAAGCATTTCTCGAGAAGCGAGAGCCTAAGTTTACTTGGCCTCAAAAAGCATAAGAGGGGGAAGAGATGAATTTTGATCTGACCGAAGAGCAGCGTGCAGTGCAAGAGATGGCACGAGATTTTGCAAGGCGAAGAGTTGAGCCGATTGCGAGAGAGCTTGATCTGAAAGCTCGGTACCCAGAAGAAATCATGCAAGAGATGGCTGAGCTTAAACTTCTTGGTGTCTGTATTCCCGATGAATGGGGTGGAGCGGGAATGGATATGGTTGCCTACGTACTTGCTCTTGAGGAGGTTGCTAAAGTTTGCGCCTCAACGGCCGTGATCATGTCAGTCAACAATTCATTGGTGTGCGAGCCTTTGCATAAATTTGGAAGTGCGACGCAGAAAGAAAAGTTTTTAAAGCCTTTGGCTTCGGGACAAAAGCTTGGATGTTATGCTCTAACCGAACCTGAAGCAGGCAGTGATGCCGCCAATCAAAAAACTCGCGCTATTAAAAAAGGAAGCTCCTATTTTCTGACTGGCACTAAGCAATTTATTACGAACGGGGCCGAAGCCGATATTTGTATTGTCTATGCGTCGACGGATCCATCCAAAGGAAAAAAAGGAATTAGTGCTTTTATTGTTGATACTCAGTCAAAGGGTTTTAAAATTTCAAAAAAAGAGAAAAAGCTTGGGATCAAGGGCAGCTCATGTGTTCAGATTATGCTCGATGATTGCGAGGTTCCCGCCGAGAATTTGCTTCATACCGAAGGTGATGGATTAAAAGTTGCTCTTTCAACTCTTGAAGTGGGGCGAATTGGCATAGCCGCGCAAGCATTAGGAATTGGAGCAGCCAGTTTAGAGTGCTCAATTGAATATGCAAAACAGCGTGAACAATTTGGTCGTCCTATTGCTGATCTTCAAGCCATTCAATTTATGCTTGCCGATATGCAAACCCGACTTGAGGCTGCACGATTGCTCACTTATCGCGCAGCAAAGCTGAAGACAGAAGGTAAAAAAACACCTCTCGAATCTTCTCAAGCGAAACTATTTGCAGCGGAGATGTGCATGAAGAATGCATGGACGGCAGTTCAAATTCATGGAGGATACGGATATGTCGAAGATTATCTTCCAGAAAGATTTTTTAGAGACGCTAAAATCACTGAAATTTATGAAGGCACGAGCGAGGTTCAGAGGCTTGTGATTGCTCAGCAAATTTTGAGCGACTAATGTTTTTTTAAGGATCAAAAGCAGAGAGCACGATGGAGTTTAATTTAACATCCGAGCAAGAAGAGATTAGAGGCTGGGCCAAAAAATCAGCTCACGCATATATTGCTCCCCATGCTCTCGGACATTCGCAAACAAAAATAAATCCTGATTTGCTTAAGAAGTTAAGCCAAGAAGGTTTTATGACTTTAATGGTGCCTGAAAAATGGGGTGGGCTGGGTTTAGACGCAATCTCATTTGCTCTTGTAATCGAAGAAATCTCTCGTGTTTGTGGATCAGTTGGAGTGACAGTTGCTGTCACCAATATGATAGCGGATGTTCTTGTTCGCGAAGGTTCAGATGAACAGAGAAAGAAGTATTTGGGAGCCTTAACTTCTCAAACATCTTTAACGGCTAGTTTTTGTCTCACTGAGAATTCCTCGGGCTCAGATGCGGGTGGTTTACGGACCACCGCAGTCAGAACTAAAGATGGATTTGAAATTACAGGCGAAAAAATTTTTGTGACCAATGGTGCGTATTCCCAATTCTTTTTGGTGATGGCACGCTCGCTTGATTTGCCGGGTACCAAAGGAATTTCCGCGTTTTTAGTCGATCGCAATACTCCAGGTTTTAAAATTGGCAGCGAAGAAGACAAGATGGGCCTTGTGGGTTCGTCCACCATTAGTCTCAGTCTCGAAAATGTAAAAGTTTCTACCGAAAGTTTAGTGGGTAAAGAGGGTGAAGGTTTTAAAATCGCGATGCGCGCTCTAGACGGCGGTCGAATTTCGGTTTCGGCTCAAGCACTTGGTATTGCAGAAGCTTCGCTAAGTGCGGGAATTGCCTATTCAAAGGAGCGTCAGGCCTTTGGCAAACCTATTTCGAATTTTCAAGCGATTCAATGGAAGCTAGCTGATTCAGCAACTCAACTGGCCGCAGCTCGACTACTTTTGCTTAAGGCAGCAAGTCTTAAAAATAAAAAGCAAGATTTTACTCAAGCTGCCAGTATGGCCAAAGTTTTTACGACAGAGACTGCGGTTAAAGTCTGTGAAGAGATGATTCAGGTTTTTGGTGGTTATGGATATACCAGGGATTACCCCGTGGAGAGATATTTTCGTGATGTTCGTGTGACAACTCTCTATGAAGGAACAAGTGAGATTCAACGTTTAGTGATTTCAAGGAGTCTTCTCGTATGAGTGCAAATCGACCAATTCGAGTTTTAATGGGTAAAGTCGGTCTCGATGGCCATGATCGTGGTGCCAAAGTTGTTATTGCAGCGATGCGAGATGCAGGAATGGAAGTTATTTATTCTGGTCTTCACCAAAGCCCGGAAGCGCTCGTTCGTGCCGCTGTTGAAGAGGATGTCGACCTGATTGGCATTAGTATACTATCGGGCTCGCATAATACTTTAATTCCTAAAGTGATGAAGGAGCTTAAGGCTGAGAAAATGAGCAAGGTTCCGGTGTTTTTGGGAGGTATTATTCCAGAGGCCGATATTCCAGGACTAAAAAAAATGGGAGTGAAGAGGGTTTTTACTCCTGGCACAAGCCTTAAAGAAATTACTGATTGGATAAAAAAAGACGTCTCTGTGAGCAAACCATCGACAGCACGAAAGAAAAAACCTTAAAACAGAGCATCAAGGGCTGGGGAGGTCATTATGAACTTTGAACTAAGTGACGATCATAAAAGCATTCGGGAATTGGCTCGCAATTTTGCTCAAAATGAATTGAGACCTCGAGCTCGTAAGTGGGATCAAACTGGAGAGTTCCCCCACGAAATTATCCCTCAAATGGCCGCTCTTGGGTTTATGGGTCTCACGATCCCTGAAAAATATGGTGGTGCAGCGCTTGATCTTCTTTCGGCCGCAATAGTTATTGAAGAAGTAGCCAAGGAGTGTGGTTCAACCGCATTAACACTGGCTTCACACAATGGGCTCTGTCAGAGGCATATTCTGGATTTTGGATCTGAATCACTTAAACAAAAATATCTGCCCGATCTTGCTCAAGGAAAAAAATTAGGTGCCTGGGCGCTGACTGAGCCGGGCAGTGGAAGTGACGCCAGCGGTTTGAGAACTCGTGCTGTTAAGGAAAAAGATTTTTGGATACTGAATGGGTCTAAAGCATTTATCACTCAAGGTTCGGTCGGTCATACCTATGTTGTCCTGGCTTCAACCACTCCCGAAAAAAAGCAGAAAGGAATTTCAGCTTTTCTCATTGAAAAGGGAACTCCCGGATTTAAACCTCTTAAGCCAGAGGATAAGTTGGGTTGTCGAGCAAGCGATACAGCTCAAATATCTCTTGAGAATGTAAAAGTTCCTGCAAGTCATATGATTGGTGAACTTGATTGCGGTTTTATCGATACCCTAAAAATTTTAGATAAAGGCCGAGTTGTGATTGGGGCGATGGCGCTTGGCTTGGGTGAAGCAGCCCTTCGCGAATCTATTAAGTATGCCAAAGAGCGCGAGCAGTTTGGAAAACCAATTGCGAATTTTCAAGCGATTCAGTGGAAGCTCGCCAATATGGCCACTGAACTCCAAGCCGCACAGCTGATGGTTTATAAAGCCGCGCATCTGCACGGGCAAGGTAAACGTGCAACTCTTGAATCTTCAATGGCTAAACTTTTTGCTTCCGAAGCTGCCATTCGCGCCTGTAACGAAGCCATTCAAATTCATGGGGGATATGGATATATCAAAGAGTATCCGGTCGAGCGCTATTGGCGAGATGCAAAACTTTGTGAAATCGGCGAAGGAACGAGTGAAGTTCAGAGGATGGTCATTTCGCGAACCTTGCTTTCTTAGGGCTATGGATCAAGATTCATCCATTGATCAATTTGCGCAGAATCAAATCGACGATCCAGAGTTTTAATTGCTTCTAAGATACTTCGAATTTTGGCTCGCTTTTCATTGAAGCTTGGGGCGAGTTCAGGATCTTGGCGTGAGTTATAAAGAAATAGCTGCGCCAGATCAATAATGGTTTGAACCATGTCCTCCCATTTTTGAGCATCATATTTTGCGGAAAGTTCCTTGGTTCTTTTAAGGTCTTCGATATCTTTCTTTTCAGCGGTCTTTGCTGAAAATCTGCGATAGATCTCATTGAGTTGCGCTTCAAAAGTGCGAGAGGCAAGTTCTTTCTCGGCAGTATAAGCACGAAAATGTCCGACAAGATCATTCAACTCGAGTCTGTGCTCAATTTCAGTTCTTTGGGGGCCCGCGAGGAGTGTAATTGGAAATACAGTTTCAGATCGGTAAAACTTCTTATCTTGAATTTGTTTTTGAGAAGATTCGTCAGCAATTTTTCCTAAAGATTTAGCCCATTCTCTTTGTCTTTGAGAGAGCTCAATTTTTTCTAGCGATTTTGAAACTTTATTCCAGATGAGAAATTGAAGCGGTTTTTCTGAGGGAGTAAGAATAGCTATCTCTTTGATTATCCACTCCCGATCGAGAAGAGGGTCTTTATATGATTCCGCAAAAAACTTCTGAGCTGCATTTAGCTTTCCTCCCTGGGTCAGATTAAAAAAACCATATTCGCAGCGTTTTAAGTTTTGTTTATGGTCGGACGAAGCAAATAAAGCGGAAGAAAAAATAAAAAATCCTAAAATTAAGGTAAAGAAGCGGCTAAGCATAAATACAATCCTCACGGTTACTTCATATTTGAAAGCAAGAAACATGCCGTACTTTGGCCTAGTTAAGATGGCAGATTAAGACTTAAAATTCTTAGTTTGCCAATCATTGGTTTTAAAGCGGTTTAAAAAAAACGGTCTGCTTTCAGCTAGTTAACGTAAATTCGAATCTGCTTTAAAACCGCATTTAGTCTGGCCTGCGTAAAACAGATCTCTGGGCCTTGGGCTGCAGGAGGTTTTGTGTTAGTTTGACCACTGGATTGTTAGTTAATGTTTCGTTCTGTCTATCGCCTACCTCTCAAATGCTTCCGCCAAATGACGGTTCAGATGAAAGTGACGTGCACTGAGCGCAGCAAAAACTGTATGTATTGAATGAATTGAACTTTAAGGAGTCCTTATTTCTATGAGTACGAAACTATATGTGGGAAGTCTTCCCTTTTCTGTAACCGAGCAAGAGCTCAGCCAGATCTTTGCAGCACACGGAAACGTTGTGTCGGCAAGAGTGATTATCGATAAAATTTCTGGTCGATCGAAAGGATTCGGATTTGTTGAATTCGATACACCAGAAGCTGCAGGTAATGCGATTCAGGCGATGAACAACTCAGAAGTTGGCGGTCGAAAAATTGTTGTGAGCGAAGCTCACCCACCTAAGGAAGGTGGCGGACCCCGTGGCGGCGGCGGTGGACATCGTGGTGGTGGACACCGTGGTGGACCTCGCGGCGGAGGCGGCGGTGGTGGATTCAGACAACACCGAGGTGGCGGAGATCGCTACTAAGTTTTGTTTAAATAATGAATTCTCGAAAAGGCCCCTAACTTAGGGGCCTTTTTATTTCTAGTGAATTACCTTCTACTTTTCGAATGCTTTGCACCTGTGAAAGCGGCAGTGCTAAAATTTTATAAATCGTTTTTAAATAAACTTCAGTCTCAGATATTCCTTTCAGTACGCCGCGATAAGTATTTCCGTTAGCGCGAACCTCAACTGTTTCTCCAGTTTTATGTTTAAAAGATGATATCATTCTTTAGGTCCTTCAAAAAGTGAGTCGGGCACTTTAATTCCTTGCCGAGTGGCATCTTCAATAAAACTTGGACGATAACCAGTCGCTATAAATCTTGTTTTAAGTTTTCCTGATTTTTCAATGCCGACGACCTCGTTTAAAAAGACGTCGTTTACAATATAATTTCCATTCTCATCAAGCCCGATCACTTCTGAAATATGAGTAAGCTTTCTGGATCCGTCGTTGAGTCGACTGGCTTGAACAATAATTTGAATGGCACCTGCAACCTGACTGCGAATAGCAATAAGAGGCATTTCAAGTTTATTCATCATAATCAGAGTTTCAAGGCGTGAGAGAGCTTGCTTCGGATTATTTGCATGTAAAGTAGCCATCGAGCCGGAGTGGCCGGTCGTCATAGCTTGGAGCAGATCAAGAGCTTCAGGTCCGCGGACTTCTCCAATCACTACGCGATCGGGTCTTAGTCTGAGCGAGCTTTTAACGAGTCCTCGAATATCAATATGCACTCGATCGTTTTTAAGAACTTCCATTCGAATGGCATGAGGTTGTTGAAGTTGAAGTTCAGACGAATCTTCGATCACAATAATGCGCTGATCTTTAGGAATAAAACTTGAGACAGCATTGAGCAGAGTTGTTTTTCCGGAACTGGTTTGACCCGAGACGATTAGATTTCTTTTCATTTGCACGCATATATGGATAAAGCGCGCCATTTCGACCGAGAGAGCTCCGAAGGCGATAAGGTCTTTCATTTCAACCGCTTCTTTGCCAAATTTTCGAATCGTCATATAGATTCCATCCTTGGCACAAGGGGGAATCACGATATGAATTCTGCTTCCATCAGGCAATCGGGCATCGAGTATGGGTTCGTCTTCATCAATACGTCGGCCAACGTATTGAGCTATATTTCTTACCGCAGCATAAAGTGAATCTTCATCGTAAAAACTGGCGTCTGTTTTTTCAAGTTTTCCGGCGCGTTCGATGTACACATCATTAAAAGAATTGATAAGAATTTCAGACACCGATTCGTCATCCAAAAACGGAAGAATCGGACTCAAAAATGATCGAGTTGTGTCGTTATCTACCATGGTATGTTAGATTCAGTTTTATTATATCTAAGGTTGCGAAGCGCAATGCGCCATAAGATAAAATCTTTGAGGCGCAGATTGTGCCGCTGCGATGCAGCGGTCAGTGAGACCCTCAATCACGGGCAGCGGGCTATTTTAAGGCATTTTACAGATGGCCGGCAGTGGATTGACGCCATAGTTAACCTGAGCTAATCACAAGGCCAATGAAGCCTATATTGATTGCCCTATTAGCAGTCGTTTCAATGTTTGTTTCCAGCCATTGTTCTCTTTTTGCGGAGGATAAATCTCCATCGTTAATGAATGAACTTAAAGTTGCCGAGGATCTTTTCTCGCCGGGGGATAAGCAAGATCCTGATGCGGCACTCATTAAGATGTTTGATATTAGTCAAAAGTTTTCTCCGAATGTTCGGATTAAAATTTATACCGGGCTTTGCTATTTTTGGAAGCGTTCCTATTCAGACGCCGAAGTCCCCTTGATCGAGAATTTACAAAAGCTTCTTTTGGAACTTAAAATTAGTCCCGCTGCCGCTAGCAAATCAAAATCTACCAATTTACGTGGAGCTGAATTAGTTCTGCTTTTAGCTGAAGAGGTGTCGTCATGGATGCAAGATCTAGAGAAGGACGTAAAGAAAAAGGATAGAAAGACCAAAACCTCGGCGGCTATTGCTTTCGATCGAAAGACACTTATTCTGGGATTTACTGCTCTCGGTGCAATTTATGCAAAAGAGAATCTTTCGGTAGCGACAAAAATATTAGATGAAGCAGGAAAGATGGTAACTTACTCTTGGTATTATTTCGATGATGTTTCTGATCTGGCTCGATCCCTTGATTGTTATCTTATTCGATCAGAACTTATGAGAAGCGCTGGCAAAATGACTGAGGCTTCTCGATCGCTCAGTCAATGGGAGGCTCTCCAAGAAAGCTGGAGAGAAGTTCAGAACGAAAAACGAAAGAATAAATAAACATTTAGAAGATCTCTGGTTTAATTGAATTAAATCCAGCTAAGATTTTTGAATGATTTTTCTCAGTGCTTTTGTATCCCTTATTGGTGCGTCTTCTATAGGTTCAAATTACATTGATTTAATTGTATACGATAAGGGTCTGAATGAAAGCGGCCGAGAGTACGTCTCTGCTGAAAACTGCTTGTCGCGCCCCTGCACAATTACCGAAAATGGAGCCATTCAGTTTTCGGGCAAAGCTTCAGAGAATTTTAGAATCTCTCTCGGAAGTCTGCACAAGGGGAGTTATCGGTCTATTCATTTGTTTCAGGAAAGCACCACCTTTGAGCAGAAAGTCTCAGAGAGGATATTTGTGCGAAAGCCTAATCGAAAAATTGTCGATCTACCGCAGCTGATTCAAACGGGACGAACTAACACAATTTTTATGTATGGTCTTCTTTTGCAATACGAATTTGATGAAGGAGATCTAGTTACTGTTCAGCTCATCCCTCGAGATTCAAAAGCAGAATCAAAAGAGTATTATTTTCGCTATCACCAATCGGAAACTCGATTTGATATCGATATCGCATTTGTTCAGCCGATTAATTATTTTGCACCTAACCCCCGCGATATTATTCAGGCAGCTTATTCAACGGCAGCGCTTTCGTTTTCATTCGCTAAGTCAATGGATCCCGATGTGGAATATAACTTATTTTCTAAAATAATGCGGGCAGTTCGTTTTAATATTTTTACTGGGCTTTTAGTTCGAACCGATGTCGCAGATTATAATAACGATAAAATTAGCAAAGATTATTTTGATGGCTTTGTTGGCGTTGGCCTTACGGCGTTCGGATTTTTAGCGGCTGGCTATGGTGTTAATATGGTTCAAAGTCCGCATGCGGGATTTCCTTTCGTTGGCATTGAACTTAATCACCTCGCTGAATTTCTTCGCAGTCTTAGGCAAGATACCCATACAAGGTGGCAGAATTATTTAGATTTAGAGTCGACGAAAATAAAAAATCCGTGATGACAGAAGGCCACCACGGATTTAAGAAAATTAGGAATTTACTTTTTTGAATGTGAAAATAGCTGAGCCCTTCTTTTCGCCGTCTTCAAAATGCGTCCATTCTTGTTGAAGGGTGTTTTTATCGATTAACTTCAGTGTTACCGAATGCATATGTTTTTCGTTCATCGATGAGATTCCTACTGGTTTAATCATTTCAAAATAAAGAGCGGAATCGTCTGTTTTAATTAGGGCCATTTCGGGTTGGTTTCCTATTGCGCAATAGTGAGTCATAGCTATTCGCCCCTTATTGGCGTGATAAATTGACACCATTTCATGTGGTTTTCCTGGCATTAAGGTTTCAACAACTGCTGAACCAGCTGATGTAACCTTATAGGTAACCGTCACATTTTCAGGTTTGCCATTCATCTCTGATTTGCCCTTCCAAGTTCCGGAAAGAGCTTTGATTCGATCAAAATCTTTGCTAGATGCGACCATCTGTGACTTTGAGGCGCAAGCAGAAAGTTGAAGTGCAAGGGTAAGAAAGCCGAACAAATAAATAGAACGCATTGAGATCCTCCGTTTAAGTTTTATTTATTCGATTCTGCCATTTTGGCATACATCTTGCAGCTGTTTTAGTGAGATAAAAATTGTGAAACCTTCTATTCGACGCTTTTTATTTTTGTTTCCATTGATTGCTGTGCTCAATGTAAATTCGCATTTATTCGCAAAGCGTCATGAGACGGAATGTGAGCAAATTCTCGATTTTATTTCGACCGATTCTGATGTTTCAAAGTCAGATTGGATTGAGCAGCCTAGAAGAGAAAATGAGAATTATCGACTTAAGGCACCTAACGGAAAAGGAGTCATAATTATTTCATCGAATGATCCAATGGCGGTTTATGCACTTTACAGACAGAAGTCGAGCGTCATCGGAAATTTCTTTCACGATCGGGGAATAAAAAATGAGCTGATTTCTGTGGCCGCTAAATTTAATAGGATGTCAGAAAAAACGGATCTCCTCTGGAAGAAAGAAATTCGTCACGAAAATATAGTTCCTTCTTTGGTGTTGTTTGAGAAATCAGTGGTAAGAAATACACCGACAGATTTAAGTCTTGATAGGTCTGTAAAGGTTTCGACCGGATTATTTTTAAATGCTCGCAAAGTTTCTGAACCGAAAAGATTGTTCTCATCTGATTTTGATTTAGATTTACAGGTGACTGAAAGAGTATTTGTCGATGTCGAATCGCAGCTTAGCTTAGATGCAGGTTTCAGTATTAATCTTTGGGGAAGGCCAAGTCTGATCACAAGCGCTCTCATTTCAGATTTAGGAACTGAGAAAACTCTTGTGATTTCGCGCTCCAGATCGGGCCAAATTTTTGCTTGGGATATAAAAACGAGAAAGCAGCTTTGGGTGAACTTGGATTTTGTGGGGACAGATAGTTTGGATTTGGGCTTTAGTTTTGACGGCCTGAATGAGGGGTATCCCTCTGTTGTTGTTGAGTCTTATAGCAATCGAATAAAGCGCGAGACCTTGATCTCTGGGAGATCTGGGTATGTTATGCTAAATACATCCCAGCCATGAATATATTTCGATCTTTTTTAATCTTAGTGCTTGGATTTATTCCCGCCCTCGTTTTTGCTTTACCGCGCGTCGAAAATTCTATTTGGGTTTGTTCGTTTAATATTCAGTTTTTGGGTTTTACGATTGATCGAGATAATGAGGGCCTGGCTGAACTTCTCCGAGATGAAAAATGCGATATCGTCGTTGTTCAAGAATTGATCGCTCCTCCTAGTGAAAAATATTTAGCTCGATCTGCACTTAATAATTTTCCAGTATTTCCTGCGGAAGCCTATGAATACCTTAATCTCAAATCAAAGAAAAATTTATCGCCTCTAGGTACGTTGAGGGTTTTTCCTCCTGGCCCGGATTTTACCTCTCTTCAGGATGCAATCGATGCACTTATTTTGAATCCTGGCTTGGTTCGATTTGATCCGATTATTCCTGAGCCAAAATCCACTCGTTTTTTTGAAGCTATGGAAGCGGCTGGATTTAGGAACTTTATTTTATCGGACGAAGATACTGGACCTACTCAAAATCGGCGCAATACCACTGCGTCTGAATGGTGGCTCACATTTTTTAATCCTCAGAAAGTAGCGCCTGCAGAAGATCTACCGAGTGGATTTTTAAGCCCTCAGCGAGTAGCAGCTGCTGATTACGAAAGAGTTCCTTTTGCTTTTTCGTTTCGCACAAAAGATAAATCTCTCGATTTTGTTTTGATCTCCGTTCATCGCGAACCCGACAGAAGCCGTTTTTTAAGAAGACAGCATGAGTTAAGATCGATTGCAAAATGGGTCGAGCAGTCAAATAAAGAAAAAGACTTCTTTATTTTGGGTGATACCAATTTGCAGAATAAATCTGAAGTGGCTCGAGTTTTAACGACTCAGCCAGGCTTTGAATCGGAGAGATGGGTGACTTTGAATGAAGAAGGGCAGGCAACAAATACAGCTCCTCAAAGAAGAGCGGGGCGTCCTTACGATCAAGTTTTTTACAGGCCGCAGTATTCAACCGAAAGAGAGCTTCCTCGCTCTTTAAGGCTTCGAAATATTAAAAACCCTCAGCAGAACTTTATTGTGATCTCCTTAGTTGAAAAAATGGCGAAGCGATGGCAAAAGCTTCATCCAGGTGTTGAATACCCTGGTGGAAAAGAATCTGCCGATGGTCGCTGGATTAATTACGATCATAATGAATTTCGTACAAACTATTCCGACCATAATCCTGTCAAATTTTTACTGACTCTTCCTGGGTCAGATGACGATTAAGTTTAGTTTTTTACAGTAAGAATTCGTAACTTCTATGCCAAGGGAGGCTCTCTGGCATAAGAATTGCATTATCTCCTTAAGTAGGATTGCCTTTTAGGGGGTAGTCTAAAGGGAGAAAACATGGGAAGTCATCGAAATCATTGGGGTTTTAAGAGAACCTCAGGATCAGTAAAATTCCTCGTTCAGTATGCTTTTTGGGGCCTCACTGTCGCAGTAGCGGGTGGTCCAATTCCTCAGCTCTATGCTCAATCTTTAGCTAAAAATTGGGATCAAAAGCCTGCGGATGAAAAAGAAAGACGTGAGAGACTTCACCAAATTCGTTTAAAGCAGATTCCGCTTTTGGAGCAATTTTTGACGAAATATGCGGGATCTCCTCGAGTTGCTGAAAGTTTGTACCGTTTAGGTGAAGCTCATTTTGAAAGTGCGAAATATTTTGAAGCTGACAATAACAAACAACAAGCAAGTCTACATGTGAATAAAGCTTTAGAGGCTCTCGAAAAATTAAGATCCGAGTATCCAAATTATCAACGACTTGATGAAGCGCTTTTCGTTTTGGGTAATTCGTATATTGAAACTAAACAAATGGAAAAGGCAGGAAGTGTCCTTGCTGAAATTTCAGAAAAATATCCTCAGTCGCCTGTTCTTAAAGAAGCTTCAATGCTGCTCGGAGACTTTTATTTTGGAAAACAGCAATTTGCTAAAGCTGAAGGTTATTACCAAACTGCTGCGAAAGATCCCAAAGTTCAATCTTATGTTTTTTATAAATTAGCCTGGGTCAGTATGAATCTGCAGCAACCTGCTCGCGCTCTTCAATATTTTGAGAGAGTACTTGCACTTAAAGAGCAATCTGAATCATCTGGTGGAGATTATTCACGAGAAGCTTCACGCGAGATGGTTTTTGCGGCTCTTGAAGTTCATAAATCAAAAGGAATTGTTTCTTATCTTCAAAATACCTTGAAAGATCCTGAGCTCATTCAAATTTCTCTTTCGACTTTGGCCAAAGGTCTTCTTCAAAGATCTGATTTTAGTGGAGCCAGTGATATTTATGGAGTTTTGCAGACCAGTTTTCCACAAAGTGGAGATGTTCCGGAGTGGATTTCAGCGCAACTTAAGGCTGAAGAGTCTCTTGGCCGTACTTCTAAACTTGGATCTTTGGTTGCTCGTTTAAATGAATCAGCAGGAGCCGATAGTTCAAAAGTTCAATCACAAGTTTATAATACGGCTAAAAAATTTCATGCCGAAGCCAAGAAGACACTCGATGCTGCCCAACGTGATCGGCTCTATGATATGTCGATCGGTTATTATCAAGCTTTTCTTCAGGCTCAACTTCCTGAAACTCAAAAAAGTGAAGCGACATTTTATATGGGCGAAGCTTATTATGCTCGCGGACGTTTTTCTGAAGCTGCTTTAGCTTACGAATCTGCCGCGCGTTCGGGCGGAGCTATTCAAAAACAAGCTGCTTGGAACTGGTTTTTGACGGCCGAAAAATTAGCAGACGGATTTAAGTATCAGGGTAAGACATTTAAAGCGGCATCAAGTAGTGATGAAAAATATTTTGAAGCAGCTCGATTTGTTCAAAATGTTGACGGTATTACTTTAGATCAAAAATTAAAAGCGAGTTATCAGTCTGCTCGCTTGCTTTACCAGCTCAATGATCTTGAAAGAGCTTTACCTATGTTTCAGCAAATTGCTGAGCGGTATCCATCAAATTCTGAAGGTAAGTTGAGTGCTCAATTAGTTCTCGATATTTATAATCTTCGCAAAGATTATAAGTCTGTATCTCAATATGCTAAGGCGTATCAGTCGGGCGCCGATAGTGGAACCAAAGCTGAACTTAATCAACTTGCTCAGAAGGCAGAGCTTAAGAATATTCAGGAAGAAGAAGAGGCTGCAAAAGTTGCCACCGGTGAAGCTAAATTAGAAGGTCTTCATGCTGTTGCTCAAAAGTATTTTCAGTTTTCTCAAGCGAATCCTCATTCATCGCATGTAGATGCAGCTCTTTGGGCCGCTATTCAGAATTTTGCTTATGTTGCCGCCGAAGCGGGAAGTCATCGAGATGAATCTTTTTCATCTTTAAGAAATTCGTTTGATTTACTTACTTCGAAATATGCGAATTCGTCTTTTTCTTCGAAAGCGATTAACTTGATGGGCAAACTTTTGGCTTTTAGAAAAATGAAGTCAAAAGATCTTATTGAATACGCACGATTTAGATCTCACTGGGAATCTCAAATGAAATCAGAACCCCGAGAATCAAGAGGGGCGATGGGAATGCTTGTCTACAAGCTTTCAAATGATCGCGATCGAAATCGATTGGTGAGAGAGTTTGCTTCACTTCCCAATACGCCAGACAATCGTGAAGCGTATGCTTATGCTCAGTTAGAGAGAGTGAAAGCTCAAAAAAGCAAAATGTACTCTGTACCTCTCAATAATTTAAAAACTTTGACGATTAATACTCAGAAGAAGATGGATCTGCTTGATCGCCTTAAAGACGAAGTCACCAGCCTTGCTAAATTGCAAATTGCATCTCCAGCTCTCGAGGGACTCAAAATCCTTGGAGATGGATATAATCATATGGCTGATGCGATGAGACGAGCTCCAGTTCCCAAGAGTCTTACAGGCGAGAACTTGGAGAAGTATCATTCAATTGTTTCAGAGGCCGCCCGTGACCTTGAATCAAAGGGGCATGAAGCTCATAAACTTGCCGATGAGAAGGCTCGCGAAATTGATTTGTCTGAATCTTAAAGATAAGCCTAGAATTTAGGTATGATTATGCGTTGTATACTTTGTGTTCTCTCGTCGATGTTTGCGATGGCAATCGTGCTTCAGGTGGCTCACGGACAGACTGATGCAGAAATGCCATCTGTTTCTTCTGAGCCAATGACTCCCTCGGCAACAGCTCCGTCAACAACTAATACGCAAACTAAAGTTAGAACGAAGGTTGTTTATAAAGAGAAATCTTATTATGACTTTGAAGATGTGCTGATCAATGGCAATGTAAGAGCCCCTGATGGATCATTTATTTTTAGAAAATCCCAATCCAATTTCTCGAGTGCTCTCAATCTCAATCGTTCGTTCATTCCAGAACTTAAAGAATCAGGCTCGAGCGTTCGCTAAGGTTTATTTTTTATTTTTTTTTCTGATCTTTGTATTGGCGGGGTCAGTCTATTCGCAAGAGAATAAGAAAGTTTATCCTCAGTTTGAGTTGAGTCCTTTAGTTACGTTTTATAATGGAGATGCAATGCGCTCGACTATTTTAGGGTCTGCGAGTGCTATCATTCGTTTTAATGAGCCGTTTTGGTTAGGAGTTGATTTTAGCGGGGGAGTTGTTTCAGTTGATGAACCTAATGGTTTAGGGATCAAGAGCGGGGAGAGCTTTTTTATGGGCGATCTCGCTTTTTATTGGAATCTACCTGCTCTGCTTGGTGCTGATAAATCAAAGGGTACGGAGGACTCTGTATTTTCTGATTTTTATACGTCAGTAGGTATGGGAAGACTTTGGGTTAATAAGTCTTCTGAATTTTATGGATTGATAGGGGGCGGGATTTGCGTTCACACCGGCTGGAATAAACTTCTAGTGAAGGCCGATCTTAAGAATTTATTTTTTGTTCTCAATAACGACAACGGCGGCGGATTTAATTCTGACTTGTCTTTGAGCATCGGACCGGGTTGGTTATTCTAGTCTTAAGAACTCTCAAATGTATCACTCATTTCTAGATGCGATATAAAGTGCAGGTGACAGATTTGTGCAATCTCAGTACTTTTTACGCATGAACTTTTTTGTCTATATTTTTGTTTTTTTGGTTTTATCAGAAGCAAATGCGATGGCTGCATCGCAGGTAGAGTCAGCATCTTCGTCCATTCCTACTCCGCTTCAAGAGCTACAAAAAAAATTCTCTAAATCATCAGGCTTTGAAGTCAATTTCACCCAAGAAATAAAACAAGATATTTTTCCTGACCAAAACGATAAGGCGGCAGGGCATATCCAATTTTCTCGACCTCAGAGTTTGGTTTGGAAGTATAAATCTCCTCATGAGCGTACCATTCGTTATGATGGAAAATTTTTAACGATTGAAGAACAGGGTGAAAAACAAATCGTTCGGGATAATGGCCAGGTTAATCTTCAAGAAAGCTTTGCCTTTCTTTGGGGGCAGCCCAATCCAAAAGTTTTTTTGATTGAGCCCAAAGATTCTCAATCCTTTTTAGTTCGACCTAAAGATCCAGCTCGGGCGGGATTTAAATCGATCGATGTTCGAATTAAGAATGGATTGGTCGAAGAAGCTCGTGTGATCAATCAGCTCGACAGTGAAAGTAAGCTTGAGTTTTCGCAGTGGAAGATTAAGTAATTACTTTTAATTCCTGCTGTTCGGCGTCGCAATCGCATTGCTGCGCTGCGCTGTATGTATTTCTCAGCAACCGCTAAAAAAATTGGTTATTTTGAAGCCTTCCATTATCCTTAAGTGGAGGGGATTTTTTTAGAAACGTGAAGATTATTCTAGAGTTAAAGAATCTTGAAACCAAGACAACAGAGGAGCTTGTCTTCAGTTCTAGTCCACTCGTTCTAGGCCGATCTAAGATTTGTGATATTCAAGTTTCAGATCAGGTCCTTTCGCGGCAGCACTGTCAGCTTGATATTGGCACCGATGGAAAAGCCAAACTTAAAGATTTAGATTCTGCCAACGGAACATTCGTTGGCGGCCAAAAAATTACCGAGACCGCTCTTTCTGTCGGCCAAACTTTCGCCCTGGGTAATACCGAAGTTAAAATTGTTAAAATTGATCCTTATTATGATCCCGATGAGGAGCCAACCCCCATTGAACTGATTTACGAACCTTCAAAATCAGTAAAAATAAAAGCTCCAGCCGCAGAAGTTTCGGTTTCAAAAGCTAAACCAAAACCCCCTGCAACTCCGAAAGCTGCGACACCAGTACCGTCGGCTCCGCGTGCTGAATCTGCTTCAGTTGAAGTTACCCTTAAAACGCCACTGCCGCTTAAACGCTCAACAGCAAAATCGAGTTTTAAAACAAAAGATTGGGTTCAGGTATCACTACTTTGGAAGGGCGAACTTGCTGATCTGAAATGTTTTGATCGCGGGCAAATTGTTACAATTGGCGAAGCGCCTTCAAATGATTTCTTGGTCGCGGTTCCTTCACTACCTGAAAAATTTCAGTTTCTTAAAATTTTACCAAATGGAGTCGAAGTTCAAATTCATCCGTCAATGAGCGGGGTCGTAGAGACTCGAAAAACTACACTCAGCCTCGATGAACTTCGCAAGGGTGCAAGACAAACTGAAATCGGCCAGTCCACTTTTGTTCAGTTTGAAGATCGTTGCCTGATCGAAGTAGGACCATTCTCACTATTTATTCAAAGCGTTCGTCTTAACTTAACCGCGCCCATCAGCGCGCCATTTATCAAGGAGCCATTCTTTGCCGGTGTCACGACACTCGTTGCCGCGGGTATGATTTTATTTATGTTTGCTATCTCTGGACTTACGCCAAGTGAGCCCGAGGTTAAACCTGAAGAGCCAGTCGTTAAGCTTGCTCCTCCTGAAGATGCAGTAAAACCGCCAGTGCCAACTCCCCCCCCGCCGCCTCCACCGAAGCAGCAAAAACTGGGTGAAGTTAGATCTCGTAAGGCCCAACTTTCGGGTACTGAAGGCGAAGGTGCCAGAGCAAAGGGTGATGAAGGAAAAGTTGGTCGTACAACCGGAAAAGTAAAGACTCGAGCTCGCGCAATAGGGATAGTCACAAATTCGAGGGTGCCGATTAAAACAGCGCCAAAAGGTGCGAGTGGAAAAGAAACCGACCTCACCAAAGCGAAATCAGGACTTCGCACTGATCAAGGGATTGGATCCGGAAAAGAAAAACCAAAGGGAACCGGAACTCAGGCTCCGTCCCAAGATATTAAGCCTCAGGTCAAAGTTGAAGATACCGGAATCAGCGGAGTTCTTTCTAAGCGAGATGGTGGAGGCGGCCGAGCCTCTCAAGGTGGTGCGATGGAAAAAGGCGGACTCGGTGGAGAACTTGAAGGTTCGCTTGAGGGTTTAGAGCGAGGGGGCGATATTGATTCGCGAGGAAGTGGAGGTCGAGGAGCCAAAGGACTTGGACTTGGCGGCGGTGGATCAGGAATCGAAGTGGGAGGTCTTTCGACTAAAGGAAAAGGTGGCGGAAAATCTGGGTTCGGTCTTGGAAGCTCTGGCTCTAAGGGTGATGCCGAAGTTTCATATTCAGCCGAAGATGTTGAAGTTCGTGACGGCCTAACGCGAGAAGAAATTGAGCGAGTCGTCAAAGCTCACGAGCAAGAAGTTCAAGCATGCTATGAAAAAGCTCTGATCTCCGGAGGAAATCCCTCGCTTGGTGGGCGTCTTAAAGTGGGATGGTTTGTAAATTCTCAAGGTCGAGCTACAACTGTTAAGCTTGAAGCGGGGCCTAGCGGTGGCGAGTATCTCTTTAATTGTGTGTCTCAGCGAATTCAAACTTGGCAATTTCCTAAACCACGAGGCGGATCGGGAGCTCAAGTAAGTTGGCCCTGGGTCTTTAGAAAAGGTGGATGAGATCAATGAGATATTTTTCTTTCATATCGTTATTACTCGTCCTAACTAGCTCTTTTTTTTCGCAATCAAATTTAAGAGCGGCTGAGGAAATTTCAGAATCTGGCGGAGCTTTTCATCCACCTGCCATTCGACAAGGATTTTACACTGGCTTATCAACTGGCAAGCTCTATTTTACAGGCAATGACCGAAGCCTTTATAAAGAAGGTTGGGTGGTCGGATTTAAATTCGGCTACGATATCATGAAATATTTAGGTGCCGAGGCGATTTATAAACTATCAGGACATACTTCAACTTCAGGCACAGCTGTTTCAACACTCGCCAAAGGCTTTTTTGTTCATCAACTCATTTTGCAAGGCAAAGGTTCTTACCCTGTCACTCAAAGACTTCATGTATCACTTGGCCTCGGGGGAGGGTTATTCGAGTCGAGTCCTAATTTTAATAAGAATGGTGATGTGCATAGAACAATGTTTTATGGAGAACTAGGCGCCCTCTATTTTATGCGCACCCGTGGGATATCCATTGGGATTGATCCTTCCTTTGCAGCTGTTCGTAATTTAAATTCTGTTGTTCTTCAAGCAACGGGTTTTGTCCGATATACATTTTAAAAAAACTTGTCTATTAACTGACTATGTTAAGCATGACCGGCTTTGGAGCCGAATCGAAGGTTTTTAAATTCCAAAAATCGAGTATTGAAGTTTCAGTTGAAATCAAAACAGTAAATTCTAAATTTCTAGATCTTTCGATTCGTTCGCCACGTGGATATCAAGTTTTTGATTCCGAGATCGGAAAATGGGTTCGTGAAAAATTAAAACGTGGACGAGTTGATATTTCCATTTCAAGGCGTGTGGTCGATGGAAAAACAAATGAAATTCATCTCAATCTCGAAGAAGCGGCTCAAATTTATCAGGGCTTAAAAAAAGTTCATAAGAATCTGGGTTTTAAATCCGATATCGCATTTTCGGACTTATTGAGTATTCGCGATTGGATTGATACGCACGAAACTCAACTTAACGAAAAAGAAGAAAGAGAGTTTCTTCGTAAAGTTCTTAGCGGAGCTCTTGCCAAGGTATTAAAATCAAGAAAGGCCGAGGGCGAAGCTCTGGATAAGATGATTCGGCTTCATATCAATAAATTCGTCGATATTTTTGAAAAAATTGCGTCACGCAACGATGAGATTTTAAATGTGCAACGAGAGCGTATCAAAGAAAGGATTAAGCAGTTGTTCGGAACGGAGGGCCTTGATTCTCAGCGCTTAGAGCAAGAAGTTGCTCTGAGTGTTTCGCGTGCTGATTTTCGAGAAGAGGTTGATCGTATCCGGCATCATCTTAAGACATTTGAAGGAATTATGAAGGGTGATAACGAACAAGGCCGTGCCTTAGAATTTTTGGTCCAAGAGTTGCATCGAGAGGTCAACACCTTAGGTTCAAAGTGCGCAGAAGCTAAAGTTACTCCTCTTATTATTGAACTTAAAACATGCATTGAACGAATTCGAGAACAGCTTCAGAATAGTGAGTAAATGGAATTTAAGCCTCAAAAAGTAGAGAGGGGATTTCTTCTTGCAGTTTCTGCTCCAAGTGGAACAGGAAAAACAAGTTTGTGTGATCGATTGCGAGATGAGCTCTCTTTTATTCGCCGATCAATTTCGGCTACGACACGTCCTAAGCGAGAAGGCGAAGTGAACGGCAAAGACTACGAGTTTTTAAGCCTTGAAGAATTTAAAACTCGTGAAAAGAAGAATGGATTCATAGAAACAGCCGAAGTTTTTTCACACTGGTATGGCACACCTAAGGCCCCTGTCGACGAGACGGTTCAGGCAGGTAAGGTACTCGTAATGGATATCGATACCGAGGGGGCTCTGAATATTCGAAGGCTTTACAAAGAGGACGCTGTTTTGCTTTTTATTTTACCGCCTTCGATTCAAGAGCTTGAGAATCGACTTCGCTCTCGTGGTAAAGACTCGCCTGATGTCCTTAAGAAACGCCTCGCCGAAGCTATGCGCGAAATCGCACAGGCGTCGGAGTACGATTATATTGTGCGTAATGACAATTTTGACGAGGCCTATTCACAGCTTAAGGCCATTGTTTTTGCGGAGCGGCTAAAGGCGCGCCGACTCTCGGCCTTACTTTAGGCCTAGACGCCTCAAATCAGGGCTAAAATACGTGTAAAACCCTTGAATTCATAAAATGAGTTAGATAGGAATAAAGACCTATGGCGAGAATTACAGTTGAAGATTGTCTGCAAGAAGTTGGAAGTCGTTTTGAATTAGTTATTTTGGCGGCCCGAAGGACACGTCAATTACTTAAAGGTTCTAGAGCCTTAGTAGATAATACTTTTTCTCAAAATCGGCTCTGCGTCTTATCTTTACGTGAAGTTGCAGCGGGTTTTGTTAAGGGTCGTAAGAACAATCAAAATACCCCTTCGTCATGATAGACTAGACTTGTGAATTTGCTGAAGAGCCTCCTTGAGGAGGTCCGTGAAGCACATCCCCATTTTCCTACGGCGCCTTTAGAGAAGGCGTTTGAAATCGCCACCAAAACTCACGGAAATCAGACTCGAAAAAGTGGTGAACCATATATTATTCATCCCGTCGAAGTTGTTCGAATTCTTCTTAAAATAAATGTCGATCTTCCGTCACTCGTTTCAGGAATTTTACACGATACGGTTGAAGATACTTTTTTAACCTTACCCGATATTGAGAAAGAATTTGGTCACGAAGTTGCTTTTTTGGTGGATGGAGTGACGAAGCTTTCAAAGCTTTCATTTCATTCAAAGCATACCGCACAAGCTGAGAATTTTAGAAAAATGATTCTAGCAATGGGTAAAGACATCCGCGTGATTTTGATTAAGCTCGCCGATCGTCTGCATAATATGCGGACACTTCAATTCATGTCGCCCGAGAAGCAAATTGAGATTTCAGAAGAGACAGAAGAGATTTATTCGCCCCTTGCTCATCGTTTGGGAATTCATTGGCTTAAGACCGAGCTTGAAGATCTTTGCCTACGCTATCTTAAGCCTGAAGCGTATTTCAAATTGGTTCAGTTAGTTGCCAAGACGAAACGTACTCGAGAAAAATATATCGAAGACGTTATCGAAATTTTACAAGAAAAATTAAATGAAGGCGGAATTAGCAAATTTCAAATTCAAGGCCGTCCGAAAAATTTTTATTCTATTTATAAAAAAATGGAAAGAAGCAGCCTGACCTTTGATCAAGTTCACGATCTCATTGCATTTCGAATTGTGGTTGAAGATATTCGTGCATGTTATCAAACTTTAGGAACAGTGCACTCGATGTGGAAGCCTGTTCCAGGCCGATTTAAGGATTATATTGCTATGCCGAAAGGCAACCTCTATCAGAGTTTGCATACCACGGTGGTTGGACCCCTCGGGGATCGAATAGAAATTCAGATTCGTACTTTTGATATGCATGAAATTGCAGAAAAAGGTATCGCCGCGCATTGGACCTACAAAGAAGATGGCAGTATTAACCAGAACGATGTTCAGAAGTTTTCGTGGCTAAGAAAACTAGTCGAAGATCAAGAAGACGTAAAAGATTCAAACGAGTTTATGAAAACTCTGAAGATCGATCTTTTTGAAGAAGAAGTTTTTGTCTTCACTCCCAAAGGAGATGTGATCGCTCTTCCTAAAGGTGCGACGCCGGTAGATTTTGCTTATTCGATTCACTCAAAGGTTGGCGATCGTTGTGTAGGTGCGAAAGTTAACGGCCGAATTGTTCCATTAAGAGAAAAATTAAGAAGCGGCGATGAAGTTGAGGTCATTACGTCTGAGGCGCAGTCGCCTCGAAAGGATTGGCTCGATTTCGTGGTGACGAGTCGAGCGAAAGCTAAGATTCGACAGGTAATTAAGTCGGAGCAGCGTGATCGAGCGCGAGAACTGGGGTTTAAACTTTTGGATCGCGAAACCAGGCGAGTAAAACTCAATCTCAACAAGTTAACCAAAGGAAATAAGATGCAAGAGCTTGCCGCTCTTGTGGGTGCTTCGGGTGAAGAAGACTTACTTGTAAAAATTGGTTATGGAAAGCTTTTAGCTCTTGATGTGGCTCGAACTTTTGCCAATCATCTGGGAGGTGGTGAAGCGACCGATTCGGTTCAACCTGAAGAAATTGTTGAGTCGAGAGAAACTGCCGGTTCGCTCATTAAAACGATCTTCCAAAAAGTTACTTCTTCTAAACGAACTCGATCTCCTGTTCTTGTTCAGGGCATGGATAATATGCTTATTCGGTTTGCGAAGTGTTGTAATCCTATTCCCGGGGAGCCGATTGCTGGATTTGTCTCTCGAGGTCGCGGAATTTCGGTTCACTCGGTCGATTGCGATAAAGCTTTGGCTTTTGACCCAGATCGAAAGGTTGAGATCGAATGGGAAAAAGGCGAGGACTCAGAATTTAGAGCCGGTATTCGTGTGACGACAGTGGACAAGGCTGGAATTTTAGCCCAAGTGACGAAGACTATTTCGAACCTTGATGGAAACATCACTCAAGCCAATGTTGAGACGACCAAAGATAAGCGAGCTTTTATCAATCTTGAAGTGAGCATCCGAGATCTTTCACATTTGCATTCCATTCTTAAAGGAATTGAAAAAATTAACGGGGTCATTGCCGCTGAAAGAACCCGAACTTAAGAATCTCAGCTATAAGCCGATAAAAATTGTTTGATCACTTCTTTTGATGCACCGCCAACCATTTGGTTAACTTCGGAGCCATTTACAAAGAGTTTAAGAGTTGGGATGCTTCGGATACCAAGTTTCATGGGAACATCAGAGTTTTCGTCGACGTTCATTTTAACCATTTTCACTTTTCCGCCGAGTTCTTTTGAAAGCTCATCAATAATAGGAGCTATGGCTCGACATGGCGCACACCAAGGAGCCCAAAAATCGACTAAAACTGGAACCTTTGAATCCAAAACATCAGTTTTAAAACCACTATCTGTTACTTCAGAAACATTCGACATGAGAATAATACAACTTGAAAACTGAATAGGTGTAAAGTTGAAGAGTGAGCGGACTCGATATTCAAATAGATCTGCGTCAAAATCCGGGTGGGTTAAAACAGGCTTATTGGAGACTTTGGTCCGAAAAAGCCACAGGGGTTTTGACCCTAGAGTGGAAAAAATTTAAGAAACAAATCGCTTTTAAAAGAGGGGAACCCGTTCTGGTCCGATCGAACTGGCCGGATGAGACTTTAGCAGCTTACCTTTTAGCTCAAAAAGTTTTCGAAAAAGCAATTTTAATGGGTCATTTAAAAAAGAAGGAGTCTTCCACGGACAAATCAAGCCTTTCGGACTGGCTGGTTAAAGAGGGGCTTATTCAGGCCCCGGTCATGATGTCGATTTTAAGCGGGCACTTCTGCGAGAGAGTTTTTAATTTATTAGATTTAGCTGAAGGCCAGATTTCTTTTTCGTCGGCAGCTGAATCGAGTGTTGAAGCGGAGAGCTTGAGGTTTGAAGATAGTTTTGATCGCCTGCTTTGGGATAAGGTTCTAAATTCTGAATCGGATAAGGCTATTGAAAAACGTTTAGTTGTTTTTGCAGAAAAGATTCCGACTTTTTCAGGCGAAGCTCCACTTCAGTTTAGGCCCCAAGATTTAAAAATATGGAATCAACTTTCTCGACAATCTCAAAAATTGGCTTCAATCGACAAAAAAAACTGGAAATTCATTGCTGCTCTTCAAAGTTTGGGACTTCTGAGATGGGAAATTCAGTCGACAACCAATTCTAAAAATATTCCTCGTATTGAAGACTTGGTCGACGAGATGAGGCAGCTCTTAGTGACCTACGATAATATTGGTCTGCACGAAGTTTTGGGTGTTACGACTGAAGCATCAGAAGCAGACTTGAAAGATGCTTATCATGAGCTGATTAGACGCTATCATCCGGATCGACTTTCAAGCGCAGCTACGCCGGAAATTCGAAAATTGAGTGAAGCCGTTTTTTCACGTATTAATTTAGCTTTTGGAACTCTTACCGATCCTGAGCGTCGAGAAGAATATATGGCAGATCTTGAACTTAAGAAGATGGGTGGTGTGGAAGGATTGCAGGCGCGACTTGATGCTGAATTTCTTATTCCTCAAGCTCAGCAGGCTCTTAAAAGAAGGCAGTATGCGCAGGCATTTGAGCTTTATGGCAGAATTGAAAAAGCTCTTTCGGACGATGGTGAAGTTATCGCAGGACGGGTTTACGCCGAAGTGCTAAACCTTGGGCCGAAAGCGAACTTAGTAGACGCTCTACAGGCTATGAAGAAAGCTATTGCACTAAAGCCAAACTGTGCTTCGTCCTATTATTACCTAGGAGTTCTCTATAGGATGAAGGGGATGAATAACGAAGCTATCGATGCGTTTACGGAAGCTTTGGCGTTAGATTCCAAACTATCCGAAGCCTTATCTGAGGTAAGATTGTTACGAACCAAAATGGGTAAGAAAGTTTAATGAAATGGATACGACCTACCTAATTGTCATTTGCCTTGGGTATTTAATCTCCACATTTTTTGTGGGGATTTATCTAAAATCTTATACTTTGCCTTTTTTGCGGTGGGGGAGATTGGGTTTTGCATTTTCTCTTAGTCTTCATTTAGGGTTTTTAGTTTCGTATTTTTACGAAAAAAAAATATGGGTGCCTTCTAATTCATGGGAAAGTCAGCTCGCCATTTCTGCGCTCTTAGGAATTGTTTTAGGATTACTCGTTCTTAAAAGAAGTTTTCTCGGCCTCACTTTCTATGTGACTCCACTGCTTTGTTTAAGTCTCATTTGTTTCGCCTATTTCGGAAGAAATCAAGTTCCATCCGAGCTTCCTAATCCTTGGCTCTGGACACATATTCTTCTGGCTGTTTTAGGTGAAGCGTTTTTCTTTGTTTCTGCGCTGATTGCAGTTGGATATTTAGTTTTTGAATTTAGGTTGCGGCATAAATTTATTCCGACCTGGATTTCAAGCCTGCCCTCTCTTTCGGCTTACGACGATTTGCTTGGAGAAAATATTTTAGCGGGATTTATTTTGCTTACTGCCGGTCTTTTAGCGGGGGTATTTTTTGCTGGATCTTACTGGAGTAGCGATTGGTATTTTGATCCTAAAGTTATTTTGGCGACTCTTACCTGGTTTATTTATGCAGTCTTAATTGTTTTAAGAACGGTGAAGCCATCATTTAAGGGCCGCCGTTCGGCAATCTTATCGGCGCTTGGATTTGTTGGTATTATATTTTTATCTTTGGGAATGGATTTTTTAATTCCCTCACAACATCACCTTGGCAAAACGGAAGTTCAAAATCATGACACTCAAGATTCTGGGAATTGATTTTACAACCGCGCCACTTGAGGTGCGCGCCAAAGCGGCTCCCAGAGAAGAAAAATTTCTTGAAGTACTTGCCCTTGATTGGCCTGAAAAGGCTTTATTAGCTACCTGCAATCGAGCCGAATTTATAGGAATCGGTGATGAGAGTTTGGATGCGGTTTTAAATCGTTGGAAGGATATGGCTAATCTAGAGGGTGCCGATCTTCCTCTGTTTAAAAAATATACTGATCAAGATGCGTTAGCGCATCTTTTTCGTGTCGTAAGTGGAATGGAATCAATGGTAGTGGGTGAAACACAAATCGCTGGTCAGGTTAAAAAGGCCTACGAACTTGCTGTCAAATCGGGATTCGCCGGGCCAAGCTTGCATAAAGTTTTTCAGTGCGCCTTTAAAGCTGCAAAAAAAATTAGAGCCCAGACTGAGGTCGGGCGTTTGCAGGTGAGCGTTCCTTCTATTGCCGTAAAATTAGCGGAAAAGGTTTTGGGGAGTCTGAGTTCTAAATCTGTCGCTGTCTTAGGACTTGGAGATATCGGTCGCGTCGCTGCTGAATATTTTGGAAGCGTACAGCCTAAACATCTTTACCTTTATAACCGCACTCGCTCAGTTGCTGTCGAGTTAAGTGATAAACTTCAGAAAGAGGGTATTCAATCCGAAATTTACGATGACCTTGATTCTCTTATTTTGAGGGCTGATGTCATCGTATCAGCTGCTTCGGCTATGATTTTGGATTCTGAGAAAATTAAAGCTGTTGATTCGCGAGGGCTTCCTATTTTTGTTATCGATTTGTCGGTACCGCCGAGTATCGAAAAAATAGATGTCAAAGACATCTTTCTTTACAATATTGACGATTTAAAGAAAATTTCCGAAGAAAACTCCGCTCTTCGAGAGCAAGAAGTTGAAAAAGCTGAGATGATTGTTCAGTCGGAAGTCCGCCAATGTTGGTCAGCACTTCAGGTAGCGAATGTGTCTCAAACCTTTGACCAGTTAAAGAAGAAAGTGGATACTTTAAAAGAGGCGGAACTGGTGAGTTTGAAATCAAAACTTGGTGGTGTTTCTCCCGAAGCTTGGCAAGAAATCGAGAAGATGGCTGCACGCCTTTCTCATAAAATTTTACAAGATCCGATGATTGAGTTGAGAAACCAAATAGAAGCCGGAAGTTCTGAAAGTCTTCTGCGTTTCTTTAGAGATATATTTAGAATTTAAATGGCGAGTAAGACTTATATTTTAGGAACTCGTGCTTCGCCTCTTGCGATGTGGCAAGCTCAGTTTGTTCAGTGGTTGCTTGAAGAGCAGTGGCCGGAGGACCATTTTTCAGTTCTTGGAATTACGACTTCGGGTGATAACCAAGAAATTTCAATTTCAAAAGAAGGCGGCAAAGGCCTCTATGTCAAAGAACTTCAAGAGGCTTTGCTTGAAAAGCGAGTTGATTTCTGTGTTCATAGTTTAAAAGATTATCCGGTAGTGCCTGCTTTGGGGTGTTCACTTGCTGCAATCGTTGAGCGCGGCGAAATGAGAGATGTTCTGATCAGTCGAGATAAGAAAATGCTGGCTGATTTTGGTCCGGGAATGAAAATTGGAACTTCAAGTTTAAGACGTAAGGCCTTGCTTCGAGCTCAATCAATTAATGCTGATATTGTGGAAATTCGAGGAAATGTAGATACGCGCATTCGAAAACTCAAAGAAGGCCAAGTTGATGGACTACTGCTTGCTGCGGCGGGGGTTTTGAGATTGGGGCTAGAGAATGAAGTTACTGAGTATCTGGACCCCAAAATTTTTATTCCGGCGGCGGGTCAAGGAGCCATCGCAGTTGAATGCCGGTCTGAAGATGAAGATTTGAGATTAAAGTTAAGACGCATTCATCATGACGAAAGCGGTCAAGCCGTAGAAGCTGAACGAGCATTTATGCGTGCGGTTGGTGGGAGTTGTACGCTACCACTAGGTGCTTGGTGTGAAATTGAGCAGTTTCAAATGAGATTACATGCGTTTTTAGCAGATACCGATGGACGAAAAGTAATGCTTGAAAGATCAATTGCTCCTGTTGGTTATGCTCAGCAGCTGGGAGAGGGCTTGGCTCAGCGGTTTTTAGCGCAAGGGGCTCGAGAAATTTTGGATAGGCTTTGAAAATTATTTTTTTGCGCCATCTCGATCAGGCTTCACGTTCGATTTTAAGGCAATATCGTGTCTGGGCTCTCCCACCCATTCAAATTAAATCTTTAAACTGGAAGCCCTCTCAAAAATCTTATGATTTTATTTTAGTAAGTTCGGTCAACGCCGTTCAAAGTTTACGAGCTTTAAAAGAGATAAAGACGCGAGCTTGGATCGCCATTGGAACTCAAACCGCCCGAGCCTTAAAAGATCAACTCAGGGTGCGTCCTCGTGTTTTGAGCGAATCAAATTCTGACGGAATTTATAAGTTTTTAAAAAAAGAAGTTAAAAAAACTGCGAATCCTTTAAAAATTCTACATCCCACATCGAATCTTTCAGATCGAAAATTAAAAAAGAGGCTCCACAATCTTTCGATCAGACTTGAGACCAAGAGAGCGTACGAAACAAAAATTTTAAATTTAAATCGCCCGCTCAAGAAAATTTTGTCTCGTGAAACTCCTGATGCTGTTTTTGTTTTTAGTCCATCTGGATTTAAGGCGGTGGCGAAAGTTCTCAAAAAGAAGGCGTTGCAAAGCTTAAATATAAAATGGATTTGTATTGGTCCTACAACCGCCAAGGCACTTAAAAAAGCAGGTCTCAGGCCTCATTTTGCGAAGAAACCGAGGCTAAGAGAAATGCTTGTCTTGGCCAAAAAAGCATTAAGAAATAAGTGATTTGGGCGGCCAATTTGAGACCTAGAAATCGTGGGGTCTTTGAGCTGAGAAGCCAAGTTTCGAGGGGCGTTTAACGAGTCCTTGCGCGCTCGTTGACTTTATTCGGCTTCACAAACGATTGAAAGTCTGTTTTATAGCAGTACAAATTAGAGGAGTGAGTATGGTCGTAAATAAAAAACTTCAGTCTCGAGGCGCCAAAGCGATTGCTGAGAATAAATTGGAGCCCATTCCATTTGCATTTAAAGATCCTAGAACTTTGATTTATTTTACCTGCCCTGAGGGAACTTCCCTTTGTCCGCGCTCAGGGTTTCCTGATTTTTGGACTGCGCATATTTGGTATGTTCCCAGCTCACATATCGTGGAGCTTAAAAGCCTCAAACTTTATATCAACTCTTATCGCGATAGAGGTGTTTACCACGAAGAACTTCCTCATCTGATATTAAAGGACCTTCAAGAAGCCATTAAACCGGCCTATCTTAAAATTGTGATGGATTATACTCGTCGAGGAAATATTCAGACTGATGTAGTTGTCGAATATCGCATGCCGCAATTTAAGGGGCCTGAAGCTCCGATCTGGCCCATTCGTCTGGGATTGAGATAATTAAATTTTTCGGCGATTAGCCGCTGAGCTCTTTATCTTTTGAATTTTAGCAAAATCAAGCATTTCAAAAACGCAGGAGGCGAGCCAGTAGTGATCACGTTGCTCAAAGACTTCGAGTGATTTGACGATGCTCACCGAATAATTGAGTGCAAATAAGCCGTACTTTGCTTGCAGGGTATGCGCTTTGGCTTCACATGAAGGAGTCGCTTTTCGACGAATTTCAGCTTCGCTATGGCCTTCAAAATAGCCTGAGAGAGGAACAATCTTTCTCAGTGTCGGAACCAGATCAAGACCAAAGGATGAAGGCGAGACGTTTGCTGAACTAGGCCAGGAGTCTTTTAAAGCTCGTGCGCTGACGATGCTTAAAAAAAGGCAGGCAATGAGAGCCGCGAGAGTCTTAAAAGCCGTAGACATTTTGGCGCTTTATAGCCTGAATATCTTAAAAAAATAGCCCCCTCTTTGAGGAACAAATGAATCATGAGTATTTTCAATTAATTAGGTGAGGATTTAATTATGGAGATGGTGCCAAATCACTGATTTTTCCCGAGCTTTTACCTATACCACCTACAACAGGGGGATGGGCTTTGATTTCAGACTCAAACTTACTTCTGAGGCTTCCGTCAGGATCATATTTGGTGAAAAGCGAATCAAATGTCTGTGTGGCATTGGCTCCGATGGGTGAGTTGAAAACATCGATAAAGAGATACTTCCAATTCCATACCATTCGTAAGCTTTGCTCTCGCATCGTTGGATCTTTAATCTGCTCAAGAATCGAAATCAGGCTAATCATCTTAAACTCGAAAAAGCTCACTCGATCAGCAACTTCATGTTCGGGCCAGGTATAAAGAGAGTAGTAAGCCTTGTATAAATCATCGAGAGACTTACCCAGTTTTTTGCGATCTTCAGAACTCATTTGAACCTGGTTACTACCCGAGGAGCTTAAGGCGGCGAATGTTTTAAAGCTAATTTGCTGAACAGAGGCTTCAACGCCATAAGTTCCGCTCTTAAAGGCGAGATTTCCAATGGTGGCACCGAGACTTGCCAGAACCCCGACTCCAAACCATAAAACGCCTTTTTTAACTGAACGCCAGCCCTTAAGAATTCTTCGATCGACGATCTGAGCATTTTCGTCCTGCAAAAACTGCTGATGCTTACGGCTTAGAATTTCTTCGAGTTTAATATAGCAGTCAAAAAGGGTGACTTGATCAGGTTCTTTTCCATAGACCACTTTGACTACTTCAGGTCTTCGATCAAAAATTCCTTCGTCAGTCGTATCGATCAATTCGAGTAAATCTTTAACATGCTCTTCACTGATGACATGTTCGTCCGGATCAGCCGGGCGAGAGTTATGCATGGTCTTAATATATTGCTCCATCCGTGTAGAGGCAGGAGCTTTGTAGCCGTTAAAAAGATGCTGTCGGCCCATTTCAGCGAGTTCAGAACGCGAACGCAGGAGTTTAGAAAACAAACTCGCCAGGTTCAGTTTTGAAAGTGCTTTAGAGCAAGTTCCAGACTTAACTTCTTCTTTGGGCTTGTCGGTTTTCTCGTGAGCTTCTAAGTTTCCCAGAAATAAAAGAGATGCTACCCCAAGGGCCAGAATGCCATGTGGTTTCAATTCCCTAATTCCCTCCTCTAAGTTGAATAATTCTCATTGTGCGATCCACACTTAAAGTCCATTCGAACTTTTGTGCAATAAATTTCTTGCCTCAGTTGAATTTTTTTTTGTGCGCTGGATGTGCTGAAGATTTCGATTCCAGTTTTCAGCAGCAACGTACGAGAGAGCCGAGTGCTTCACTCTCTCATTCCACTCCGGTGATTTAAGATCAGCTTCAGTTAAATTTTGAAACTCGTTCTTCGCCAAATTCAGAGGAAGAAGTTTTTGATTCCATGGGCAAACTTCTTGGCAAATATCGCAACCAGCCACCCAATTTTCATAGTGAGGTGTGGCTGAATTGAATTCTCCTTTATGTTCGAGCGTCCAATACGAAATACATTTTGAAGCATCGAGCACATAGGGAGTGAGAGCATCGGTGGGGCAGGCTTCGATGCATCTTTGGCAAGTCCCACAGTGGTCGGAAACGAGTGTTGGGAGAGAAAAAACATGGAGTGGAAGCGACGTAAAGAGCTCTCCAATAAAGAAGGTGCTGCCAATTTTTGAATTGATAACAAGAGTGTTTTTACCCTGCCAGCCCAGTCCAGCTTTTACGGCCAATACTTTTTCAAGGACGGGCGCTGTATCGACGCAGGCACGCCAGCTAAAATCTCCTAGAAGCTTTTTGAGTTCTAAGACAGTCGCTTCAAGTTTGCCTCTAAGAAGGGTGTGGTAGTCTTCGCCCCAGGCATAGTTTGAAACCTTCACGGGCCCTTCTGCCCAGCCTTGAAAGTAAGAAATGGCAAAGACCAAGACGCTTTTGACGTCAGCAAAGTATTTTCGAGGGTCGAGGCGCTCGATTTTGCGGCGTTCAAGGTAATTCATGCCGGCGCCTTTGGACTCTTTGATCCAGCGTTCAAATCGTGCGTGGTCTTCAGATGAAATCTCAGGGCTCGTTACGCCAGCACGACTCCAACCAAGAGAAATGGCCAATGTGTTTATATCAATGTTCATGAAACTCGAGACGGCTTATTACGACGAATCCAAAGCCGAATCAAGTTTCGTGCCTGATCAGATATTTGATGAAATTTACAGCCTACACCTGAAGAATGATGCTCGCTCCAGCGGTTTTGAACCCACATCACCTCCGCTGAGCCTTCAATTCGTTCAGTATCGGAGAGTAGGAGTCGAAATCGAAATAGTTCAGAGCGTTTAAGAGGCGGGTTCATTTTGACGAACATTCCCCCGTCGCTCAGATTTTCAATCGTTGTTCGTAAAACTCGCTCTTTTTCAAGAGGGGCGTCGAGAATGATTTCTACATGGGCTTTGTAGCGTGCTCGAGCGACCACCTGGCCAGTAATAAATTTGCGAAGTACAACCAGACGCCCAAAGAGATAACGCCGATAACTATAGATAATTATAAAAAGAATTAGAGTGCCGAATGCTAAAAGCCCAATGATCACACCCATTCGCACCTTATCGGCATCAGCAGATTGGTTTGCGATATTTCGCGACATCTCCTGAAGAAATTCTCTTTTGGTCTCGATCTCAGCCCGAAAAAGCCCAAACATTTCTAAAATTTAACATTACCGCGAAAGGGTCACAACAGATTCAATATGGTGGGTTTGAGGAAACATATCGGCCACAGTCCAACGTCTTATTTTATATTTACCTTGCTTTGATAGGCAGATTAAATCTCGGACCAAGCTTTCAAGATTACACGAAATATAGGTGATTTTAGGAGGACCTAGTCGAGCCAAGGCTCGGCAAGTCTCAAGTGAGCCTTGGCGGGGTGGGTCGAGCAAGACATAGTCCATGCTTTCGCGGTCTTTTTCTAATTGAAGAATGATTTTTTCGCTTTCGCCTTCAATCCAGCGAATATCTGGGTCGTTCTTTTTGGCCCAGGCAAGAGAAGTGGGATGAGCCTCAACACCAGTGACACGGTCAAAGTAGTGATTGAGAGGCACAGCGAAATTTCCAATACCGCAGAAGAGATCAAGGGCATTTCGTCTAAGTGGGAGATCTTCGATGTCCGAATAAACTCTCTTCCAAATCAGTTCATTCACCGCAAGATTACCTTGAGTGAAGCAGTTGGGTCCAAAAGACAGGGGGCTTCCATCGAGTTCGTAGGTTCCATACTCGTCAATCAATTGGCCATTAACATATGATTGACTCCAATCTTTCTGATCGTTCATCTGACAAGCCCTGGCTTTTAGGTCGTCAAAAAAAGAAGGCACCAAAATCGGGCACTCAGTAATCTGGAGCATTTCATTTGAATGAGGTTTAAAGAAATGGAGTTTGTGATCTTTGACCTGAAGGCGCACTCGATGTCGGTAATGATAGGGGGAAGGGGAGGCAATTTGATCGAACTCGATTGCACCAAGCTGAGGGGCAAGTGGGGAGCGTCTGATCCAATGCTTGGTAATTCGTAGCTTCCAGGCAAGCTGCTCTTCATAAGTGATATGCTGAAAATCACATCCCCCGCATTCACTAAAATGTTTGCATTCGGGTTTAACACGCTGGGGGCTTAACTGAAGAACAGATTTGATCTGAGCGCGGTAGCGGCCCTTTTTTTTCTCAATAATTTCAACTTCTAGTTCGTCGAACGGGGCGGCTTTGGGGATAAAGATTTCAGCTTCGCCGTGTCGAGCAAGGCCTTCGCCAAACGAGCCAATGCCCTCGACCTTTACGCATATGATATCTCCGCAAGCTAAGCTCATAACCGCAGCTTCATAGCGTGAATAGAAATAGATAGCGAATAAAAAATGTCGACTCATGGCGGCATGGCAAAAAGCGGTCTGCAGAGCGTCATATTATTTTTCATAAATTTTGACATTGATGCAACGCATTTCACTACCTTGCGCTCCAAGCCCGTCAAAAAAGTGTTAAGCTATAGGAACTACGTATGGACGCGTGGCCTGAAAAAAAGAACTCCATTCTCGAAGGTCTTCTGACATCTACTCAGAAGCTTGTCGATGTTAGTCGTGCGGGAGATCTCGCGCAGATGGAGGCCTGTATTCAAGATCGAAATTTTCTTCTTCATGAATTGGAGAAGTGTGATGAAGCTCTGAGTGAGCGTGAGACCTCGTTTGATTTCGATTGGTTTGTAAAATTAGGGCATATCAACCGTCTCGATGAAGAAGTTCAGAATTTAATTGGCATTCAAATGAGAGCAGCGAGCAAAGAACTTAGCCTCGAAGAAAAATCGAAGACTGAGATTTTTAAAACGGGCCTTATTGAACAACGCGGAACACGGGTTGAAGTAAAGGCCTAACCGGGGGAGACGAGAGGAATCAGTATGGAGACGACCTTAAAAAACTTAGAACTAGACGGAGTAATGAAGTCTTTTGATCCAGAAAAGACATTCGGTGATATTACTGAAGAAATTCGTACGACTCTTCCGGAACACAGAGTCTTAGCCGAGATCATCGTTGATAATAAGCCACTCGATATTGTCGAGGAAGAAGAGTTAAATCAGACGGCCTTTAAAGCCTTGGGGCAAGTGATTATACGTTCACGCAAAGTTGACGAATTATTCAGAGAGTCTCTTCAATCGGGGCCTACAATTTGTGAGGCTCTGCAGATGGATTGTGACGATATGGAAGGCTTTCTTGAAAAACAAGACTATGCTCAAGCTCAAGAGCGCCTTGCCGAAATGTCTTCACTTCTCGAATGGCTGATCCAACTTGTTGTGGGCGCTCAATCTTTGGGTGACCAAAAGGTTGAAGACATGACTTTTGAGGGTGGCAAGGTGATGGATTCAATGACTCGAATGCAATTTCAATTAGTGCAGCTGCATTTTCATTTGGGTGCAGGCAATTGGACTGAGTTTAGGCGTACTCTCTCTGGCGATTTTAAACATGAAATCGGAGTATGGCAGAAGCTATTCAAGAATCTCGCAACTACATGGACTCCCAAGTCTACAGTGCGAGACGCTTAATCTTCGTTATCGGTCTTTGAAAGCAGTTTTAGTGTTTGAGAACAGGTATGGATCAGCGCAAGTTCAGGTCCTTCTATCTTGTGCATCTTCTTGGTCAATTCTTTGGACTTTGTAGTCGTGAACGATTGATGAACCTCTTTAACTTCTCGCTCAAGATTATTCAGATAAATTGAAAGGTCTTTGCGTAATTTTCCTCGAGTCAGTAAAAAAGAACTTTTTTTAAATGTGTTTTGAATTCTTGTTTTCTCAAGCATTTTAAAAATAGCTTTGGGTAAAATTCCTTGTTCTTTAAAATTAACAAAATTAACGATCCAATCTATATGATAAAGCAGCACAATAACCTGTATTACGTCCGCGGCCGAAGAGGGCACAAAGTCGCGAGCAAAAAACGGTAAAACGTTAAAACTCGTGACGCTGAGTGCAAAAAAAAGGACCGTATAAAGCAGTGAGCCATGATGAAGTGTTTTTCCTATGGCAAAATCTCTAAATCCTGTTTTTCTTATGTCGCGTACCAAGACTTGAAGGCATTCGGGATTGTCTTTAAGCATGGTTAGAACGCTGAGATAAACTTCTGAGTTTTGCGTGATAAAAGGTCGTAGCCACAAAAAAGCACTTTCAAAATCATGTTTTAAAAAATATTCTTCCGTTTTTTTTAAAACGGAAAGACGAGATTCGTCCGACAGAGAACTTGCAATCTGCGTGGCTGCGCGGTCAAAGCTTGAAAAAAAAGATGGACTCTTGATGGCGGTTTCAAAAAGAGCAGAAACATTGCCGAGATTTTGCTTCCATTCTGGTGGTAAGACTTTAACCTTATCTTTGTTGTAAATAAGAACTATCGAATCATCAAAAATATCAAAATCGATATTCTGAACTGCATTCTGTTCAAGTTTCATTTGAATATGAAAACCATCGCCGTCGAGCCCGCCCCATTCTCCCTTTTTGGTGTAAAAACCTTCGCCATACTTCGCGTTCTGTCCCGCACTTTTCTTTGAAATAAATGCGTTGGGTTTGGAGTTGAAGCTAAAGAGAATCTGTCGGAAAACTTCGTAGGTCGGAGTTTCGTGAGTGACGATCTCAATTCCCAGTTCGCCGGCAGTTTTGCTTTTGCCAAAAATACGTTTGTTCGTGAATGAAATATTTTTAGGATTTGTTCGTAAAGGCTCGCGAGTGAGAAGCCAGGCAAGACTTCCCACTTCATTCTCATTTTTATCGATTTGAAGTAGTAATTTATCCAAGCCAGTCGATTTTAAAAGATCATAAGATTTTTCGAGATCGATACTTTGTTGAATCAGTTTTTTTGCATTAGATCTAATCCACTTTTGTGAATACTCATTAAGGTCTGAAGCCTTAAAATTCTGAATATTTTTTTTTACGATTTCTAGGCTGGCAGGGTCAATATCAAGTCCATACCGATTGGCGTTGATAAGTAAGCGAAGCACGGCAATAAATTCAGGATTATTTTTGTTTTTAGCTTTTTCGGTGGAGGCATGGTCGGGGTCGATATGCAGAGAAATACTTTCATTGATGAAACTTGTGAAAAATCTTTCGTCACTAAAACGTAGGTCTTTAAGTTCGTTATTGGAGGTGAGCTCGATAAGGCCCGTTGAGACGGAATCGGTATTTTGCTTCTGAAAATCAGAACTGAGATCGAGAAGAGCAGGGCGGGCAGGCAAAGATTTTTTAAGTACAAAAATATCGACTTTGGTTTCTGAAAATGCGGCTGAGACACGAGCTTTGAAGTCAGAAATGTTCTGTTCGGTTTCTTCAGCTCCATCATTTCTGGAGATGGCCAGGTCGATATCTTGAGTCGGAAAAAACACTTGCTCCCAGAAATATCCAAACCGACTGGGCTCGATGTCACTTTCAGTATTTTTTAAACGTTTAAGATCGAGAGAAATATATCGAGCATAACTTGAGGCTAAGCCGCCCACGATAAATACTCTAAGTCCTAATGACTCGGCGATCTCTTTAATCTCGGTGAATTCTTTAATGTCTGTTCGATGCTTAAGAACTGCGTCCTTAAATTCCTCTAAAGTCAGCTCTTCGGCGTAAGACGAAACGCAGAAGGTACAACAAAACGCGACGACCCCCAAAAAAGACAATATCGATTGTAAAAACCGATGCCGCACCCAAAACCCAGGCATTAAATGCTTATGCCTTAAAATATTAAAAATTCAAAGGCTTAGATGCTAAGCGGTCGATCTAGCTGCCCAATTTTTTGATTTTTTCGGAACATTTGTCTTTGATCTCATTAGATTCGGTCAAACTTCCAAAGCCTTGAAGCTGTATTTTTGAAGGCGTAGAGCTAGTTTTAAATTTACTGACCAAAGAAAAAGCAAAAGTTTTTATTGGATCTGTTTTTTTGATTTCTTCTCTGAGTTGCAGCCCCATCAATTCTGCTCTCTGGGTTACTATATTTTTCAAACGAACCTGAGGATCTAGATTTTGAGCGACCTCAGGAGGTAGAAGCTTTCGGTATTGGCTCAGCTGCATAATTGAGCGAACAAAGTCAAAGAAGGCAATGTCGCGTGTGTGGCCCACATCACTTAAGATCGCAAGCATATTATAGTAGGCCGCCACTTCTTTCATACGGTCGTTCGGTTTAAAATATTTCTTTAATTTAGTATAAATTTTTGCAGCGACTTGAGTATCATCTATCCCAATAATTTTAAGTGTCTTTAAAGCGGCCCATCGGGTGGCACCTGTTTTTCTGACTATTTGTGCAAGTGCGAAGAGATCAAAAACCTGCTCTCGGTTAGCTTTTGAAATTTTAAGCACCTGACCAAAATCAATCGGCCAAAGGGAGATGGAGTTTTCGCCAACGGGTTGAATGCGGAAGTTTCCGGCATGGCGATCGGGGTCGAAGACAAGATTCTCGCCGTCTGCTAAATCTCTAAATAGATTTTGAGTTTCAATTTGTAAAATCGCTTTTGCCGTTAGTGGTTGAATTTGTTTTGGTAGTGCGCGAAATGATATTCCGTCGGCAAACTGACTGGCCATCAAACGAGAAGTCATCTGAAATTCTTTTGGGACCTGAACTTTTACCTCAGAAGTGCTGACATTCTGATAAACTGTTTCGGCGACAAGCTCGGCCATTTTTGCTTCGTTATCTAATTTAAGTTCTCTTTGAACAGCCTCCTGCGCGGCGTTGATAATAGCTCTAAGAAGTCCGTATTTGCTTCCATAATTGATGACCAGGTAGTCGGCCATGCGTTTGAGTTGTTTAAACTCAGCCTTGGTATGAGCGACTGATTCTTGCCTTAAGACCTTTAAAACATATTGTTTTTCGCTCTTCTTATCTTTAGCAAAAACTGCAAATTTTAATGATGCTGCGCCAAGAAGTCTGCCGACATAAAAGGGAAGATCTTTTTCTTGAGTGATATCACGTAATTCAGAATAAATAAATTCTCTTGAAGGAATCTTTGCTTGATCTTGAAGTTCAAAGAGATATTCATTTTCTTTGGGAGCAAGAACTTCTGTGGCTGCCAAAATCTGCCCGATTTTAACTCCGGTCGCTCCAAATATTTCAAGGATATTTCTTAAAGTTTGACCTACCGAGTTTTCTTCGTTTGATTTTAGCATGCTCAATAAATAAGAAAGTACGTAGCTGCGAGCATTTTCGTTTCCGCCTTGAAGTGAATAGAGAAAAGCTTCAAGAATTTGTTTTCCAATTTCGCGAGCTCCTTGGTCACCTTTGGAGAGCATATAATCCATAATCATCTGAGCTGCTTTAGATTTAGGATTGCAAGTTTCGAGAAGCCCTTTGGGTGACGATAAAAAGCTATCAAAAATTGAAGCTCGAGCTGCAATAGGCAGAAGTTGAAAGATGCGTCTAATTCTTTCAGGACCAATAATCGAAAATTGCTTTTGAATAAATGGAGTAGGATCAATATCGCCTCTTAAGAACTGGATAAATTCCCATTGCTTCTCTTTCTTCCAATCTAAAACTTCACGCAAAATTTCTGAAATAGCACTGGCGCCAAAATCCTCGGCATTATCGCTGATATTATCTCCGCCATATTTCGCGCGGTGAATGAGACTGGACTCAAAAGGTGTCGACGAAATTTCATTTGAAATATCTTCGAGAAGTTGAACATAGCCTAAGCCTTTTTCAGGTAGTTCATTGCGAATATTACCAATAATATAGTTAAGGCTTTGTGTTCTCTGCTGGATAATTACGTCCTCTGTGTCTTTAGCCGGATTAGTGTTGATCAAAAATTTATAATCTGGAGAGCTTTCGACACGGGTTCGAACAATTGCAACTTTTAAGGGTTGATCCCAAATTCGGCCTTGAACAGCTTCATTTTCAAGCGTCTTTTTTTGTTCTAAGTTAGCTTCGGAATAGAGCCTTTCAAAAAGATTATCTGACACACTTGTAACCCCGCGCGATGATAGAGCCATCCAAAACTTGAATCTTTCATTGAAACTATCCCCGTATATTTTATTCTTATTTTGAAACTCAATAATCTTTCTGTGGAGGGCTTCGGCCGCTGAAGGCTCAACGGACCAATATTTAGGGTATTTCCGAGATTGCTCGCTTACAATTTTAATTAGGGTTTCTTCAATAGGGGTTTGTTTAAGCCCTAAACTTCCACGCTTGGGCCAAAAATAAGACGAACCAAGCAAGGCATCCAAATCCGCTTTGGTTCTCAGCCATTCGGGATGATCAAAGACAAGCTTGTAGAAATCTTGAGTCAGATTTTCAATATCAATTTGGCGAGGAATAAGTTCTTGTTCTATAAAAGCTTTGAGTTCTTCAATCGAATTGATTCGCGAAGAAATAAATTTTCTTAGTTTTTTAGTCGCTTTATCATTCCACTTTCCACGAAGAATTTTAATCTCCCATTTAGATGTACTAAGACCCGACCAATCACTATTTACCGTGCGGCTAAAAGCGAGCAGTCCAAGTTGTGCGAAAGGATCTTTTACCTTTTGTGCTGCGTTCATAAAATGCCAATCGAATTTTAGTCCAGACCAATTAGTTTCTAGATATGTGGCATAGTCGCTCCAATCTATGGGGTCCTCATTCTTAGGATTTAAATAATGAAAAAATTGATTTCCAAGATTCAGTATATTTTTAAGTGAAATAGGAGGGTCGATATAATCATTAACGTCGACGAGATATTCAGCAAAGGTTTTTCTGTTCCGACTGAGCGCAGCTTCCTCTATCTCAGTAGGTGATGATATTTTTGAGTTCTCGGTGTATGATTCTACCATTATCTCGAAGTCCTTTGTTTTTGCATCAAGTTCTTTTTTGGTCTCGAGGAGATAGGGTTCGATTTCTCTTTGGTGAATAGCGTTTTCAGGGTGTTCTTTTTGAAAAACACTTTCGAAGAGTGCTGGTAAAATCTTTTTATAAGTTCTTTTACCGAGGCTAAATGAATCTCTGTAAAAATTATCAGAATTTTTTAATCTTACGAGAGCAAGGTATCTCTGGTAGGGCGGAACCTTATCAATTCTTTCTAATGCAACAAATGCAGCCATCAAGGGCCCCATTCTCTTAAAGTTTTCTAGATTTCCCTCATTAAATAAATGTATGGCTTCAGGTTTTCTCCAGCCACGAGGTGGAACAGATCGCCAGGTCTCATAAAAGAGATCGATATTCCTATTCTCTTTTGGCTCTTTTCTAAATTGAAATGCAATCGCTGGATTAACGATATACCCGGACCTAAAATAAGGATCAAAAAAGTCTTTTTCTAAAACTCTTCCCCCAGCAAATTCATAGAGCTCGAGAATAAGTCTTCGGGCGGTCGAATTGATAAAAATAGGTCGAGGATGCAAATTAAAGTCTTCAGCTAGAGCTCCAAAGATCATTTGTCTTTGTTCAATAGAAAGAGGGGTCATTATTTTTTTAATATTTTTTAGCGAGTAATATAAGTATGGCCGTTCAATGTTTAGGAATATCAGTCGTTCTAGATCATGGATATCATTAGTTTGGATGCTTCCTAAACTTGAAATGAGCATATCCCAAGCATTGAGCATGCGGACGTTAACTGGTGCTTGAGAAGATAAGTAGATATTAATAGTTTTTTTAATTTGATTTCCTATGATTGATAAAAATCTTGCGATAGAAGCGCCGCTATCAATGGCCGCTTCCGATATTGTTTTAAATACTTCAACAAAAAAAACTGCAGTCGGCACAATTGCCTTGTTGTAAATCGTGGATGCAAGTGTCGCGAAACCTTTGGTCACCACGATGAAAGATAATTTGAGAAATTCTAATATCTTTAAAGTAATCTTTGGGACGTTTTTGGGTAAATAGAAGAAAAAGAATTTTAAAGTATCCCATAAAATGCCAGTAATTCCGAAAAATGCGCCTTTAGCGGCAGAAGCTAAGGCCCGAGCCGATTGAGCAAGATATCTGAGAATACTCTCGCTCTTTAATTTGAGAAAATGAAGATAGCCCTCCCTATATTTAAATATTCGATATCCAAATTGAGCAAGAATAGGAGCGCCAATCGCGATGCTTCCATAAAGACTAATCTTTTTGAGCAATTCCTCGTGTGATGAATAAACGTCTAGCCATTTTTCAATATGGAGATAGGGTGAAAGAGCATCAATCCACTTTTCACCAAAACTTGTAAGCTGGATAATGCTCACAAATCCTGCAAAAATCAGTGAAAGAGCTATTCCGCTTCTAATCGTTCGATTTACAAGTGGAAATGAAATCATATGCGCTCTTAATTTTAGAAGTGTTAAAGTGGGGGTGAATTCTGAGGAATGTTCAACTAAATCTGAGATATCCGAATTAAAACCCTTATTCATAATATAGAGCTTCATTGCTTCAAGCCGAAGTTCTGGAATCGGCTGGTCTCTGAGATCAATATATTCCCGCCCGAAAAGACGTCCTAGAATTGATTGTGTGCTTGCGCTTTTTATAGAGTGTGAAATCCAAGAGGCAAGTCTTCGTTGAATATTATATATGGCCCAAGGATTATAGCCCCCCTTGATCAACCGCTCTACGGCGGATAGATCTGCTCGAATGGCATCTCGATGTCGTCCCTCTAGATTGTGCTGACCTTGGAGTTGACGAATGACGTTTTCGATTTGGTCATTTATTTTTTTTCCTCCTTTGCCCACCCATACAATCTGATTGTCATAAGACATTCTATTGGCAATAACGGCCGCCAATTCGTCGACATTTTTTACAAAGGCCATAAGTCCAACAGCAATAGAGATGATGGGATGCTTTGTGTTCTTAATCTGAGTTTTTTGGGTGAGAAAATTAAGGCCGAATTGCAACTTCCATGTTTTTGTGACATTGAGTTTCTCAATCGATGAAAGAGGCAATGGGGAGCCCTTGAATTGGAGTTCGTAGTACTGAGGATCATCTTTAAATGAAACTCGATCGATAATCGTTTTGAGGAGATTTCTAAATTCAGTTTTATGGAACATAAAGGATGTGTCTGAAAAAAGAGTGTGTTGTTCGGCTATGGACACATCGTGAAGAAAATTTTTGGCCTTGTCGTATTCGTCTTGGTCTTCGATTATTTTTTGAGCGAGCTCGATCGCTGATTCGAGTTCGTTCCAACCATCGCTTTCGATTTCTTCTTCGGCGCGCGCCGAAGAAGAGACGAGTCCCAGAAGAACACACAAGAAAGCAAAATAATTGTAGAATAGTTTGCCCAGCCAAAACTCCTTAATCGGGGTTTAAGAGAGCAATTTTTATGCCAAAGGCAGAATTTTATAAGGGCATGATATAACTTGATTTTTAGGCTTTAAGAGAGAATCAAGGAGAGCTTATAGGGACATTTAAAAACATGTTTTAACGACTTAAGTTCTGTTCAGTCTTAAGTTCACGAGTCATCAGCTGATGTATAGCAGTTGCAGGTTTTTGTTTTTTAAAACAGATGCGATAAATCTGTTCAGTAATGGGTAGTTCAGCTTTATGCTTAACCGATAGTTTGTATGCTTGTTCGACAGTATATACCCCCTCACATATTCCTTTAATTTTTTTGGTCGCTTGCGAAAGTGAAAGCCCTTTTGCAAGCTGCAGACCCAGCTGACGATTGCGGCTTAAATCTCCTGTTGCAGTCAGAAGTAAATCGCCAACTCCTGAGAGGCCGTATACCGTAGAAGGTTTTCCGCCAAGCCAAATTACGCACGCTTCCATTTCTTTAAGCGCACGAGAAAGCAGGGCCGCACGCGCGTTGTATCCGAGCTTAAGGCCATCTGAAATTCCGCAGGCGATAGCAAAAATATTCTTCATGGCCCCGCAGACTTCAACCCCGACAGGATCATTATTCGTATAAATTCTAAAATACGCGTTTGAAATCTGTTTTGAAATGAGCCTTGCAAAATGGGCGTCTCGACTTGCGATCACACAGGCCGAAGGTTTTTTTTGCAGCACCTCGGCCGCGAAGGTCGGGCCCGAAAGACTGCCGTAAGGAATTTGAATTTTTTCTGCTGCAGCTAATCCAGAAAAAGTTTGTAAGCTTTCGCGATCGATTCCTTTTGAGGCGCAGAGTAGTCCAGAGAGAGGGACATCTTTTATTTTTTTAAGCAGAGATGCGATCACTTTAAAAGGGCAGGCAAAAACAATGAGTGGCTGATGCTTCATCGCAATCGCCCAATCGGTAGAAGTAGAACTTTCATCGAGGCTACGAATTGAGAGAGCGGAAGGCTTAAATAGTCGACTCAATGCGGTACCCCAAGGGCCACGGCCGATGATCACGATTCGATTCATTTTGGGGCGGCGCAGTAAAGTGTTCATGCGGGTTATCATGTCATAATAAGAAGAGTGAAGTCGAACGAAGAAAATTCGCGACCTTTTATAGGCATACAGTTTGAATGCTGCAGGGTTTATGCGCGCGTCTATCGCAAACCAGAGGATGAATTTTACCAGGCTCGTTGCCCAAAATGTTTGAAGACCGCAAAGATCGCAGTGGATCAAGAAAAAGGAACTGATACGAAATTTCTTAAGGCAAGATTTTCATGAGAACGATCGCCTGGCAAAATATCGAACCTCTTTTAAAAAAAGGTGAAATCGAAGAAGCCATTCGCCGCGTTAAAGACGATCTAGTTGCTTCGGAAGATCCTCTTCAGGCAAGTTTTTTAGCGAGAGATCTTGCAGATCTTTATAAAACTTATTTGAAAAAAGAAGCCGAGCCAAAAGCCGTGCAGTATATGGTTTTGGCGGTTGAAGGATTTATTCGCGAAGGGCAATTCTTTGAAGCCATAGCTGGATATCATTGGCTTAAAGAAATTCCCTCTGCCTTTGATAAATTGAGTAGTCTTAAGACTTTGTTATCTGATTCGTTTTCTCTTAAGCGAGTTAAGCGTAACGATCTTGATAAAGATCATGCTCCCCCAACACCATTTCAAGAAATCACCGCTTCGGTCGTTTTTGAAAAAGAGAAAACCGAGGAGACGAGACGAACTCAATTAGAATTTACCCTGCCTTCCACGATAGAGTTTTTTTCAACTTTAAGAGCCGATGAGCTTTCTTCGCTTGTCGATTCAACTTTTGTGCGCCGAATGCCAGCGGGGCAGATCTTATTTAGAGAAGGAGATCCCGCTCATAGTTTCTTTTTAGTTTTACGAGGTGAACTTTCGCAGATGTTTAAGGGCGAGTTGCAAGAAGCTCAGAAAGCTGGCGATTTTATTGGTGAACTTTCATTTTTTTCAGGTCTCAAACGCACTTCAGTCGTCAAAACAAAAACAGAAGTTGAACTTTTAGAATTTAGTGGGAAAAAATTTGTAGAATTTGCAAAATCTAAACCGCTTGTTCAACAAAAGGTCATTGATTTTTTTGAAAGACGCTTATTTTTAAATGTCGCTCATCGAAGTCGACTCTTCAAAGGTTTAAGCCTCGCTCAGATTTCGTATTGTTTTGATTCGTTTCAGGCCTGCGATAAGCCTGAAGATTTTGCGGTCCAGAGAGCGAAGACTCCTGTGACAACGCTTAGATTTGTCGTCCAGGGCGAGCTTATGACTGACGATATGCGTTTTGGTCCCGGTCAGTTTGTCTGGGAGAAAGAGTTCTTTAAAGCGCTACCTTCTACTCAACTTTTAAAGACTAAAAGGCATTCTGCCTGGGTTGAAATCAGTTACGCTCAATTTGAAAAACTATGTCAGCTTTTGCCTCAACTTGATAAAAATTCAAAAGCTGATGGCACCCTAACTGAATCGTCGATTGTTGATTAATTGACAGATAGGCCTCATTCGGCCAATCATTCAAAGCATGAATTTAGCAGGAAAACGCGCTTTGATTATGGGTTTGGCCAACGAACGAAGTATTGCTTATGGGATTGCAAAATCTCTTAAAGCTGCGGGATGCGAACTCGGTTTTACTTATATCGATATCGTTGAAAAGCGAATGCGACCTTTAGCTGAAGAAATGGATGCCACGTTGATTGCCAAATGTGATGTCGCTTACGATCAGGATCTCTCTGCTTTAGGTGAGACTGTAAAAGCAAAGTGGGATAATCGAGTTGATATTTTGGTTCACTCCCTGGCTTATGCCGATCGCGAAGATCTTGAAAAGGGATTTTTATTCACCTCTCGAAAAGGTTTTCAAACTGCACTTGATATTTCAGCATACTCATTGATTGCGGCGACTCGTGCGCTTCTTCCTGCTCTCGAGGCAACAAAAGGCTCGGTTATTACTCTCAGTTATTATGGAGCTGAAAAAGTTGTAAGTAATTATAACGTGATGGGAGTTGCCAAAGCTGCACTTGAGTCTTCAGTAAAATATCTTGCTGCCGATTGTGGATCGCGAGGAATTCGAGTGAATGCAATTTCTGCTGGGCCGATCCGAACATTGGCGGCTAGCGGAGTAAAAGATTTTCGATCTATTCTTACAAAAATCGAAGAGAAAGCTCCTCTTCATCGTAATATTACGATTGAAGAAGTAGGAGAGACCGCTTTATTTTTGGGCTCTGAAGCTTCTCGTGGAATTACCGGTCAAATTCTTTATGTTGATAGCGGCTATTCGATTATGGGTTTATAAACCGATCGAGATTATCGATTAAGAAATAAAAGATTTTCGGTCAGGCTGGCCTGCGCATCGATTTCTTCGGGTGAGAAGGCTTCGGCATATCGACCGCTTGAATATTGAATTTTTGCATCATCAATAATTGCATTTTCATCAAAGCCTTGAAGAGTTCTTTGATCGGCGCTCTTTAAAATTTCGACTAGGCTTTTGATTTTCTCACTATCAGAAGAGCTCAAGCCTAAATCGAGAGCATCGGCTTCAAACTGTGAAAGAGTGACCTCAACATCTGTCGAGTTTTTAAGATCTTCTCTTAGTTGTTCGACAAAGGGTAGTCCCTCATTACCCAAGGTGCTTTTGATTTCATCAATGACCTTTTCAATATCTGCACCTGTCAAAGAGCGTTCGCTACCTTGGGTGTCATAATTTTGTTTCATATTTGAAACAGCCTGAAGAAAAACTGACTTATCGGCTACATCAAGGGAGTCGTATTCAACTTGTTTGACTATGACCGATGATTTTCCTGCTCCGTTATCGACACGCTGAATGTCGAGAAGTTCGGAAGTTCCAATTCCAAATTCTTCATCGATATAACTTTTAATATCGTCTTCGCTTAAATTTGGATCCATCGCGATCTCAAATTTTACTTTCTGAATAATTGCTCCTCTTAGATCAATTGCATCTTGTTGAGTGGGCTCGATACTCGACGAGGTAAATGATGAATCAGCGGCTTCTGAAGATTGAAGTCCGTAAAGGCGTTTGGTTTCTTCGTCTGAACTATTTGAAATTTGAGCCGTTCGGTTACCTAAGCCTTGAGTGTTTTCGTCACGTTTTGTCTGCTCGTGATCGATAAACTGGGGACGTTCTTCTTCTTTAAAGTTTTGCTGAACTTTAAGCATTGATGGTGAGTCACGTACTGAAGATTCATTCATCGTCAGCGCAAAATTTAAAGCTCCAGATAGTGTGGTGTTATTCCCCGAACTCAGAACGCTTTTTGAAGCAGAAATTACTTTTGCAGCAGGTTCCGGTGGGGTTTGTGACGGCTGCAATTTATTTTGAACCTGCCGATTAAGCTTTTTCAAATAAGCAGCACCTCTAAGAACTCCCATATTATCCGGAATGAAAGACATACTGAGGTTCTATCGGCCAACTCGGCATATTTATCTCAAAAATTTTGAGAAAGAGTTTGAAAGCCCAATTAACTCAAGTACTTAGGTCACTCAAAAAATGCTGCAGCGCAGCATTTTTTAGGTGCTAATGCGAGTTCGTTGGATCACTGCCAAGAATAAACCGGGTGATGCGTGAACATCAGGTAGGACAGTAAAAAATGGATCAAACTCACCAAAGCTTGCCAGCGTTTTATCGTCCCATGAAAAACCAAAAAAGTTTTGGCAATAGGGGTGAACCGATTCTTTTACGTAAGCTAAAGCAGGCACTAATCTAAAGGAATTATGTGACATTCGTAAGAAATGATCGATTTGCTCTTCGGTCTCTGACTTATTTAAAGTATAGGCAGCGTAGATCATATAACCGCCGAGCTTCAATTTTCGTCCGCTTTCTCTTAGAAGGGCAGCTTGAATTTTATGAAGCTTAGGGAGTTCTTCTTTATGAAATCGCCATTTGATTTCAGGATGTTTACCAATCACCCCGAGCGAACTACTAGGAGCTTCGATCAATACCGAATCAAGAGATTTAACCTCGCTGATCTGAGCATCAGTCAATATTCGATAATTATCGAAACCTGCTTTATCAGCCCTGTCTTTAAAGGTTTTCATCTTCTTAGGGTCAGCATCGTAAACAAAAAGACTTCCTTTATTTCGCATCATTGACGAGAGCGCCAGTGCGGTTTCGCCTTGACCGGCGTTCATGACTAAAATTCTTTGGCCTGCACGGGCATTAACTAAAAGAGAAGCAAGTTGAGAGGACTCATCTTGAATCTCAAAAAGTCCTCGCTGGTATGCGGGGTGAGCGATGAGATCTTCAGGTTTTCCAACTTCAAATGACCAAGGGGTTAGAGTCCCTCTTTTTATTTTAAGAGACTCAGCGATTTGGCTAGTTCCAAATCCGGCTAAATCAGCCTTCATGGTATTAAGTCTTAAGGTCAGCTTAGGCTTCATTGAGAAAATAGTGCCAATTTTATGAACCCGGTCGCGCTGCAGTCTTTCCATAAGCTGAGCTTCAATATCGGGAGACAATGGGTGGCGTCTCATTTGAGTTTGAATTTTATCGGCAACCTGGGCTTTAATGACTTCTTTGTTCTTTTCGCCGGCTGCAAAGTGTTGAACAAAACGATCTAGCCCAATATCGAAGCTTTCAATCTTGGGCTTCCAAATATTTAAAAACGCATCAAAAGGGTTAGCGAGAGCCTTTTTCTGAGCCTCATCTGCTGCTTGGAGCTTTAATTTTTCTTTTGTAAGAACGGGTTTTTCGGGCTTCTTCTTCTTCTTTTCGGCCTTTAAAACGGATTTAATTTTGGCTGTTACCTTTTTTACCAGCGACGGAGCCGCTTTTTTGGGTGCTTTTTTTGCTTTAGTCGTCGTCTTTTTTGAACCTAGAGACTTTGTCTTAACCGCCCTCGCGCTTTTCATGCAACTCCTCGTGTTTGAAATAACCGACCAAAAACCCCCGTTTTTGGCTTTTTACCCTAAAATAGCCCAATAACTACGGCTCATTTTGAGACCTACGTTAAGAAGACTCATCCCAAGTATCAAGTGGAGATTTCATGATTTAAGGCCTTTAGGCTGTCGACAGAAGAGGAGATAATTCATACTTTTGTCTGATGCCGAATCGATTGGAAGCCTCTTCATCGCCCTATTTAAAGCAACACCAAGATAATCCTGTCGACTGGTACCCCTGGAGTGAAGAGGCTCTCTCGCGCTCTAAATTAGAGGGTAAACCAATTTTCTTAAGTATTGGCTACTCGTCTTGTCACTGGTGTCATGTGATGGAGCAAGAGAGTTTCTCTGATCCTGAGATCGCTCAAATTTTAAAAGATCATTTTATTTCTATTAAAGTCGATCGCGAAGAGCGGCCTGATCTTGATCATGTCTATATGACTGCCTTACAAATGATGACCGGACAAGGCGGATGGCCTCTCAATATTTTTCTCACTCCCGAGCTAAAACCATTTTTTGGTGGGACGTACTTTGCTCCTGATTCGCGGTATGGGCGGCCGCCTTTTAGAGAAATTCTTCTGCGTATTGCGGATATTTTTAAAAACCAAAAAGATATGGTGAAGCAGAATAGTGAACAGCTCACTGGATTGTTGGTTCAACAATCTCGATTTTTTGAAAGTCGAGATCTGATTGATAACGAAATCACTCAGCGTGTTCTTCGCAATATAGTTAATAACTATGATGCAACCGGTGGAGGCCTTGGTGGCGCGCCTAAATTCTTTCACAGCGATGGCTTGCGCCTAGCACTTCGCGCCTCTGTTGAACAAAATGATAGAAATTATCTCGATATTGTCTCTCATTCGATAGCGAAAATGGCATGGGGAGGAGTTTACGATCATATAGGTGGCGGATTTCATCGCTATTCAACCGATGCGCTTTGGCAAGTTCCGCATTTTGAAAAAATGCTTTACGACAATGCTTTACTAGCTGTTCTTTTTACAGAGACATGGCAAGTCACTCAGAATCCGTTTTTTAAGAATGTGCTGACTGATATTTTTTCATGGGTCGAACGTGAAATGACCTCGGAGGCGGGAGGTTTTTATTCCGCGATCGATGCCGATAGTGAACATCATGAAGGCCTCTTTTATATTTGGTCCGAAGAAGAATTGAAGGCGATCGTGCCTGCGAATTTACGAGATGAATTTTTCGCTCTCTATAATGTGAGTGCCGGGGGGAATTTTGAAGGTAAAAATATTTTGCATCTTTCAAAAGATTTAACAGATGAGGAGAGAGAGAGATTCAAATCTATTCGAGAGTTACTTTTAAAGAAACGTAATCAGAGAGTACACCCGTTGCTCGATTCAAAAATCCAGACAAGCTGGAATGGACTGATGATCACTGCTCTTGCTCAAGCCGGATTTGCATTGAATGAGCCAAAATATACAGAGCTTGCCAAACGTGCTGCTGACTATATTTTAAGGGCTGCTTGGAATCAAAGTGACTTAAAACATTTGGCGCATGATTCCTTGCAATCGAGTGAAAGCTTTTTAGAAGATTATGCTTATTTTATAGAGGGACTCTTGCAAGTTCTTCGTGTGACCCGGGATTCAAAATATTTTAAATCGGCATGCGAGTTATCTGAGGCAGTTCTGCAAAAATTTTATGATATAGATGAGGGCGGATTTTGGACGACTCGTGTGAGCACTCAAGATCTGCTTGTTCGTCATAAGCAGGTTCACGATGGCGCCTTGCCCAGTGCTCAGTCGGTTATGATTTCAAATTTTCTTCACCTCTACGAATTAACTGGCGATGGACGTTATCGAGAGGCGGCTCAAAAGAGTATTCAAGCTGTTTTAGGATCGGCCCTCGAAACCCCCGGGGGATTCCATCGTTTTGCTATGGCCGTAAATGAGTACGTTGATGGGGTTGAAACTCTAGTAGCGGTCTCGCCTCATTCAGAATTTGAGACTGAGATGCGAAAAAAATACAGCCCTCGAGCTTGGAAGGCGATTTGCAAAAGCGCGACTGACTTTAAAGAAGTGCCATTTTTTGACCGCAAATGGAGTAGTGAGCCAAAACTTTATTCTTGTAAGGCGGGTAGCTGCACAATGACCTGAAACGTTTAACTCAGATCTTGCCTTATCTTAGTTCAAAAACTTAAGATTAATCGTTGTGTTTATTGTAATAAAAACTCTTCACAGTATTTTAAAGTTATTAAATTCAGAAACTTCACCGTGGCAACTAGCCGCTGGAGTCACCTTTGGTATGCTGTGTGGATTTAGTCCGTTCATGACGCTTCAGACGCTTTGTCTCTTTTTAATTGTCTGTCTTTTGCGGGTTAATTTTTCGATGTTCTTTTTAAGTTTTGGATTTTTCTCAGTTTTGGCATTTGCGCTTGATCCGCTTTTTGATGGATTTGGATATTTTCTTTTAGTCGACTTAAAGGAAGCTCGACCTTTTTGGATTGAAATGACAACCGGAGCTATTTGGCCTTTCTTCCGTTTTTACAATACGATTGTGGTTGGATCTCTTGCGGCTGGCTTGATTTTGTTTATTCCAGTTTTTGTTTTGTCGGTCGTGGGAGTGAAAAAGTATCGCGCCCGCTGGCGTGAACAACTTAAAGATAGCAAATTCGTGAAGGCGCTTAAAGCTACTCCGATTTATGGTCTTTATGAAAAATTCCAAGGATTAAGAGAGAAGTTCAATCTTACATGATTATTCGTCTAAAGGTTTTTATTCCAGTTGTTTTGCTGATTGCGCTTATCGTAGGCGTGGCTTTTCTTAAGATCGAAGGTTGGCTTAAGAATTGGATCGAAAATGGAATTTCTTCGATCACTGACACAAAGACCGATATCACGGCATTGTCTCTGTCATTTAATGAATCAAGTTTAAAAATTAAAAGACTCGAAATCGCATCGAGTGAAGAAGAGTTTAAAAATGCGGTGGAGTTTGAAGATATAGTTATTAATTTTCAAACCTTGCCACTACTTAAAAAGAGATTTGTCATTGATGAGTTTTCGGTCAAAGGAATTGCCTGGGGAACAAATCGCCGAACTTCAGGGTTCTTGCCGCCTAAACCGAAAGCTCCGCCCTCGTGGGTATCTAAGCAATTCGATCAAGCATTTCAAAGTTTAAAAACAGAGATATCAGATCTTCCGGTTTCGAAGATGTTGGACTTTGAAATTCCCAGAGATCCTCGGGAAATTGTGAATACTCTTAATTTGCAATCGATGGAAGCCTACAAACATTCGATGACAACTATCGAAGAATTAAAGAGTGCTTGGGCTGTACGTTTTAAAGATCTTAGAGACTTAAAAGAATATGAATCACGAATTGCTGATGCACGAAAATTAGCCAGTAATCCCCCCAAGAATCCGCAAGATATTTTAGCCGCCGTACAAACAATTAAAGCTACCTATGATTTTTTTGATGCCGAAAAGACCAAGGCTGAAAATTTAGTGGGGGATGTTCAAAAAGATGCGGGTAAAGTTCAGACTGAGTATGATGCTGCAAAAAAAGCTTTTGATGCAGATTTAGAGCGTGCAAAGAAAGCCGTCAGTCTTGAAGAGTTGAACGTCGGCAATCTTTCAAAAATTCTTTTCGGACCAGAATGGGTTGGACGCGCAGAGATGGTTTTGCGGTATCACAAATTGCTGCGCAAATATATGGCATCAAAAACTGCGGGGGCTGGTGTTGAAGTTAAAAAACCTGAACGCGCCAAAGGCAGAGATATTATTTTTGTGCATGAGAGGCAGGAGCCCAGTTTCGTTTTGGCTAAATCTGATTTTAGTATGAAGGGAATTGAAGCCGGAGATCGAAAAATCGTTTCACAGCTTTATCAACTTAATCTTATTGATCTGAATTCGGCTCCTAAACTTTATGGAAAGCCTTCTTCTATTGAAGTCAAGGCTAGCTTTACGAATTCGCCCATCGGCGAAACAAAATTTAAGGCCTTTTGGGATTATACAAAAGAAACTGATAAAGATGAGTTTAGTCTCGCTGTTTCAAAAATAAAAGCGGAGTCTTGGCCGATTGGAATTCCAAAGGTTTTTCCCATTCGGATGGCCAGTGGTATGGCCGACTCTTCTTCGAACCTAAAATTCGATGGGGATCAGATGAGTTGGGTCAGTCGAATTCAGTTTAGAGATATTGTTTGGGACACCAAAGAGGTGCCAAAGCGGGGAGTGATTGCCCCAATTATGGACGAGGTGTTTGCGCAACTTAAGGGGTTTGAATTAGAAATTGAACTTAAGTCGACCGAGAAGGGCCTCGATTTTCATATCACTAGTGATCTAGATAAGAAGATTAAAGACGGCGTTGACGCGGGCGTTCGCAAAAAAGTAGCTGAGTTTCAGGAGCGCCTAACCAAAGAAGTAGAAGGTCGAGTAGCTCAAGTAAAAGAGCAAGCCAATAAACAAGTCGCTCAATTTCAATCTGAAGTAAAAGACCGAGTTCAAACATTCGTTCAAAAGGCAACGTCGTATCGCGATGAAGCTGATGGACTTCAGAAGCAGCTCAAAGAAAAAGCCGAAAGTGCAGCGACCGGAAAAATCAAAGAGAGTCTAGACGATGTTCAGAAAAATCTCGGTAATCCCTTAAAAAAACTCAAGCGGCCATTTTAGACATCTTTCGTTAAGAATGGCGGGTTTGAAATACTCGAACTTTATCTTGGGCATTCATTTGTGAAATCTTGGATATGCAGAAGTTGCAGATCAAGTCCGCAGTATCCGATTCCTTTTTCAACTCCTCGTCCCCCCGGACCTTGAGATCTTAAGGCCAGATTAAACTTGGCATATTAATTGCATCTAGCGCCAACGCCATGGAAGACAAAACAGGGGTTTATATACTTCCGATATCGCATAAGTTGTGGAAGTTTTTAGGGTTTTTAGGTTGGTTAATCTGGCTTTACTCTTTGCTTATGGCTTCGTCACGGGGCGTGCATGGGGCAAGTCGTGAGGATGTTATATCTCAACTCAAAGAAAGTCCTCACTATAGGTTTTCGATTAAAGATTTTGATTCTTATTTTGAAAAGCTGCAAACCCATCAGTTTGCTTTGATCTCTAGGCCGTCTGGCTGGGATCTCTATTTTATTCCTGAAGGCGATAGGGTGATCTCCCTGGCTCTTGAAGAGCTTAAATCTTTTCATAAGAAAAAAGATAAAGCCGTTAATAGAATTCTTCTTTCAAATTGGATTTTAGGTTTTGATCCTCAAAGTGTTTCGGCCTCATCTGCACATACGACTAAAACAAAAAATAAACAGCAGCAATTTGTTTTAGCCTGGAATGAATTTCGCTTGCGCTACTATCAGGAACTAAAGGCTGCTCAGTCTCTTGAGCAGATGAAGGGGAGAAACTCTTCGATCGAAGCCTATGTTCCTGCGCCTCTTATTCAAAAGGCTTTGCAAAGTTTTGTCTCAGACGGACAATCTTTTTCTTTTATTGAAACCGCACTGAAATCAGCGGCCGCTCTTCTTAAAAAGACTTATTCAATTCCGCTCAATACAGATTTTAAATTTGAGATGGGTGAACAAAGTTTTTTAACTCGAATCAATGGAAAGCTTGATCTTACTCCTGATTTTGATCCCCAAGAGCTGAGTGTTCAAGTAGAGCAAGTCAATTTTTCAAGAATTGACTTTACTCAAGATGTTCAGCTCGCACAGATCTCTCTGCAGCTTCCGTATAAACGAATCGTGATTCAGGTGCCTACTCTTAGAATTGAATCTCAAACTCTCACAAAGCCATTTGAGATTAAGACTGACGATCAGGTTCAAATCGTTATTGAAAATGAAACAAATCAAAAGCTTTCCCTCAAAGGTGCTCTCATTTGGGACTCGGCACTTCAGCGCCCTGATTTTTCTCTTCGTCGAAATAGTATTGATATGGCTCTTTCTGCAGTAAAAATAAAGTCAGTTTATTTTAAGGGCCGACGATACGATATGGCTTCTCAAGCGTTTGATCAAATTTTTGGATCCGAAGAGGGCTGGGGATTTATAAAAGAATCTCTTGATCGTAATCCATTCAAACAAGCACTGCTTGGCTTTGCCGCTCAGAAATTAAGCGAGGTGCTTTCGGGTAAGGTAAGTTATCAGCAAAGTTTTGTAGCAATTGATACCTCAGCAGAAAACGTGCAGGAGCGATTTAAATTATTACCGTACGATCCGCAAAATCCCGAAACTGATCCTTCTAAAAATTTGCAGATCATTTCAAAGTTTTCAGTCGATGTGCCTTTTCATTTTAATGCGCCTAAACTTAACCTTTCAGCTCTTGAAGGCCCGTCAAAGTTTATTGGCTCCGTAAGGGCGAATATTCAAAATCCTCAAATTGAACTTCAGGGTTTGCAAATTTTTCACTTTGGTCGAAGAGTTTCGAATAATGATTTAGGTCTTCGCATTCATATGAAGAGCAATGAAGATGAAAGTCTTTGGTTCTCAGGGGAGGCTCAAGCTCAGATTAAGCCAAACTTAGATCTCAATCTCAAAGAATTTAAAACTAACTTTGATCAACTTAGTGTTGATAAATTTGATGTTCGTCTGGGGAGCAAATGGCTTCAGACAGACAAAGTCGAAACTTCGCTCCTGGTTTCACAGGGCGATTTCTTTAGATCACAACTTGCGGTCTATCCTTATCGAAAGCAAGCTCCACTAGGAATCGAACTTCAAGGAATGATCGAAAATGAAATTCGTAAAGAGATGTCGGCTCGTTTAGCTGTAAAGCAGATACCTCTTGATATTAACTACCAAAAGAAAATTTCGTCATCAAAACTCGTCGAAGATTTTATTTTTAAAGTGAGAGGAGTGCTTAAGGCGCCTTATTTGCGCCCTGATCAAATTAATTTAAGATTTAGAGATCATTCAAAATCTGCCGTGAAATGCCACGGAACATATCTTGTTTCTGCCGATACCTATATTAATATTGCAGATCCAGTTCAGGTCACCGGAGAAGACTTGGGTTTAACAGTTCGTACACAATCAAAGAAAATTTTAGGGTTGATTAAGGTTAAAGATTTATCTGCGTCGGTGTATCAGCCAAAACAGAAAGCAACAGAGTTAAGGTTTGACTTCGATCTTTGTCTCAAGCCCTCGCAGAATGAATTGGATATTCAGGTAAGAGATTTAAAGCACAATCTCGATCAGATCTTGTTCACCAAAGTTCAGTTGAGAGGTATTAGTTATGATTTTCAGTCGAATATGCAGCAGAAATTTTTGGGTTTTATTGAATCATTCTTAGGTTCGTCAAAGGGCTATAAGCGAGATGAGATGACCTCTCGTTTTGTTGAGTCAATTCTTGATGGACAAAGTGGTGATATCGCCAGTGCGATTCGAGAAGTTCTAGAAGAGTATTTGAGGCGCCGAGTTCCTTATTACCTGCAATCGCCTAAAGTGAAGATGAAGTTGGAAAAAGGCTTTTTAACCATGCGAAAAGCTGAGGATGATTTAGCGCATGAACTTTATATGATTGGAAGTCGTGTTCAGAAACCTCTTGAAGAAATTATTGTACAACAGGCTCAAAGTAATATTCAGAAGTACCTGCCTTTAGCCGAGCAAACCTTAAAGCAGCAAATGAGTTTGATAAATCATACAGTTGCTTATTTAGGAAGCAAGATCGGCAGTGATATTACTGATCTTGCATATGTTCAATTAGTGAAGGCATTTTATGGAGAGCAATCTGAGAAGTATTTTCTGGTTGCATTAGAAAGACTTATCAAAAATGCTGCTGGCCCGCGACTTTTTGCCCAGAATTCTTCGACTGAGAAAATCGCAAAAGAATCTTCATTGTGGATGAAGCAAATTGTTTCAGATTTGCCTGTGCCTTGCGAAGAGATTTCGGCGTCTGCTTTTAAAGAAAAAATTCAAGTTAGCTTAAAGTCTCGATACTCTTCATTTTCAATCGATACCATAAATGGTGTTAGTCAACTGATGGTCTCTCAATGCTATAAACCTACCGATTCTTCATTAGAGGCTGCGCTTGAAGCTCCGAGCGCTCAGTCCAAATCTCTTATAGAAGATTTAATTTCGCAAGGAATGGTGAGCATTAATGATTTGCTTATGAGAGAAGCTCTACAAAAGTATTTATCTCCGGCTCAAGCAAAGTTGCCTGTTTTTAATCAGGCCAGTAAATCGACTAAAGGTTTTTCATATAGTGGTTGGAAGTTACACTCACTTGAATTACTGAGGGCTGAAGACACTAAGTTTCCTAGTGATGTTTTTGTGCTGCGCGGTGTGAGCGAGCAGATTTCAAATGGATGGGGACACCTTGAGCCACAATCGGCTCAAAAAATTAGATCTATTTTAAATGAGTCCGGAGAATATTTGGTTTTAAGACTTCCGCTTGAGACGACGAATCAAATTCTACATGAGATTGATTGGAAGGCCCTCATTCGAGAGACGATGAAGGGTGTATTGAAGCCTCATCACACTATTGAAATTTCAAAGGTTCCACAGATTAACGAGAAAATGGAAATTTCAGCTGGCATTCGCCTTAAAGCACCGTGGATGAAAGCTCAGCTTATCGTTTCACCCCTTGTCTCGATGGTATCTCGTCTTTTTAAGCCGAGAACTCCGATCGAAACTCTTGAAAAAATGGCCGCAGCACCTTTGGTAGATTCTCAGCAAAGTCAAAAAGCGTCGGCAAGCTCAATTGATTTTTCAGATATTTCAAGATTCACCTTATCTCTTTTTGATCTCACCAATTTTTTAGGGCTGCAGGCAAAATTCTCTGGCTCAATTCCATTTGAGTTCGGCCTTCAAGCTCATGCCAATGGAGAGAAGACAATGGAGTTAAAATTCTCTCAGCCCAAAGTCGAGGAGCTTAAAGCTTCTGCATTTCTGAGTAAGCCTATTCGAAAGAGGATCGACGATATTGATGACGCTCTCAATAGATCTCTCAATCTTGCACTTCAGAAGATGGGCGGACTACCTGAGTACACTTGGTTGGGACATAAATTATCTGTTGAAGATATTCGCTGGCAGGACGGTGATTTTTATTTGATTTGCGGATTCTTAAGCCCCTCATAGAGTGTTTGCGATTTTTTTTACAATTCAGAATTTTGAAACAGATTTTGTTTGTGCAAATAAAATTTGTTTGTAGTAAAAAATGAAGGGGTGGTTGAAGGTTTAGAAAAAAAATTAGCTGAAAGACTGTTTAGGCTTTCTCTGTACTCGACTATTGCTATTATTTTACTTGCGGTTCTTGCCTTTATCGGCTGGCAGATCGATAGTTCATTTTTAAAGAGCCTCAATTCATCGAGCGTGTCGATGAACCCACTAACTGCAATCTGTTTTATATTCTTAGGTATTTCACTTTTACTTTTGAGGGTTCGCGATCAGAAGGTTTTTCATATTCGTCTGGGTAAAGTTATCGCGCTTCTTGTCTTCAGTATTGGGATATCAAAGCTGAGTATTTATTTGGGGCTAGATTTTCGGATTGATCGAGTATTTTTTACGAATCGTTTAGACGGGAATCAAATGGCTCCCAATACAGCTTTATGTTTTATTCTCTGCTCTTTGAGTCTTCTATTTATCGATTTTAAGATGGGAAGCTCACGTCAGTTAATTTCTCAGATTTTTACGCTTTTTACTCTATTCATTACAGTCTCTGTTTTCACCGGTTATATTTACCAAAGTGAAGGATTTATTACGATTGGCGGATTTTTTCCGATGGCCTTTAATACGGTTATCGGGTTTTTTCTTTTTATTCTTTCAATTTTTGGCATACGGGCAAATGGTGAATTAACCAAAACAATTATTGCCGCCTCTGCCGGTGGAATAATGAGTCGATCACTTATTCCTTTTGTTTTTATTTTACCGATTGGACTGGGGTGGCTGCGTCTTAAAGGTGAAGAAGAAGGGCTTTTCGATTTACAATTTGGAACCTCTTTATTTACTAGCGCAATAATTAGTTTGTTTTTGGTCCTTATCTGGCGAACATCACACCTCATCAATGTCTTAGACGAAGCCTATGGCGCTCAAACACAAATGTTACGGGCGATTTTAGAGAAGATCGGAGATGGGGTTGTGGTCGCAAACAAAGAGGGTCACTTTACTTTGTTTAATGCGGCCGCTGAGAAAATTATGGGAATGTCTGCTATTGCCGATTCAAGCGAGAAGTGGTCGAGCGTTTACGGAGTCTTCAAAGAAGATATGAGCTCTCTTTTTGCCTCCGAAGACTTACCTTTAGTAAAAGCCATACGGGGTATTGAAACAGATGGAGTAGTTCAGTTTATTCGCAACCCAAAAAAGCCTGGCGGAGCGTTCATTAACGTAACTGGACGTCCAATTTATGATAGCAATCAAGAGATTGTCGGGGGAGTGGTTACGATTCGAGATATCACTCAGCAAAAGTTAGATGAAGTACGAATTTATGAGATTACTTCAGAATTGAAGGCTCAAAATATTGAACTCTATGCACGAAGTCATTCTGCTTCAAAAATGGCAAGTTTAGGAGAGATGGCCGCAGGTGTGGGTCACGAAGTGAATAATCCTCTTACCGCCATAATTGGTGGGGCCGATGACCTTCTCGAACATATCTCTGACGGAAAGCTAGAAAGAGAAACAATTGTAAATACACTCAAGTCAATTAAATCAACGGCATTGCGAATTGCAAAAATCGTCCGATCTTTAAAATCTTTTGCGCGCGACGGATCGAACGATCCAGCCGAAGAATGTTCTCTTCAGAAAATATTTGATGAGACGGCCGAGCTTTGTAGAGAAAGAATCAGATACAAAGATATCGATTTAATAATTGATTCAGTTGCACCCTATACAAAAATTCTGTGTCGGCCGACCGAAATGATTCAGGTTCTTCTTAATCTTATTGGAAATTCTCAAGATGCCATAAAAGATCGGCATGAAAAATGGATTCGACTTTCGTTTTTGGATGCTGAAGATCATTTTGAAATATCAGTGACCGATAGCGGATTAGGTATCTCGCCTGATATTTATAAAAAAATATTCCAGCCTTTTTTTACAACTAAAGAAGTAGGAAGGGGCACTGGCCTCGGACTAAGTATTTCTCGAGAAATGATCGCGCGTAACGGCGGAACTCTAGAGCTTGATCTTCAATCGGTAAATACCCGCTTTATTATTCGGCTTCCTAAGTCGGTCACCAAGAGGATGAAAGTTTAATGGAAAGGAAAGGGAGCAATATGGCCGAGGGCTCAAAAAATTCTTCAGAGCTTAAAATTCTTGTTATCGAAAAGGACGCACAGATAAGAAGGCAAATTCTTGGTTTTTTATCAGAAGCACGATCTCCATATTATAAAATGATTGAAGCTGGCGATCTAAAGACTTCGTTTGAGGCGGCGTCTGAACATATGTTCGATGTCGTTTTACTCGATCTTAACCTGCCTGACAGCTCAGGTACTAATACGCTTCAAAAGCTCAGACCTCAGTTTGGTATGACACCTTTTGTTATTATTAACTGTACTGATGCATCCCTAAGTTCGGTCTTACTAAATAGTGGAGCTTCAGATTATCTCACTCCATCGGAGATGCAAAAAGATACGCTGATGAAAGTGATTCATAAAGCTCACGAAAGATCAAAATGGCGAGGCGAGGGCTCACCTCTTCACGAGGATTTGAAGGCTGCTAAAATTGGAGCGGTGAGAGATGCCACTCAGAATATGGTTGATGACCTTAACCCGTCCGTTGAGGAAATTCATAGTAAGGTTGAATCTCTCAGGTCGGAGCTCTATCAAGTTGTGAATGAGCAATCTAAGCTTTTACTTAATTCGACCGAACAATCCGCAAAAAGTTTAAAACATATTGTCGAAGACTTTGTTGGTTTTGCAAAAGATTTATCGACTCAGGTTCCAGTAGAAGATCACCAAAGTTCTAGATACAGAATTCTGGTTGTCGAAGACGAGCCTCAGGTCAGCGATATTATTTTAAGGCGATTGAGCAGACTTAATGAAACAAAAGTTGATACTGCGGCCAATGGAATCGATGCCTATAACTTATGCGTTAAATCTTCGAGAGAAGGTACACCGTATCATATTATTATCTCAGACTGGAAGATGCCTAAGATGACAGGCTTTGAGTTGCTGAGTAAATTGAGACGTCATCCCATCTATCGCAAAGTTCCTTTTATGATGATTTCTGCGGTAGATGATCGCGAATCTATTCGAGAAGCAATCTCGCTTAAAGTTTCGCATTACTTAATAAAGCCGTTTACAAAAGAAGATTTTGATAAGCACTTTAAGCGGCTTCTCTATCACGTTTATTAGTTTTTAAGGCGATAAAAAATGGATGAGACGATCAAAGAAGTAAATTTTCTTCAGATTGAAAAAACAAGAGTGGAGTGGCTATATCGCCAGAGTGTTGCTGCACAAACAAGTGGGCTAATCAATGCTGCCCTTTACGCTTTTTTATCGATCGGTCTTATTGAAACTTCATCACTCATTATTTGGGCATCAAGTATTTTTTGTCTCTATATGTTAAGAGTGAGTTTTCAGACTTATTTTAATCATAACCATATTAAAAAGCTCAAACCTTTCGATCCGAAATTTTGGGAATTCATTTTTGTTCTAAGTACTTTTTTATCTGGCGCAGCCTGGGGGGTGGCAGGGTCTTTGCTTCTGCCTACTGGCAATGTTCTTCATCACACATTTTTAGGTTTTCTCTTAGCAGGCACTACGGCAGGAGCCGCGATTGCCTACTGTGCTTCAAAAAAGGCCGTGCATGCATTTTTATTACCTGCGCTGGTTCCATTTGGAATTAGGCTATTTATAGAGGGCGGTCGGTATGAATACGGAATGTGTGCTTTGCTTTTTTTCTTTTTGGTTCTGCTTACGGTTTTGGTGAGGCGAATGCATACTTATATCGTCGACTCCATTCGACTTAGTTTTGAAAAGGATCATCTTATTCAGACTCTCAAGGAAACTCAGGCAAAAATGATGTATTCAGCTAAGATGAGTGCGTTAGGAGAGATGGCTGGCGGAATATCTCACGAGATTAATAACCCGTTGACTGTAATTCTAGGTCGAGTTCATCAGCTTGAAGAAGCTCTAGAGACGAATCGGTTTGATCAAAAAGAGCTTCATAAAATTACTTCGACTATAGCGATGATGGTGGAGAGGGTTTCAAAAATTATTAAAGGACTTCGGTCCTTTGCTCGTGAAGGTAAAAACGATCCTCGCGAATTTATCTCAGTTAAAAAATTACTTACTGAGGTACTCGAATTTTGTCAGACTCGCTTTGAGAATCACGCAGTCGATCTCGTGATGGAGGATGGACCCTCGGACATCGTTTTAGAATGTCGAAGCGTTCAAATCACTCAAGTAATTTTAAATCTTTTAAATAATGCCTTTGATGCTGTGGTAGATACAGAAGATGCCTGGGTTAGAGTCGCTGTCCGAGAAGAATCGGGCAACGCGATATTCACAATCACTGACAGCGGAAATGGTATTCCTGAAGAATTGCGTGAAAAAATTATGCAGCCATTCTTTACGACAAAATCGGTCGGAAAAGGAACTGGACTTGGCCTCAGCGTTTCAAAGGGAATTATCGAAAGTCATGGGGGCGTTTTGTATCTCGATTCAAATGCAAGACATACTTGCTTTATTGTGAGCCTGCCTCGTGCATTTAGAGATCCCGAGAAATCCGTCGCTTAAAAAATTCTAAAGAGGTACTTTAGGATTTTAAGACATGAGTATTGAAGCATCGAAGACTCGGTTTTCTCTTTTTCACGGCTTAAGTTTTATTTTTTTTGCTGCGGTTGTGTTTTTTTGCTGGCGGAGTATTGAATCTGATTATCTTATTCTTTATGGCGGAACTTTGTGGGTTTTTCTTTGTTTTATTTTTGTTCTGGTAAGAGTTGTCTCGATTTTTATCGGTTTAAATCGTCGTTTTACAGTTCAAGTTTTAGACGAAACTGTAAAGTCTCTTCGAGATTCTGACCTTCCCGTTTATACGATATTACTTCCGGTTTTTAAGGAGCCTGAAGTTATTGAACAACTTGTGCAGGCAATGGTGAATCTAGATTATCCTCGCGATAAGCTTGATATTAAAATTTTACTTGAATGGAATGATCAAACGACTCGCGAAAAACTTAAGCAGATTCAAATTCCGTCATTTATTGAAGTTTTGGAAATTCCGCAGGGAATTCCTCAAACCAAACCCCGAGCTTGCAACTACGGTCTGGAACGCGCACGAGGAGAGTATATTGTTGTCTTTGACGCCGAAGATCGGCCCGATGCTGATCAGCTTAAGAAATCTCTTATTGCCTTTGAGAATTTGCCCAGGGACGTTGCGTGCCTTCAAGCCAAACTTAACTGCTACAATACCAATCAGAATATTATTACCCAGCTTTTCACTCTCGAATACACAGCTTGGTTTGACCTCTATCTGCCTGGTCTTTACGCCATTGGTGCAGTTGTTCCTCTCGGAGGTACTTCAAATCATTTTAGAACAGCGATATTAAAGCAGTTGCAAGGTTGGGATGCCTATAATGTCACTGAAGATTGTGATCTGGGAGTTCGCATTGCTCGTCAAAAATTATCTACTCGGGTGTTGAATTCGACGACCTGGGAAGAAGCGCCGAGTGATTTGGTTTACTGGTTTAAGCAAAGAACAAGGTGGCTTAAGGGCTATCTTCAAACTCTTTTTGTTCATACAAAAAATCCGCTAAGCTTATTGAGTGATCTTGGGCTCTGGAAATCGTTTCTTTTTTGTATTGTTATTGGGGGTCAAAGCCTTTCGTTAGCCTTTCTTTTGCCTGCGTGGATTCAGATTGCACTTTGGATTCACTATCGATGGCCAGTACTTATTCCGGAGCTGCCGTGGACTCAATACCTTTGGGTTTGCGCCATGCTGCTACTGTTATTTAATTTTGTCTTTGTTTTTATTCATGGGTTCGCAGCTCTCTTTAGGTCGAGGCCAAAATTAATTCCAGTTAGCTTCTGCTTTCCCCTTTATTGGCTTGCTGCTGGAGTTGCTTCATGGCGGGGGATGATTCATTTTCTTTTTCGACCTCATCATTGGGAGAAAACGCCTCATGGAATGGCGACAAAAAATGAAAGTACCCCGGCCGTCAGAGCGCACGATTCACTTTGGGTTCAGAGACTCGTCTATTTTGCCTGTGTAGTTTTTAGTCTTTCTCTGATTAAACCCCTCGGGTCTTTGATTTTAGATTTGGCTCCAGAAAATTGTTATACAACTATTCAAGCAAGCAAAAGCGAGGTGAGGTGTAGGCTGATTGTCGATAAATCTTGGCTTGATTCTGATCGATTAGATTTGAATATTCGTATGCCCTCGATGAAAGCTTCAATGAAAGGTGATCAGGGGCTTTCGGTTGAGGTTTATTTAAAAGTAAACGATGGAGAAATTTTTAGAATCAAAGAAATTCAAAAAGATTGGCCAACTAAGAATGTTTTTTCTGTTCACCTTCCACTTGATGGAAAATGGCAAGGTCGAAGCCCCTCTGAAATTTTTGGTCCGTGGTCATTGCGAAGAGTTAGAGAGTTATGGGTCGTGCTCGGAGGTTTTGCGAATACTTCAGATCGAGAACTCGAGCGCCGTTCAAAAGGGTACTTTGATATTCGAAATATTAGACTGCAAAAATCACCACATCATCGAAACCTTCAGCCTCAGCAGTTAAGAGCTAGCGAGATGATTCAGAAGGACTCCATTTTTTCGGTAAAATTTGAAATCGATCAATATTTTGAAAATCCTTTCGATGAAGAAGCAATCGATGCAAAACTTGAGATAAGCGATTCACTCGGAAACAAGCGAGAAGTTAGGGCTCTCTATGTTCATGAGTATCGAATGGTTAAAGATCCTTTAATTAGTGAGCCAGGATTAGCTCCGCGATCGAGCGAATTTGTTTCTTATGAAAAACCTTATTGGGAGGCGCGCCTAAGACTTTCTCAGCCTGGAGTCTATCAATGGCGCGTTGTAGTCAATACCCAAGATCATCATGAAGAGTCGCAGCCCCGTAGTCTTAAAGTAGATTCCAAACCAGAAGTGAGCAAAGTGTTGGGGCCTATCAGAATTCGCGAAAACGAGACTTATTGGCGAGATCAGGCCGGAAAATTTATTTATCCCCTAGGAATCAATATGGCTTGGCCAGTCGATGGTCGTCTATGGGGCAAAAAAGAAACTGAACCTAAGAATGTGATAGGAGACGATCTTTTCGTTTTTGATCAAGTTTTTTCTCAGCTTCAACAAAATTCGATGAATTTTGTACGTCTATGGATGACCCCATGGTGGGGGAGCCTTGAGTGGGATCGATCATGGCCAGAATATCAAGGTACTTCAAATTATAGTCTCAAGAACTCTTGGCGAGTGGAGCAGGCACTTCGGCTAGCTGAAACATACGGAATAAATATTGATCTTGTCATCGATTCTCATGGTCCTTTTTCGAATCATTGGGATTCTCTTTGGGATTTTAACCCGTACAATATAAAGAATGCGGGATTTCTTGTTTCGCCTGAAGAGGTTTTTACCAATGCGCGGGCCAAAAAACTTTATCAGAATAAATATGATTATTTGATTCAAAGATTTGGTCCTTATCGCAGTCTTTCAAGCTGGGAACTTTGGAATGAAGTTAATGTAGTTTCCAAAGATTCAAAGATTTTATCGGACTGGCATCAACAGATGGCTCTTTATATTAAGGAGCGGGATCCATTCTTAAGAAATATTGGTACAACATTCTATTGGTGGCCTCAGATCGAACCCGATCCTCTGTGGAGAATTGATGGACTCTCATTTATTGGTGCTCAGGGCTACAATCGTGGAGAGGGTGCTGTCGCTTCTATAAAGCGCAAGCTTGAGCGTATTTCAGACGATTCACTTCCTACTCTGATTACAGAATATGGCGGACATCCTTATGATGGGGGGCCAGATGAGTTCTTGATTCAGGATATTCATGAGGGGCTATGGGCGTCATGGGTTCTTCCTATTTCGGCAGCCGCGATCAGTTGGTGGTGGTCATTTTTGAGTGAGAAAAACCTATTCGCGCAATATAAGTTTTTTTCAGATTATATTAAAGGTGAGAATCTTTTGGCGGATTCGTGGAGGTTTGCTCAGCTCAGAACAGATCAGGCTGAATTTCAAGCTTTAGCACGTATCGGAAGTAAAAAATCTTTCGTTTGGATTTTTAATCAGAATTTGACAACCTATACCGGCTTAGGAAACGAAGAGCACTCGGTATTTAGAGCTCGTGTCGATCAAACCTATGCTGAAAAAAAGCAAAAAAATTTTCGGCCACTCAATATAAAAGATCCTGGTCATCTCTGGTCGGGTTCGAAGAGTCTATCTATCGATCTAAGTTTGTTGCCCGCAGCGAATTATAAAGTTGAGTTTTGGGATACTTGGGGAGATGGCCTTGTCAAAACAAATTATTTTCGCCGTGATGAAGAGCATTCATCGCTTTTGATTTCAGATTTTAATCGTGATCTCGCTCTAAAGTTTATTCGATTGAGTCACTAGGCTTGATTCAAAGATGAAAGTCTTTTCTCCTTTACCCGTCGAACTCTACACATTAATCTGTAAAAAATCCTTAAGCGGAGGTTCTATATCATGGCGTTTAAAATCGGTGTTTTGATCAAACAAGTTCCCGATACGAATACGAAGATTCAGTTGAAGGGTGATGCAGTTGATGAAACTGACGTTAAATATGTTATTAATCCCTATGATGAGTTTGCAATTGAAGAGTCGATCAAAACTAAAGAGGCTTTGACGAAACAAGGCCAGCAAGTTGAGATCGTAGGAGTCTTGGTTGGCCCAGCGGCTGCTGCAAAAAGCTTAAGAGATGCTTTTGCGGTAGGGGTTGATCGAGGTCTTCATATCGTTGACAATGAAAAAAAGGCAATTGATGCGAGAGCTGTTTCTCAGGCACTTGCTGAGGCCTGCAAGACAGAGCAATTTAATATTATTTTCGCAGGTAAACAAGCCATCGATACCGACTCTCATTCGGTCGCCGTAATGGTTGCTGAACGACTTAAACTCCCTCACGTCGCCGTTGTTTCAAAGCTGGAGTTTCAGGGTCTTGAATCTGTTCAGGCTGAAAGAGATATTGAAGGGGGAATGAAAGAGACTTTTAAGGTAAAGCTTCCTTGCCTGTTAACTGCCAATAAAGGTCTTAATAAAATGAGATTGGCCTCTTTGCCTGGTATTCGAGCTGCGGCAAAAAAAGAAATCAAAGAAATCCCGCTTCCTGCAGTTAAAGCCGGGTATAAGATTAAATCTTGGGCCCTTCCTCCCGAGCGCGGAAAAGTGAAGCTTATCGAAGGTGAACCAGAACAGCAGGCAAAAGAGCTCGCAAGACTTCTTCATGAGGAGGCGAAAGTTGTATGAAAAAGATTTTGGTGATTGGTGAAGCAAAAAAAGGTCATCTCAAGAAAGCTACCCTTGAACTTCTAACAGCAGCGAAAGGGCAAGATATTGTCGGACTTGTTTTTGGGTCGGATGCCAAAGATGCTGCTGATGAAATGGCTAAAAAGGGTGCTCAGAAAGTTTTTTGGATCAAAGATTCTAAATTTGATGGATATCATCCCGATGCTTTTGCCAAAGTTTGTGAAGATATAATTAAGCAAGAAAAGCCTGCTATTGTTTTTGGAACTGCCTCAAGCTTCGGTAAAGATTTACTGCCTAAATTATCCGCTCGTTTTGATGCGCCTCTGGCCGCTGATTGTCTTTCAATTAGTTTTGCCTCTGAAGTCGTAGCTAAACGGGCCTTCTTTTCTGGAAAAGCCTCTGCAGAAGTCGTCATTGAGCCTGCAGACTTGGTTTTTATTTCGATGAGACCGAATGCTTTAACAGTGGCCTCTGATCTTGGGGGTTCCGGAGCTGTAACAGAGTTTTCAGCTCAATTTGATTTTGCTTCCTCTCCATTGCAATTTGTGAGCCGAAGCCAGGCTGTCTCGGACCGTCCGGATCTAACTGAGGCGAATGTTATTGTGAGTGGCGGACGTTCTTTAAAAACAAAAGATAATTTTAAAATTATCTTTGATCTCGCAGATTCTTTAGGAGCTGCAGTAGGGGCTTCTCGGGCAGCTGTAGACGAAGGTTTGGCGAGTCATGATATGCAGGTAGGGCAGACTGGTAAGACCGTTAACCCCTCTCTTTATATTGCAAATGGAATCAGTGGGGCGATTCAGCACTTGGCAGGAATGCGCACCAGTAAAGTTATTGTAGCGATCAATAAAGACCCTCAAGCTCCTATTTTTCAAAAAGCTGATTATGGAGTGGTCGGAGATTTGTTTACGATCGTGCCTTTACTGACTCAAGAGTTTAGAAAGCTTCTTCACAAGTAGCGCATTGCGCAATATCTTGAATCGAATTTTGACATAAGCTGTCTATCCCTAGTTTAATATTAAGGGGGCGTTTTTATTACGTTCTTTTAAAAGGGGGTTTAATGGGCGGTTTTCAAATTTCAGTTCTTGTTGCGATCGTAGGATCTTTAGTCCTCTTTGCATCTAATTTTGGACGGATCGTTCAGATAATTGCTCTAGGGAAGCCTAAGAATCGTCTTAAAGATATTCCTCAGAGACTCGCTGTTTTTATTAACGAAGTTTTTCTGCATCGCAAATTAATTCGACAGCCGATTGCCGGAATTATCCATGTGATGATTTTTTGGGGCTTCGTTGTTTTAAGTCTCGGAACCATGGAGTGGTTTTATTATGGGCTTACGGGAGGGCAAGACTTTACATTTTTAGGTGGGGCGGCGTATTCGGCATTTAATTTTTCGCAGGATATTTTTAATGTTATCGTCCTTGGTGCTGTACTGATCGCTTTTTATCGCCGGATAGTGGTGAAGCCTAAGCGAATGGCCGATAATTCTGCCAAATCAAAATGGGATGCCTATTTTATTCTTTCTCTGATCGCTGGTCTTTGTATTTCAAATCTTCTCAGCCACAGCGTGATGATTGCCAACGGCACCGATATGCATGCTTCTGCAAAACCTGTTGCTACTTTTTTATCACAAATTTGGCCATCAGATATTTCTGAACAAGTTTATATGATTTTTTGGTGGATTCACTTAGGCATAGTGCTTTTCTTTCTTAATTTTCTTCCGTTTTCAAAGCATTTTCATGTGATCATTGCGGCTCCCAATGTTTTTCTTTCTAAGACAGAGCCGAGAGGTCGTCTAAGTCCGATTAATCTTGAAGACGAAACCGTCACTACATTTGGAGCTCAAAAAGTAGAGGAGTTACCTTGGAAGAATCTAATGGACTCATATGCTTGTACCGAATGCGGAAGATGCAATGAATTTTGCCCGACGGCGAGTACCGGAAAAGATCTGAAGCCAAAGAGCCTGATGATTCAAATGCGTGCTGCTATTTCGGAGCGTGGACCTTTTTTACTTCAACTGAAACAAAAACATGGTCCTAAACTTGAAAATCTAAACGAAGCCGAAAGAGCAGAGTACGAAAAAGATTTAGTTCCTCAGACTTACACTGAACAAACCATTTGGGATTGCACGACTTGCGGTGCTTGTGTCGAAGCTTGTCCTGTAATGATCGATCATGTGGATTCAATTGTGGAAATGCGAAGGGCCTTAGTTCTTAATAAAGGTTCAAATCCAGACGAAGCTACCAATGCCTTTAGAAATTGGGAATCAGCTTCAAATCCATGGGGTATTAATGAGTCATCGAGACAAGAGTATTTGCTTGAAAAAGGGGTACCTAAGTACGAGGCCGATCAGGATTTTGAGTTTCTCTATTATGTAGGATGCGCGGGAAGCTTTGATGATCGAAATAAGAAAGTGGTAGAGAGCGTAGTTAAGATTCTGCAAGCCGCCCAAATTAAATTTGGTATTTTAGGTAAAGAAGAAAAGTGTAATGGTGAGACTGCAAGACGTCTAGGAAACGAATATCTTGGGCAACAAATGATCAAAGCCAATCTCGAGGTTCTTAAAAATTATAAAGTGAGCAAGATTCTCACATCCTGTCCCCATTGTTTTAATACTCTTAAAAACGAATACCCCGACTTTGGTGGACATTATGAAGTCATTCACCATAGTGATTATATTAATCAGTTGATTCAGCAAGGAAGAATCAAACCCAAGAGCGAAGATCTTAAGTCGGTCACGTATCATGATTCTTGTTATATCGGTCGATACAATAATATTTATGATGCTCCTCGTGATATTCTTAAATCGGTAACAAATGAAACGCCCATTGAGATGGAGCGTAATCGCGAACAAGGATTTTGCTGTGGTGCGGGTGGAGGAAGAATGTGGCTTGAAGAAAAAACAGGAACACGCATCAACCAAAATCGAGTTCAAGAAGTCATTGGAGTCAAAGCAAAAACCGTTTGTACAGCCTGTCCATTTTGTATGACGATGTTGAGTGATGGTCTTAAATCAAAAGAACGTGAAGATATCAAAGTAAAAGATATTGCTGAGATCGTCGCGGAGGCACTGCCGTCGTGAAGGCTTTAGAAGCGCAGACAATTCCCCAAGCTTTCTTCGAAGCTTATAAAACTAGTCCTCAAGCGGCTGCCTATTTTACGAAGTCAAATGGGCGATGGAATGAATTAAATTTCAAAGACGCGTTTGAGTATATTTTAAAAACTCTGGCTGGACTTGAAGCCTTAAAATTTTCACCCGGACAAAGGGCCATTATTTTTGCCGAGAATCGACAAGAATGGGTGCTTACGGACTATGCGATTCAATGGATGGGCGGAGCAGTGGCAGCCATCTATACAACCAGTAGCCCCGAACAGATCGAGTATATTTTGACCGAATCGGAAGCTGAGATTGTCTTTATTTCGAATCAGGCTTCGTTTGATCGACTAAAAAAAGTAAATCGCTTTACTCATCTTAAATACGTGGTGGCCTGGGAGAGTGTTTCGGGCAGTTTAGCCAATCAGGGTCCTCAAATTATTCAACCTCAAGATTTTTTAAAAAATTCATTTTCTGAAGCTCAAGCTCAAGAAAAGCTGAAACAATTAAAGCCCGACGATGTCTGCATTTTACTTTATACCTCGGGCACCACCGGTGAGCCAAAAGGGGTGATCTTAACTCACGCGAATATCATGAAGAATTTACGAATGTTCGATGCGGTTATTCCCGTTCAAGCCGGTAAAACCACCATGTCATTTTTACCCCTGTCTCATATTTATGAGCGTGTTGTTCACTCGTATTTGCTTTTTTCAGGTTTAAAAATTTATTTTGCTGAGAGTGTCGAAAAATTAATCGACAATCTTTCTGAAGTTAAGCCCCATGTACTAACAGCCGTCCCGCGTATTTTTGAAAAAATGTATGTGCGTATCATGGAGAAAATCAAGAATGCGCCAACATTTCGAAAGCATATCTTTTTTAAAGCTCAGTGGATTGGTCAGCAAACATTTGAAGTACGACGTCGCGGGCTATCCCTTCCTCTGCACTGGGCTGTGGCTTTTAAATTGGCCGATGCGTTCGTATTTAAAAAAATTCGAGCCATTACTGGCGGGCGAGCTGAACTTTTTATCAGCGGTGGGGCTCCGCTATCGCGAGATATAGCTGAGTTTTTCTTTTCAGCTGGATTTAGAATTCTCGAAGGGTACGGTCTTTCAGAAAGCTGCATACTTTCAGTCAATCACCCTAATAAATTTAAATTTGGAACGGTGGGATTTCCATTTGCCGGAATCGAAATTAAGCTGGCGGGTGATGGGGAAATTTTGGCGCGAGGTCCGACGATTATGAAAGGTTACTTTAAACGTCCTGACGCAACTGCAGAGGTTATCGATAGTGAAGGCTGGTTTCACACAGGAGATATTGGTGAGTTCGATTTCGAAGGGTTTCTTAAAATTACCGATCGAAAAAAGGAGCTCATCGTTCTAGCAGCGGGAAAAAAAGTCGCTCCTCAGCCCATCGAAAATGCGCTTAAAGCTGACCCCTTGATTGAGAGCATTTGCCTTATCGGAGATCGCAGAAATTTTATTTCGGCATTGATTACTCCTAATCTTGAGCTTTGCAAAACTTGGGCTACCTCAAAAAAGGGACTTAAACTTGAGACTTCACAGGCTTGTGCAGAGAGCCCGGAGCTAAAAGAGCACTATAAAAAAACGATTCAAGATTTGAATGCAAATTTACCTCAGTATTCAACCATTAAAGAATTTAGAGTTTTGCCAGTGTCTTTTACCATTGAAACAGGTGAACTCACTCCGACGCTTAAGCTTAAGCGTCGAGTGATAAATGAGAAGTTTAAATCGATTATTGATTCAATGTATCCAGAGATTACGGCTTAAAAAAATTAACTAGTCTTCAAGCTATTTAATAAAAGGATGATTTTTAAGGCGGCAAACGGCTCTAAATAGAGTCTCGGCGAGTACAATCTGAGCGAGGCCATGGGTAAGAGTAAGAGACGATAGAGATATTGAACCTTTGGCTTTCTTTTTAAATTCGGAATGAACTCCAATTGCAGGACCAATCACAAGGTGTCGATCGGGACCTTTGAATAGCCAATCGTAAAAATCTTTGTCACTAAAAGTTTTACCTTCAAGATCGAGCAAAAAAAATTCTCTATTTTGATCTAAGAATCTTTTTTCTTCAGGCAAAAGTGAAAGAGAAGAGGTGCGTCTGTCAGGGCACTTCTTCATTTCGATTTCAGACCAATCGAATGAAATCATTCGTTTAATCTGTCGAATATAGTTATCTCTCAGCTCGTTCTGAGTTTTATGAAAAGAACTTACTTTAATCAAAACGCGATACTTCGAAGCTGAAGCTTTTTAGGCTCCCATTCGACTCGCGGAGCCGTCTTCCAAAGTCCTTCTAAATCAAAATGTGATCGAGCTGCTTCGTCGAACACATGCAAAAATACATCCCCGTAATCAGCAACAACCCAATGCGAACCAGAGCCTTCAATCGAGTTGGCAGGAAAACCTGATTTTTTTAGCTCTTGGCTAGGAGCAGTAACCAGAGTCTCAACCGTCTTAAGACTTGTTCCTGTTCCGATAACTAAGAAGTCTGTAATCGAAGAGACTTCTCTTACATCTAAAACCGATATTTGCTTTCCACCTTTTTTGTCTAAGACCTGTGCAATCCAACAGGCTAGTTCATGACTCGATTGATTTTGTTTGTCGCTCAATTGTGCTGCTCCTTTGTATTTGGTTTTTTTTGATACGTTTTGAGAACATCATCCCTTATATCAGCGGGTATCCAGTTTAGAACCTCTTCAGATACTGTCTTTAGTTCAATCTGATCCCTGATAGTGGTCGATGAAACCTCAGGAAATCGCTTAATCTCAGCTAGTCGATACGCGCAAGTACTTTTCTTAATACGGCGACTAAGAAGGCCCCTACGGGCTCCTATTTGACCCTCGCGTGACATGACCAACCATTCCAGAAGTGAGGCGTATTGCTCAATATCCTTCCAATAGTTGAGTTGAGACCACTGATCTTCACCCAGTATCCAAAAGAATTTGGCCGAAGGGTAAAAAGTCGCAAAGTGGTAAAAGATTTCACGCGCAAAAATTGTATGGGTCGCAGAATTTTCAAACTTGCTTACCTCAAATGGTGCCTCAGAAAAGACTTTTTGAGTCCAGGCGAGTCGTTTTTCAAAGGGAGCAATAGCTGACTTACCTGGGGGGTAGCGTGAAGGGACAACAATAACTCTATCGATTTTTTCTGCCTTAAAGATTTCTTGAAGAAGAGAAAGATGCGCCTTATGGGGTGGGTCAAAAGTTCCGCCGAAAATTGCGATTCTGTCCTGTGTATGAGTTAAACTCGTACTACAAACTCCTTATAAGTGATTGAGTCAAATGAGTATCGGTCACTTTTCCTTGATCAAAATATTCCCATGTCATTTCTATCGAAACTTTAGTCTTGGCATCTTGGACCAATTTTCCACTGCCTTTAATTGTAATGCTTCCATCTTCTTTGGTTTCAATTTCCATTTTGTTTCCGCCCGCTTCGGCGGGAGCTTTTTTGAGGCGAGCGATAAGTCCATCGAGGTCTGTGCCTAAAAGTGATTCTAAATTAAATTCTTTGGCCCATCGAATTGGGCTTGCAATCACTTCCTGATAAGTCGTCTCTTTAATCTGAAAAGGAGCTTCCACGCCGTGGTTATAGGGATTCATCACTTTATAGGCATGATCAGTTCGCATAAATTCAAAGCTTTCTTCGGTAAACGGTAGATCTCTTCGAACTCGCCATTTATTTGTGCCTACAAAAATGACTTCGTTGACGATATTACTTGCCCGCACTATTCCGTTTGCCGCTTCGCTTCCATCGAGCAGTATTTTGACTCGCTCACGAATGTGTCCGCTGGTCTCAAGAAAATTAGAAATATCTTTCGAATCATCAGCTAGGGCAAAAGTAAAAAAAGACCAGCTAAAAATCAGAATTGAGGTGAAAGACGTAGCAGATTTAAGCATTTTCACGCGTCTAAGCTAGGATACCATAGCTAGCCTGACATTCAATAGCTCGTTGCGAAAGGCATGAACAAGATGGTCTAGGCCAGATTGATGCTTTGCAGAAATAAGATGTGCTGAGGGAAATTTCGCTTTAAAGGCGTTCCATTCCTCTCGCCAAAGGTCGTGAGAATCTTCAAAGGTTGGATCATCGAGAAGATCTGCTTTATTCACACAGATCAGTCGCGGACGTTCGAGCAGTTGAGGGTCGTAATTTTCAAGCTCACGAAGAAGCGCCTGGTAAGTGGGTTCAAGCTGAGTATTACGATCAAATGATAGAACGAAAAGCAGCGCCGATGCTCTTGAGATATGTCGTAGAAACTGAATACCTAAACCGGCTCCTTGGTGAGCTCCTTCGATAATTCCAGGAATATCGGCAAGTACTAGGGGCTCACCATCAGTCATGACTCCAAGTTGAGGAGTAAGAGTTGTAAAGGGATAGTCAGCAATTTTTGGATTTGCAGCGGTAAGAACTGAGAGCAGGGTGCTTTTGCCTGCATTGGGGAATCCCACAAATCCGATCTGACTGAGGAGTTTAAGTTCAAGATGCAGTTCACGCTCTTCGCCAGGATCTCCAGGAGTAGACTGTCTTGGAGCTCGATTTGTTGAGCTTTTAAAATGCATATTTCCGAGCCCACCTTTTCCACCTTGAGCGACTAAAAGTCTTTGGCCATCTTGGCACAGATCGGCATCGATCACTCCGTCACTTGAGCGAATGAGAGTTCCAACAGGAACTTTTAAAATAATATCTTCACCGGCTTTTCCGTAACATTGAGCGCCGCGGCCGTGCTCACCGTTGGGAGCTTTGTATTCGCGTTGATATCTAAAATCGAGAAGGGTCTGAACATCTTTAGAAGCTTCTAAGAAGATTGAAGCTCCTCGGCCTCCGTCACCGCCATCAGGGCCACCGAAAGGAATAAATTTCTCGCGGCGAAAACTCATACAGCCACGTCCGCCGTGGCCAGCAATAACTCGAATATCTGTTTCGTCGATGAACTTCATAGAAGCGTGGCCGAAGCCTTAGCAGACGCTTTGAATGTGATCAAGAGATTGAGGGCTGAGCTTTGAGGCGTAAGCTATTGAAATACTTGAGAGTAATAATCCGGAGTGCCGAAAAGCACTCCGGATAGAAAAAGCTATTCAGATGTGAAGCCGAACTGAGGTGGTTGCATATCGCAGCGGTCACCATCCGTCGCGACGTCTCCACTAGGTTGGACAACAAAAACAGCTGTAGCAGCACCAGATACCGTGAATTCGCCGTTTAATTTGAGTCCATGAGCTGCATCGTTGGCTGCAGTAGGAGGTTCAAAAGCGTTGGTGTTATCGCCTCCGGTTGTTGAGGTTGAATTGGTACTAATATACATTCCGACTTGATCTTCATTGGAGGTACAAGTTCCCGTTGTTCCATCAATCAACTTATACGTGGGAGCTCCGCTACCGTTATCTCTACAAACCTCAAGTGTCTCTTCTTCACCAGCAACGCATTGATCCCCAGCGTTTTCTGAAGGGGTAAATTTTACCTGATCAGAAATTTCAAACATGATACAGGGGTAATCTCCATCATCAAGACTTCCGGTTCCGATAGTGGTGCTGCTTCCAAATTCGACATAGCTCGGAGAGCTGGTTTCGTAGATGGTTATAGGGCTTGAACAATCTGCATTTGCCGACACTGCAAATTTATAAATTTTTAACTTGAGTGACGAAGGGGCAGAAGCTCCAAAAATTTTTGCGGCAAGTCCTGAGCTTGCTGATTTTAATGTGATATTACTTGTTGAACTATCTGAGCAACCTACCAAGGCGCCAAATAGAACGGTGACTAAGCTTAAATATTTCATAATTCCTCCTGCAACGATCGTAACATATCGCTTACGCATCAAATAAAGTACGAATTTAAAAATGCATTCAGTTTTGCGTTATTATTTTATTTTCGTCTGCAGATCACTTAACGGATAAAAAGTTCCTCGCCATTTAAGGCCGCCTTGTTTTTTATTAATCAGCATAGTTCTTAAAAGAGCGAACGCAAAAATGAGTGCGCTTACCGGAAGTAAACATACAGGCAAAACCCATTCTTTTTTAAATCCTGTCGAAGCCCAGGTAACGAGAACGAATAATGGCGGCAAAATAAGACTTAAAAATTTATAATCAGCAAAAATAAAATAGCTTATGAACGGAGCAAAGTACGTCAGAAGAAGGCCGATCACTCCCAGTATGAGAAGCCAAGACTGGTAGTTGAAGGCAGCAAATAAATTTTTTTCTAAAGCTTGCAAAGCTTCAGGTAAATTCTGATACCAATAAAGCCATATTTTGGAACTTCCATCGAGGCAGTCTCGTCGAGAGTTTGAAGTTTTCATCAGGCGGCCGAGCTTCCAGTCTTCGTCGGGTCGAAGTCTTAAAGTTTTAAGCCCGCCCAGTTGTGCAAGGCGCTCACGACGAAAGAGATTGAATCCTCCAACTCCAATGACTGCTGTAGGAATCTTTGTTTTGTAAAGCCAAGGCTGCATGAAGGCGAGGAGATGAAGCATAAAGCTCACTTCAAAAACTCGAAGCCAAAAAGTTCCGCCTCGAGCTTCAAAAAGAATAGGGAGATGATCGAGTTTTTTTTCTTCGGCGTAGGCAATAGCCAGTTTAAGCGCGTCTTTTTCAAAGTGAATATCGGCATCGGTAAACAGAATGTATTCTCCCTGGGCTTTTTCTAGGCCGGTCTGTAAGGCATGGTTTTTTCCGAGCCATTGAGAGGGAAGATCCTTTATTGTAATCATTTTAACTCGAGAGTCTGTCTTTGAAAGACGCTCCAGAATTTCGCCAGTTCTATCTTCGGATCGATCGTTAACGGCGATTATCTCAATTGCGGGATAGTCGAGACTTAGAATGGATCTGAGCGCAGTCTCCAGGGCGCGCTCTTCGTTGCGTGCTGGAATAATAATCGAGACTGCGGGCCAATTCGTTTTATTGTGAGCAAGAAATGAGAATCGCTCCAACTTCTGCGTAGCGACTAAACCCCAGCAAATAAAAACCAGAAAAAATATCCAATAAATAAAAAGGAGAGTAGTCATCTACTCTCCTTTTTAGAATTCTAAGCTTCAAAAAGAAATAATTAAGCCGGGTAAACCGAGACTTTTTGTCGGTCTTTTCCGAATCTCTCGAAAGCTACAACACCTTTAATCAGGGAATAAACAGTAAAATCACGGCCCAATCGCACATTGCGTCCGGCGTGGAATCGAGTTCCTACTTGTCGAACAATAATGCTGCCAGGATTAACGGCCTCACCACCAAAGCATTTAACGCCTCGGTACTGTGGGTTTGAATCTCTTCCGTTGGATGTACTACCACCCGCTTTTTTATGTGCCATGACTCATTAACCTCCGAATTAAGCAGCCTTTATCGATTCGATTTCAACAACTGTGAAAGCTCGTCTAAAGCCGACTTTTCTTTGATATCCTTTTCGACGTTTTTTCTTAAACGCGATAACTTTTTTGTCTTTGCCTTGCTCAACGATTTTAGCGGCAACACTGGCACCCGTAAGAACTGGGGCACCGATTTTAAGAGAGGCGGGATCTCCCACCGTTCCGACCAATAAGACGCGGTCAAAAGTAAGCTTTGTACCTAATTCGGCATCTTTGTCGTCATTTGAAATGCGATCAACCTTAATGCGATCGCCAACAGAAATTTTGTATTGTCTTCCTAAAGTTTCAATTACTGCAAACATGTAAACCTCGTTCTCAATTCAGTATCAAAGCAAAAAGAGTTTTGAAAGCCCAAATTAGTATCAAATCAGCTCATTTTCTGATGAAAAACCCAGTTTAAGCCTCTATTTAAGGTTTTCTTTTAAGGACTAGACCGATAAATTACAAGAAGGTTTATGCCTGTTTTGGGGAGACTATTAGTTCTTTTCACCATTTTGTCCGCCAGTTGCGGAGATACCAAACATTTAGCTGTCACCTGGCAAGATACGGCTGATCCCACCCCCGATGTCTTTATTGTGAATGTCTTTTCGGACCTCGATAGCGATTTTAAACAATCGGTAAGCATTGTTTTAAAAAACCCCGCCACGAATGATCCGGTCTATTACTACACTTCGAATACTCAGCTTCTGAAAGATTGTTCTCTGGCTCAAGGACAGGTCACCCGTAGAGACGGCTATCATTCGGCCAATCCCACTCAGCAAAGCTGCCTGGATTTAGGGCTTCAACTTAAGTCATCCGGGCTTTTTCCTGTTCCTCTCGATCAAGATTTTACTCAGTCGGCGGATGAAGTTGGAGCTGGTAAAAACGGCTATATCTATACTTATTTCTTTTACGATTATACGTCGAGCACTCAAGGTGCGGGCGTCGACGCGAACAATAAAGTGGGTGCAAACAACCGGTGTTTTCGCTTGTGGTCAGCAGAATTAGTAAACGGAGTAGTGGTCGATTCAAGCTTACAACCCGCGGCCAATATTAATCTCAATAGTCTTAAATGTTACGGATTTTAAATATGAAAAAAACAAGTCTCTTTTCTAGGTGGTTAAAGTTTTCTTCGAGACACTTTAGTTTGGTAGGTTTGATAATTCTTTCGGCCTGTGGAGAAGATACGGTCGATGTAACTGCCCAATTGGTCTATACGAATGATACTGTCAAAAATTTTGTCTTAAACGGACATGCTGAAAAATCGATTCGCCTTCTCTATACAAACGAAGAGGTTTCGGCTGCGAGTGTGTCTGCTATTGTTCAACCACCTTCAGCTGCACCTCCTCGAACCACTACGACCGATAACAAAAGCTTCTATGATTTTGCCAAAGGGGGAGAAGGCTTATCTTTTGTTGGAACGGGAACCGAAGTAACTCTTCGCAATTTGCCTCTTCAAAAACGAAGTACTCTTTTTGCTCTCGAAATTTTGCATAAATTTAGTGATGGAACGTGGCGGCCAGTAGCTTACGCGCTATACAAGCCTGACAATTATCAGCCAGCGCTTTCGGGTAGTCAGTTAGACACAGATTTGGATGCGCAACCAATCACAATTTATGCAGGTCGAACGTGCGGACGACTTGCGACTCCTCAAACATTTGATGGAACTTCGTTTCCTGACTCTCTCTTTATTACTTCGTGCGGGAGCTAAAGATTTTAAGCTAGCTTCGGCTGAATATTAGTATCAGGAGGAGTTGAATCGTCAGACTCATCTCCTTCATCGACATCTTCATCCGCTACTGAAGCTTCGTCTTTTGAACGGATAACCGGTGCTTCTATGGTATCATCCACGGGCTCCACATGAGCTTCATCAGTATCATCTAGACCAGCTCCGTCATCTGCTGCTGCTGCCGCTTCGGCTCGTTGACGAGCTTCGATCTCGGCCTGTTTACGTGCTTCTTTAGTGCGCTTAATTGCTTCAAGATCTGCAAGATATTCTGCTTCATCATCTGGCTCTTCATCGACTTCGGGAGCTGCCTTTTTCTTATCTCCTAAAATTGGAGGAAGAGCTTTGGCTTTTCCAGACGCGCTTGGGCCAACATAAATTTGCTCGATATGGAAGGTAGGATCCGATTGAATCTTTACACCTTTTTGAAATTGCTTTTCGAGAGCGATAATCGACTCTTCTTCTTGCTTCTTTAAAACAGCATAAACGTCAGGATGCACGGTTACATAAAGATGATCTTCGGCATGAAGAGGAAGCTCTCTGCGTAAATCACGAAGGGCTTGGTGTGCTAAAGCAACTTTGCTTTTGACTTGGCCGCGCCCGTCGCAAACAGCGCAAGTATCCATCATATAACGATGCACCGATTCGCGACTTCGTTTTCGAGTCATTTCGACAAGGCCTAAGCTCGAAATTTTAAGAACAGTAGTTCGAGATTTATCGTCCTTCAGTAAGTCATCTAGAAAGCGATAGACTTGCTCTTTAGATGAATCTCTTTCCATATCGATAAAGTCGATAATGATAATTCCGCCGATATTTCTAAGCTTAAGTTGTTTTACGATTTCTTCAGCCGCTTCGAGATTGGTTTTTAAAATTGTCTCTTCGAGAGTTTTCTTTCCGACAAAGCGGCCGGTATTGACGTCAATAGAAGTAAGGGCTTCGGTAGTCTCGATAATGAGATATCCACCGCTCTTTAGCCAAACCCGCTTGCTTAAAGCTTTATTGATTTCTTGCTCAACTCCAAATTGGTCAAAAAGGGGAGTCGCCTCTTCATAAAGTTCGATTTTTTCGCGAAGTTCAGGATTAAAATTGCGAATGAATTTAAGAATTCTTCGGTGTTCGCGTCCAGAATCAACAATCACTCGCTCTATATCATCATCAAGAAAATCACGGATAACACGAGTGGTGAGATCAAGATCGTAATGCAGAAGTTTAGGTGCCGAATTCGACTGAAAATTACGTTCGACTTTCTTCCAGAGATTTAAAAGGTAATCGACATCTGATTTGATCTGTCGATCAGCATTGCCTGCTGATGCAGCGGTTCGAACGATAAAGCCACCTTCGCGTGAGCGATGCTGGTCGATAATGCGTTTGAGTTTGCGTCTAAGTTCGTAGCTTTCGATTTTGCGCGAAACCCCATTATGTTTGAGGGTCGGCATAAAGACGACATGTCGGCCAGGTAGAGAGAGGTGGCAGGTAAGTCGCGCACCTTTGGTTCCAATCGGACCTTTGGCTACTTGAACGAGAATTTCTTGGCCTTCACGGACCAGCTCGGCAATAGGGGGAACTTCTTCCCAGCCTCTTCGACGCCTTTTGTGTTCGTGAGTATCTTGATTTTCTTCATCGTCCATATCGATATCTTCGACATTGTGTTTGGACTTATGAAAATCGCCGGCATATAGAAAAGCGGCCCTTTCGTGGCCAATATCGACAAAGGCGGCCTGCATTCCAGGAAGAACTCGGACTACTCGGCCTTTATAGATATTTCCTACAATTCCTTTATCAGCGTTTCGTTCAAAAAAGAGTTCGGATACTTTTTTATTCTCGAGGAGCGCAATGCGGGTCTCCTGGGGAGTCGCATTGATTAAGACTTCTTTTGCCACGGGTAAACCTTTCTAGTGAGGAGCGGCCTTGAGGCTCCGTAATGCTCAATGGAGCGAACGAGCTTGAGCGATCTGAGGTTAAGGCCATTTTAGCAACGAGCTCAGAAGCGGAGTGCAGAACGGGCGAAAAGGTCCCTTTCAGAGCTGAAGTTGTATAACTGAGATTAGTATTCATACAGTAATTGAATTTAAGTTAACGCAAGCGAGTTGGCTCGGTCAAATCTAAGTGGTCGGTTTTGCGATCGTTTTAAGGGCTTCTAGTTCGTTTGTGGTCATTGTTAAAACCTCCTGCGACTTTTTTAAGTCATTTTCAAGTTGTTCCATTGTGGCCTTAAGACCGCTAATTGTTCGTTGGTCTTGATTGGCCTGGGTCTCGAGACCCAGTTTTTCTTGAACGAGTTTCTCGACATCCGCATCGGAAGGCGGACTTTGCATTTGTCGTACATAACGCGCCATTAATATAAGCGAGTTTGTAAACAACACAGTCATAAGGACGAAGAGTCCATAGATGGTCGTATAACTCATCATTCTACGATTAGTTTAAACGATGATTATGGATGAGGCGGTGCAGGGGGTGGGGCAAAGTGAGATTTTGAGGCGAAATTTTTAGGGGGCGGGGCAGTGTTTCGAAAGCTCGCCTTGACGACCGTATATAGAAATTCTATACAAAATTCCTAATGGCTTTTGATGAAATGATTGAGTTTCGAAAGCGCTTTGGATTTAGCCAGGCGCGGGCGGCTGAGGTTTTTGGTATTCGAAATCGGCTTTTGATTTCGCAGTGGGAAACTGGCCGATCTCAGCCCAAAGAAACAATTCGTCGCATCGTCAAAACCCTGATGGCTTTACCATCAGCCCAAGCTCAAGATTTTTTGGGCTTGATGGATCCTAAACTTTCCCAATCTCAAATGAAGGAGACCCCTCACCATGGCAATTGAAAGAACACTCAGCATCATTAAACCTGACGGAGTAAAACGAAATCTTATTGGCGAAATTTTTAAGCGCTTCGAAGCAGCTGGACTAAAAATCGCTGCCGTAAAAAAACTGCACCTCACCCGCGCTCAAGCTGAAGGTTTTTATGCCGTTCATCGCGAGCGACCTTTCTTTAATTCACTCGTTGAATCGATGACCAGTAGCCCCGTTGTTGTTTCGGTTCTCGAAGGCGAAGGTGCGATCAAAAAAAATCGCGAGATTATGGGTGCAACTAATCCTAAAGATGCTGCTCCTGGCACGATCCGAAAAGATTTTGCTGAAAGTATTGAAGCTAATACTGTTCACGGAAGCGACGCTCCTGAAACGGCTGCTTTTGAAACTCGATATTTCTTCAATGCGACTGAGCTTATTTAGTTATTAATTAAGAAAGATTTTGAACTGTGTCGGTAGCGAATCCTCAATTTGAAACTCCCCTGAACTCAGAAGTTCAAGCTGAGGCTCGCCCGATCCAGTTTTTTGATCTTGAAATTCCCGAAGCCGAAGAAAGAATAGGCGCTTTGATGGGACGCAAATTCCACGGCGCATCTTTTGTGTCATTCGTCTATAAATATGGAATTTCTGATCCAGCTTTAATGACGAGTTTGCCAAGTTCTCAGAGGCCGATGCTTAAAGAGAGAGTCGATCTCTCTCCTCTACCTATCGTAAGCCGGCAGGTCTCAAAAGACGGCACAGTAAAATTTTTACTTCAAGTTCAGACTTCTAAAGGACCCGAACAAATTGAATGTGTTTATCTGCCCGAAGAATCTCGCACTACTTTATGTGTCAGCTCACAAGTCGGCTGCAAAATGGCATGTAAATTTTGTCTCACCGCTCAGCTCGGATTTAAATCAAGTTTATCGGCCGGCGATATCGTACGCCAAATCTGGACAGTCGAGCGCGACCCCGAACTTAAAAAAATTACCAATCTGGTTTTTATGGGGATGGGTGAGCCCTTTGATAACTTTGAAAATGTTAAAAAGGCCTGCCGAATTCTGACACATCAGCGAGGCTTTGATAAGAGCGCAAAAAAAATCACTGTCTCTACTGTAGGCTTGGTGGATAAGTTAAATCAGGTCACCAAAGAGGATCCATTTCGCATGGCGATCTCGCTCAATTCAACCACTGACGAGATGCGTTCCAAAATTATGCCGATAAATTTACGATGGAAGATTTCGGAACTTATGAAATCTTGCAAAGATTATACTGAGCGCACTAATAAGCGAATTACCTTTGAATATATTTTGATGAAAGATGTGAGCGATAGCCTCGAAGATGCGAAACGTCTCGTGCGTCTTACCGCGGATTTTCCCAGCAAAATTAATTTGATTCCCTATAATGAAAGTGTTTTCACAGAATTTAAGCGACCGAGTGAAGAGCGAATTGCTGAGTTTCATCAATATTTATTAGATCACGATCGTACGGCATTTACGCGCAAAAATCGCGGCAATGATATCTATGCAGCCTGCGGAATGCTTAAAAAACTTTCACCAGCGAAAGTTTAATTAATCCAGCGAAACTCGCAGACTATCTCTATCTTG
>CAZRLF010000003.1:0-173302 GCA_964601045.1 uncultured Bacteriovoracaceae bacterium
AAACGAGCGCTCTACCAGGCTGAGCCACGCCCCGACGGTCTTTTAATCGACTCTACAAGCAGCAACCTTTATCGCGGTCGTGAGGCAGTTTCGTCAAACCCAAATCCCCCTTATTTTTTGTCTGCGCAGATATCTAACGACAAGTTAACATAATCAAAACGTCCACTATAAAAGTAAAATAAAGCCTCAACTGAGGCTAAATCACCAAATTGAGTTAGCTTAGGCCAGACAATGACTAAGATTTAAAGAACACTCGAATCTCTTCTAGCGTTCAATACAAACAATGAACTTTCGGACTTTTTTCTGCAGAAAGTAAATGCGCTCGCGGCAGGCTCGCAGTTTTTTGAGGCGTGCGATCGATAGTTTTTTGCGAGACACCGAGTGGATTTATCCTACTCTTTTTTCGACTTCTTTTACTCGAGGTGTGAAATCTCGATTGAGCATCGCTCGAAGAACTTGCGACGGCTTGAAGGTCAAAACTCTTCGAGCAGAAATGGTCATCTCTTCTTTTGTCTGAGGATTGCGACCAACTCTAGCTCTTTTCTTGCGAACAATAAAATTTCCAAAACCAGATATCTTAACTTTATCTCCGGTCTTCAGCGTATCTTTGAGCGTATCAAAAACAAATTCAACCACTTCGGTGGCTTCCTTTTTTGTTAAACCAACTTTTTCAAAAACTTGGTCAACAATTTCGGCTTTAGTTAATGTGTGTTTGTTTTCAGCTTCGCTCATAGTCTCCCCCACTGAAGAATTCATATTCCCTTCCACTATTCTAAGTGGGGATCAACCTACGCGGCAAGGCACCGAATTTCAAAAAGCCAAAGTCTTTCAGGCTGTTAACGCAGCGCGACCTCGTAACGGGCGAGACTCTTTAAAGCCGCACCAACCAGCTCTTCGTGCGATTTTTTCGCTTCTTCAAGAGTTAAAGTGCGATTTAGATCTCGATAACGCATTGCGAACGTCACCGATTTTTTATTAGGCTTGAGATCTTCTGGCTCAAAAAGATCGTAAGGACGCACCCATTCTAAGTGCGGAACTTTTGCCTTTTTAAAGACATCGAGAAATTCTGCCACCGTCAGTTCTTTCGAAACTGCAAACGATGCATCCATATCAATTACCGGAAACACCGTGGGACTTTCGTATTTTATTTTCTCAGGTCTCAATTGTAGAACCCACTCCCCTACAAAGCATCGTCCCGAAAGATCCATCGCTTTCATCAAACTCGGGTGAAGCTCACCCGCAGCTCCATGAGCAAATGAAATACTTCTCTTCGGAAAAAACGCAGGCGCCTCAAAACCACGCGCAGGAAGCCCCTTATACTTTGCCCATATTTTTTCAAGCAGGCCTTTAAATTCAAAATAGGGATCGGCAGAATTAAGCCACAAATATTTTTTATCTTGAGGGCGCAAAAGCCAAACACAGGCCAAAGAAAGTAACTCACTCTTGGGACTCTCTTCGTAAATTCCTAAGCCCGTCTCAGCGCGATAAGTGGGGCCAAGTTCAACTAACCGAATTTCATCTTCACCATGCGCAGCATTCATTTTTGCTTTGCCAATCAACTCGGAAAGCAAATTTCGTCTCAACACAGATTTTTCGGAATGAATAGGATTCTCCACTTCGACAAACTGATTGTTCACAAATCCCAATTTTTTATCGACTTCAGCAGAGGTAAAGCTCATCTGAATAACTTCTGAAAATCCAGCCGCCACAAAGTCATCCAGCACTTTATCAGCCAAACGATAATCAGATGAAATATCCTTCCACGCCACTTTTGATTCTTCAGATCGCAATGGCTTACGCTCGAGATTTTCGTAACCGACTAAACGAGCAATATCTTCCATCACATCTTCAAGAAATTCGACATCCACTCGATACCAAGGAAACGTCACTCGAACTGCAGAACCCTTCGGTTCAAATCCGTATTCAAGTCTTCTTAACAGCTCAAAAAGTTCATCATCAGTTTTAATAATTTTGCCGATCTTGCCTTCGATGCGTTTTCGATCCCAGAGAACTTCTTTCATCGACAAATTACGATCAATAATCTTTGTGCCTTGAGCCGAATCAAACGACGAAAGTTCTTTAAGCAAAAAGAGTGTATGTTCCATCACGTCATCGAGTTTAAAAGCCGTAAGACCTCGCTCAAATCGGGCAGAAGATTCAGAATGAAGTTCGTATCGCCTGGCCGTCGCACGAATAAGGGCGGGGTTAAAACACGCCACTTCAATTAAAATATTTTTTGTCGTATCCGAAACTGCTGTGCGAGCTCCTCCCATGACTCCCGCTAAACTGAGAGGACCTGATTTATCGGCGATCACTAGATCATCCGACGTAAGATCAATTGTTTTACCAGTGAGTAGCTCTAATTTCTCATCTGCTTTGGCGCGTCTTACTCCAATAGTTGCAGCATCAACTTTGTCGGCGTCAAAAAAATGAATGGGATGACCAAGGCTAAAAAGAACAATATTGCTGACATCGACGAGATTCGAAATACTTCGCGAACCACAAGCTTCTAAAAACTTTTTCCATTTTTCGGCGGTTACGCCATGCTTTACGTTCTGAACCAGACAAGCGGCAAAACCCGAAGCATCAGCAAAATTCTCAATCGAAGGTGAAATATTAGTCGCGGGCGTCTTCCATTTAATGGTCGAAACTGATTTCAATTTAATTCCCAATTTAGCAGCAGCTTCGCGAGCAAGACCTCTGACCGAAAGCGCATCGGGTCGATTGGGAGTGACATCAACTTCGATCACCCAATCTTCAAGATCGAGGACTTCATTGACTTTGCGACCTAAATCAGCGTCTGAAACTTTTTCCTTTGAAAGGAGTAAAATTCCATCGCTCTCATCGGCAAGTCTAAGCTCAACTTCAGAGCAGCACATCCCCTTCGAAGTCTCACCGCGAATCTTGGCCTCTTTCATCACCAAGCCTGATCCATCTTTACCCGGAACTCTCGCACCAATGGGCGCGAGTGCAACAAAATCTCCCTCGCTCATATTATGAGCACCACAGACAATCGGAAGTTTCTCGGAACCAATATCAACAGTCAGTAAATTAAGACGATCAGCTTGAGGATGCTTATTCTTCTTTAAAACTTTGGCGACTACAACCTGATCAAGCCCCTCACCGCGATGAGAAATCCCATCATTCGGAAATCCTAAATCTGAAAGCGTATCAGCCAATTCCTTTGCCGAACCTTTAAAATCAAGGTGCTCTTGAAGAGCGCGTAAACTCAGTTTCATTTTGCCCCCCCCCTCAAAAACGAAAGGCGATTTTCAAAGAAGAGCCTCAAATCAGGAACTCCAAGCTTAAGCATAGTCAGCCTCTCGATTCCCATTCCAAAGGCCCATCCCTGAACAGTGTTAGCATCCCATCCACAAAGCTTAAAGACTTCGGGATGCACCATTCCAGCGCCAGCGACTTCAAGCCACCCACTTTGTTTGCAAATCTTACAGCCCTTGCTCTTACAAAACACACACGAGATATCGACTTCACATCCCGGCTCAACAAAAGGAAAATAACTCGGACGAAATCTCACCTTCACATCGGAATCAAAAAATTTTCGAAAGAAAAAATCTAAAACGGCACGCAAATCTCCCATCGTCGACGAGTTATCAACCGCCAAACCTTCAATCTGATGAAACATCGGCGCATGAGTCGCATCATCATCCACACGATACACTCTTCCAGGAACCTGAATACGCAAAGGCAGCTGCTGACCTTTTTCTTTTGCCGCCATAAGCGCTCTCACCTGAACGGGAGAGGTATGAGTTCGTAAAAGTAATTTTTTTGGCCCGTCAGTCTTAACAAAAAAAGTAGCCTGCATATCGCGTGCGGCATGACCAACTTTAAAATTGAGACGATCAAAATTAAATTCTTCGTATTCAACTTCGGGACCATAGACGGCGGTCAGTCCCGCTTTTTCTAAGATATCTATGGCTTCACGAAGAATCTGCCTGAGCGGATGAAGTTGGCCTCTCGGAAAATGAACTCCAGGAGCAGAAGCATCAAGCGAATCGAGCGAAAGTTTTTGATCAAGTTCGACTCGCTCGAGCGATGTTTTTTTTTGATCAATTAAGGAGTCGAGCTCAGTTCGAATGCGGGTTGAGACTTTTCCAATTTCTTTTCGAGCTTCAGCATCAAAATCTCTAAGTTTTGCTAAAATTTCAGAAATCGTGCCTTTTTTGCCTAAAAAGTGAACTCGAATTTCTTCTACATCCACAGACTTTTGAGCCTGCTCAAGTCGCCCTCGAGCTTCTAAGAATAACTTCTCAAGCCCATCAATTGTATTTTGAATAACCGAATCGCCCACCAAACCAGCCTAAACACCCAAATAAATAGTTCAATAAGAGAAACCAAAAAAAACGGCCCTCTTTAAAAGAGGGCCGTCATCTAAATTTAAAATAGGATCTAAGTCTTACTTAAGAAGTCCTGCTGACTTTGCAATTTGTTCAAAGCTCTTAGGATCAGTAGCGGCTAGATCAGCTAGAATTTTTCGATTAATCTCGATCTTCTTTAACTTTAAGCCGTGAATAAGCGATGAATAAGAAAGTCCCAAAGCACGAGCACCAGCGGTCAAACGAGTGATCCAGATACTTCTCATATTTGATTTGAGAGCCTTACGATCCCGGTAGTTGTATACCATTGACCGATCAAGAGCTTCGGTTGCAGCAACCAAAGTATTGCGAATACGTCCTCTAAAACCTTCGGTCTTTTTTAAAACTCTTTTTCGTCGATTCTTAGATTTTGGTCCGCCTTTAACGCGCATAAAAACTCCTCAAACAATTAAAAAGCATAGGGCATCAAAACTGCAACGTGTCCGGCTTCTGTGTCACGAACATACGTCTTTTTTCGATAACGTCGTTTCACCTTTCGGGGGTGAGTCGTCAAGATATGCTTTAAATGATTTCGCTTTCGCTTGATTTTCTTTTTCGCCGTAACACGAAAACGCTTAGCAGCTGATTTATTAGTCTTCAGTTTCATTTCGATAACCTCTATCTGGTTGATTCGGCTGAATCAATAGTGAAAATCAGGTTTTAGCAGTCCGCCAACCCGTCCCCGTTGATTCGATCAAGTTAGCAGAATCAGGCTGGTTTTTTCGCCCCCTGATTAACTGTATTAACACCTATTTTTTCAACCTGAGGTCCTGGCTTAGTAAAGACGGGGTTCATGGGTTTAGATGCTTCGCCTGCAGCCGCCGGAGCCTTTGCGGGTGCCGAAGCAGGGGCCTTTTTCGTGGCTTGAGAAAGTGGAACAAAAGTAGCAGCCAAAATTTTGCCTTCCATCTTTACAGGACCTTCAACAACGCCGTGGGCTTTAAGAGCATCCACAACCTTATCCATCTGCTTTCGACCAATCTCAGGATGCGCCATCTCGCGTCCCCGAAATCGAATCGAAACTTTAACTCGATGCCCGTCTTCAAGAAAACCAATCGAATTCTTCATTTTGAAATTTAGATCATGAACATCAGTTGAGGGCGAAAGTGTAATTTCTTTAAGTACTGAGCTCGCCGCCTTTTTTCCGCTCTGAGCATTTTTCTTCTGCTCGTATTTGAATTTACCGTAATCCATGATTTTGCAAACTGGCGGGGTGGCCTTGGGAGATATCTCGACAAGATCAAGGCCTCGCCGATCCGCTTCTCTCAGAGCTTCATGTGGAGCCATAATGCCAAGCATTCCCCCGTCTTCTAAAACAACACGCACTTTAGGCGCTCGAATTTGGTGGTTTACGCGAACAGTGTCTTTTCTCTCGAAGTCAGCGATATAGAATCCTCCTGTAATTAAAAATTAAAATCATACGTGAAAACATTAAAACTCATAATGAATGTGGTGAACAGGTGTTCATGCGGCAGTGCAGAAAAGTGAAATCATTGGTGTAAACATCATTCGAAACCATACTCATAACTCCTTTAGATGAAGGGTTCAAGTATGAAAATTATTACTGGGATGGACTAAAGGCACTTGTTACACTTAGAGAATGCTTTCAACATTGGTGCTAGCCGTGAATTTGCTGGTTGGACAGGGGCTTACTCCCTTTGCCCCCCCTTCTGGAGCCCAAATCGCTACAGAGCTCAGAGACTCTCCCAACGACCGAGCTATTATCGTAAGAAGGTTGGAGCCGACTGATAAAATTAGATATTTAAGATCTCTTGATAACTGGTTTGAGGCCGATATTCAAAGTGCCGATGGCTTAAGTTTTAGAGGCTGGCTTAAAGGGGCGCTTCCCAGTGAAAAGACGGCACCCCCTCCACCCCCTGTCCAAACGGCTAGTTCGCAACGTGAGAATCAACCAAGCATTCTCGACTCCGATAAGTACTTTTGGGTTTGGTCGGGCAAAATTACTGATCGCGGACTTTTTCGCTTTAATTTGGGAATGCAAGATATCACCTATCAGCTGAAGGGACTTGTCGATGGAGCTGAAAAGAAAATTTACAATTACGATTTTCTCGGCATCGGACTCGATGCTCAAGTCCGACTCGCCCTCTTACAGTTTCCGCTCTGGAAGGGCGTATTTTTTTGGACATTCGGTGCCAGCTATAATTATGGTCTTTTTCGGCTTACCTTCTCTCCTGACTTTGTCATCGGCGAGTTGAGAGGAAAGGGTTATTCGATCACTACCCATACCTATGATCTCGAAACCACAGCAAGATATCTCCATAAATTTAAAAATGATCTTGAGCTGCTCGTAGGTTTAGGTCCCACTTACTATTTGCATGAAGTCTCTCCTGACCTAGAGAGCAGTCAAAGTTTTAAACAAGCAATTTTTGGAGATGTTTCAGTGAGCGGAATTTCCCTGACAACTCTCAGTCTTGATCTCAATTATAAAAATAAATTCGAATTTGGACTTCGCTTTGTTCCACTAATGTTTTTAAGCGATATTTCTGAAGATGCAGTCGATAATCCTTCGCTCACCACAAGTGGATTTGGCCCCACTCTCTATCAACTTTTGTTTGGGTATCGCTTTGCTGAGCGTTGGAGTCTATCTGCCAAAGTCGACTACTTTAGTGCATCCGGAGAAAGCAAGGGAGACGGATCGAGACTCAATCAAGCCTACACTGACGGCAAAATTAATATCTCGAGTCTAAAAGGCAGTCTTGGATTCAAATATAATTTTTAAACTTTGATCTGACGCACGAGGGGTGTGACAGCCAATGAAAATTACACAACAAACTAAACAATATATGGTCATCGATGATTTTTTGAGTTCGTCGGGCTGGGACGAAGTTTGGAAGTATCTTCAAACCGAACATTATCATCAAGCCAATGCTCTTAACTGGGCCGGCGCCTGGCGACTTGATGATGGGCCGGTGATGCGAGGACCAGCCATCACCTACAGATTAAAGGATCACAATTTTCTCTACCCCACCGGAAAAGGCATCGACTGCCTCATCAAAGGAATTCTCGACCATCAAAATGATTTTGCCCCGGCAATTGGAAAACTCGATCAAGATTGGGCGGGCTTTACCGCGCTAGCAATGCTCTATCCGAGAGAGAGCGGACTGTACTGGCATCGTGACGCCCACACTTGGACCGGCAGTTATACATACTACGCTCATCGCGAATGGAATGCTCAATGGGGCGGGGAACTTTTAATTGCTGACGAAACAACAAATGCGATTTCTGCGGATTACGGAATTTTCTTTTCGAAACCCAAACCTGTTATGGGCCTTGAGGGTGAGTATTCGTTTGGGTCTCATCTCGATAATAAAGACGCAAATTCGCTTTTGATGGAAAATGGCTTTGGAACTTACATCATGCCAAAACCAAATCGCCTTGTGCTGATTTCTGGCGGAAGCCCTCACTATGTAAAAAAAGTTGATCCTGCCGCTGGTGATCGCGTTCGAGCGAGTGTGAGTGGATTTTTTCAGAAAGTTGGCAAAGGCACTTAGTCTCTACCGAACGGCTTAGAGATTTTTCTTAGAGTTCTGTGAAGGTCCCCCTTTCTGAGCACCGAACCCCCATATATATAGAGAGGCTCTTTTTGAGATTCTCCCCCTCTAAAATCATGGCATTTTTGCCATAGTCATCGGGCGTTTATGTCAGCCTAATCGGTCAATTCGGCCTATAAACCTATTATACGGGTAATGCGCCGTGGCAAGCATTTTGCAATATCATAGAAGAGTATGCGGGTAGTGGAGTTACTTAAAATGCGTGGAATTTTTCTATTTATAGGAACGCTGACGATGGTGTTACAGGCATGCCAAAATGTGCAGGATTCTGGAGCTTTCTATCCAGATACCAACCAGACGATCGATGGATACGTCACTGGCGCTGAATATCGTGCGGCTTTACGCCGGGTTAAAGGCCTCCTTCTCAATAATGGATTTCTCACCGCTGAAGAAAATAGTTTTGTCGAACCTGCGGATATTAACTCTGAAGAAGAAAAGCAAAAGGCGACTGATATCAACAAACCTAAATACATTGGTTTTGTTCAAAAATTTCTTGAAGATCCCGCTGCCGTTGTCGCGATTCAAAAGTATTATTTTAAACTTTTCGACACTCAATTAAATCGAGACATTTATAATTATAACGAGCCCGCTAATCTTGCTGCTTATCTTTTTAAAAATCGAAAAGATTTTAGAGATATCGCCATGGCAGACTATTGCATCAGTGATATTGACGCCACCGATCCGAGCCGAGGCCTTGAAGTAACTCGCTGTCTTTCAAAAACTGGAACAGACGGCAACGGAACTATCGTTGATGTCCCCATGGAACTTCGTGCGGGCATTCTCTCAACTCAAGCCTTTCTTGATCGCTATAAAGGCGCAAAGAATTTTCGCAGACCCAAAATGGCATTCAAATATATGCTTTGCTCAAAAGGTCCCGACTACGGGGAGACTGCTGGATGGGAAGAAGTTGAAGGATCAAATCCTATCGCCTACTCAGGAACTCCCCCTCAGTATGTTGGTCCCATTAAAATGCATCCGTTCTATTGGAGCAGCATTAATAAAAATCCGACAATGGACTGTACGGCTTGCCACGGTAAGGGAGGGCTCAATCAACTTCGACAAGCTTTCGTCGCCTTTAATAACGACAACGGATCAGTCGAAGCCGGCCAGCAAGTATTACGAAGACAAGATTCAGCAACCGTAAATGCCCCTTCAAAAACAATTAATACCGACGAAGCAAGCGTCTTAAGTTTAGGGGCTGGATATACCGGAGCTTATTCAAAATATGGTTATACCTTAACCACACCATTTGAACCCAATACTGGAATTACGTTCTTAGGTGAGCCGATCGGACTTTATGATGCTCTTCCGGCCAATGCGACTAATACTGTTTACGCAAAACTCTCTGATGTAGGACGAGCCTTTGCACGTCATGAAAAATTTCCAGGATGTATGGTGACCTGGCTATGGCAATTCGCTTCAGCAGGACGGCCTTTTGATATTGAGTATCGAGCACCAAGCTTCTTAGAAAAAGCTGTCGCTCAAGATTTTATGGATTCAGGTTACGACTTAAAGTCAGCATTAGAATCAATTTTTACAAATGCTGGATTTTTAAACAGGGATGAAAAGTAGTCATGAAAGGAACGAGAACCATGAAGACCTTTAAACCACTTAGTTATTTATTCAGTATTTGCGCTTCACTTGCCTTCGTTGGATGTGCTGGCGGTGATGATGCTTCAGTTGGTCTTAACACGCTCTATCGCGGAGCGCTTGGAACACCATGCGCCACGATCGGAATTGAAGGCAATAGAACTTTAATTACTGAACGATTAGGAGTTTCAGCCACTGCTACAATTTCTTCGACCAAAGCTGATGGAACGACAGAAAATAAAGCCTTTGGCGTGAAAGGTGGAGCGGGTCTGTTTGCAGACTATACACTCGATATGCCTGCAAACGTTGAAGCCGGTGCGAGCTATATGAAAGGCGCGATGGCTCTTAGTCTAAATGCCTGTGACTATCTTGCTCAAAATAAAGCGGCCGTTGTTGCCGATGATGCTTCAATTTTTAGCGCTGTTTTAGATCGAGGACCTACGAGCGAAGAAATTGCTTATTTAGATGAGATGCGTGCACAACTTAGCACCGATATTGAAAAGAGCGCTGCGACATGTGCTGCTGTTGTTTCATCTTTAGAAGCTCAGTGTTTATAAAGAACGAACAAGGATGATTGAGGAGACGACTTATGAAAAAAGAAATTTCAGTTAATAAGTTCAAAGAAGATTTATGGCAAAGTCGAAGAGATTTTCTTGTTCGAGCCTCTGGACTATTTGCAGCTATGGGCTTAGCACCCACCATTCAATCAGAACTCGTTGAGAAGATTGGTCGCAAATTAGGAATTCCTTCGAGCACACTTCTCGCCAATGGCTTAGATACCAGCGCAGCAAGCATGAACTTTGTGATCGAACTACGTTTTAGAAGTGGGTTTCCTATCCCTGAAGTTTTGTTTCCTCTCGATGCTGACAGAAATAACGGAAGCGGTGGTCGCGCCGTTAGTGCAAACACTTGCCCCAACCAACCAGATGTAGAACAAAATCTAAGAGCTGTGATTCATAGACCTGAAGAACAACTCACCAAAGCGGGAGATAATGCAGGAACTTTCGTCCATCTCACTCCTTGGGCATCTCAACTTCAGTACCTTTGGGATAACGGAATTAATATCGCCTCGACTTGTGCGGTAGCACAAACCGGGGGCCATACAGCCGACCATCCTGTTGTTCGGGCTAACGGAACTTCAGCTCCCTCGCCCGCTGCCTTTATAGCGGGTCTTTATAAAGACACTGCTGTTGCTCCACTTATTCAAATTGGTGCTGCAAACAATGTTCAAGTTAGAACCGGTCCCTACAGTGGCCTTTTAAGAACAGTGAGCAATCCTGGAAACTTCTTAAAACTTTTTGAAGCTGTTCCGATTCCAAAGGTTTTTAAAGCAAACAAAGATGATAACGCCAGAATGCAAATCATTTTTGATGCTGTTAAAAAGCTCAATGACAAATTTGTTGTAGAGGCGAAGAAGCTGAATTCATCCGAAATGACAGAAGCCGCTAAAACCGGAATGGATTTGATGATGAACGACCTAGCTACTCAGATGCAGCTTACTGCCGAAGAGCAAGCCGCTTTTAACGTAAATGATCATATGCAAGCAGCTTCAATTGGCCAAGGCATTAAAGCCATGGGTGCTAGAGCTGTTCGATCTATCGTGTGTGATGTGAACACCGGCGACTGGCACGGTTACCTCGATAACCGAAGTATAAGCGAAACTCAAATGGCTCGTATGAATACTGCACATGCTATTTGGGGAACACGCGTTGCCCGCTGGATTACCGAAGCTTATAAACTAGCTGCGACTATTCGAAATCCGAATGCCACAGACGGACGTATGCTCGATAAGAATTTGAACTTCGTTTTAGCGTCTGAATTCATTCGTGGAGCTTCTCGACGGGCTACCTGTGACGACATTTCAGACGGTGGTCGTGACGGATTTGCAATCATTGGTAATGGCGTAAAGAATATTACCGCGGGTGACTGGGCACCAAACGCTAACGGAGCCATGTCGTTTAATAGACAAACCGGGATAAATAATAGCACGGATGCTCGACTCAGTTATGCCGATGCTTATGCAACGATCTGTGCTGCTTTAGGAATTTCTTCAGAAAATGTTTCTAAAGTCGGCGTCACCGGAACCGCTGCATTCGCAATGCTAAAGGGATAAGAGTTTTTTTGAGAGAAGGGGACGAGTTATGAAAGTAACAAGTATTTTAAAGTTCATTACACCTTTAGCATTATTAACGTCGCCCTTGCATGCGTACTTTAATAATCAGGGGCAGATGAATACTGACGCAAGTGGTGGCTGCGGCTGCCATTCAACGGCCGGATACACTCTTCAAGATGGTGATATTGTTTTTAAAGACTCAAGTGGAGTGGTTGCGACAAAGTACGAAGCAGGAAAAAACTATATCATTACCGTCAAGCTCAGACCTTCTCTTACCTTCGAAGCAACCGCGGGAGATGCCACAACCGCAAGTTATCGAACTGCATTTCGTTTAAGTGCAATCGCTGGAGGAACTGCGATCGGAACTCTGGCAAACGGATCAACTGTGACAGGAGCTCAAGCACAAGCCAATGCAGGAACCGGATCAATTGCATGGAGAGTTCAACGACTTCAATCACTTGGAACAGCAGATTATCAAGAAGTAAATATAAATTGGACAGTTCCTGCTACCGCGTCAGGAGATGTTTTGTTTTCACTCGGAGTTGGTGAAGGAAACAACGCTGGTAATGCCGATGCTGGAGACTCTGTGAGTGGGGTTGCTTTTAAAACTTTAGCGATCGCCGGACCACAAGCTGCTGCCGGCTCAGCTGCTAAGAAAAACTCGAGCACAACAGGCGGAAGTGGTGATGAATCCTCCGACGACGAAAGCGGTGAGTTTTCAGGAAACTTCAGCGGTGGTTGCGGTGCCATACAAATGCATCAAACCAATAATTCGATTATTATTATCGCTTTTGGCTTCATACTCGCTCTAGGTATGTGTTTTGGAATTCGCCGCAAAGCTCAAGCAGTGGCTCGAGCAAATAAAAAATTGTAATTTTCATTAAGAATTTTTCGGTTTCAGAAAGAATCCACTAATACTCGCTCGAAGGTGGTCGCCCGCAGAGGTGTCCACCTTCGTTACTTGATGAGGTGTACCCGCTTTGATCACCGCTAAGCGATTGGGCTTAGACATCACATAAGTTCCGAGACCTCGATCGAGAAGCACTTGATTGGCATCTGTATTATCAAGGTGAGAGCCAGAAGAAAAAGTTTGAGCTGCCATCTGAGAGTCTTTTCTCTTTGAAAGATAGACGCCATACTCGGATGAAAGCGGCTTTTCGAGATCGGCTAAAAATAAATGCCCCCCCCATTGAATATTCCATTCAGGGTGAGCATAGTAAGTCCAGCTTCCAGTCCATGAAGGAGAATCTTGATGCCAGTAAAGACCTGCTCCTCTTGGATAAAGCATCGCAGTCGCGGTCATGGCCGCCCAATCTCTCTCGGGTTTTCCGATAAGTTTGTAAATCTCTTTAGGTCCATTCAAAAGTGCATTCATCAGCAGGTCAACTCCGAGACCAGTGGGATACTTAACTTGGCCAATCGGAAAGTCTCCCCAGAAGTTGCAAACCGACTGCATAACATTTCCATCATCCAGCCTCCAACCACCTTTCCACTGATGAGTAAAAACTGAAGAATATTTTTGTATCTGCAGATACTTCCAAACTTCTTCGGCGTGGTCGCTGGGCAAAAAGTCATCAATCACTAAAAAGTGAGGAGTTTGTAGGGTGATTCTCACCTAGAAATTTTAGCATATTTTAAAGAGGCCTCAGAATTGACGCAAAATCTTATGGCCCTCATTGAAGGCTCTAAACCGAAAAACAGCGTAAACGAAGCGACGCAACAAAGAACTTGGCAAAGATTTTGTCAGAATGCACCGATAGCTCTTTGTATGCTGGGGGTGATTGCTAGTCTTCTTATTCTTGCGCCATCAAACGTGGTTCTTAAAGCTCCAATCGATCTCGTGTTACCAAAATCTCCAGCCCAACTGCTGCTTGGAGAGGTCAATGCTAACTTCACTTCCTCCGATTTTGCATACAGTCTGACAGCTGATAATCCAGGATTGCTTTCATTTTCGCTTGCTCAACTAGGCAATCGTGAATTTACTATTTCAAAATTACCTCAGAATGTTTTTCTCGGCGCACGCTCTCTCTTTTATGGCAAAGATAACGCGACAGCCGACCTTATTTTTACAAATAATAATCGAAATTATATTTACTATGCGACAACCACATCCGGCTCAGCCGTCGTCAATGTAAAGTCTTGCGGTCCTTTTTCAGAGATTTCAGACATTCACTTAACTGAGACGGCGGGTGGAACAACAAATTATATGATCGTCGCTGATAAAGGAGCTAATACTGTTTACTCATATGTCCTTACTCCTAACTCTTCAACTCAACTTTGTACCTCTCAGCAGACACTTACCGTTCTCGCACCCGAATGGATTCGTTCCACTTCTGGTGCAAATCCAACCGTTTTTCTTGGATACAGAGACAGCACTGGTTTAAATCTTCGCAGCTATCAAGCCTCCGATTTGGCAAGTATCTCAGCCGCCATCAACCTTACCAGCTCAAAGCGAGCTCAATTCGGAAGACCTAAAATTGATTCAACGAGTTCCGAAATTTATATACCCATTCAGTTTGCCAACGATTCAGTCGGAAGTGATTATCTAGCAAGTTATGATCTGGGCCTAACTACCCGTACAAATATTTTAACTTGTCGATCTCCTCAAACAGTCGATATAGATCAAGAAGGCACTAGTCGTTATCGCTACGTATTTTGTCCAACCGCTCGCAAAGTTGAAATCTTTAATTTAACTCATGACAAACTTTTAGAACTTGATGCCGGTTTAGCCCCTCGAAAAATGGTGGTCGGAAGTGACGGAGTTAATCGCTTTATTAGTGTTTTGCAATCGAATCAAAAAATAAAACTCATCCGAATTTTGGCTTCTGACATTTTATCTCGAACTGAGACTTCAGTTGTTCTTCCTGCGCTTGCGACTGATATCGTGCAGCTGATTCAAGCAGGAGCTAGTTCAGATCAAGCTGTTGTCTCAAATCTTCTAGAAAATTCATTTACAGTTATTAACTTAGCTACACAATCTGTAACCGACACCATTCGTCTTCCTCTCGATATTAAATCTCTTGTCAATCAAAGCTCAAGCATCGCACATTTTAGCTCAGCTCTTGCCGATAGCGCCTATACTCTGACAGAGGTAAATTCGAATGTTTGGAGAATTCGAAGCTTCACAGTTGGAGATTATCCCATTCAAGTCGGTTATAGAAGCAATCGACTCTATGTTCTTAATCGAGATTCAAATCAACTCTCAGTTGTTAATTTAACATCGAATGCTGTTACTAACTTATCGACAGGAACTCGTCCGATTGCTTTTGATTTTGATACCACATCAAACTTGCTTTGGGCCGTGAACGAAACATCACAGTCTTTTTCATCTTATGATATTACAGTGGGATCCGAAGCAGCCGCCCCGGGCTCACCTACCTCACTCGGATTTACTCCCTCAAAAATAAGATATCAAAACTCCGACGCTACTCTCTATATCGGAGGCGGAACAAGTTTAAGAGCAGTAGATGCGCTCGATTTTACGACAATCAATACCTGGACACTCACAGGAGCCATTACCGATATGAACGTTCATACCGGTGGAGTCTCTTATATTACCCGAACGGATTCATCCCTCTTTACGCGAACTCTCTCAACTCTTACAACTCACGCCCTCAGTTCTGCCCCTTCCAACCTCGCAAGTAATGGAACTATTTCTTCAGCAGGCTTGCCAACTGAGAACAAAATATCAAGCTCCGCCACTCAGTCACAGATTTTTTCGAATCCCTTTGCATCAATATTCTCTACGTCGAATCTTTTAGGTGCCTTTTTTAGTGATGATCAAAAGCTTTTCTTGATGCCATACAGTCTTCAGACTACCAGTTATTTTGCGGGTCTTGAAATTCAGCTAAGTCTAGAGCCGACTGTCACATCTTACGATAGCTCGCAGAATATTTGGATGGCTGACTCAAAACGTCTTCAGTTTCAAAGAATTCTCTCTACCTATCAACGGGCAGCTTTGGCTAATACGGTCGTAAATCGCCCTGAAGATATCGTAGCTTGGGATGCACAAGATAAAATCTATATTGCACTTCGAAACCTAAACGCGGTTGCAATCGTGGATGCTACCGGAACCGCCGCCACTTCCTATATTTCTGTTTGCCAATCTCCAAGACAACTTCTTTTAGATTCGGTTCAAAGTCCGCCCAAACTTTTTGTTCTATGCAGCGATTCAAATTCTCTTTCTGTTCTCACTCTAACGGCGGCCGGAGCTTTCACCAGTCAAGATTTGGTCGCCACCGGGGATAATCCCGTCAGTATGGTTTTGAATCTCACCACCAATCGACTGTATATAGCTAATCAAAATTCTAATACTGTGACTCAGATTAATTCACTTACCAATGCGGCTGTCGCAACTTTTACTGTCAATACGACACCAAAGAGTATGGCGATAAATTCAAGCTCAGGTACGGTTTATATCGCGAGTGAAAACTCCACTTCAATTGCTCAGATTACCAGTGGCGGAACTCAAACTAATATCACCACGAATCGCGGAATGAGTCATATCGCAGTTAATCCGTCAACCGGAAGAGTTTTTGCATCCAACTACCCCACCCAAGAAATATTTATGTCTCCGAGCCTCAGTCTCACGCGAAGTGGGTCAATTTTGACAAATCAAGAAAATCCTTCAAATCTTGGAATTAGTTCATCAAATAATAAATGTTATATTACCTACCCTGATGCAGACGTTGTCACGGTAATAGATGAGACAGGGCTTAGCATTACTGATGTAGCCGTCGGAGACAGACCATCTTCGGTCTTTGCGCTTTCTGCTGCCACCAAGGCATTTGTGTCAAACTACGACGACGATACGCTCAGCATTCTTAACCTCACAACCAATGCAGTCAGTGCGACTGCATCTCTTACATCGGGTTGCAGTCCAAATAAAATGGCCTCAATGACTGTTGGCGGAACGCTATATGTTTACGTACTGTGTCAATCAAATGACTCAATTGAAGTTGTAAACGCAACGAGTAATGCTGTTGGAACCCCCATTTCTCTTCGCATAAGCCCTTAATTCTCTTGGGCCTTTTGCATTCGAATTATAAACTTAAGAGTAATGGCCCGTATTCTCATTGTAGAGGACGACAAATACCTCAATAAACTTCTCACTGATCGATTCATTCTTGAAGGATTTAAAGTCGACTCTACACTTGATGGTGAAAGCGCTTGGCGTCTACTCGAGAGCGAACAGCCAACTGAGAATTCTTTTGATATTTTACTGTGCGATATGCTTTTGCCTAAAATGATGGGGGCTGAACTCTTTGCAAAAATTCATGAGTCTGAAATTAAGCGCCCTAAGCTTATTGCAATCTCTGGTATTTACAAAACTCCATCAGAAATTGAAGGGCTCTCTCAGCTCTATCAACTTGAGGGTTATTGGACGAAGCCATTCGATATTGACGCCCTGATTTCTTTTATCTCCGGAAATGCAAATCCAGAGCCTACAAAATTTGCTCAAAAAGGTGAGCTGATTGAGAGGCCGATCGAAAAATTATTTTTTGATGCCTACAATAATGGCTTCACGGGCAAGCTTCACCTCAAACGTGAGGGTTCTGAGCGCAGAGTTTATTTTTTAAATGGATTCCCTGTCAGTGCCGACTCGAGCGCCGTAGGTGAAAGCTTAGGAAAATCTTTACAATTGGCCGGTCTCATTGACGAATCTGTCTTAGCCAAAGCCTCTGAACTCATGGTCTCTGAAAAACTACAGTTTGGACAAACCCTAATAAAAATGGGGGCTCTTAAAAAGGAGCAACTCTTTGAAGGCCTTCGTAAACACACTTACCGCCTTCTGCTTAATACTGTTGCCTGGAAGTCGGGGAGTTTTGAGTTTGATAGTTTGAAAGAACTGCCCTCTCACATTTTAGCTCTTGAATTTAATTGGGTACTTTTGATTCTTAAAGCACATCGAAGTATTTATCCTGGTGAATTTCTTAAATCTCTTTTTGAAACCAAATCTGATTTTTATGTTCAGTCGAGTGAAAAAGCTGTTCAGATTTTACCTCTTTTTAATTTAGACCAAGACTCGATTTTATTTTTTCAGTCAATTTCTGGGGGTAAAACAGTCTCGCAACTCATCGCTGATATTCCGGTCGAAAGTCATGAGCTTGTCTTCAGAGTTTTATTTTTACTCGAAAACTTAGGACTTATCGAATTCAAATCTGACTCACTTAACCAAGATTTTACTGGCGTTAAACATGCCGATTTTACCAAGGTATTCGAGGTTGAAAAAAGCTTACCACTCGATGAAGGAAAAGCTTTACAAGCTGAGTATATGGATATGCTTAATAAGGATTTCTTCGAAATATTTGAAGTAACTCCTGATACTCCTCAGGCGGACTTAGACGAGGCCTATCGAGCAGTTCGATTTCGCTTACATCCCGACAGATTTGGAAACGAAATTGGTGGTCAAACAAAAAGAATTTTGGACGATATGCTGGCCCGTATTGATAAAGCGTATCAAACACTTCAGGATCCCGAACAGAAGACTGCGTATATTTCGGCCAGTCGAAGATGGAAACAAGATTCAATTGCAGACTCTAAAAAGTTTCTTGAGGCTCAAGATCTTTTTAGACAAGGACTTGGAAAACTCGATAGTCACGAATACGAATACGCCATGGCTTTATTTAAAAAAGCCCATTCATTTTGGGATCGAGGAATCGAGTACCGCCTTTATGCAGATTTTGCGGAGTTCAAAGCCTACCTTCATAAACAAAATAACGAAGGAGCTAACGCCGCCCTTCAAAAATTAAAATTAGAAGCTGAACAAAATGCCCTCGCTGATACGGGCTTTATGCTACTAGGTCATGCTTATTCAGCACTTTCAGATGTAGAGTCAGCCAAAGAAGCGTATCAACAGGCAATAAAAAATAACGATAAAAACGAAGAAGTCGCCAATGCTTTAGCTCACCTTGCCGGAGCCCGAATTAAAAAGATGAAAGTTTCGGGGGCAATTCAAAAATCGAAGAGAGGTGCTCAGAAGATTATAGGATTTGGTATTGCGATTGCTATTGCGGTCTTTGCGTATACTCATCAAAAGAAATTACTTGAAAGCGACGAGACCGTGATCACGATTGATATTTCAAAGGTGACCGATATTATCCCCGCAACTAGTATTCGTCAAAAATCTGACATTGCAAAAGTGCTCCTTAAAGAAAGATGGTTTACTGGCATTCCTGACAGCCTACTTAAATCAAAATGCGCCGAGCTCATGGGACGTCTTAAGGACCATGGTATCCTAGAGGCATACTTATTTGATGAAAAAGAAGGTTTGCGAGCAGTTTGCCGTCCGGATTCAGTTAAAAGATACGTAAAATAGGAAACTCAAATGAACTTAAAAATTTCAAATCAGAATAAGGATTTCTCTGGATTCACTCTTATCGAGATGATGATTACTCTTCTCATTTTAGGAATCATTGCATCGACAGCACTTCCAATGTTTATTAATTATTTTAATCGAAGCAAAACAGCTGAAGCGCCACGAGCGGTCTCACTTATTGCCGAAGGCGAAGTCGCCTATTACCATCGCAATAATGCCTTTATATCAGCTGGTCCCACAGGTTTGCCGCCGGCCGCTGGAGTAAAAGTTCAACTTGATTTTGGCACGGACACGGCTTGGCAATATCTAGCTTTTTCAATGGCCGATCCGACTTACTTTGGATTTGAAGCTGATGCAACTGCAACAAATTCTGTTGATTGCATGGCTCAAGCCGATCTCAATTCAAATGGAGTGACCAGCTTATTTCGCCGAACAGTGACCGCTGTCTCTCCTACGTCAATTACGATGTCACCACTTTATATATTTGATGAAATAGAATGATCTGCAGCTTTATTTTGAAGAAGTTTTTGGAGCGAAGCATTTTCTCTCTTAAATCTTCCAGCTTCTAGTGATTTTGATATCACAGCGCCCAAACAAACAAAAAATGAAAACAAAAATCCTGCAAGAAAACAAAGCCCAGCAACAACACCAGCATTTGCCTCTTTTGTTCTCCACTGAAAAAACTGTAATTGAAGAGGTTCAGAGTTCTGCTGAAGAAATTTTGCAACCGATAAAGATATCGCCAAAAAGGCGATAAGAAAAACTATCACTCGAATGAGCCTTTTCATACCTTCTTCCAAACCTCAGAAATTCGTTTATGTGTTGTACTTAAGTGTTCTGAGATCACTTTTGTTTCTGAAAATAGTGGCATAAAATTATAATCTCCTACCCACCTCGGAACGATATGTTGATGCACATGCCCCTCGATGCCGGCTCCTGCAGCACGTCCTAAATTCACACCCAAATTAAATCCATCTGGCTTAAAGGCCTCGCGTAAAACTCTCATCGCCTTTTGAGTTGTTTCGTTAAGATCGAGTAATTCTTCCTTAGTAAGTTGAGTCCAATCTTTCTCGTGGCGATTTGGCACAACCATAAGATGGCCGTGAGCATAGGGAAATTTATTCATCACGCAATAACAAGATTTTGATTTTGCTATGATCAAGACCTTCATTTGATCGGGATCTTGAAGCAGAGAGCACAAAACACAATCGACCGCTGAGGTATGATTCTCAATAAATTCCATTCGCCATGGAGCAAACAAATTTTTCACTTCAGAGGTTCCCAGCGATACTGAAGAACTGATCGGCTCTCACGAATTAAATTTTGAATCGGCGCCATCGAGCTTTCGAAAACCCGATCCCAGATAGCTTTGGGCTTACGAGACAAATAGGCCAATTCAATATCACCCGAGATCTTGGCTTTTTCTTTGGCGATATCCACGGCATCTCTAAAAGTGCCAATCTTATCGACCAAGCCTAATTTGAGCGCTTGTTCACCATTTACCACTCGCCCGTCTGAAAGAGTTTTGATTGCAGCAGGTGAAAGTTTTCGCTCAGTCTGAACATCATTTTTGAACATTGCAAAAGTATCTTGAACCAAATCCTCTAAGAGCTGCTTGGCTTTTGGATCAAGCGGCCTCATAGGGTTACCAGCATCCTTAAGTTCGCCTGATCGAATGGTGATAGGATCAACAAGAATTTTATCCATCAAACGATTTAGATTGGTGAGCTGAAAAAGAACGCCCATAGACCCAGTAAGAGTGCCTGGAAGAGCGATCACCACATCGCCTGCTAAAGAAGCATAAAGACCACCGCTCGCAGCAATATCTCCCATCGTCACAACAACCGGAAGAACTTGCTTCATTTTTTTGAGCTCCATAAAAATTTCTTGAGAAGCTCCGACAGCTCCGCCCGGCGAATCGATACGAACAATAAGCGCCTTGATTTGAGGATTTTTCTTCACTTCGTCGAGTTGTTCGAGCACAGGCAGACTCTGCATAATCACACCATCGATTTCGATCACGCCCATATTGGCATGGCGATATTCTTGCTGAGGATTAACAAGTTTATTTACTCCACTCAAAACGCCTAAAATAATTGCAATTATAAAGATAATGAGTACGAATTTTAAAAATTTTCCCATAATGCGATCCTTCAATTATCTTTTATCAGAAACACCTGAGAAGCTCACCGAATAATTTAGATCTCAACGACCTGTGTTTTTAAGGATCAATCAAAGCTGTTTGAAGTGCCTTAGCATACGTCGTCAGATTCGAAGCGTACCCCACCCTTTCATTCTCCGATAACAAAAAGTCTGTTCTTACTACACTAGAGCGGCTCTCTATCGAGCGAATTGCTTTTAAACCTAAAGAAGTTGATTCGGCATCAAAATCAAAAATGTTTCGCGTAAACTGCTCTTTCAAACTCTGGGCGGCACGCACCGCAACTTGAGCTGGGCACTGATCAATACACTTAATAATTGCCACTATTGTCGGTCTATGAGGAGCGTTCTCAATCAAAATTACTAATCTTGTCGTGAGTTCAAATAAGCTCGGTTTAGGATCTGGAGAAACAGGCTCCGTAACAGGTACGGGCGGCGTCACTGGTGGCGGCTCAATTGTTGCAGGGGGTTGATTTGTCTCATCAGCCTTAATAACAAGCCTCAGCCGCAAATTTCTTAAAATTGAATTAGTTACTTCAGAAGGTGGCAAATTAGTCGAAACAACTGGGGGAGAATTAGTATCGTTCGCAGGTGGCGGCACAGTAGCCGGAGGAGTATTGGTATCAACGGCCGGAGGAGGAATATCAAGAGGAAGACTAAAGCTCACAACTTCTGAGTCATCTGAGCGCTGCTTAACACCTTTTGCATAAACTCGATAAGAATAGGTTTGGCCTTTCGTTAAATTTCGATCGATATGCGAAATACGATTATTTGATACGTTTACAAGGTTCGCAAAACTCGTACCATCGCTAGAGCGCTCCACAACAAAACTTTCTTCGCTTGTTGAGTTATCCTTCCAGGTCAATAAAAGAGAGGTTTCGTCCATTTTTTGAACAAGCAATTCAGAAGGGGCCGAAGGCTTTTCAAGATAAGATGAAAAATCTGCAGCAACAAGATCTGCCGCCTGAGTCATATCAAGGCCATAAAGTAGATCATATTTTTTTTCTGCCTCGGCGATAGGTATCAGGTAACTAATAATCGACTGATCTTTTGAAGATCGAGCGATTTCGATTAAAGCTGAATACATTTTTTTATCTTTAAATAATTGAAGAAGATCTTCAGGAGGAGATTTCTTAAAAGTCTGAGCGTACGATGTCGCCGCTGTCTGAATATGTCCGAGGTCTCCTTTCTCTGCATAATTCAGCAAATCTTTGGATGCAATTGGTGTAAGGCCTGATTCGCCCAAAGCCTTAGCAATACCGGCTCTTACGGAATTAACACTCGGATGATTAGTATCGGTGAGACTAAAAATCATCGAGTCTTTAAGATCGATTCTTTCTTGTAAATTCGGAACGCTCAGTTCCGTTTTTATCGGATGAAGCCCCTTATTTAAAATTTTAAGAGAGAGACGAATGACTTCAGTATCCTCGACGTATTTGATGCGAGGAACAATCCAGTTGATCTGAGCTTCAGTAAGAGAAGGAACGCTATTTGTAGAAGGAATATTGTTTGTGGTCTGAGCTTGAATCTCAGACCACAACAATAAAATTAATGATAAAAAACCAAGTCCCCTCAAAAGAACCTCCCTTGGTTCCTTAGTTAACTACTCTTTTTATTAAAAGCATCTCCAAGTGATGAAGAGAAAGACTCTTCAGACATATACTTCTTCATCTCGGCTTTACCTTCTCGACGTTTAAGAGCCTTAACGGAAAGCGACAGCTTTCGCTCTTTCATATCGAGATTGATAACTTCAGCCTTAACTTCTTGTCCTTCTGAAAGGACTGAAGCAACGCTTTCAATCTTATCTTCTGAAATCTCAGAGATATGGATCAAACCTTCAAGATCTGGAGCAACTTCAACGAAGGCTCCGAAATCTGTAATTCGAACAACTTTTCCAGTGATTTCAGTTCCTGGAGCAAATCGTCGATCAGCACGATCCCATGGATCTGGAGATAATTGCTTAATACCTAATGAAAACTTCTCATTGTCGACATCGATATGAAGAACTTTGGCTTCAATTTCTTGTCCACGTTGAAAGAGTTCAGCAGGGTTTTTGCTCTTACCAGTCCAGCTCAAATCTGAAATATGGATTAATCCGTCAATTCCATCTTCAACGGTTACAAAAATACCGAAGTCAGTGATATTTGAAACAGTACCTTTAATGGTTGAAGCGACCGGATACTTGTAAACGAGAGCTTCCCAAGGATTAGCTTCAAGTTGCTTAATACCGAGCGAAATCTTTTTATTTTCGACATCGACTTCAAGAACTTTCGCTTCAACTTCTTGGCCCACTGCTAAAAGCTTATTGGGGTTCTTAACCTTTTTATTCCAGCTCATTTCAGAGACGTGAATAAGACCTTCAACTCCGTCTTCAAGAGAAATAAAGGCACCATAATTGGTGAGGCTAACAACTTTGCCCTTCACAACTGAACCTGAGGGATATCGCCCTTGAACATGTGACCAGGGATCCTCTGTCAATTGTTTAAGACCAAGGCTTACACGTTGCTTATCGCGATCATACTTAAGAATCTTAACTTTGATCGGATCGCCAACTCTAAACATACGTTGAGGATTTTCTGCACGACCCCAAGAAATATCGGTGACGTGAAGGAGCCCATCCATACCGCCAAGATCAACAAACACACCGTAATCGGTTACGTTTTTAACGATGCCGTCAACAACTTGACCTTCTTCGATGCTGCTTAAAATCTCTGACTTACGAGAATCTCTTTCTTGTTCAAGAACAGCTCGCCTTGAAAGAACGATATTTCCTCGTCTTTTGTTAAACTTTACAATCTTACATTTAATTGTTTGGTTGATGAAAGAATCAAGATCTCTAACTGGAAGCAGAGCAATTTGAGAACCGGGTAAAAATCCTTTAACTCCGATATCAACAACAAGACCGCCTTTGACTTTATCAATGACCGTTCCTTCGATGATTGCGCCTTTTTCATAAACTTCGGCAATTTCATCCCAAATTTTGAATCGATCAGCCTTTTCTTTTGATAAGACCAATCGACCGTTATCGTCCTCGAGCGTTTCGATATAAACAAGCAGCTCATCACCTGGCTGAACCTGATATTTTCCATCGGAATCTTTATCGAATTGCTCAATTTCAATATTGGCTTCTGACTTAAATCCAACATCCACCAGGACGAACTCACTACCTACGGAAACAACACGTCCCGCAACAACCTCTCCCGGTTTAAATTTCTTTTCTCTTTCGAAAGCGCTCTCGAGCAACTGCTCGAATTCTGCGTCCTCCGCTTTTTTATTTGAAGCCACTAAGGACTCATTTGATAATTCGGTGTATTTTAATGCCATAGCCAATTTTTGTAATTTCTCCTTTCTCCCCATCTTAATCAGCCTATAGGCAGACGATGGGCAAGTTCCTCATTGCTACCTTAGGCTTGGACGGGAAGTCAAAACAAACACGGGCTAATTTCGAGCTTAAATGCCTCTAAAACCTTATGAGGTGCCCAGACTAAAGACAGCTTAAACTTCTCTCTTATTGGCTGATTCAACCTTCTCGATCAAAAACTTTACCACTCCTTCAAGATCGAGGCCTGAAGTATCAATAAGAATCGCATCGGGAGCTGGTTTTGAAGGACTTGCGGCACGCTTTTCGTCCTGTTCGTCTCGAGCAGTCATTTCGCGCAAGACCTCTTCATAGGACTGACATTGGGTTCCAAGGGCTTCCTTCAACTCTGCATGACGTCGTCGCGCCCGCTCCTCAATTGAAGCCGTAACGAAAAACTTAATTTGGGCTTTCGGAAAAATCACCGTTCCTGCATCGCGTCCTTCGACGACAGCCCCTTTTCGAATTCCGATTTCTTGCTGTTTTCTTACAAGGACAGCCCGTACTTGAGGAAGTTTAGCGACTTTACTTGCACCCATCGAAACCTCGGGAGTTCGAATTTCTTTTCCTACGCGTAAAGCAGGAGAATTCTGATCACTCACCGAAACCCAAGGTTCACCATTTTCAAAACCAAAATCAAAAGTAAGCCGTTCAGCGATTTGAACCACCTTAGCTTCGTCTGCCAAATCGACTTTTTCTTTAAGGCATCGAAGTGCAACCGAGCGGTACATTGCTCCAGTATCAAGACATGGAACATCAAAATGTCGAGCAAGCTTAAGAGATGCCGTACTTTTTCCACTTCCTGAAGGACCATCAAGCGTAATAATCAAAGGCTCCCCCTTTTTCATTGAGCAAGTTTCTCGCGAACTCGCTCTTCAAAATGTCCAAATTGGCGATATTTAGCGTATCGCAGATTGCAAAGCTCGCCGGTTCTAGACTGTTTTAATTCTTTAAGTTCTGTCTCAAGCGCCTCTTTAAGCTTAAGCCCGGCCACAAGCGGATCACGATGCGCTCCTCCGAGTGGCTCTGAAATAATTCGATCTGCAACTTTGTTTTGCAAAATTTTTTCAGCCGTGAGTTGCAAACATTCTGCAGCTCTCGAAGCATAACTGCCATCTTTCCAAGTAATCGCCGCACATCCTTCAGGAGAAATCACACTATAAATAGAGTACTGCATCATGAGAAGTTTATCAGCCACAGCAATAGCAAGAGCTCCGCCACTTCCTCCCTCACCCAAAATCACAGAGAGGATTGGCGTTTTAAGATCAGTCATCTCTATAATGTTGCGCGCAATTGCTTCAGCCTGACCACGCTCCTCCGCTTCAATTCCCGGAAAAGCTCCAGGCGTATCAATAAAAGTAATGAGTGGAATACGCCATTGTTCGGCGAGCTTCATCAACCTCAAAGCTTTGCGATAGCCTTCAGGCTTAGGCATTCCAAAATTGCGAACAACATTATCCTGAGTATTTCGACCCTTTTGGTGTCCGACAACCATCACGGGTTGGTTTGAGAGTGAAGCCAATCCACCGACAATTGATTTGTCATCCATAAAGGCGCGATCTCCAGACATTTCAAAAAAATCATCAAAAACAATATCAACGTAATCAAGAAATGTCGGACGGTCAGGGTGCCGTGCGAGCTGCACAATTTGATAGGGAGTCAATTGGGTAAATAATGTCTGAAGAAGTTCATGAGATTTTTGTTCAAGAGATTTAATTTCATTGAGAACACTCAGTTCACCCTGCAATTTGAGATTTTTAAGTTGCTCAATTTGAGAGTCAAGATCTTGGAGAGGACGCTCAAAATCAAGATAACGTCTTTTTTTTGTACTCACATTCGATTCCACTAAAAGCGATTCTTATTGAACGCAGTGCCTTTCGACAAGACTCATTTACAGATTAACTTTAGAAGGAATTAATACCCTAAAAACTGAATAGCTGTTGAAATATCAGCAGTTTCAAGCCATAGGATTTTTTCGCTCGGAGGGCAAAATTTTCTCAGCCATGTCCATTGGCGTTTTGCTAATCTTCTCGTATCACGCTTCCAAAGCCGAATGGCTTCTTCTTCTGACCATTCACCTCTAAGAAAACATATAAGGTGTTTAAGCCCGATGGCCTTTAAAACCGGATTGCTCTCATTCACAGTCTGAGTCGAAATTAGTTTTAACACTCGTTCAGCTTCTTGAAGAGCGCCCTGCTTTAACATGGCATCCACCCGATCATTCAATTGCTGATAGAGAACATCTCGAGGAGGATTTAAGACAATTCCACAAAAATCTACGCGCGGCTCAGTCTGAAAAGGAGTTCCCTTTCGACGATCTTCGTCAAGACCATAAAGAGCGGCTCCCAAATAGAGTCCCGTCCCCACCCAAAGCACGTCTGAATCAATGAGAGGCTTTGAAAGACGTGAGAATGCTCCCGCGCTCATCGGCTCGTTTAAAGAATAGTTTGCCAAAAATTTCGTTGGCACTTTTGGGTTCTGAGGTTGATTTGAAAGAATTGGAATTTCTCGATAAAACTGAAACGGATCAGTATTCACTAATGTACGCGTAAATTTTTCAGCAATTTCATAGGCAAAACTTGTTTTGCCACTTCCAGTCGGCCCCGTCACAAATCGAAATATCATAAAACCCGATGAAATAATTTTTCTAAATCTTTAATTTTAAAAGGTACGAAAGTAGGTCGCCCGTGAGGACAATGCCCGACCGCATCCATTTCTGAAAAGTCCTTAAGCAAACGAATAATCTCTTCGGGTTGAAGCCGATCATGCGCACGAACTGCCGAATGACAAGCCAAAGTAGAAAGCACTTCAGAAACACAAGTCTCAACAGGAAGCTGAAGACTCTCAAGCAATTTTCGAAGCACTTCCTTATAATCGCGTTTTAAAATTGAAGGAGCAGAGACAATCTGAATTTTATTATCGCTCCAGAGGCGTAACTCAAACCCCAGCTTCGATAAAATCTCTTCTTGTTCCAAAAGAACCTCAGCATTTTCAAGCACAAGTGGAACAGGAAACAACAAGCGCTGAGAATCTATATTTTGTTCAGTCTTATACGCAGTTAAAAGTCTTTCATAAATGATTCGCTCATGTAGAGCGTGTTGATCAAAAACAAAGAGATCCCCACCCTTTTTTACGAAGAGATAAGTATCGTCCAGACTGGTAAGAAATTCATAAGACTCGCTACCCAACGCAAGCTTTTGTTGAAGACCTAAATTTTGCTGAGCGACTTCGTAGAATGAAGCGGCCGCCGAGTCGCTAGCCCTTAAGGTGAAAGGCTTTGCAAACTCACGAGAACTTATTGACTGGGGAGGTTCGATTTCGTTTAGACCCCAAACCTCTTGATGCAATCGTTCAAGCTTCGGACGAAAGGTTGAAACTATTTGAGAAAAAATGGCTTCAGGGTGAATAAACCTGACTTCGTGTTTCATCGGATGAACATTCACGTCAAAAAGTTTTGCTGAGCCTTCAAGATAAAGAGCGCACGCGATCTCTCGAGTTTGCTCTGTAAAACCCTCGAACCCTCGCCGAACCGCAAACTCTAGTTTTGTATCTTTAAGCGGCCGACGATTCAAAAAAAGATGAATACCAGATTTTCGCTGTCCTATATATCGAGGCTGAAGTGCGTAAGCCGAAATCTTCCAATCCGATGACTCGCTTTGAACTTCAAACCACTCTTTTTTTTCAACGGTATCAAAAAACCATAAAACGCGATCAACAAAGCTTTGTTTAGGAAGTCTGACTTCTTTACCTGATGAGAGATCTTTGAACGTCCAGCTAATCTCAGGATGAGCTAATGCATATCGTCGAAAAACTTGTGAAAGCGCCAGAGTTTCAGATCTCTCTGATTTCATAAACTTAAGTCGAGCGGGATGCCTTTCAAAAAGGCTTTTCACTAAAATCTGAGTTCCCAATCTGCGATCAGCCGCTTCAGGCGCAGATTCTCGACCAAAGGTACTTCGCGCTTTTACTCCTCTAGAATCTTCAGATCGAGAGGACCAAATCTCAAGATCAGATACCGAGGCCAGCGAACAAAGTGCTTCTCCTCTAAAGCCGTAGGTGCGAAGCGCGTCAAAATCCTCGAGTCGCTTAAGCTTTGAGGTAGCATGGGCTCTAAAAGCCAGAGGAATCTCATCGAGTGAAATGCCGGCGCCATTATCTTCAACAATCAGGGTATTCAGTCCACCTTGTCGATACGAAATGAAAATGCTTGATGCTCCTGCATCAATGGCATTTTCGACTAACTCTTTAAGCGCTGACGCAGGGCGCTCGATAACTTCTCCCGCAGCAATTTGATGAACAATATGATCGGCCAGTACCTCTATCATTCCCTCTACTCGTAGCATTGCTAAGAGCTAAAAACAAAGGCTATAAAGAAGAAAGGAGCTAGAATATTTCTATGACTACAATCACTTCAGCTCAAGACCGAATCGTCGTGATTGGTGCCCATACAAACTTGGGCGAATTAATGATTCAAAAACTTGAATCTCGTGACGATATTAAAGAGTTCTGGGTTATTGATTTACATTCTCCCCATCGAAAAAAATCAAGAAAGCTTCATTTTATTAAGCTTGATCTCACTGAGCCAGGAGCTGACGCTCGCTTGGCAAAAAAGTTAAAAGATATTCAAGCAAGCGTCGTTATTCATTCAGCTTTAAAAAATAATCCCTCGCTTAATTCGGCTGAAGCACATGAACTCGATGTTATTGGAACTCTCAATATTGCCAGCGCATCCAAAGCTGCAAAAGTCAGAAAAGTTATTTTTTGCTCGACTACTATTGTCTATGGAGCCTCTTCAAAAAATCCGAACTATTTGTCTGAATCCCACCCATTTGACCCTCATCCAGAAGCCCATTTTGTGAGAGATAAAATCGAGGCCGAAAAAAGCATTTCACTTATTTTCAAAGAAGCTCCCCAAATCGCTCTGACGATTTTACGATTTTGCTTAATCGTTGGCCCGCGAAGTCGTAATTATTTTACCGAAATTTTAAGACGCCCTCTTGTTCCTACTCTGCTGGGCTACGACCCACTCATGCAATTTATTCACGAACAAGATGCTGTCCGCGCTCTTGAAAAAACCGTTTTTGAAGATCATCGAGGAGTTTTTAATATCGTTGGTAAAGGAGTGATTCCTTTAAGTTATGCCCTAAGAGAAGCTGGAAAGTTTTCTCTTCCGGTGGCTTCATTTGTCGCCTACCCGCTCGTTCAAGTTTTATGGAATTTTAGAATGGCTGCTGTTCCAGGCCGATTGCTTGACTATTTTCGATACCTTTGGGTGGCCGATGGTGAAAAGGCACAAAAAATCATGAACTTTACACCTGAATTTTCATCACGTGATGCATTTCTTGATTTTGCAAAAAATCATCGACTGGAGGAATACCAATGGGCCCAGTAAAACCCCAATCAGATGAAATCAAAGAAATCGTCGATGACAAAAAGGTCGAATCAAGCCTTTCTCCACACAAACTGCTTAAAATGCTCTCTCAAGAAATTGATGATTTCTATGAAAATCCAGATTCAGAACATCGAAAAAAAATTGAAGCTTTGGCGAGTGAACTTAAATCTCAGTTAAAGAATCTTTTTCAAACACACGATCCGATTTCTCAAATTAAAGATCGTGTCACTCAAGGCGGCCTTAATTTATGGAACCTTGTCAAAAGAGCTCGACGAATATTGAGCAGTGATGAAGTGGACGATTATGGTCTTGATCGCTCATTTGAATTGGCAATCAAACCAATTTTTGATTTTCTCTATTATAAATATTTTCGCGTCTCAGTAGTTGGCATCGAAAATATTCCCGAGAACAGTCGCGGGCTGCTTGTCGCCAATCACTCAGGAGTTCTACCCTACGATGCCGCCATGATTAAAATTGCTATTTTTAATGAACATCCTGCGCGCCGCGAGCTTAGATTTCTCGTCGATGATTTTGTATTTCATTTTCCATTTTTGGGCGTAATGATGAATCGAATCGGCGGGGTTCGTGCTTGCCCTGAAAACGCCGAACGCCTTCTTCACTCGGGAGAACTCGTTTCAGTATTTCCTGAAGGAATGAAGGGAATCTCAAAAAATTTTAGTGAACGCTATCGCCTTCAAAGATTTGGACGTGGAGGAGTGATTCGTTTAGCGCTAAAAACAAAAGCTCCGATTATTCCTGTCGCTGTTATCGGTGCCGAAGAAATTCATCCGCTCGTTTATAAAAGCCATGTACTTGCTCGTCCGTTAGGATTGCCTTTTATTCCCGTCACGCCCACCTTTCCAATTTTAGGACCTCTTGGTGCAGTTCCACTTCCGACAAAATGGACCATTGTATTTGGTAAGCCTATTCCGTTTGATCACTATACAAGTGAAGACCTTCACGATGGAATTCTAATCAATCGCGAAACCGAAAGATTGCGTGAGACAATTCAAGATATGATTTATCAAGTTCTTAAAGATCGTCGTTCTATCTTCTTTGGATAAATGTTTAGCGCATTAGCCACAGGCTAAACGGACTTGTAAGTAGCCCAAAGAACGCAGTAGTTAACCAGCCCCCCAGAACAAACGAGAGGACGATAAGTCCAGTCATTGAACAGACGGCAAAACCTTCAGCCATAAATCTATCCCACCGAGCCGCTTTAACTCCTCCCCACTTTCTTGACATCCAGTAAAGTGGCTTAAACCATTTTATAAATTCGCTCGGCTCCGAAATAGCAAAAGACGTAAGACTTAAAAGTACAAGAATAATCCAGAGCGATGATAGAAATAAAACATACCCCGCCAGCTCGCCAGTCATTGAACCACCCCCCATTCCAAAACTTCATCGATTCGATTGAGAGGACATAAGATCATATCTACTATAATCCTCCCAAGCCTTAAGCCGGTCAATGAAGCTAAATCTCTGACTTGATTCATATTTTTGTTCCTGTAAAAGCCTTGTCGCGTTAACAATTGTATATGCCGTCGACAGCCGTTTATTCTCCCAAAGCTTCGTGGATTGCTCAATCACATCTTCAAAAACTCATTTCAAAATTAGGAATGAAAACATACGAGCAACTCCTCGATAAATCTCAAAAAGAGACCGAATGGTTTTGGAATGAAGCTCTTTGCGATATCAATTTAAAATGGCGCAAACCATACTCAAGATTACTGACTCAAGGCTTACCGTGGCCAAAATGGGTAGAGGGGGGAAGAATTTCTATTGTCGAAAACTGCATCGATCGACATCTCGAAAAACGAGCAGACAAGCCTGCTCTGATTTTTGAATCTGATTCTCCCAATCAGTCTAAAGTTTGGAGCTTTTTAGATCTGGCGCGCGAATCATCGTTTATTGCAGAACTTCTTGAACAAGAGGGAGCCGCGCCCGGAGATAGAGCTGCACTTTTAATGCCAATGAGTCTTGAGATGGTGGCAGCTTTTTTTGGAATTTTGAGAAAAGGTCTCGTTGTTGTTCCTATTTTTTCTGGTTATGGCGCTGAGGCAATCTCAACTCGTCTCAACGATGCCAAAGTTAAATTTGTTTTTATTCAGTCAAAAACCGTTCGACGCTCAAAAGAAGTTAATGTCCGCGAAAATTTGGATGTGGCCCTAAAAGAATCTCCAAGCGTTAAACATGTTTTTACTCTCGATCGCGAGGAGTTCTGGAAGGGTCATCAGCCTCAGAAATTTAATCAGCAAAAACCTGAGTCGAATGCACCAGAAGCAGAAGAGCCCTGTTTATTTTTGTATACCTCCGGAACCACCGGAAAGCCCAAAGCTTGTGTCCACACTTCATTTGGAGTTCTTGCTACAACTGGCAAAGAACTTCGATACGGTTTTGATCTTCACCAAGAAGATCGTTTTTTTTGGTATACGGACATTGGATGGATGATGGGCCCCTGGGAACTCATTGGAGCTCTTCAATATGGATCAAGTCTTGTTCTATATGAGGGAGTTCCAGATTTTCCGAATGCCGATCGCCTCTGGAATATTATTGATTCACATAAGGTTACGCATCTTGGAATTTCTCCGACTGCTATTCGCGTTCTAAAAAAAGCAGGAGATCAATTTGTTGATCCATTTGATCTCTCAAGTTTACGTATTTTAGGATCGACGGGAGAACCATGGGATGAAGAATCTTGGGTTTGGTTTTTTGAAAAAGTGGGACGAAAACGCTGCCCAATTATAAATATTTCGGGCGGAACAGAAATCATGGGTTGCCTCCTCATGCCGAACCCTCTTTCCTCTCTTAAGCCCTGCACTTTGGGTGGCCCAGCATTGGGAGCCCATGTTGAAGCTTGGACCGAGGATGGCACACCAATCACGCAGGGCCTGGGCCATCTGGTCTGTCGCAGTCCGCTTCCTTCGATGACCAAAGGATTCCTAAATACTCCCCAAAAATATCTTGATACCTATTTTGAAAAGTTCGGCGAGAAGACTTGGTATCATGGAGACTGGGCTTTTATAGACGAAGATGGTTTTTGGTTTTTAAAAGGTCGAAGTGACGATACAATTAAGATTGCCGGTAAGCGTGTTGGTCCCAACGAATTCGAATCTGCGCTCATGCAAAACAATTCAATCGCCGAAGCGGCTGCGGTTGGCATTCCACATGAAATCAAGGGTGAATGTGTTCACTGTTTTGTAGTCCTCAAAACTTCTTCTGAGAATCTTGAACCATTACGAAAATCTCTTCTCGAGCTTATCTCTCGCAAAATGGGCAAAGCGCTTCAAGCAGACAGACTTTATTTTGTTGATGCTCTTCCCAAAACAAGGTCTGGAAAAATCTTAAGAGGTCTAATTCGAAAAATTCTACTCAATGAAAAGTACGATGAATCTGCCGCCGAGAATCCTCAGGCATTAGATGCGATCAACAAAAGAAGATAATTAAATAGCAGACTGAGCTGATCCCGGCAGCGACTGCAAGCGCTTAACCGACTTAAGCCAGCTAGTTTTCTGATCTAAAAACGCTTCACGTGAATTCTGAGCAGCAGGATTAATAGAAGCTAAAAATTTTGACTCAGATTTTAAAATTAAATCGTTTTGCACGAACCGAGTTAATGTAAAAACCAGATCACTATTCTTCTTACTGGCCTGAAGCATCTCAAACTGGCCTGCCACCCATTCAATAACGGCAGAATGCTGTCTCATGGCCGCCATTGCAGAAGCATGCCAACCTTCGTCTCGAGAATTAAACATTTGAAGCAACTCAACTTGAGCTTTAACGTCGTATATAATTTGCAACTTTTCGGCTAATACCTGATGAAAATCGTTAGCAAAACCCTGCTCTTTTTTCGTATTCATCGCATAGACTTTGATTGGTTCAAAACTTTGGCCCACATCAAACTTCTCAAGGCTTAAAATTCGTCCCTTCAAAACCTCTGGCTTTTTTATAGTCTCTAAAACTTTAAGAAAGATTTTCTCTTTACTGGGTTGATTCATTTTATAGGGCTCAAACTTACCAGCATCCCAAGTTCGATCAACGGTGCGCACGATTTCTTTTTTCCAGGCCGAATCGAGATGAGCAGTATAAGAGATTTCGACTTTTCTCAGCCACGCGGCAATTTCTGCAACTGCCGACCTATTTTTTTGAACAGCATTAATAAAATCTAGAAAATAAGCAACAAACTCAGAATTTAAATCCATGAAATCGATTTGGGGGGCCTGCCTTCCGTATTCAGGAGCCTTTACGCCCAGAAGCAATGCAAAGTTTTTGAATTCTTTTGAATAATAAAGAGCATGCATCGCCACTTTCGAAGCAATTATTTTTTCAGAATCTAAAAGCGGAGTCCTCTCAAGTGCAGACTGAGCACTTCTGATATCATTGACGGCTTGAGCGATCTTTGACTGAAGAGCTTTAACACATGACTGCGATGACTGAACTTCTTCAGCAATCACCACAGAATTTAAACACAAAAATACACTTACCAGACGCAAAACGCCTGGAATTATTGATTTATCCACCCTTTTCTCCCTTTGATGAACGAGAAATAGCACATCAAAATGTCAATGTCAAAATTATGGTTTTTTGGAGTGCTTTTTTTTTAAGCAGAGGTATAAACGCCGACTATGCCCAAATCAAACTGGTTTCAAACCAGATTTCTGCCCCTGTTTATTATCATCTCAGCGTTATCTTCGACGATTTTTGCCATTCCTATAGAGTTCCCTCCCCGCTTTCGATATGAGCAAAACCAGCAAAAATATCATCAGAATCTAGAAGCGGCATTCAAAAAAGTTCTATCGCTTGAGCCGCGTGACTTTGAAACAACGCCTAAGCCACTGAGTTCGTTCGACAGATTTGTAGAGGGGCTCAAAAAAAGAGATCTTACACAGATTCACTACGCGCTTCGTTCCGAAGATGTTTTTACTCTTGAAAGTTTTATTAGCCGATTTTTATTTAAACTACGCTCAAAATCAAACTGGCTCTCTCGAAGCTTTAAATTAAGTCCGGATGAATCTGCTGCTGTTACTCTTTTTTATCTCGCACTTAATCCTAAAGAAAATTCAATTCTTCGGGGTGAAATGCTTTTGACATCTGACTGTCGACTAGCCAATGGCATAAGGCAGATTACTCGCTGGCCTGAGACTCCTCTTAGAACTCACGAGAGTGATCAACCTCCTGTGCCCTATAATCGAAATGCTTGGAAGAAATCAGCTGAAGCTTTTCTTAAATTAGGTCTCTATGATGTTTTTCTTTTGGTTCGTTCGCAATTTGTTAATTTTGAAGCCGCACAACTCACTCACAGACATATTCAAAACTTTGATCTGCCTTTTTTTCAGCAATTGCAAATTGTAGCGCTTAAAACTCATGGCCGAAAAAAAGATCTCGAAGCTAATCCTCAGTTAGCAAAGCGAGCTTTCTTGGCATATCTCGCCAATACACATTCAGAAGCGATCTTGCATAAACTCATGACCGAAGCTCAGCCGTCTCTTCCGCTTGATTTTTCAAGATCGAGAAGAGTCTACGAGCCTAGAAATCTTGCCGAGTTTGCCTATGCATTTAGCCAACTTAAACGTGAGCAATTGATTCGATTTTTTTCAGACGGGACCCTTCCGCTCACTCTAAAGGCCCCACCTTCCGCTATTATTGAAAGAGCAGTGACTTGGTTTAATTCTCATCCTGCACGATACGAAGATTCTTGTGTAACTCAAATTTCAAATCTCAAAAAATAAGCGAATTAGTTCTCAACGAGCTGGGCTATAGAGAGAAGTGCATCTTGAACAAACGGCACCACTTGCGCTCCACTATCAAGTGTCACGGGATCAAACTTAAGACTCAATCCTACAGCTGCCCAACCTGCTGGCAAGGTCACCACGGTTCCTCCCTCCGGAGGGGTTACCTCTCGCCCTAAACTAGAAATGCTTTTTCTCAAGAGACTTAAATTTGAAACTTTAGCATCCATCAATCTCAACGCTAAGCCGGTCAAAACGTAATTAGGCGAATTCGTATTTAAAATCACAAAGTTTTGAGCGCCCGAAAGATCCTGCCCGGGTGCTGTAAAAATTTGAGTTGTTGAACTAAATAACCCTGTCTTCGAATTAAATTCTCGCGCTTCAATAGCAAGTGAAACCCGCACCGCTGCTCCCTTAGAATCAACCACGTTGATGGCAATTCCAGTAATCATATCGGCCGCTGTCACTCGATCTTCATTCAAGTTTGCTGGCACAACTGCATCAAACTGAAAGAGTGCTAATGGACGATTTGCGGGTGCTAAAACAAGAGGATTTCGGCTGGTTGCATTTATGGCATACTGAACAGGATCAAAAGCCGAGAGCCTAAAGGATTTGCCCCCCGTCGTATCAATGTTTATACCCCGAGGGGGTGAGGCACTTTCACTTGAGCCACAGGCCGAAATGAAAGCCATGAAAATGCTCAAAAATGAGAAATACACCCAATTGCGACAGATCGACACCATATAGAGCTTTTAATGCAATTTAAATGCCAGCCCAGGCCTTGAGTGGGGGCTATCTTGGCGGATTTACTATGAAAAAAATGCGTACTTTCACCCCTCAATTATGGAAAACTTCTAAGCCTGATGTTTGATCTTCTTAAAACTTCTCAATCCTTACTAAGAATCCCATCTTGTTCGTCGGCCGAGAAATCTGACCATCTTGGCAATATCAAAGTCGTCAATTTTTTAGTGAGACTCACTAAAAAATATTTGCAGCATAAAATTTTAAAACCATCGAAGTCGTCAAAGGATGCCGTTTTAGTTTTATGGCCAAAAGCTAAAAAATTTCCTAGGCACGGAGGACTAGCTCTTCATACCCATTTAGACACCGTTCATCCTGGCTCACTCAAAAAATGGACTCTTGCAAAACCTTTTGCCGGCCGCTTAGTACGAAAAAAATTGGTGGGAGTCGGAGCTGCAGACGTCAAACTTGATTCTCTCTGTAAAATTAGCGCTCTCATTGCTGAGAGCTCAAGAAACTTCAAGATCACGCCATTTTTTGTGGGTAGCTTTTCAGAAGAAATCGGGATGCTAGGGATGAAATGGCTTGCCCAAAAAAAATATGTGAAACCTCAATTTGCTCTTATCGGAGAACCCAGCGAAGGGCATTTAAGTTTTGCCAATAAAGGTTTTGCGGTGATTCGTGCTGAAATTTCTGTTCGCTGGGTAAAACCAAAATCAAAACCAGCAGTTCAAATATTTAAAGGAAAATCAGCACACTCTTCTGCGCCTCAAAAGGGAATTAACGCGATTCATTTAGCTCTCGAATCAATTTCAAAAACACCTCAAATTGAAATCGAAAGCTTTTTTGGTTCTATAGGACCGAATACAATCAGTGGAGAATTCGGATGGACCTCGAAAACAAAATGCCTCCATCAAAAAAACATTCAGCAACTTCTTTCTTTGTGGAAAGCATGGAAGCCCTGGGCTCAATCAATTCAAAAACAAGGTCGGTCTGCCCTTTTTAAGCCTGCTACCGCAACGAGTAACTGGACTGAACTTAAGATAGTCGAAAATAAAATTATTGTGACAATTGATCTCCGATTCTTACCTGGACAAAGACCACAGGAGCTAATGAAGAATTTCAAATCAAAAGTTCCAATAAAGCTTTTAAGAAATTCTCCATCATTTTTTCAGAGTCCCCGGGATCTCTTTGGCCGCAAGCTTAAACCTTTACTGAGAGGAAGAAAATTTATTACGAAGTCAGGCTCCAACGAAGCAGCATTTTATCAAGATCTCGGAGCTGAAGCATTTGTGCATGCACCCGGGGTCTCGTACGGAAATATCCATAGCCCGAACGAATCCATCGAGGTAAAGTCCCTCTTTGAAGCTAAAGCCTTTTATCAACGGGTGATTGAATCAATTTGCGTTGATGAAAAGTCAGCAAAGAAAGAATGAGGCGGTATGTTTATCGTTAGAGAAGTCAAAAAAGAAGATATCGACTCCGTCTACGAACTGGCTGGACATCTTAAATCAGCAGGATATGTCGATAGCTTCAACCTTCCGTTTGATAAAAAAAATCTCGCCGAACGAATAGAAAAATCTGTGCTTTCATTTAAAGAGAAGGCCCGGCCAAAAAAAGACTGCATTTATATGTTCGTTCTTGAAGATATCCATCGAAAGAAAATTTTAGGTACCTCGCTCATTATGGCTAAACATGGAACCGCCGATGATCCTCACACCTATCTTAAAGTTTTAAAGAAAAAACACCGCGATCCAGCATTAAAAATTGAAAAGAAACATATTCTTTTGCGTTTTGAGTATGATACCGATGGCCCTTCTGAAATTGGTGGCCTTATTTTGCATCCAGACTATCGCGGCCTGCCTCTCGGACTTGGCAAACAACTTTCATATTCTCGCTTCATGTATGTTTCACTTTTTTCTGAACGATTCGAAAAAAATATGATTGCTGAATTACTCCCCCCCTTTAACGATCGAGGCTCCAGTGATCTTTGGGACGCTTTTGGAAGAAGATTTACGGATATGGAGTACCAAGAGGCCGACAAACTTTCGCGAGAAAAGAAAGATTTTATTAAAAATCTTTTTCCGCAAGAAGATATTTATACCTGTCTCTTTGATGAAAAAGCTCGCAACGTTATTGGCGAAACCGGCCCAACAAGTAGTCCAGTTAGACATATGCTTGAGAAAATTGGCTTTACCTACCTCGATGCTGTTGATCCTTTCGATGGAGGGCCCCATTTTGGTGCAAAGACGTCCGAGATTACTCTTATAAAGCGCAAAGTGGAATGTTCACTTTCTCCCCAGAGACTAACAACTCCTGGCAATATTGGACTCGTCGGATTTTTAGGTACTCATGGATTCGGCTGTCTTATGGTTCATCATAAACTCGAAGACACATCTGTCGCTCTCTCTGAAGAAGCAGTACAGATTCTTAAGAATGAAAACGCATCTCTTGATCACCTTCACGTGATATCTCAGATTTGAGGAGCAAAAATATGAGTGCGAATCTCAATTTTAAAGGCAGCTTTCTTGATAATAAATTTGAAGCTGCAAGTAAGGGAAGACTTCATAAAAATATTAATCCCTACAATCTCGAAACTCTTTTTGAATGGAACGAGGACTCTGAACTCGTCTACTCAGCCATAGAAAGCTCAAAACGAGCTTTTCTAAAATGGAAAAACACTTCAATTGAAGAAAGGATCGATTACTTTAAAAAGCTGAAAATCGCCTTTCAAAATAAAGCTTCAGAATTAGAAGAATCAATCATTCTAGAAGTCGGCAAAGCAAGGTGGGAGGCCAAACAAGAAGTTCAAGCTCTATCGGCAAAGATCGATATCACAATTGCCACCATGTTTCCCATTATGAAATTTATCGCCGATCAGGGTCGCTCTTCTGAAAGCGAACTCAAATGGGTGCCAAGAGGAGTTTGTACTGTACTTGGCCCCTTTAATTTTCCTCTCCATCTTCCAAATGGACATATTGTCCCTGCACTGCTGGCCGGAAATACTATTATTTTTAAACCCTCTGAGTGTGCACCAGCTTGTGCGAGTCTTTATGCCGAGTGCTTTTTAGAAGCTGGGTTTCCCTCAGGTGTTTTTCAAATGCTCGTCGGTGCCGGCGATACTGGGCAAAAACTAGTTCAGTCCTCTTTGCTTGATGGAGTTTTTTTTACTGGCTCATATGCGGTCGGAAAAACTATTACCGAGAATTTACTCAAGAGTAGAAATCATCTTGATACCCTTATCGCGCTTGAAATGGGCGGCAAAAATGCGAGCATTGTACATTGCGATGCTCCTCTTGAAAAATCAGCGTTTGAAATCTTAACTTCAGCCTACGCCACTGCTGGGCAAAGATGTTCTGCGACATCGCGCGTCTTAGTTCATCAATCTCGAATGAACGAATTTAAAAAGTATATAAAAAACTTGGTTACAAAACTTCCGCAGGGGGATCCTGCTTTGTCGGCAACTTTTATGGGGCCGCTTATTCATGAAAGAGCCGTCGAATCATTCTTTAAAAACTTACAACTGGCTCAATCAGAAGGATTCAGGCCCATCGTCGAATCAGAACGAATCCGGGGCGACTCTTGTCTCGTATCACCTTCATTTTACGAAGGTGATAAAAAATTGGCGCTTGAATCTCAAGCTTTTAAGGAAGAATTTTTTGGCCCCAATTTTTTACTTATTCCGTACGCAGATGAATCCGAAGTTTTTGAGCTGCACGAAGCAACGCCATACGGTTTAGTTGCCAGTGTCTTTACGCAAGATCATCGATTTTACGAAGCTTGTGCACAAAATTTAAATATTGGTTTACTCAATTTGAACCGAGGAACTGTAGGTGCGAGCTCAAAATTGCCTTTTGGCGGATTTAAAAAGAGCGGCAATAACTGGCCTGCGGGAATGTTTTCGTTCTTTTACTGTATTAGAGCTCAAAGCCAATTGAAAGAAAGTGCGGAATTTAATCCTCAGAAACTCGCTGATCCGTTAAAGTCGTTAGTATGAAAATTGCGTTTTACGCTAGCAATATTGTTCCCATCCATGCTGGAACTCTAAACGAAAGACCTTTAGGTGGAACAGAGACGGGATTGATCCGTCTAGCTGAAGCTCTCTCACAACTTGGTCATGAAATTTTTGTCTACACTCCCCTTGAGAGTCCCCCGCCTTCAAAACCAACTTATTTATTTAAGAATGAAATTGTTAATGCCTCAGAACTCGATGCCTTTGTGGCTGTGAGAGACTGGATTCCTCTTTTGTTTCAAGAGATCAGAGCAAAAGCGAAATACTATTGGACTGGAGATGCGGCCGATCAGTTCCCCAATTATGGCATTGGAGATAAAAGAGTGGCTGCAGAAGTCAAAAATTTGCTGACTGTGAGCCAGTGGCAGTCCGAGAATCTCTGCAAAGGCTCAGGATTTCCACTAGAAAAAGCGGCCGTTATAGGCAATGGGGTCGACTTAAGCCTATTTGAAGGAAGTGAAAAGCGAGTACGCAAACGTCTTATTTACTCCTCCATGCCCTATCGAGGATTGGTTCATATTCCACCTCTCTATCAAGCACTGAAGAAAAAACACCCTGACTTAGAACTGCACGTATTTAGTGGCTACAAAGTCTACGATCAGAATGAAAAAGAATTCGAAACTTTGCGAAAAGCATTACAGGCTCTACCTCACTGCACAATTCACGGCAATGTTTTGCAGAAAGACCTCGCCCGCGAATTTATGAAGTCGTCGATCCTCTTTTATCCTTCGCATTTTGAGGAGACGAGCTGCATTACCGCCATTGAAGCGCAAGCAGCGGGATGTCCCGTATTGACCACCCGTCTAGCCGCCCTTCCAGAGACGATTGGCGAGGCGGGAATTCTCATTGATGAAGTTCCGGGAAGTCAAATTTTTTACGAAAAATTCTTTGCCGAAGCCGATCGTTTACTTTCTGACGATACACTCTGGACTAGACTTTCAGAAGCTGGGAAAAGTAGAGCCAGTGGCTTTTCTTGGAAAGTCGTTGCAGAGCGCTTTATTGAAGTATTGAAGCGCGCTTAATTTGTAAGGAGCTATTGATGTCCCAGCTAGACTGGTTTCATATTGTTGATTTACGTGCCCAACCCATCGACGCATTTTCGATTCAAAGAAAAAAAGTAAAAATAGTCGCCACGATCGGACCGGCCTCTGAAGATGAGAATACCCTTAAAGAGCTTATTCGAAACGGAATGGATGTTGCCCGACTTAACTTTTCGCACGGAGATCATAGCGACCATAAACGTAGGCTCCAAACTTTGCGAAAAGTCTCAGCCCAAGAAGGAAAATACCTGGGAATTCTTCAAGACATTCAGGGCCCTAAAATTCGAGTGGGCCGATTTAAAAACAAACAAATTTTACTCAAAAAAGGTCAGAGCTTTACTATTACCACTGACGATATTGTAGGTGATGATCAGCAGGTTTCATGTACACATAAAAATTTGCACAAAGAAATTAAGCCTGGTCATCGAATCTTGATCGATGACGGACTCATTATGCTCTTGGTCGATAAAGTTAAGGGCAAAAATATTCGCTCAACTGTTATTTTTGGCGGGCCTCTTAAAGATAGCAAAGGCATTAATCTTCCGGATACGAAAGTACAAGTTTCTTGCTTAACTCCTAAAGATCGAAAGGACCTCGCATTTGGTCTTGCGAATCATGTCGATTTTATTGCATTAAGTTTTGTTCAGAGCGCCGATGATGTTATTAAGGCTCGAAAAATTATTCACTCAGTAGCTAATCCTCCCCTGATCATTACAAAAGTGGAGAGCGCCCATGCAGTTCAGGATATTGAAGCTATTATTGAAGCTTCTGATGGCATCATGGTTGCTCGAGGAGACCTCGGCGTTGAATGTCCGATGGAGCAAGTTCCTGCACTTCAAAAAGAAATTATTCAGGCTGCGAATAAAGCCGGTAAATTTGTGATCACGGCAACTCAAATGCTTGAAAGTATGACATCTAAACCTCGACCAACTCGTGCAGAAGCATCAGACGTTGCGAATGCGGTCCTTGATGGAACTGATGCCGTCATGCTTTCGGCCGAAACTGCTTCCGGGGACTTTCCAATTGAAAGCGTAAAAACAATGAGCCGAATTATTCTTCGGATGGAAGAATATATGAAGCAAGTTTCAGATATCTCTGATCTGAGACTTACGGAAAGCTCCTCCAATGTCACCTCGGCAGTTACTTCTGCAGCCTATCAAGCAACAAAATCTCTTGAGACATCAGCAATCGTCGCCTTTACTCATTCCGGTGCGACGGCTCGCGCCATTTCAAGAATGAGACCTCAGCAGAACATTTTTGCTCTCACTCCTTTTGAAAGAATATGCCGAAGTCTTTCGGTGGTATGGGGAGTGATTCCCTCAATTACTAGGCAAATGAAACATACCGATGAGATGCCTCTGCTCTCAAAACCTGTTCTTAAAAGATTTAAACTCTGGAAGCCCAGAAGCCATATTATTATTCTTTCAGGAACTCCTGTGGCTCGACCAGGTAGTACAAATCTAATGAAGGTTCATTTGATTAAATAATGCAGCAGAAAACCCGTAAAATACAAAACGAGATTTTATGAGTCTCTTTCGACTTATTTTTACTTCGTTTCTGGCCCCTCTGCACTGTCGTATTTTAAAACTTATTGCTTACGGCCCATGGGGAAAGTTTCATCAACTTTTGATTTGGGTCTTCAAAACTCTCTATAGCATTGAATGGAAGCATACTTCTCAATTTAAAACTTTGGGCGAGTTTTTTTTAAGGTCAGTTCCATTTCACATCAGTTCCTCTCCTCTTTTGAGCCCTGCCGAAGCTCGGCTCATTGAAGGACCGAGTAAAATAGATTTAAATGAAAAAATTTCGATTAAAGGACTTCAGTACTCATGGGGCCAATTTAAGGAATTTGATGCATCTCAATATTCTCAAGGAGTGTATTGGAATTTTTATCTTGCTCCACATAACTACCATTGGGTTCATTCAGCTGCGACCGGAACTAATCTTCAAGCCTATCGATGGCACGGAAAAAAATGGCCGGTAAACGCTTTAGGCCGCAAGCTCGCCCCTAATCTTTATGTCGAAAACGAGAGACTCACCTTTAAGTTTCAAACGCCTGAATTTGGTGAAGTCATTATGATCTGTGTGGGGGCCATGGGCGTTTCTGAACTTTATTGTGATCGCGGCGATGTTTCCTATGGTCAATGGGTTAATCTTCAAAAGAGGGTAATCAAAGGAGAGCGACTTTTAGCCTTTAAATTAGGTTCTACAGTGATCATGCTCGTTGAGCGCGCGCCGCCTTCTCTAAAGCAAGATTCCGTGGTACGAGTCGGCGATGAGCTTGTTTGATCCCCACAATATCTATATCGAAAAGATAAGAACTCATCCCAAGGCTAACCAAAGCCTTGAGAAAGTCTGGACCTCTTTTGCAAATCAATACTCTGTTGTAGATTTGGGCTGTGGTAACGGACATTTTATTGAAGAATATTTAAAACAAAATCCTAACTACAAGATTTTAGGCATAGAAAAACGATTTAAACGAGTTTTTAAAACCGCTCAGAAAATCGACTCAGTCGGCAGCGAATCGAGTCTCGTTCTCCATAAAGACTTGAATGAATTTCTAGATGAAACCCCGGCCGATTTTTGGCAAGAAATATGGTTTCAGTTTCCTGACCCATGGCCTAAAGCGCGTCATGAAAAAAATAGAAATATCAACGCCTCAAGCTTTGAAAGAATATATAAGGCCCTGCGCCGCGGAGGCCGACTCTGTTTTAGGTCGGATTGTCGAACCTATTGGGAATATCTTCAAATGCTTAATATTCGATACGAGTACTTTCCAATTATTAAAAGCCAGAAAGGCGACCTATTTACCGATCATCCGCCCACACTCTTTCAGCAGAAATTTATGAAGTTGGGTGTTCCGATTTATTCCCTTGAGTTTCGAAAATGAGTACACTGATGAAGTGATACTTACTTACGTCTTATCTTGCCTACTCAGCTCTCCTTACCCCTATGAGATTAATTCAGGAGTTGCAGCCGAGCCCCTTGCTGGATACCTGATCAATGATCAGATTGATAAAGATAAGGTTTTAGTGGGAGTTCGACTCAGTTATTTAAACCCCACCGAGAGTGATGCAATTATCGCTCCTGAAATACAAGTTCACTCAGCTAGCACCGTCAGACGTTCAGGCGGAGATTTGATTTTACATACTGACTACTTTTTTGAAGGTGGTATCGCCTTTTACGAAATTTATAATCCACTAGGATTTAGATTTGCTTTAGGCGGTGGAGCCGAACACAGAGTTAAGACAAGTTTTGATCTCTATTATCGGGTGGGACTTGGCGGATATTTTTCGCGTTATTTTGGAATTTATGGTGATTTTGGTGGCCGTGCCATTTTTAGAACTGACGAGGAACAGTTCAGCTATCCGATTGATTTAAGCCTCAATGCTCAGATTATTTTTTAGATTAAAATTTAAGATTCAAGAAAACTGAATTATCGTTAAATTTTACAGCTTCTATAAGGCTGTCATATTCAGTGACTTGGTCGATATGAACACCTCGAGAATTCATGGCTTCTCTTTCAAGTCTTTGAGCAACTCGATCTTCAAAGCGAGTCAGTTTAGCAGATGCAAATTGGATCTTGTTCATTATGCCTTTGATTTCTTTGAGACCTACGCTTTGATTTGAACCAGCAAACACATTGTTGGTTAAGGTTAAAAAACTAAAAGCTATTAAGGCTATAATTCGCATCGTACAGATAGATTCTGCAATATGTATGCCGGGCTAGAAAAGCCTTAAATTGTGGTTTTAGCCGAAATGGCTGCAATCTTTGCATTGCTAGCATGCAGCAATTTTGAGTCGGGCAAAACTGCCCGACAGCTAATCTAGCGATTAGCTGTCTGGAGACGAGCAATACGATCTGCCAAAGGAGGATGAGAGGCAAATAAAGCCATAAATCCCTTAGGGCGACTAGAAATTCTAAAATTGGCCAGAGAAGGAGGAGTTTCCGCAGGGGGTAGATGCATATTTTGCTCAAGTGCCCTTAGCGCAGAAATCATCTTCTCTTTACCAGCTAATCTGGCACTACCGAGATCGGCTTTATATTCTCGGTATCTAGAAAACTTAGCGACTACAATCATTCCTAGAATTCCTAACAGTATATCGAGCGCGATAACTGTAATCATGTGAACCATTGGCCTTAGGTTCCTATTGTTCACAGCATTGCTTACGGTATAGGCAATGACACGAGCAAAGAACATTACGAACGCATTCACCACCCCCTGAAGCAATGTCATGGTAACCATATCTCCATTTGAAATATGTGCTATTTCGTGTCCAAGAACACCTTCAACTTCGTCAGGAGTCATCCGCTCTAGAAGCCCAGTCGAAACGGCGACAAGTGAGCGGTTACGGGTAGGACCCGTTGCAAAAGCATTGAGTTCATAAGCCTGATAAATTCCGACTTCGGGCATGACTCTCAACCCAGCTTCGCGAGCAAGCCGATGGACAGTCGCAACAAGTTCTCTTAGCCGCATATCGGTTTCGTCTTCTTTAATAATCCGAACTCCCATCATCCATTTCGCCATGATGCGAGAGAGAGCGAGAGAAATAAAAGCACCTCCAAAACCCCACACCAAGCAAAAGGCCATTAAGGATCCAAGGTTTAAACCTTGCGCCGTCAGATAGGGCTGAATGCCCAAAACATTCAGAACCACCGAAATGGTTAACATGATCAAAATATTCGTTAAGAGAAAAAGGAAGATACGCTTTGCTATTCTCATACTGCGATTTTTACCAAAGACGCTTAACCCTATGCAAGCAGCTTGACTGAATGCCTCGAGTGCCCTATCCGAGGGCCATATTTATGGTCGAAACCCATTATTTTAAGGTCATTCTTGCCTCCTCGCTAAGAAGTAAGAACTTCTCTATTTCACGGGAAGATTTTTTAGAGCAGATCTCAAATCAGTGGTTCGATGAAATAGCTGGTTTTCAAGGGGTTCAAGAAGGCATTTTTCTTCCGCAACAAAGAGTTTATGAAACAGGAGCGCCTCTTGCTTTTGTTGATCCCCTTCTCAATGAAGAACAAGTTGAATCGATTTTTTATTTTGCTGATAGAGAAGGTGCTATTGAAGCCGCTCAAAGTATCACACGAATTTTAGGACTCAAAATAATTCCTAAAGTCGAAAAACAAGAGCCCAAAGATTGGAATGAAGAATGGCGAAAAACTTTTAAAGGGTACTTAATTGCCCCCTTTTGGAAGATCAGTCCGACCTGGCAAGGTGATCAAGATAAGCTTCACAACTGCGAACACGAGATTCTGCTAAATCCCGGAATGGGATTTGGCGCGGGAACTCACGGCACAACTGAGCTTTGCCTTCGCGCCATAGGACAAGAAAAAAATTTAAAAGAAAAACGCGTTCTCGACTTTGGCTCAGGCTCTGGAATTCTGGCGATCGCTGCAGCTAAGAAAATGGCTGATGTAGTCGCAATTGAAATCGATGAAATGGCACTTGATGGTGCTCGTGAATGTGGAAAAATCAATTCGACCGAATCTCAGATCATTTGGAGAGATTCCCTGCATGACGAAGACCGCGAATTTGACCTTATTGTGGCCAATATTCTTGCTCCCGTTCTCAAGGAGTACTCTTTAGAACTCATCAGACGTCTCAGACTCGGAGGGCGCATTTTTCTTTCAGGTCTACTTGAAGGCGATATAAAAGAAATTCAATCAGTCTATGAAACTGAGTTCAAAAGACAAAAAAATATCTCTCCCGTCTTTAAGATTTCAAACTTGAACGAATGGTATTTAATCGAACTCACACACCCACAAGCGTAACCTGGTGCCGATCGAGAGTACGCCTCCAGAGATCGGCCTTTTGCTTCAGCTGCTTACGAGTTAAGTCGTAGGCAAATTGAACAATTTGCTTTCGAGATTCAAAATCCATCGGATTAAAGAGAAACATCGTCGGATCTGTATCATCAGGCTCAATCAGGAGAATATCTACGCCCGGATAAAGATAACCTAAATATCTCTGGGCAAGATGCACCTTTAGCCGGATATCATTTCTCAAACACTGATCGTAGATATAAGTAAGGCCTTTATCTTTGATGCGACCTTTTGAATCAAAGACAGTTCGAATTTGAACAGAATCGAGATCATTTCGGATCGGCACCATGGGGTTAACAAGAATAATCAGCTGGGCCCCCGCCTTTGCACTAATATCAACATGAGCGACATCGCCAACGCCCCCATCGACAAAATATTTATCTTCGATAGCCGAAGGGTGAAAAAACAGAGGAATCGAGGAAGATGCAGCAACCGCACGATGAATGGGAATGTGTCTCCAGGGAGCTTGTCCAAAAACAATACGCTGACCTGAATCGAGATCGTAAGCGGGAATATACAGTTCCTTTTTTAATTTTGTAAAATAAAGAGGCAAATCATTATTTTCAAATGTTCGTTTAATCCAAGCTTCGTAATAGCGCATCGAAAAAAGTCCGGCCGGAAGAGAATCTTTGAGACCCCAAAAAAAGCTCGGCGCCTCAGATGGATTATCGATTTTCATATAGGCGAGATAAAAAACAGTCCAAAAGAATTTAAGAAATTCTTTTCCCCAATCGGTCACGCTGAATCGATAAATATCTTTTCGATGAATTTGAAAACGTCCGCTTTTTTCAGATAGAACTTCTTCAAAAACCATCTGGGAATTAAGGCCCACCGAACAAAGAGCCGCTGCTAAGCTGCCAGCAGAACTTCCGGTAAAGACATCAAAGTCGACCGGCTTTCGACTAAGATGATCGTCAAGAGCAGCGAGAACCCCAAAATGAAAAAACGCACCGGCAACTCCTCCCCCGAGGAGATTGAGCGCTAGCTTAGGCGAAGAATTCGATGCATCAGTTGCTGTCACCAGAGACCTTCACCGACAATCGAATATGTCTTTGTTCGCTTCTGTCGAGGTCAGATGAGCTAAGAACTTTGCGGACCGCATTTAAATTAAACACATCGAGTTCGGCGTCCTGGAATTTAAGATATTTCTCGACCAGCGAGTTTTCACAAGCTTCACCATTAAGATCTATCGAAAGAGTCCACTCAAAATCGAGTTCCAATGTGGTTGCTTCTCCAGATACTTTTGAAAATCCGTTAAGTTCGCAACTGGGATTTTTTTCTTGAATACTTTGATGATGATCGATGTTTCCCGCTGAGGAAATTTCGAGCGGAGATTCTTTATCATTCATCACTAGAATAAACGAAGTACCTTTAATTAGACGCTGAACCTGATCTTTTGACGTACTTACTTTGGTAATCTGTTTCTGCAATTTCTCAGCGGCCTTATCAGAAGAATTTCCGATCTCTGCCGTAATGGTAACCTTGGCTAGACTATACGGAACTCGATCGACATTTCGTGCAAATTCTTTGGATGATCGAGAATCATCGTCTGATGAGCCACAGCTCGTGATACTGAGTGAAATAATTGAACCCAATGCTAGAAATCCAAGAAATCTCATAATTTACCCCTCTAGATTCAAGTTTAGGTCGGTTTAATCGAAGCGGCAAAAGAAAACCGCTGGCGCGCCGCGTTGAGGAGCGAATTGAGATAAAATGAACATATCGCATTTGCGTCTAAAAGGGGGATATATGAAATTCAATCTCAATCACGGTAAAGAATTTGCAAAAATTTTGGGTAAGGCAGATCTAAAAGCAGAAGCCATTTCGCCCGATGGAAATTTTCTTTTCGCTTTCACAAAAGACAAATCTGACTCCAAATTAGTCGTCGACCCAGGAATGATCGCTGGTCTGATTCAACTTCAAAAAGCTGTTGATCGCGGCGACACTCCCGAAGAAAAACTGACTGCTCAAATCGCAGCAGTTTGCGCCGAGCTGAAGATTTAAAAAAAATTGCCCGCAGTCCGGGTCGAACGGACACGCTCTTGCGAGCACCAGATTTTGAGTCTGGCGCGTCTGCCAGTTCCGCCATGCGGGCACTTTTTAAAGACATTAAGAAATCACCACTCCAGAGATAAACTGTCTAGCATTTAATAGATCTTCAATCTGCCTTCTTAAAACTAAGGAGAAAGAAACCTCAAGGTCATCACCAAAAAAAACGCCCTTCTTTAGAAGGGCGTCTGTTTAATTTCTAAATTTCAGTCCCAAGACTCTCTCTTAGTGAATGAAATCTCGAGCAACGGTAGAAACATATGCCAGGTGTCGGGCTCGTTTCACTGCCAAGGTGAGTTGGCGTTGTTGAAAAGCGCGGAGTCCAGAAACTCGAGCTCCAACGATCTTTCCGTCATCTGTTAAAAACGGATAGAGTTTGCTCAAATCCTTATAATTAAATTCGAGATCGATGGGTGGACGTTTCTTTCGAAACATTGTCTTCTTCTTTGTTCGTTTTTTGCGGGCACCAGCTCCACCGCCAGATCCGCCTCTAAAACCACCCGATCGTTCTCTTGATTTTTCTTCCATATCTAAACCTTTCGCCTATCAACCGTTCACTGAATTAACGATCTTCTCCAACTTGGGTGAAATCGTTTTCTTATATCGTTGGCAAGCTGGTAGCAGGCCACCTAATTTATCTATAATTCGCATTCCTCGATGAGAAACTTTCACGCGGACAAATCGCTTTAGCTCAGGAACATAAAAGCGCTTCCATGTGAGGTTAGGAAAAAATCGAGTGCGGTTTCGGTTATTTGAATTCGAAACCGTATTACCGAATTGGACATCAATACCTGTAAGTTCACAGCGTCTGCTCATAACCAGTTTAAATCGCCAAAAAGCGCGCCTAAGTCAACGACTTAGGGTTGCAATTATGCGGTCAATGCCTCCTTCAGTCTCTTAAGGCCTTCTTCGATCTCCGCTTCTGATAGAGCGTACGATAATCGGCCAAAACTCGCTGCCCCGAAAGCGCCTCCGGGTATGATACAAACTCCATGCTTTTCAAGGAGTTCGTTCGCCAGATCCTCGACTTTGCGTCCTTTGAGGGCCCTGGCAAAGTCGACAAAGACATAAAAAGCTCCGTCAGGCCTCATGGCCGTGAGGCCAGGAATTTCTTTCAATTTTTGAAGCAGAAGATCACGTCTTTTCTCAAACTTGGCCTTAAAATCTTGTGCAGAAGCATGAAAATTTCGTAGCGCCGCCTCAGTGGCTGCCTGAGCCATATGACAGGCCGAGCTCGTCACTTGGCCCTGCAACTTAACCATAGCATCGATAATGGGCTTAGGCGCCACCGCCCACCCTACCCGCCAGCCTGTCATGGCATACGATTTAGAAGCAGAACCAATAATGCAGGTCCGCTTTCGAAAATCAGGGCGCAATTTAAGCACCGAAGTCCACTGAGCTGGCGAATAAACTAAAGTGTAATAGGTATCATCGCTTAAAAGCCAAATGGGTTTGGACTCGATTGCCGACATAAAGTCATTCAGCTCTTTTTCAGTGTAAACGGTGCCCGAGGGATTGGACGGAGAATTTAAAATAAGAAGACGGGTTTTTGGGGTAATCGCCTCTTTTATATCTTGCGCGGTGAGACGCTCGCCTTTGGGCTGAACAATGACGGGCTTTCCACCGACAAGTTTAACCATTTCAGGAAACGACACCCAATAAGGTGCAGGAATCAAAACTTCATCCCCAGCTTCAAGAGTGGCCTGCAAAAAATGATAGATCGACTGTTTACCGCCGCAGCTTACAGCAACTTCATCCGGAGAATCAAAGTTCACCTGGTAATCAGCACTTAATCGATCGACAATTGCACGGCGCAAACTCGGAGTGCCGGCGACCGGGGTATATTTTGTCTGACCCTTTTTTGCAGCTGAATGAGCAGCTTCAATAATAGCATCAGGAGTATTAAAATCAGGTTCGCCCACTCCAAAATTTATAATCGATCGACCTTCGGCAGCCATTTTTTTCGCTTTGCCACTAAGAGCCAAAGTCGCCGATTCTTCAAACGTTGAAACTAATTTTGAAACATTAAAACTCATCTTATTTTGCCTTTCGAAGTCTATCTTTAAGTGCATCTTCAATGAACGCAGGTAACATTCCGTTTGTAGATCCACCCAGACTTACGATTTCGCGAATCATTGACGATGAAAGAAATGAAAACTGAGGATCTGTCATCATGAACACCGTTTCAAACGATCCACTTAAATGTCGATTAGCCTGCGCTATGGAGAGTTCATATTCGAAATCTCCATTGGTACGAATTCCTCGAATAACAACCGTGTTTTTTCGCTTGGCAACCCAATCGACAAGCAAACCCTCGAAAGATTCGACTTTAACTCGATCGTTCTTTTTAAAAACCCGCTCGATCATCAGCACTCTTTCTTCAAGAGTAAAGACACTTGGCTTTCGGGTATTGATTGCAACTGCAACACTGACCGTCTCAAAAATACTCAGAGCTCTTTCTACAAGATTGATATGTCCGTTTGTAAGCGGATCAAAAGATCCCGGATAAATCGCGTGTTTTTTCATGATGAATCGCTCGAAGCTTAGGTAAACTGCGCGGGCCTGTCAGTAAATTATAGTAATGTTTTATGAGGCCTTAAGCCCAGCATTGAGAAGAGTTTCTCAGTTGCAGTGCCTAAATTTACGCGTTAGTTTCTCTCCTCAAAGAGGTGCTTACATATGTCAGATAAAATTAAATCAATTAGAGCTCGTGAAATCCTTGATAGCCGTGGATATCCCACGGTTGAAGCCGACGTCATTTTAGACTCAGGTCTGATGGGTCGAGCTGCTGTTCCCTCCGGAGCCTCGACTGGCCAATTCGAAGCTGTTGAATTGAGAGACGGCGATAAAAAGCGTTATCTAGGAAAAGGCGTTCTCAAAGCTGTTCACAATATTGTTGAAGAAATTGCTCCTCAAGTGATTGGTCTTGATCCTGTCGATCAGGAACTCGTTGATAAGAAAATTTTACAATTAGACCCTACCGCGCAGAAATCTCGTCTTGGTGCGAACTCAACTCTCGCCGTTTCGATGGCGGCGGCTCGTGCAAGTTCGCTGGTGCAGAAGAAAACTTTGGCCGAGGTTATCGCCAAACTTTTTCGCACCGACAAAATGGTTTTGCCCGTTCCGTTTATGAATATCGTTAATGGCGGAATGCATGCTGATAATAATCTCGATTTTCAAGAATTTATGATCGCCCCCATTAAGGCCACTTCTTTTGCTGAAGCCCTGCGAATGGGAACCGAAGTTTTTCATAATTTAAAAATCATTCTAAAAGATAAAGGCTATTCGACTGCTGTTGGAGACGAAGGAGGATTTGCGCCTCGACTAAAAAGTCATGAAGAAGCTTTGCAGCTTATTGTTCAAGCCATTCATCAGGCCGGTTATGGATCTGAAATCAAACTTGCACTCGATGTGGCAGCGTCATCGTTTTATGAAGATGGTCACTATCAGTTGAAAAAATCTAAAGCAGGTGAACGATCAACTGATCAAATGATCGATCTCTATCAGTCTCTTGTTCAGGAGTTTCCGATTGTTTCAATCGAAGATGGGCTCAACGAAGAAGATTGGAAAGGCTGGAAGTCCATTACCGCAAAATTATCAAATACTCAGCTTGTCGGAGATGATCTTTTTGTTACCCAAGCTGCAAGACTTGAGCGCGGAATTAAAGAGCGATGCGCCAATGCCATTTTGATTAAGCTAAACCAAGTTGGAACTCTCACCGAGACACTTCAAACCATGCAAATCGCTGCTAAAAACGGCTACTCCTGCATGGTCTCACACCGAAGCGGTGAAACGGAAGATAGCTTTATCGCTGACCTCGCAGTTGGAACTGGAGCTGGGCAGATTAAAACTGGAAGTCTTTCACGATCAGATCGACTCGCTAAGTATAATCAGTTGCTTCGACTTGAAGAGCATCTGAAGCTTTCTTACGCACAGTTAAAATAGACTTTTAGTTTTTGCTGGGGTGAGTCTGATTTGAGAGTGTGTGGCGCTCAGATCCAGGGCTTATTAGAAGAACGTCTAAAAGAATTTGCTCTAAATTTTGATTTCCGCCGAATTCGCGCGCAGATAAATATGAAAACAACACTGCCGAAAATAATCATCCAAAGTCCTGTATGTTCCGTCGGATCAGCGAGTTCATTCAAGCTGCACCCCCCACCACCAGAACAACTTCCCTTTTGTTTAGCCGATGATCCGCAGCTTGCCTCTCCGGCAATATGAGCAAGAATTTCTACATCGCAATACCCCTTGTCGGCGACAACACTAAAACTCGTAGCAGCTTCGAGAGCGGAATTTAAATCTGAAAATGAAAGCGAGGTATTACTTGAACAGTCTGGATTCGACCAAACCTGCAAAGGATATGTAGACGTCGAAGCACTTATGGCCAGAACGGCATTCACTCGATTGAGACCATAGAGATTCATAAAGGAATTCGAGTTCTGAACTAAAATTTTATAATCCCCTGGAGGAACAGCTGGAATTTTAAAATCTCCGTCCTCATCAGAAAACGTTGAAACATTTGCTAAGCCCTTCACCAAGGTCGTCGACTGACTCGACGGAGGATAAGCTTTAAAATCCAAATCTGATGCTCCCATTTTGATTGCAACGACATGAGCGCCTACATACTCCTTATTCTTATATGAAACGCTTCCTTCTATGGTACCGGTTGATTCACCAATATCCGACGAAGGATAGAGATAATTGAGCCACGAAATATCATCTTGGGCTAAAATGCGTTTACTACCTCGAAACAATGCTTTGAATTCTTCAGTTTGAGTTTCGGCAGGTTTGGCAGGAAACATTAAAGAATCAATTAAAAATGAATGCGCCATTCCGTAAGCATGTCCGATTTCGTGAGCCAACACCTCGACCAAGTCTAGAGTCGAAGGATCATTCGGTGCGTTCTCTGAATCAAGATAGGCCTGACCTAGTAAAGCTGGATTAATCAAAAAATCAGCTTCGGTGATTCGGGCGGCCGAAGCCGAACTTAAAGTATTGGCATCCGTAGAATTAAGAAGCGTTATCGCGACAATATTCGAATCGAGATTTCGAGAGGCAAAATCAATATTAAAGAAAAAATCAGAATACCCATCAAGCTTCGGGTCTGTGCCAGAAGTTGTTCCTTCAAACGAATTTGAGATTGTCGCCTGAGTTTGTGATTCCCAAACTTTAAATGCCGCCTTAATAATCGCCTCCGCATTCGCTGGAGCACCCGAAGAGGTATACCGCCACTTCACATGAGGAGTCTTCCATTTTCGAAGATAAGCATTTCTTGAATTTGTCATATCGTACAGATGAGCGCCGGCAAAAACATCCGCAGCAGAAAGAAAAAATAAAAGAAAAGACAAAACCAAGTTCACCCTTTTAAATTTAACCTGAAGAAATATTTAAGTTTACTGATTTGTTCCAGAAGAATTCATATTCGGTATTACTGGGCTTGCGGGCGGCGCAGTATTCTTATCTGAAACCTGACGTTCATTCTTTTCACGAAATAGAATTTCAGCCTCAAGCCATTTGATAATCTTTTTCATTTCTTCGTCAGCAAAGGTCCACGGCTCCGAATCATCAAAATAAAACCAATATGCCGGTATTGAAGCAAGTCCCCCAATTAGGACATGCCGACCCACAAACTTGCTTAATCGTACCGAACCCATCCCCAAGCCTTTCAGAGCCTTTCTACAAAGACTCTTAAAAGTAAAAACCTGAGGTTTATCTTCTGCAACGACTCGTACCGGATCAGGCTCGTCCTCTTTTTTCTTTTTACGAAAAGCAAATCTTCCAAGATTCTTAAGCTGACGCATACCTAAGCTTAATGACCGCCAACCGGTTTCAACCCCTGCACTTGCCGAAAAACTCCAAATAAAACTAGGCCAAAACATTCGCCGTCGATATTCAGGATCACTCCTCATCGAGGCTAATTTTTTTTCAAAAATCTCAAGCAAAATACGCAATGAGTCTAATCGCACATCGGAATTATTTCGAAGACGCGCAATCAAAGTATCGGCCATGCGAACCGTATACCGGGCATGGTCTTGAGGAGTGTAGTAATCATCCAAAAAGTTTCGATGATAAAAAGCATTTGCCATCTCTTGAGTGGCGGTTCGAATGGCTAGATCTCGCAAGGTAGGATCGTACATTCCATTTTTCGGAATAAGTGATGCACCCTGAAATGCACTAAGAGCATTTCTAAAATTTTCTTCAACTTGTACGCGAGGATCAGGGTCAGCAATCTCTACAGGTGCGGCAGGCGCTTGTGCAACAACCTGTGTAAGAGTGAAAAAGCCAAGACAGACTAAGGCTCCAAAGTTTGCAATAAACTTCATAAAATGAGGCCCTTTCTAGCCCAGCCAAGGGTTTTAGACAATATGGCAAAGTATGGCTTATAAGCCGTAAAAACCTCATTTCAATGGCTATTCGTTGTTTAAAAAAATAGAATGAGTGGGGATTTTATCCAGAAAGAAGAAGCCATGACAGAAAAGAAGAGACTGCCAGTTTCGTGCATTTATATCGTAAAGGATGAAGAATTATTTTTAGCCGCTTCTCTCGAAAGTATTTGTGACTTCGTCAGCGAGCTTCTTATTTATGACAGCGGCTCTCAGGATAATACTCTTGAAATCGCTCAATCGTTTTCACAAAGAGTGCCACAATTTAAAATCGAAAAAATAAAATGGCCCGATGATTTTTCGGCAGCCCGAAATCAAGCCGCTCGAGCTGCCACTCAGCCCTGGATCCTCTTTGTTGATGGGGATGAGGTTTTAGATAATCAAGCCGCTGCGGAGATTTCTGTGGCAATATCTCAAGAAAAAATTGCTTGCTACTCGCTTCTGCAACGCAACTACTCACAAGAGTCATCCTTAGATAACGCGTCGGCGGCTCAGCCGCCTTATCCGGGACTAATTCTCGATGCTCCACTCTATTTTGTCGATAACTGGATGGAGCGTTTGTATAAGAACGGGCTCGGAATTGAATACCGCGGAAAAATCCATGAAAGCTTAGTTGATTCGTGTCGTGAAAAAAAATTGGAGACTGCACGTCTCAATCTCACACTTCATCACTACGGACGACTTAAAGCAGAACGCGCAAAAAAATTAGAATACTATCTTCAGCTTTCTCAAGACAAAATCAAAGAGAGCCCACAAGATCCAGCGGCTTGGATCGAACTTGCGATTACCTGGGCCGAGCTTGGTAATTTTGAGAAAAGTTTTGAAGTCTGTATTCAGGCAGTTCAAGAGTTCCCAAGCGAACCCGAAACCCTCAAAGTTGCATTTCAACTTGCTCTCAGAACCGAACGGTATGCCCAAGCAGAAAAATGGATTCGAGCTTATCGCGCCCTTCGATCTGAAGATCTCTACGCACTCAGTCAGCTCACCACCGCTCTTCTCTATCAAGGAAGATTTGAAGACACGCTTAAAACTGCAGCTGAAGTTTTTTCACATGATCCCGAAGATTTTGTTTCGCACATTAACTGCGGAGTAATTTTTTACGAAAAACAAGATTGGCGTAACGCGCTGCGACATCTCGAGGCCGCTCAGCAAGCGCGCCCGCACGATATTTTTGTTTCTGAATCTCTCAAAAAAGTTCGCACGCATATTCAAAGTCATTGACCCTTCTTTCTTCAGATCTGTAATCTGAAAATGGGGATTGTTAATTACATATAACGGTGGCTAGTGCTCTCCTTGCAGAGAGCATTTCAAGTAGCAGTACGCAAGAAAATGGAGGGGAATTTCATGCGTAAAGTGCTTATGGTCGCGTTCACCTTTTTAGCTGGATGCGCAGTACCGTCCGAGGATTCTTTTCAAAAAATCGAATCACTTTCACTCGGGCGAAGCGAAGCAAGTATCGAAAAGGTTCAAGAATCACTAGATTCGAGAACTCAAATCGTTTTACGAAACAAAGAGTTTCAAACTCCACGACGAGTCGAGCGTGAATTACAGAAAATCAAAATTGATTTTTCTGTTACCGACCAAGAACTGATATCTCTTGCCATTGACCATATCGCGAAAGTTTTTTCGGGATATAATTTAAAACCACTTAATATTCGGCGAGGTTCTCGATTTGCCTATGTCACTTTTACTCAATGGTTTTTGAACCGTGAAATTCACGGGGCCAGATTAATTGTTCGCCTAAACGGTGATGGCGATTGGCTAACGATGAATTCCAGCCTTATTGATCCCGTACTTCTTCAGAATTTAGAGTCACAACAAAAATCAAACTCTAAGTTTGATATTCAGAAGCACCTTTTTTCAGATGAAAATATTCTATCCAGCAGAGCGGTGATTTATCCGCGCAAAGAAGTGAACGAATCTTTTAATTTCTATCTTGCTCAAGAATTAGTAACCTTTTCTGATTTAAATGAACGTGAAGTTTGGAGATGGATTGACGAAACATCAGGGCAAGTGATTGCTCTTCATGACCCTGCTCAAAGTTTTGATGACGATCAAGTTCAGGTTACCGGAACAATTGTACCGAACACTGCTGGCGATAAACTGATTGAGGCTTTTTTTCCAAATATTACCGCATTTTCAGGTGTAGATAAGATTATCGCCAATCATCTTGGACAATTTAAAAAGTCGACTCTTAAAAAACCTGACACAAAAATTATTCTTGAAAACGAATTTTTTAGTGTCGTGAGCAACGCAAAAAAGGATCGAGAATTCAATGTCGATGCGAGCAAAGTTAATGAACTTACAAAAATTGACATATCTGAAGGGCCGTCGATCGAAGAGAGAAACGTTTTCTATTGGCTCATGTTCGCTAGAGACTACCTAGCCAACAAACTTAAGTACGATGGAATGAAATATCGTCTCGATGCTTACACCAATTATGGTCACGAGTTCGACAACGCCTTCTTCATGCCGCTTACTAAAACTCTCTCGTTTGGTGCCGGAGGAAAATTCCTTAAAAATACTGCTCTATCACGAGATATTGTCATCCATGAATTTGGACATGCGGTAACTCAAGATATTTACGGCACGGTGGTTAATTATGAATTTAATGCCATGAATGAAGCTTTCAGCGATTTCTTGGCAGCGTCAATCACAAATGATCCACTGGTTGCCGAGGGAGCTCTGCAAGAGCGAGTAAACAGACCCTATCTTCGAACGGTTCTGAATACATTTGTTTATCCTAAAGATTTTTCAGGCAAGGCGTTTCACGAAGACGGCCAAATGTTTAGTGGAGCACTCTGGGATTTGCGACAAAATTTAGGAGCTAGCAAAGTTGAACAAATGGTTCATGAAGCTCGATTAGCTCAAGCCAAAACAATTGCGGAATTTCTGAAAGAACTTTTAGCGATTGATGAAGATCAAGACGATCAAAATCCATTTACAGCTTCAAAGAACGAGCGCGCGATTTGGAAAGCTTTTAAAGACCACGGTCTAGTCTCAGATGTGGAGTTTAAAGAGGCGCCTAAAGAAAATTTGACCATTCCCTGGAAGAGTGGCTGCCTTGAAGTTAGCGAAGCTATTCACGTTCACTGATAAAAAAACTTAAGTAGCTTAAGCTGAAATAGAGCCGAAAAAAGGTTCGGAAACAATACGGGCAGAAAATACCAGCTTAAATTCGAAAGCGAATGAAATACAACCGAAGGCCATAGACTTCGACTCCAATAAAAAAGAGCCGTCGATATAAATCCTAAAAGAAAGGCGCCGCCATACAAACTCATATGCGCAAGCATAAAAATTATACTTGAGAGTGACGCTGCTCTCCAAAAGCCAGGCCATCTAGTTTGAAGAGACCTAAACAGAACATCGCGAAAGAAGAGCTCCTCTAAAAGAGGGGCAACCAAAGCCACCAAAAGTAAATTGTCCCAGGCTCCCCACCCCTGAAAAGAAGTTTCGGCATCGCCTAAATATCGTGAAAAAATAAAATCGCTAATCTTTAAGCCCGCAAAGTAAGCCACGAGAGCATAAATTATATATAGGCCGACTCGAGAATTTAAAGAAAGGGCCGGCCTCCAGCCTTTGATGAAACAAAAGAATAATCCAAGCGCGAGTAAAATCTGCAATGCAAAGCGTTGAATAAATCCCGGCAAAACAATCCAGCTCTGCGTTTGCAAAAAACCTAAGATCATAGAGCCCATAAAAAGAAAAATCAGTGCATTCAAGGCCGAATCAACTGTTCGTTGCGAGAGTGGCACTAAAGACTTTGAGCCGCGTTTCACTTCTTCTAAAATAGAGATATGTATATTGATATTCTACTTTTATTTATTGTTCTTATATTTGCCATTTTTGGATTCATGCGGGGTTTTATTAGTCAGATTCTTTCGATCTTAAGTTTGATTGCCATCATGCTCTTTGCTCAGCCCCTCGCACTCTGGCTTAAGACTGCATCGGATTGGGTTTGGTTTCAGCATGCACCGGCGCTTGCACTGTGGGGAATGAGTTCACTTTTTATTGTTCTACTTTTTATGATCACAAGTGGAATAATTGCTCTGATGCGAAAAGAAGCAGGCCTTACAAAAGCAGATCGTTGGCTTGGTTTTGGTCTGGGTGTTTTTAAAGGCGTCATTATTAGCCTACTTTTAACGATAGGACTTCATCTTCTTCCCGAGCATACAAAAAATAGATTTAACGAGCTTAATGCGGATATCAACGATTCTGTTTTTGCGAAAATGTCTCAACCAGTTTTAGAGTGGAAGTCTCTTTCAACATTTCGTGGATTAAGTTTAATCAAGAATCATCTGAAGGCACCAGAAGTAAAGCCCCTTCGTGATGATTCAGGCCCCTGGGCTCATCAAAGCGAAACAGACTCCAATTAATCTGACAGACCCTTTAGAATTTCAGTGCAGGATGTAAAAAATGTAATCGGCTTTTCGGCCCTTACGCGCTCAATGACCGCCTGTAGAAGCTTTGTTAGCTCTGGTCCTGAGGAAGGTTTTGGAATCATTCCATTTCCCCCAAGTTTTTTCACTGTATCGCTAAGGCTCAATCCGTCATCACTCTTTTTATCTGTCGAATGCATAAAAAATGGAATATTTGCAAATCTCTCATCCGCACGCATCTTAGCAAGCAATTCGTAACCAAAAATCCAGTTTTTGCCCTCAACCGGCATTGAATTATCACTAATCACAAGGTCAACTGATTCTGTTTCTAAAATCCTCAGAACTTCTTCACCCGATGCCGCTTCGATAATAGTGGAGTTTTTATCTATGTTCTCAAGGTAGAAGCCAAACGTCATCCGTATTTCAGCCTGATCGTCCGCAAAAATAATTTTAAGTTTGCGGGCAGGATCTTTACCTTCTGCTAAAAGAGAAAAGCTCGCAGTACACTGAAGACTTAAAACTGAAACAAGACTATAGAAAATTGTCTTCCACATTTTAATCACCGCTTCCCAAGAAGAGAGCAAGAATCATGCCAATACGGAGGCACGGAATACGGCCGGTAAAGGCTGCGCCCCTTTTTATTTGAAAAGAGAGAAAATTTAATGTCTCAAGTTTGCGCTTAATAGCTCAAAAACATCCATCTGCCTCCGCAGAATTAAGCCTAAAAACTCATTTTAACCCAACTCAAACCCTATCTCTAAAATCATTACATTTCTTTCAAATTAGGCTAAAAGACTTAGGGTTACTGGGAGTTTAACTTTGAAGGGTTTTGCTTACACCATAGCGATTTGGTTCGTGATCTTTTCGACTGCAATTTCCGCAGCCGATATAGATTCGTGGAACGGCCTCAATGTCCAAATTCCAGCCTCTCAGATCATCGAGAATATTTATAAATTAAAAAAGCAACTCCCCACATTCACAAAACTTGCCGAAATAGCAGCCAAACATAAGGCTCGCATTTGGATTCTGGGCGGAGGAGCCGCTGGCCTTGCTCAATATGTGAAATGGAAGATCGCGAAAGAAAGGGGAGACAGCCGATTTGACCTTTGGAATAGCGAACAATCTCTGCCTTCTATTCTACGCTCGACCCAAGACCTAGATCTCGTTGTGGATCTTCCTCCTTCAGCCGCCGAAGCTCTCCATCAAGAAATTAATTTTACTTTTCCTTCTCTCTCTATTGAATTGCGAACTCTGCATGGAACTCTCAGAAACCGTGTCGGAATTTTAGAAACTGACTTCATTGATCAAAATTCTGACTCCATGTCGCTCGGTCTTATTGAACTGACCGAACCTCCACGTGGTGAATCCACTTTACGAAGCGCTCATGAGTGGCATCAGCAAGGGGAAAACATATTTCTTAAAGATTTAACCAACGATCAAATTACTCTCATCGACAATCCAAATCATTTTACAACTCAACGAGCTCGCGAGCAAAATAACCCTGTCATATTTTCGGCTATACGCTATCTTATTAAAGCATTTCAATTTGGACTTAGTATCCCTCCAGAATCGAGAGTCAAGATTGAGGCAATTGTTCAAGATTTTGATTCAAACAAGGATCTGCAAACGAGCTATGCGCGGTTTTGGATTAATCGCCACGCCAAAAAATTAGCTCACCACTCGATTAATCTCGAAAGAACTTGGAATATCCTCAATCAGCTCGGGCTGAGAGAGAAGCTTCTTAAAATTGGACAAATCAGCGATCAAAATGATCTCGCTTTTTGGATGAACAAAGAACCTCTGCCTTCATTTCCATTAAATTCAGGCTTAGGAAGAACAGCTCGAGAACTTAAGATTAACGAAGTCACACACGAAACATCCGATCTATGGATTTATGAAAGTATTTTAGGATCCCCTGTCGGCGAAGTTAATGCTTTTATCTCAAGACCTGATGTGGCGGGAGAATCTGCAGCTTTAGGACGAGGATTTTACGTTTATTCTGGGACAGAAATTTTTCATAAAACTTGGGGAATCGTCACTCGCTTTAAACTTCATCCTTACGCCAGACAAGGAACTGATTTTGAAATGCGAGCTAATGATGGGCGGATTCGTATCCTCAATGCCCGAGCACTCATTCCACAAAGAAGCGATGCCGATTTTGGTCCCGACAATTTTATAAAAAATATCATTAGTGGATGGACTCCTGACTTGAAAGATCGAGCCGTTCTGGCGCTTTACAGACAGCATCTTAAACATGCCACCGAAGACGAAATCACTCGTATCTTTCAATTTTGTGTAAACAACCGATATGCATTAAAAAATTCGGCTCGGGTGGCAATCCTTTATAATTTTATATTAGCTGCTGACTCACGAAAAATTTGGGGCGATTTACTCGAGGAGCCCCTTAAAACAGCTCACCCTCAAATTAAAAAAGAGGCTCTATATCGTCTTAGCAAAGAAATTATTTTCGGTGCCTCCATTGAAAATAAGGTTCTCAGACTTTTGGTAAAAACACCCGCTGAATATTTTTCTTTAATTACTCACACCGATAAGAGCTTGAATGATTTGCAGCATAGAAAGATGGACGATTTTATTGAAGGATCCATTTCAGTTTTTAATGATTTATCTCCCACCAACGATGATTGGAATAAACTTGCTGATAAAACGTCGCATTTTTCTGCAGACGAAAAAATTTATACTTTCTTAGAGTCTCAAGGACGATTTGAGCCTGCAGAGAAAAATTATGCCTTTAAATTTTCTTTAAGTCCGAATGCCGTCACTGCCGACAAAAACCTTAAACTGGCTGCCTCATTTTTTTCAAATTCCGTTGCTTTTAGAAAATGGGCCTTAAGAAATAGTAGAAGCTTAGGCTTTTATGCCAATGGCGCTCTTGCCAAATGGGTCTTGCCCCATTACCAAAAAAATTCTCAGCTTATTTCTTTTGAAAATCTTCTCGAAATTGCCAGGCTTGCCAGCGAATCACAGGTCAACCTCGATTACCATCAACTACTTATTAGAAAAGCAAAAACTCCTGCCGACTATCTTTCGGCAGTGAGTCCTCGGCCGCTTCAAGAAGACTATTACTACCGAAATTTAGGTCAGCTTATCGTTAAAACCTATCCACATTTTTTGACGCTCAGGCCTTTTCCTGAAGATATTTCTGAACTCATTCGTCTTATTCCAAATACTTCTTCGGTTGTCTCGATTCAAAAAATTCTGCTTTCTCGAGCTAAAAATGCAACCGCCTGGATTGATGCTCTTAACCCCCATCTCCCCACCGTTTCTGAAGAACACCGAGCTCAGCTGAGTGAGATTGTCCTCAATCAGTGGGCATATTTTCTAACACTCTCGCCCGCCAGAGTTGATTTTGAAACTCTACTCACACAGGGCCCTCATTATCTCGCCATCGATGCCATGATCGAAATTCGTCGCAGACTGTTAAAGGTAAATGGTTCTTTGGATGAGCTCTACGAACTTTTTAAACTCGATGCGACCGCAACCTACGAATACAAACTTGCTCTCGATCAATTACTCGTAAAAGTCCTTCCTCAATTTTTGCCAAAAATTAAAACTTCATCTGAAGTTCGAAGAATACTTAGCCTTCTCAGCAATCCCGACCCACTGAAAACAGCTCATCAGCTGCTCATTGACCGGACGGAATCCCCTGAAGAGATGATCGAACTTTTAAAACCCAGTCATAAAAATCCATCTTACAACTACCGTTTTGCTCTGGATCAACTGGTGCACGAAAATTTTGAAAACTTTTTAAAGAAAAAGCCAACAACTGCCATGGTTCTAAAATATGAATCTTTAAAGCTCAGTATTGCAAATTCCCTGCTTTTTAGAAGACGCGCGGCGCTACTGGCTAAGGATAAATCTGATTTTGACTTGGCCCTTACCCCTCACTCGCAGGCCTCAGATCATGATCGGAATAAACTTAGTAGTTTGCGTGAGGAGCTTATTGAACATAGAGATAAACTTCCTGAGCCAACATTCAAAAAAGCTTGTATCAATATTCTTCGAAATCTATTTACACTTTAATGGGATGTTTTTGAATCAATTCGCACTTTCGTCCAAGAGAAAAAACCGTAAATAGCGAGAACAAGAAATCCAAGATAAAGAAGAGAGACAAATTTGACGTCTTTAACCCAGTAAAGCCAGACGCTAATCGTATTAACAAAGACCCAGTAAAGCCAAGACTCCGCTCGCTTATGAATCATTAAATACTGCGCGACGAAACTGGCCATAGTTGTAAGAGCATCGATAAAAGCAAAGCTCGCCGGGAGCTGAAAAAGCTCAGGCCACCAAGTTGGTAAACGAAGAACTAGAAAATAAAGAACTAGAGTTCCAAAAGCAGAAATGAGAACACCAGTCAGAATATATTTTGAAGATGAAAATCCAAAATCATTTTTATTGCCTGAGGCTTGAATTTCAGGTTCTCGTACCATTCGGTATTTCATCCACACCCACCACCCCCAAAATCCAGAAACAAAATAGTAAACCTGCTCTATCAGATCAGAATAGAGTCGAAGCTGATAAAACATAAAAGCAAAAAGCAAAACGCCTATAATACCAATAGGCCAGGTCAAAATACTTTTCTTGGCCATCAAGATCACGCCTGACAGATTGATGAGGGTTCCAAAAAATTCAAGATAACTCATGGGGTACCCCATGAACTCGAAGAAAATATGATCAAGAAAGAGAAATTCCATAGATGTAAAATCCGTAATCGATTTTAAGTGCGATCTCCATTAAAATTGGGAAAATGAAAATTTTGCTGCTTAAAAATATTGATCCGAGTTTTGATGCATACGATCGAATCTTAAAAGCGCAGAATCATGAAACGATCTTTGAAACGACCAAGATTGAGCTCGCGTCATTAGAGCAGATTTGCAAAAACTCTCCCCCTGATTTTATTTTGATTAATAATATCGATATCTTTAGTCCAAACTTCAGAGAAGATGCACTTGAAGTTGAAAATTTTTTGGTTCAGCAAAATATTCCGGTTGTTATATGGGATTACGAAGCCCCTTATTTTACCGGCGGCTACAAACTGACAAAACGCTGGCATCTCGGAAATTATTTTAAATATCCAAATTTTCTATTTTTTAATATCGACTCTTACTGGACCAAAGCTTACCAAGCTAAAGGTACTGCCGCTAGGTTTTTACCTTTTGGAGTCGATTCTCGACTCGAAAATTACTCACCTCCAGTAGAACTTAGGGCAAAATTCTCTCATCCACTTCTCTATGTCGGCACTGGTTTTACGAGCGATTTCTCTCCGCCCCTGCCTCATGAAGAAAGCAAACTGGTTGATTTTCATTTTTACTCGCTTGAACATGATTGTACCCAAACTCTTTTTGAGCGACTGAACGCAAAAGAAACTCTTGAAAATTTAAAATCTGCATTTAACAAATCGGCCCCTGCCATTCGTGATCTGCTTGAGTCCGACGAAGAATCTGTTTTTGAGTTTGATAAAAAAAGAGAAGAAATTATTTCAAAAATGCTCCCCAGTTATAATGCCGATTTAGCCCTGTACATCTATGATTTCTTATTGGCTCGCATGACAGTTACCTTTTCATTCTGTCAGTTAGCTATACGATTGCGTCGGCTTATTCCTTTGGGTTTGAGAATTTTTGGTGAGGGGGGATGGAATTCTCTTCTTCCTCAGTACTTGCACAAAACTAAGAAACTCTCTTATCCTGAAATGTATGCCGCGTTTGCCTCAAGTAAACTTGTCTATTGCTGCACTAAAAAGTTATTTCATCATAATGCCCATGAAAGAATTTTTCATATCTTTGGTGTCGGAGGTTTAGCTTTAACTGACTACCGTGAAGATTTAGATCTTGTCTTAGGGCCAAAGAATTATCTTGCTTATCGATCTCACCAAGAAGCTGAAGAACTTATTCAATTTTACCAAACGCACGAAGCCGACCGAATTCAGTTCATCAAGAGAGCCCGAGAAAATGTTTTTGCTCGCCACACCTATGCCCACAGAATTGAAGAGCTCGTTCAAGAAACATCAAAACATTTTGGTCTATCGTTTAATAAAACCCATTTTATAAAATTGAACGCTCAACAAAATTGGATTGACGATCTTGATCATCCACCAAAAATTTAAAACTTATCAATTAGTGAGGCTTACAAGATGTCTGGCATCTAGGTGACCTTTGGCCTTTCGATACGATAGAAATTCGGGCTGACAGTAAGTGCATAAACTCGAAGCTAAAACCTTGCCGTTAAAAGCATTAAGCTGATCGATCTGAAGAGCCTTTAAATCGAGTAGAAATTTTTTATTCTCAGTTCTTTTTGCATATCGCGTCGCCCTTGGTCCGAGTGCCTCGATAACCTCTTCACCCACTTCAAAATGGCCCTGACAAATACTGGGAGATAGCCAAGCCGAAAAAGATTTTGGCTTAATTACTTCAAAGGATTTTAAAATGATGCCTGCTGCTGTACCGCGCCAGCCAGCGTGAATTCCGCACCAAAATTTTTCGCCAGTTTCTCTCATTCCGCTCACCATAATAGCTGTGCAGTCCGCGACAAGAATTCCAAGACTCACAGCCCTCTCTGTCGTCCAAATCCAGTCTGCCTCGGTCGGTGCTTTCACCACATTCTCTTTATCTGTAACGCGCACCCCTTCAAATCCATGGACTTGTTTACATAAAAATATATTTTGAAGCTCAGATTTCTGTTCTATTTTTTCAAATAAAACCTGGGAGTCATCCGCAAGATTCAATTTAAAAAAAGACTCCTTCATGCAAGCTTCCACTTTTGAAGAAGAATATCATAAAATCGATTTGCAAAAGCGCCCGACGTCGATGTCTTTAAAACTTTCTCACGTCCCCGCTTTGCAATCGCTAATCGCTCAGACTCATTTTTAAGATAGTAATCAATTTTGTTTTCAGCCTCATCGAGACTTCGATAAGTAGCAATTTCGTCTTTTTCAAATAAATGATCAAAGTCGTCTTGATAATCTGAGAGAGGAAATCCTCCGAGTGCGGATGCTACTAAAATTCGCTCGTTGATTCCGTCCATCATTTGCTCTTTATGCTGACAAAAATAAACTCTTGTTCTTAAGCAAAGGTCATAAAATTTATCGCGAGTCCCCCATTCCGAGACATAATCCTTAGGCATTTTTAAAAATCTATTCCAATCTGCACCAAAAATTCTAATATTTTTCTTCTGAAGGCGCTGTAAAGAAACACAATGTTTTAAATAAGAATATGAATATGTAAGAGTGCCCCAGTGGTCATCGGCTACTTCAAAATAACCCGGCTTTAATATTCGAAGTTCATGTAAACACTGCGCTCTCGTTTTTTCAAATTCTGCTGGTGAAGAAATCGCGTAATTCATATATCGAGTAATGACTCGCTTACAGAGCTCGAGCTGCTCGTTGAATTCTGATTTCGACTCTGCAATTTTACTAAATTCTTGCGCCCATCGATCGAGAACAAAATCGATATGCATCAAACGCAGTTCCTCATCTGATAGCGCTTCTTGTAAGACAGGTGGCGGATTCTGCAAATGCGCAACGGGAAAGCATCCCCCTGAAAAACTTAGATCAACCTGCCGAAAATCGTTCCCAGCTAGACTAAAGCCGGCAAATCCATCTTCGATGGGCATAAAAACTTTTTCTGCTTTAAAACCCTTTGTTCTTAAAAAATCGACCCAACCTTGAGCGACACAAAGAAAATGCATTGAATCTTTAAGACCCAGTTCATCTATAATTTTATAAGTATGATTCCAGTTTCCAAGTCCAGGATGATCAGCAACAAAGGTTACAAAAGGAATCGAAAGCTCTTTGCAAACTTGAAGAACCCTCAAAGTCACGGGGGTTGATCCATCAATCATATCGTTATTAAAGCTCATAAAGAAGTGGGGTCTCAGAGCGATAAGATGATTAATAAATGCTTCATGATCCTGAGTTGTACGGTGAGGAAAACAAAGCTCATGCACAAACGAAACTAAGTGGCCTCGATCAATGAGCCCCTTACAAACGACCATCGGATAGTAAGGAAAATTACAAGCCACCAAAATTTTTAAGTTTGTCTGCACCATGCTTATTCTTTTGTTGTCAGAATCTTAAGCCACTCTGGCTTTTCAGCCTCAAAATAAATTTTCTTCGATGTCACGGGATGAATAAAGCCTAATTTATATGCGATAAGTGCCTGACCCTTTAAATCATTCAGAACTGCTAATTTTTTTTCGCTCAATTGAAGATTTCTTTTTTTTGCATAGGCCGGATCATTCATAATGGGGAATTTTTTATGACTCAAATGAACACGAATCTGATGAGTACGACCGGTCTGCAACTTACACTCCACCCAAGAAAACCCTTCTTCAAAGGTATCGATGAATTTAACGTCAGTTATGGCTTCTTTGCCGGAACTTACAACCGCCATTTTTTTTCGATCTCTGGGATTTCTGCCAATCGGAGCATTAATTTTTAATCCGGTTCGGGGAAATTTTCCGTAACAAAGTGCCCAGTACGCCCTTTCAATTGTCCGAGAAGAAAATTGCAAACTTAAATCTTCATGCACCTCATTGTTTTTTGCGATGACCACAATTCCTTCGGTATCTTTATCAAGCCGATGAACAATTCCAGGTCTAAACTCGCCCCCTTTATCAGACAAACTTTGTGCATGACTGACTAAAGCATGGGCCAATGTCGTTTCGTTACTTCGGCTCGCACCCGGATGCATCGAAATTCCCCTTGGCTTATAGAGAACAATCAAAAACTCATCTTCATAATAAATATGAAGATTGAGACTTCTCGGGTCCAATTCAAGCTGTTTAGGTGACACCGGCACCACCTCAATTTCATCTCCGACAAAAAGTGTCGTAGAGGGCGAAATACTCTGCCCGTGGCGCTTGACGCGTCCTTCCTCAAACCAGACTTTTAGCTGAGACCTGGAGGGAAGCCCCTCTAGACCTGATAAAATGCGGTCTGCACGAACTCCCTTTTCTTCGATATGAGAAGGACTTATAATGAAGAAAAGGGGTTGTGCTTTCGAAACTAGTGCGGCCATAAAATTTACTATCACTCAAGAACGGGTACTTGTACTTAATCGGTCTTTTGTTCCCGTTCATATAACAAGCCTTAAAAGAGCTGTCAGTTTATTATGTCTTGATATCGCCCAAGGGGTCGATGACGAATATCAAACTTATTCATGGGAAGATCTCGTCGAAGGTATGGTTCCGGATGAAAAACGAAACCATTTTCATCTGGTCAAAACGGTTATTCAGGATATTCCCGTACCTAAAGTTTTAGTCCTCCAAGACTTTGATCGAAGACCTCCTCACAATGTTAAATTTTCTCGAAGCCAGATTTTTTTAAGAGACAATCATACCTGTCAATATTGCGCTAAAACCATGAGCAAACAAAAATTGAATATTGATCATGTGATTCCTCGCGTTCAAGGTGGCAAAACCACTTGGGAGAATGTCGTCGCCAGCTGTCATGGATGCAACCGTCGCAAAGGCGGAAGAACTCCTCAGCAGGCTGGAATGAAGCTACTTACTCAACCTGCTCGACCGCGTGTGTCGCCCATGCTTCATATGCTCACGCGTATCAATCCATCGTGGGAGGCATTTATGCTTAACCCACTCAAAACTTAATTTACTGTAAATAAATTCCTGGAATCAGATTAAATAACGCTGCGGTCAGCCACAAAAAAGCTCCGGATAAAATGGGCAGAGCTAAGTTATCATCTGTTCTTAGCGGAAACATCTCGCCCAAGGTTGCTCCGACTCCACCAAGAAGAGCAAAAAAGATTCGACTCATCATTGGCATCATTGACGTCTTCTCTGGAACAAAGCTCACAACAAATGTAAGAACGGCACAAAAAATAAAACAAGCCAGGCTCCCTTCAATACTTTTTCGGCCCTCACTCATATTCTTAGTCCAAAAATGTTTGCCATATTTTACTCCGAAATAAGAAGCAATAGGATCTCCGTAGGCCAAATAAAGAATGGCAAGAATGGCGATCGCTCTTGGAAAAACCACAGCCGAAACTGCACAGCCAGCCATATAAAAAACGACGCCGCTTCGCCCATTTTCTTCACCCGATCTCATAATCGAGCCAAAGAGACGTGCAGTCATTTGATTTAATCTGGGAACGGTCAGTCGCAGATATTCAAGCACCGCCACAACAATAGTCATTCCAATAAGCCAAGCTACCATTTCGCTCTTAGACGGAAACAAAAAACTAGCCCCGACGATAAAACTTCCACAGGCAAGATGGAATAGTCGACGCGGCAGATGAATATCACTTCTTGAAGGCAAAGATTCCAATTTTTTTATTGTTTCATGACGTTTCGAGTTATGACCACTAGAAACTTCAGAAGAATGATTTTCTACAGAAAATAGGTTAGATTGAGCCATAGTGTTTCATATCCCAGACTTTCTTGATCCTGACTACTATATTCAAGGCGGTGAAGTCTCTACAGTCATCATTGAATCTTTGATCCTTGCTTTTTTAATTTCTGCAGGAACCGCCATTGGCAGCTTTCGCATTGCACTTAAAAAACAATCTACTAATTTTGTCTGGCTAGGAACATTTGCTGCTGCTTACAGCATTTGGAATATTCTCTACCTGTCATCTTACTCCAATAGGGATTTACCTTTTCCTACTGGAACTCTCCCGACTGAAATGGCTCATAAAGCACATCTTGTTATTGCCCTTCTATTGCCCTATCTTGCCCACCGTTTTCTCTGGCTCTTTTTTGGAAGACGCTCAATGCTTCCTGGCATTTTAGCCTTTACTTTGATGGCGCTCCTCACCCAAATCCTTCTTTTTAAAACGAGGTTCTTTTTTTGGGCACTTTTAATGACTGGTATTTTTGTTTTTGGTGCATTTATGAGAATTAGTTTAGGGATCTGGAAGTTCTATCGCACCACTGACGACCTAAAGATGAAAACGCGAAGTTATTTTTTGGTGGTAGGCCTCATGGTCTGCAGTCTTTTTTCTGTTCTGGGGCAATTAAGATCAGAAAATATTTTCCCGGAATTTAGCATTCCTTATATCGGAAATATTTTAACCGCTATTTTTATATTTTTTATTTATCAGATGGCCGTAAACCCTCGTCTTCGCGAAATTCGAGAGCTTATGCTGAGGGGTATTCGTGTGATGTTTTTGACTGTGATTTTAGCGGCTATCTTCGTCGCCCTCCTCTCATGGGTGGGAGATCACAACGCCGAACTCTTTATTTTTAATACCTTTATTGCGTCCTTTATTATCTTAAGTATTTTAGAGCCCCTGCGAAAACAACTTGATTCGTTTTTTCTTAAGAAATTTATTGTAGATCGCTACGAATTTGAGGAGCTTCTTAAAAAACTTCCAAAAAAAATTCGCAAAACAAGAAACCTTGAAGAACTAACCGCCGAGGTTGTTGAGGGAGTTCGTGAGTCAGGAAGAATCTATCAGGCAGGGCTTTTTCTTTGGGACTCTCAATCTTCAAACTATCGACTGATTGCACCGAGCAATTTGACTTTTAAAAATACTTTAGAACTTTCGTATCCTTGGATTCCCTATATTCAGAAGCATCGTCAGTATCTTTTATTAGAGCAGGCTCAAGATTTACCGCAAGAAGTGGCAGATGCTCTTAACGAGATGCATTCACATATTGTGCTTCCTCTCTTTAAAGGCGATGAACTTCTGGGCGTCTTAGCACTTCGAAGCTCCCTTCGATCGACAAACCCCTATACTAGCTTTTCAAATGACGAAATCGAACAACTAGAACAACTTTCGACGGAGCTGGTTGCTATGCTTGATCAAATTCAACACTTCGACGCTCAGGAGCGCCAAGTGAAACTCGCCAGTTTAGGAGAAATGTCAGCAGCCCTCGCCCATGAAATTAGAAATCCCTTAGGCGCCATTCAGGGGGCTTCACAGTTACTTGAAACTTCAAAAGACATTCACAGCGAAGACGATAAAGAATGCGTTCAAATTCTTAAAAAAGAAATTACTCGAATGCAAAGAACAGTCGATCAATATCTAAATTTTGCAAGACAAAACGAAGATCCAATTTCTGTCTCCCTTAGAGATCTCACCCTGGGAATCATCAAAGATATTGAGTCAAAAGCCACGAAAACAAATACAAAAATTCATTTTCATTCCGCAGACGCTGTTCCAGAAATTAAAACTGATCCTTTAAAGTTAGAACAAGTTCTCTTCAATTTAATTCAAAATGCCTGCGAAGCATTTAGTAAAAATATCTGGGTCAATATCCAACTTCTGAAAGATCTCGAATTCAATCGAATAAAAATTGAGGTTAAAGACGACGGGCCAGGCATTCCCGAAAACCATCTTAAGAATATCTTTACTCCCCTCTTCACTACTAAACGCGCAGGAAGCGGACTAGGCTTACCAATCTGCAAAAAGATCGCCGAATCACTCGGCGGAGATCTTACCGTTCAAAGCACAGTAGGATCTGGCAGTACGTTCGCGATTATTCTACCGCTCGAACAGCAAAAAGGAGCCGCAAGAGGTCAAGTTACCTAGACACTAGGTTAGAAGATCGGGCTAACTATCCAAAATTCAGAGTGCCCAAATTAAGCTTTTCAACTTCCCGTTTTAAGATCGCTCGGGTAAATCTATTAGGCAATGGCAAAGATTCTCGTTGTTGATGATGAAGAAAGTGTAAGGCGAGTTCTTAGTATTCAGACTAAGCGTATGGGTCATGAAACGCTTGAAGCAGAAAATGGCGCAGTCGCTTGGAGTATTTTACAAAATCAAAATATTGATACCGTTATTACCGATCTTAAGATGCCAGAAATGGATGGGCTTGAACTTTTAAGTTTAGTTCGAAAACATCAGCCCCAAGTTCCCGTCATTATGATTACCGCTCACGGCACAATTGATACCGCTGTTGAAGCCATGAAGCGCGGGGCCTTCGACTATATTACTAAGCCATTCAATCAAGATGAGTTCCTTAAGACTGTCGAGCGCGCTATTGCCACGGCAGCCACGAACGCAAAAGAATTTCATCGCTCGCGGGCATTTTTAAGACAGGAAGAACGCATCATTGGCTCTACTGAAGAGATGCAAAATATCTATTCTCTGGTGGAGCGTGTTGCTAACTCCACGTCTAATATTCTTATTACGGGTGAGCCCGGTACTGGCAAAGAGGCCATCGTCAGACTTCTACACGATAAAAGTGAGCGCCGGCTTGCTCCCCTTGTAACGGCTCATCTTTTAGCCTGCCCTGCCGACGAACAGCCCGACCAAATTTTTGGAACTGAAAGTAAGCCTGGTTGGTTTGAATTAGCTGAGCAAGGCACACTCTATTTTGATGAAATTGGAGCTCTCGATATGGGAGTTCAGGCTCAAGTTTTTGACGCGTTAACTTCAGGTCGCTTTATAAGAGGATCAAAAGAAGTTCCTATTCAATGCAGAATTATTGCGGTTTCAGATTATAATTTGCTCGAAAAAATTGAGCGGGGATCATTCCGCAAAGATTTATTTTATATGCTCAATGTTGTGCCGATTCATATTCCTGCTCTGAGGGATCGTACTCAAGATATTGAGCCTCTTGTTGACCATTTTATTAAAACATTTTCGAAAAAATTTAAAAAGAATGTCACCGGGCTTAATGATGAAGCCCTTTTTCATCTTATTCAATATTCCTGGCCCGGAAACATTCGGGAACTAGAAAACTGTATTGAATACGCTGTGAATGTGGCCGATAAGCCCCTGCTTAGCACTAAGGATTTGCCCTCACATATATTTACGTCAACAACCTCCCGTCAAAAGTGGCAAGGAAGTGCAGAACAGGATGTTCTAAGAATAAGAATGGAAGGTCTTGAAAAAAGGGCCATTGAAGAAGCCTTAAGTAGTGTGCAGGGAGATCTCTTGAAGGCAAGCCAAAAATTAGGGGTTCCGCCTTCTCTTCTTGAAAACAAGATCGCAAGCTTGAAAATTTCTTCAAGCCATTGACGCTCTAAACCATAGAGGCCTAACATCGTTTACTATGATCAAGGCAAATCAACTTACCAAGACATATGGGCCGTTTACGGCACTACACAATGTATCATTCGAAGTACAAACTGGAGAGATTGTTGGATTTCTCGGCGCCAACGGCGCGGGTAAAACAACAACCATGAGAATCCTGACCGGATTCTATCAACCGACGAGTGGCGATGCATGGATTGCAGGTCATTCGGTCAAAGATGCACCAATGGAAGTGAAAAAAAGCATCGGCTATCTTCCAGAGTCTCCTCCTGTTTATCCCGAAATGACTGTAGAAAGTTACCTTGGATTTATTCTTGAGCTCAAACGAACAGCTCGTGCAGATCGAAAAGATTTGCTCGATTGGGCGCTTCAAAAATGCGGTCTTAAAGAAAGACGCCGAAGCATTATTGGAAATCTTTCAAAAGGTTACCGCCAACGGGTCGGCTTAGCTCAGGCCGTCATTCATAAACCGCCGGTCATTATTTTGGATGAACCAACGGTCGGGTTAGATCCCATTCAAATCCGAGAAATTAGAAGTCTTATACATGAGTTTTCTGGGTCTCATACGGTTTTACTGTCGACACATATTCTGTCTGAAGTTACTGCGGTTTGTCAGCGAGCCATCATTATCAATCGCGGACGAATTGTTCACGAACAATCAATTAAAGATTTATCGGCTAAAAAATCACTCGAAGAAATTTTTCTCGAAGTCATTTCAAAAGACCCTATTGCCGATGACGACAAACGAAAACTTTCAATTGCCAATTAGTCTATTGAAATAAAGGAGAATGAGATGATACCTGCATGGACAATTGCTAAACGAGAAATCAAAAGTTTATTTGTATCTCCCATCATCTATATAGTGGTGGGAATTTTTGCTGTTATTTCGGGCGCGCATTTTATACTTTCACTTGAAAATTTTGATGCCCTCCTTCAAGAAGCTCAAATTCGAGCCCAGCTCAACCGTAACCCCGAAATTCTACAGCAAATAAACCTTAACGGAATGCTTATCTCCAATGTCGTTGGGTTTATGTTTTATCTCCTTCTGTTTCTCTCCCCCATGCTCACTATGAGATTGCTGAGTGAAGAGAGAAATCAGGGAACGTACGAGTTACTTTTAACCTCCCCCATTGGAAACTGGGATATTGTCTTAGGAAAATATATCGCCAGTCTCTTTCTTTATATCGTGATTTTGGCAACTCATGCGCTCTTTTTGTTGGTAATGTTTAGCTATGGAAATCCAGAGCCACTACCCGTCTTCGCCGGTTACCTCGGTCTTTTTGTATCGGGCGCGGTCTTTATGGCGATTGGGCTTTTTACAAGTTCGCTTTTTAAACTTCAAATTATCTCAGCAATGGCTGCAGCTATTATCAATTTAATCTTGATGATGATCGGTTGGGCCAGTCAAAGAGCCCCAGGCAATTTAGGAAAGTTTTTAGAGTCGTCCTCTTTGATCACGCAATTTGATAATTTTAATAAGGGACTGATTTCTATTTCAGGAATTGTTTACTTTTTAACATTGGCCATTTTCTTTGTGGCCGCAACTCAGGTTTCGGTTCAATCACTTAAAAGGAGTTAATCGATGAAAAAATTTGCCGGATATTTTGGTGGAATTGGTATTATCCTTCTTTTGTTTGGAGCGATTACTTCGTTAATTCTTCAAGGGGGATTACGAGCTATCGGCTTAGTTGAACTCGGTCTTGGCCTTTTCGGAGTTAGTGTTTTCGGATTTTTTCATCTCGGTGAAACAATTAGAACGATTTCACAGAAAAGAGATGTTATCTTCGGACTTCTTGGTGGAGTATTCGGCTTACTTCTTCTCATCGCAATCAATGTGATCGCCAACTCCCATTGGGGTGAACGAAAATTCGATATGACAGCTAATAAAATTCATTCGTTGTCTGATCAAACGGTGAATCTGATTAAAGACCTCAAAGCCGATATCAAAATCATGGCTTTTTTTAAATCGGGAGCCCGATCGAAACCTTTTTTCGATAATCTAATTGAAAAATACACCGACCAAAGTACGAAAATTAAATATGAAGTCGTGGATCCAGATTTAGAACCAGCCAAGCTTAAAGCAAACGATGCTTCAACTGACGAAGTCATCATTCGCAATGAGACGACTAAAAAATCCATGAAACTCACAAGTGCCTCTGAAGAAGCTGTCACCACTGCCATTAAAAAGGTCATGAGTGATAAGACAAAAAATGTTTATTTCTTACAAGGGCATGGAGAAGGCGATCTTGATGATGAGAATTCAAAACACAGTTTGCAGGCTGCCAAATACCTTTTAGAGAACGAGGGCTTCAGTGTACGACCTCTTAATTTAGCGACTTCTCCTGATATCCCGCTCGATGCGAATATCGTTGCTATCTGGGGTGCAAGTCGAAGTATTTCTAAAACTGAGGGTGAGATCCTCCTGCATTACGTCGAACGCGGTGGCAGTCTTATAATAGGGCAAGATCCGTTGGTCGCCGCAACGAATGATCGACTTTTAGCTACTGGTCTTGAACCCATTTTCGACCGTGCCGGGCTTGAGATGAAGAATGCAATTTTGCTTGAGTATCAAATGCAGGTTTTTCGTGGTCAGGTGATCAATGCGCAACTCGGAATTGGAGATTTTGGGGACCATTCGATTACAGCTGGATTTAAAGGTAAATCCGTAGCCGAAGTTTTTATGGCCTCGCCCATTGCTCAAAAAACGGAAACCAAAGATAAATCTTTGGTTCGAACTGCTTTAGCAAGCACTTCGAAAAACTCTTGGGCAGAAACTGATATCGCTTCGATTTTTAAAACTCAACGTCCAGCCCCCTCTGGTGATGCCGCTGGACCTCTTGCTATAGGCCAGATTGCTGAGTTTAAAGTCTCAGAACAAATTAAAGATCCAATTTCATCGACTGCTAAAATTGTTGTGTTTGGAGATTCTGATTTTGGACTCAATAATTTAATTCAAAATGGAAACAACCGAGATTTATTTTTAAATTCGTTCAACTATTTAACGGGTGAAGAAGTAAGTCTTAGCATTAGGCCTAAAACATGGACTGCTTCAACTCTCGAAATTGCTCCTGAAGATCGAGGTATTGTGTATATTTTAAGTATTTTTGCCATTCCCCAACTTATCATGATTCTGGGTGTGAGCATTTGGATTACAAGAAGAAATCGAGTTTAAAAAAGGATTCGAAAGTTTATGAAACCTAAGTCACTGCTTATTCTTTTTTTAATAACCTTGGGCATCTTATCGTATGTGTACTTTGCCATTGAAAAGCCTGCAAAAGATAAAGAACTTTCTGAGGGAAAAGAAGATCGTCTTGCTCCTGAAGATATGAGCTTAGTTCAAAGCTTCAAACTCACGATTGGAGAATTAAAGATTGAGCTACAGAGACAAAAAGTGGGATGGAGAATTCTTACTCCTATTCAAGATATTGCCGCCCAGAATCGCATCGAAAATCTAGTTACAAATCTTGAGAAACTTAAAAAAACTCGAGTTTTGTATACTCCCGAAAAACTTGCCGAAGCCAAGCCCGATCTCACCCAGTTTGGGTTAAATCCTCCCAAAGTAATTCTAGAGTATAAAACATCTGAACAGTCGGTTCCGTCTGAAATTCAGCTCGGATCTCAAACACCTTCAGGCAACCTCACCTATGTTTTGACTAAAAGTCATGGACTCAGCATCGGAACGATGGATCTAGATTTTCTCTCAACTCAAAACCCTGATGATTTTAGAGAAATGCGTATAAGCACCGTGACCCCCTCTGACTATGACGAAGTCGAGGTCACTCGAGGATCTCAAAAAATAAAATTTACGAGAGAAAACGATCAGTGGGTTATGAATGGTCTCTATCATGATCTTCCGATCGATAAAGACTTTGTAAGCAATTATATCGAAAAAATTAGCTTTATGCGCGCGAATAAATTCTACACTTCCTCGCCGGCTGTGATGCAGAAGCCAGATATAAAAATCTTAGTCGGATTCAAAGAAGGTGTATCAGATTTAAGAACAACTGAATCTGATACGCGACCCAAGGGAACCGAAATCTGGCTCGTAAAAAGAAAGAACATAAAATACAAACCCTCAAGCAAAAAAGATTCTGCGACTTCAGCCCCCGAGGAAGAGTTTGAATATTTTGTTAAAAGCGAAAAAACTCAGGCGGCAAGCATAGCCAAATTTCATTACGACAATTTCGACAAATCCCCTGAAGATTTTATTAAAAAGACCTTCGATAATTTCTTAATTTCGGACCTTACCGAGGTTTCAATTCGTCCTGCCAAGGGTAAAGCTCTCACTTTAACAAAAGGTGCGTCGGGTTTTGAAGTTAAAGGTGACAGCTCTCAAACTCTGGATCAAACAAAGGTAGAAAATGCCTTTAATAAATTGCGATCGTTAAGAGCTGTTAAATTCGTTGGCGTTGAGAAGAACCTTCCCAAAACGTCTTCGTTTCTAATTGTATTTAATGCACAAAATCAAAAGACTTATGAATTTGCTTTTCTCTTCGAAGCAAATGCAACTCACCTTTGGTATAAGTCGGGAGATAAAACTTTGAAATATATTTTTGCAAAAGATGCTCTTAATCCTAAAGACTTTGAGCTTATGAATTTAAAGGCTTCTGTTCAGACTTCTGATTCGACAGCAGCCAATGCGCTTCAAGCAGCGCCCAAACAGGAGAAACATCCATGAGCGCAGATTCTCATCAAATGACCTTTGAAACTTTTATTCTTTCTTTAGGAACCGCCACTTTAGTCGCTGTAGGAGAACTTAAAAATCCTATTACTGGAAAAGAAGAAAAGAATTTAGAGTCAGCAAAACAACATATCGATATTTTGGATCTCTTACTTCAAAAAACAAAAGGTAATCTCAGTGATTCTGAAAACAAATTACTTACTCAAATCCTTTATGAAGTAAGAATGAAGTATGTAGCTCAAACAAAAGGAGAAGCGAAATCGTGAAAACCCTTATTTTAACCTGCGGATTAATTCTGCCTCAATTTGCATTGGCTGATCAGATTTGGTCTGAAAAACCATCAGACGCTCCGCCTCTTGTTAATCTGCCGAATCTTTCTCCGATTATTGATAAGCTTGATCAGACTGTTGTTAACATCCAGGGTACATCTTCAGGTAAAGTCGAAGAGAAAAATAAAAAACGGGAGCGAAACCAAGAGGGCCCTGTTGACCCATTTTCAAATCCTGAAGATTTTTTTGAAAGGTTTTTCGGTCAACCCTTTAAAGGCCAACAGCAGCCGCGCAAAACTTTAGGTTCGGGTTTTATCATTTCAAAAGATGGTTATATCTTAACCAATAATCACGTTATTGATGGCACCGATAAAATTGAAGTTAAGTTACTTTCGCACAACGGAAAAAGCGATAAGAAAGCAAAGCCCTTTCAAGCAACTCTCGTCGGACGAGACCCAGCTACTGATGTCGCTCTTTTAAAAATTAAAGCCGATTTTGATCTCCCCTTTGCCTATCTTGGTGACAGCAAAAAAATACAAAAAGGTGATTGGGTGTTGGCATTCGGAAATCCATTTGGTCTAGACCACTCTGTGAGCGCTGGTATTGTCTCTGCGACTGGCAGAGAAATTTCTTCAAATGAAAATCGTCGCTTTGACGATTTTATTCAGACTGATGCGGCGATCAACTTCGGAAATTCAGGTGGACCGCTCGTCAATATTAAGGGTGAGGTTATTGGTATTAATACGGCCATCACCGCTCAAGGAAGTGGAATAGGCTTTGCGGTTCCTATGCAGGTCGTTAAAGAACTTATCCCTCAGCTTAAAGACTCCGGGGGAGTCTCTCGAGGTTATTTAGGTGTTATGATTCAAGATGTGACAGAAGAGATGAAAGAAGCTCTTGATCTTCCCGCTGCGGGCGGAGTGCTCGTCAATGATTTGGTACCCGATGGACCTGCTGCAAAAAGCGATCTTAAACGCGGTGATATTATTACTAAGGTCAATGGCCAAGAAGTAGCTGATGCAAAAGAACTTCAAAAAAATATTGCTCGGGTTAAACCAGGCGGATCCATTGCCCTAGAGATTATTCGCGAAAAGAAAACAAAAAACATTAAGGTCAAATTAGGGTCGCTTCCCTCAGGAACTTCAAAAAATGAGAAAAGAGCTCCTGAAGAAGAAAAGGCAGATCAGTTAGGCATTACTGTTGGCGCCAATAAAGATGGAGACGGTGTTCAGATTCTCGATATCGATGATGCTTCACCGACAGCCGAATCTGGGCTTCTACCCGGAGACATTGTGCGCAAAGTAAACGGAAAAGAGATTAAGAATATCGACCAGTATCGAAAGGCGGTAAAAGAACTCAAGTCAAAACAAACAGTTCTTTTTGATATCGAGCGTGGCAGCGCTAAGCTCTTTATCGCGTTTCGAGTTCCATAAAAAATTATAAGACAAGGCGATCGAGTGTATCGCCTTGAATTACTACGACCGAAGAGCGCGGCAAATTACTGCCGCCATTCGGCCAGTGGCTTGTGGGTCTTTCAATTGATTTTGATGTTTCTCCTGGATGTTGGACAGAGAGAAAGAGCGAGCGTCCGTCGGGAGAAAACCATGGTCCTGTAAGCTCTGCATCTCGGGGAGCAGACGCGACCTGAAACGCAGAACCAGCAGATTCTCCCGAAAGTGGAATATAAAAGAGTCCGTTATTTTTAAATTTTTCATAGGGCGGTTGATTCATCGATAAACCCGAAATATCGCAAGTTATCCAAAGATTTCCTTTTCGATCGAAGACAAGATTATCTGGGCAGGCAAAGCCACTCGACTCGCCTCCCTTCACAAGAGCTGAAGCTTTAAATCGAAGAGAAAGAGGATCAGCATTTTCTTCAGAGATTTTAAGAAGTGAGCCAAAAGGGTCATCTCTCTTTTTGTTGTTGGTGAGGGATATAATGACATCTCTTGTTTGTGGATGTACTTCAATATCCTCGGGCCGGTTAAGTGGAGTTCCGCCCACCAAATGAGCCGCCTCTCGGGCTCGAATTAATACTTCAAGCTGGGACTCAAAATTCTCTTTCAGAGTTGAATTCTTGCTATAATCAAGCGCAATCCATTGTCCGGTTTCAATTTGCGCAACATACAGAGTGCCATTGATGAGAGAGCCCTGCGTTGAGGAAATAAATTTGTAAATGCATTGATCGGGCGAATCGTCGCCCATATAAACAACACACCTGCCATCATCTGCTAAAACACTCGTTGCACCTTCGTGAGCGAAGCGCCCTAGTGCGGTTAGTTTTTGTGCCGTCCTGATTTTTGGATTAACTTCTACGACCCAACCGTAGTGTTCGGGAGGATAATCAAAAAATTCATACCAAGAATGATCGGATTCCCCAACCCAACGTTTACCCATCTTTGAAAAAACACTGGACCACCCACTTGGAGGAGATTTTTGCCGCGAGGATGGGGAATCTCCATAAAAATTCTGAAAATTCTCTTCGCAGGTCAGAACAGTCCCCCAAGGGGTAAGCCCCCCCGCACAGTTCGCCAAAGTTCCAATTGCTTGTTGGCTCCCCTTGATACTCACTCCGTTAGCAAATTTAATTGGCGTTGTAGCATCGAGTCGTCGATTAAACGAATCGTCTTCGACAAAATACCATTCGCCTGTTTGAGAGCTCTTTTTAATTCGAAGTATTGAGCCTCCTACTTCTCTTTGCTCTTTCATCACCATCTCTTTGGTCTTTGATCCTGAATGCCCCAAAAGAACGGGCTGAAAAGACTCATGATTAACCCAGAGTAATCCGTCATCGGTGCTCCCTACATACATTGGAATAAAGCACGTGAAATCACAGTCTGACCCAAAGGATTCTCCTCTTAGGTTGATGGAATCGCCCTGCTGAATGAGGATGTTATATTTGAATCCCTCCGCTAAAAGCAGAGCATCATCCGAAGACGGGTTCAGAGCCTTAAAGGGACCCCTATTTTTTCTGATGAAAGTGCACGAACTCGAAAGGTTGCTCAAACTAATCAGTGCAGCTCCCTGCCCCATGAATTTTAAAAAATCACGTCGGGTTGAATTATTAAAGAATTTCATTTTATTCCTTTCTCAGAATATATTTTCTTGGACGAAAGGCGAGCCGAGAGAGAACTTAAAACCTTTTGACACGCTGAGTTTATTGATCGCCCCATGCTCAACATATACGTTTTTGGATTCATCCAAGACTTCAATCGCAACAAGTCTTCCTTTAGTTTTGGAAATTCTTCTTGATTGGCACGAACATACGCTAAATCAATAAAATACATTGGAATAGCCGAAGCCCAAACGAGAAGTTTTCCCCAATGATGAAAACTGTTCGTGGGATCGATATCTTCGGCTAGCGCAAACTGTTGTAGAGCCATTCGAAACCAGGCAGTAATTTCTCGCTCAACCAAACTCCGATTCGCGAAACCAAAAACTCGTTTACCTTGAGTAGCTCCATACTCTTCACGCCTCATGGGAATAAACGAATAAATAAATGATGCGAATTTATCACCTAGAGAAATGGCTAAAACAGACAGTAAAATTTTTATATCGCTTAGATCCGACCCATGAGCCAGCGTTAAAGATATTGAAAGTGGAAGACCTATCAAAAATCTCATAAAAATTTCTTTGCTCGCCTCAGAGCTGCGGACAAGTTGGCCATAGGTTTTTCCAAAGGTACAAAGAACCGCAACATACACCCAGGTGATGGCCATACTTTTAAAGTGGATGGAACTTCCGGCCTGCTGAAACGCCAAAAACGAAATTGCTGCCTGACCAGTCGCCGAAACTAACCCCAGAATAAAACTCGATTTTGTCGGTGAGACATATTTTGCGGTCTTAAAAACTTTAAGCCACTCACCAAAATTTAGTTTCCCATTTTTAAAAAGAGGCTCAGCCTGAATGAGAATAGGAAGATCGTTTCGATTTGCGTTATGCTTTGCAAAATCGTAGATCCAGACGTTTCTTTTTGTATTCTGTAAAATTCGAGAGTGATAAATTAAAGCCTCGCCTTCTAACGGATTGATATTATCGTTACCACGTGCGCGTCCCTCACTTTTTAAAAAGCTCGTATTATAAAAGAGTAGGCGATAGTTTTGAGATGAATCTTGCGGAGCAAATTTAATAACAAAATGTAGTTTTGAAGGTGATTCAATTGAGGTGAGCTCAAATCGGCCTTTAAGCTCTTGAGAAAGCTTTAGATCTGCCAACACCTTCTCATCAATATCCCAAGTGATTTGCGATCGCCTCACTGCCTGCAAAAAAGAAATTTCATTCGACGAATAATTTTCCCTGAATTCTTTTTCTGCTAATTTAATAAATTCGGATAGCGACTCTTCATATTTTAAGCCTTTAGTTTCAGAGTAAGCACTTAACTTATGAGCAGATAGAACAATAAAAATGAAAAATAAATTTGAAATTATTCTAACAGGACTCTGCCAAAAAAAAGTGAATGACATAAATCAACCTTCACTCCAGAGCTTTATACTCAGATAATCAAATTAAGGTTAGTTAAGACGCCCTTAACTTAATCTTAATTAAAACGGATAGATAACCGCGATCGCACGAGCATGTTTATTGGACGGATTATAAAAGACATGCGGCTCAGTAGACCTAAAATAAAGCGAATCACCTTCTGAAAGAGAGATTTTTTTTCCTCCAATTTCACCCTCAAGACTGCCTTCAATCATAAACATAAATTCTTCGCCCGAATGAGTAATATCGTCGGTGGGACGACGACTCTGATGAGGGGGTAAATCAATCAGATACGCACTTAAATGTTTATCTGAGCCAGGAGGAATGAGTAGATCGTAAGCATAGTCAAACAGATGGGTTTTGGCAGGCTTCATAAGAGGTCTAACCTTCTCACGTTCTGCTTTACGAACAATTTCAAAAGCCTTCTCCGAAATACGATCTCTAAAGATATCGGCGACGTTTACCTCTAAAGCTTTGGCAATCGAAATAAGGGTTCCAATAAGAGGCTGTTCTTTCTCAGCCTCAATGCGTTTGAGCCTCTCAATCTCTATCTGGGTTTTCTGTGAGAGAGCCTCCAAACTGACCTTCTTTTTTTCTCTGATTTTTTGAATGCGCGAGCCAAGAGCTAGATATTTCATAAACCCCTTACTTCAATAATTCCTATAAAGCCTTAAATCGGCCAGAAATTTAACTTGCTTGAGTTCAGATCGATTATCGCTCTAAATTGCCCGCCTTTAAAAAACTATGGTTATTTGGCGTTATTACGCCGTATAAAGGCATTTAATGGGTATTGCAGGATAGATTCACATCGACTAGGTTCCGGCTAATTTGAAGCATTTACAAGTCTTACTATTAATGCTGTTTGGGCTGCTTTTTATCCCTGTTTCGGGTCTCAAAGCAGAAGCGGTTACTTCTACCATCGGGGGGCTTTCTATGACCCCTACAAAGGTATCGCCAGGCGCTGTTTTCTGGAATCCGGCCACAATCGGATTAGTTTCGGGCACTCAAATCGATACCAATATTACTCTAACCGGCGGTTATATGGTTTACGATCGCGCTGGTCAGAATCCCCAAACAAATGCCGGCTTTGATAGTGCAAAAATGACGGCCTTCGCGCCAAATCCATTTGTTTCAATTTCATCCCCTCTTGGAACAAAGAACTGGAGATTCGGCTACAGCACCTACTTTCCGGGTGGAGCCCTCGCAAGCTTTGATGCCTCAGGATCTCAGCGCTTTGCCCTTGTCGAAGGTTATACCGTTCCTTGGCATCATCAGTTCACAGCCGCTTACAAAATTAATCCTGAATGGACCATCGCCCTTTCAGGAATTTACTCGGTTGGTTTTTTCAAAGTTAATTTGGCTATCGACCTTGAAGGTCTTATGTCGAACGTCTTTAATTTAGGCGACTCACTGAGAGAACACCCTGCCCTGACTGCGCGGGCTGAGATCCCCCACTCTGTTACTCACGCATTTGGAGGAGCTGTCGGAGTTTATTACTCTCCAATTTACCAACTTTCATTTGGACTTTCTGTCTTCTCACCAGTTTCTTATACCTTCGAAAATGAACTCGATCTGCAGATGCCTGACACCATAAGAACAATCGGCTCCAGCTTAAGGGCTTTAGGTATTGAAGAAAATATTAAGAGTGCGGTGAAAGTCGAAACTCATCTTCCGATGTTTTTACAAGCTGGAGTTCTTTATCGACCTTACGGTTATTTTATGAGTGAACTGTTTGGTCGATATAGTTTTTCTTCGATGTTCGATTCTACGAGCGCAAAAATTACACGCTCCAGCATTGCAATGATGCAAAATTATGGCCGTCCTGGACGACCCTACCAAGATACGTTTCTGGTTGGTTCAGTAAATTCGTTTTCGCTTTGGCAGAGATGGACCTTAGGCCTTAATACCACTTACTCTTCAAGTGCGGTCGCAAACAATTTGATGTCCGTAAGTATTGCTGACTTCGATTCGCTTCTCGTGGGATCGTTCCTTCAATACAAATATTCTGAACGACTGCTCATGGGTTTAGAGTACGCTCATAGTTTTATGTTTGATAGAACAGCCTCTCAAACTGAATTTGCAGATAAACATGCCATTTCGATTTTTAGACCCGTCAATTCAGATGGAGCCTATCGAGCAGCAGCAGACAGATTAGGATTTTTACTTAAATATGCGTTCTAAGATTCACATATTGCTCTTAAGCCTAGGATTGATTCTGAGTAAGGCCCATGATTCTGAGGCTGCTTTTCCTTCACATCCTTTAGGGATTATGTTGCGTCCAGGTTTAGTCTCAAAACTACTTAATCATTTTAACGATAAAATGAAAATGGGAGAGCCGATTGTCTTCGATTTCTGCCACCTCTCTCACTATATTAAGGTTTCTCTTTCTGGAATGGCTGGTCGTTTCGAATGGAATGGCGAAACCAATGCTCTTATTATTCTTCATATCGATAATCTTCGCGCAGCAGGAGAACATATTGATCAGTGCGAAATCAAGGAAGACCCTGTTACTAAGGAGACTAAAATTATTGTTGCAAATTCAAAGCCTAAACAACGAATCGATATTGAAATTGGTCCTTCGAAACTCGGCTTTACTCTTAATCCTCGAACCATGGGAATTGATTTTGATTCGAATAGTTTAAATACCGCACGATCGCAGTTTTCAATAAAGCTGCCTTCTTCTGATAAAAATGAAAAAACTTACGCCGCGCTTGAAAGAGAAATCAATTCTCCGGCTATTTTAGATTTTGCATTTGATGCCTTAACGACAGAGCTTAAAAAATATTTTTCAAATTATCTTCTCTCGACTCTCAGAGGACTTTCTTTTAACGAGGTTGCCGGAAAACTTCTCGAAAACAACCCTCTGTTTCAAGACGAACCAATACTTAATTCGGGCGGAATTCAAATTACTCTGGAAGCTCCTAGTCCGAAGCAAAAATTGATCACTCTGGCTTTTGCTCCTTTTAAAAACCCAGCCGCATTTACAAGTCGAGAAGGCTTTGAACTTTATCTCAACGCAGGTTTTTTCTCTTCGGACCAAGTTCAAATACTTACCGGACTTGACCCCTTAAAAGCTGAGAGAAAAAGTGTAAAAGCAGCGTTGGATCAAATTCTTTCCGATCCTGCTCGCCAACCTGAATTTAACTCTGATCGGCCTAGCCTCTCAAAAAGCACTGCTGATTTTAGTTTGATGGTTCCCCTCTCTCTTATTGATACAGCCCTCACCCAAATTTATCGTGAGAGGCTTTTGGGATTTCGACTTAAGACCGATCTTGGAAAGCAAACCAAAGGAATTATCGCTGAAAATGAGCAAGACGTTTCGCTTATGGTCACCATTAGTCCGCAGTCGACCCCTCAATTAAAATTTGAGGCAGATACTCTTCAGGTTGAAGTAAAGGATTATCTAATGGATATTGGAACCTATATCGAAGATCGGATTATTCCCTCAACGCAGATTTCTAACCTTGTAAAAATTGGGGCCGGCCTAAAGGTTGATGCTGAAAATGGAACAGTAAACCTAATATTAAAACACGATCAGTTTGAAGTTAAGCTTGAAGATAAAAAGGAGCGACTTGGCGAAAAGAGCATTTCGTTTCTTCAGAAAATTGCCAATAGCACCTGGTCTGATTTTTTAAGCTCATATTCAGAACTAGTTTTGTTTCCGACTGTTATTAAACCAAGTGATATGGAACTTAAAATTGAGTCTATTTCGTTAAACCGAAATTCCCTAGTGCTCGATATGAATGTTTTTTTAAAGCACGAAAATAAATATGAGAACAAATAAAACTATAGAAATCTTTTTAATGCTAGGTTTTGCGGCAACTGTCTCTTCTTGTGCCAATGAGAGTTTAAGTCCCATTGAGTCTTATACTTTGCCTCATAATGATATGCATATCGGTGAGTACCTTCAGGTCGATTCGACATCCACAATCTATTCTTTTGCTCGAACCAGCGACTCCACTCAGTTGATTAGTATTTCTCCGCAAACCTTTGATATCTCTGTTCTCGACATAGAGCCTAAAGATGCCCGTGAGTTAAAATTAAGTGATGGCTCTTTGGCCTATCGGATAAATCGAGAAATTAAATTTAAGGTCAATAGCGTGACATCTATTTTGCAGACTAATGCTCAAAAACTTGCATCGTTTAATCGCCAGCAAGATTTTTCACGCATCACCTATAAAACAATAGCCGGTGAAAATCGATGGTTTACCTTTAAGGATAACGGACGAATTTTAGCTGACGGAATGCTTTCAGGCGAAGTCAAAGCTAGTCTTCAAATACGAGATAAAACATTCGTCGCTCTTCAAACATCTGAAGGATTAAGTTTAGCTGAATGGGGTAACGAAACGGAAGGCCTCAAAAATATTCTCGTAATTGCTAAAGGAAATATCGGTGACTATGTCGATCTTCAAGAAATTAACGGCCGCATTTTTATTTGGTATTTTGATCAATCAAACGGAACACTCAAAATCGCCGAGCAATTGGGCCAGTCGTCTGGCTCATTTGTAGTTGAAAGTGTTGATGGTGAAGCCAATAAAACTTATATCGGCCTCGATATTGCGGGCTTTAATGATCGTGGCCAACCTGGCGCTGTTTATTTAGACGGATGGCGCCTCAAAATGAGATGGGCTCGAAAAAAAGAAGGCAAATGGGTGACGGAAGAACTTCCTATCAAGGGCGCAGTGGGATTCTACAATCGCATTATTGAAACAACTTTGACTACCATTACGGTGGCTTCTCATAATTTCAGATCAGAACTGCCACGTTATGATGCGAGCTTTGAGGATCTAGCCATTACGAAATTAAATTTACGTTAAGAAAATTATTGAATCCAAACTAAATCAGACTTGATCCATACTTCATCACCCTCAAGATCTTCCACTTGAACCCAATCATTTTTAATTTTAATAACTCTAAATGAAAGATATTTTTCACCCATTCCACCGCGGGCTCGAGGAAAATTTTTTCCGGGACCTTTTCTTAAATTTGCAAATTCAGTTTTAATAACTGCGCATTGAAAACTTTGAGTGACAAGGTCTTCTCTGACCCAATGAATTTGAGAATCAACATCTTTAACCTGATACCATCCATTGAGCTTTTTCACCTTTCGAAGGGGCGTATAAGGAATAGCCTCGAGAGTTATGGGCTCTCGAGTATTGGGACCTTTTCTCAAGTTTGCCTTTTTTCCGGACGTGCAAAGGGCCTGAGCCTCTCCCATTAAAAAGGTCAACAATCCCAGCCAAATGAGCCCTAGCCTCATGTCCCTATTTTGACAAAAATACAGATGAAAGACTATTAAAACCCATCGTCAATCTGAGGAACAAGTTTACAAAACTCCCTAGACAGTCTTCGAAACCCCAAGTATCAAAATGCCGAATGAAATCTGTTTTTGCGTTTTTAGTCTTCTCTTTTATCTCATACCCCTCCCTCTTTTGTGAAACTCCTCAAAGAGAATACAAATTCGATGCAGAACATTTTAGAGCCGTTCTAAGAGCTACCGTCATGTTTAACGATCGATTTATCTTACGTGACTATATGAATATCTGCGGAAATAAATTTGATGAAAACCATTATACTTCAATGGGTTCATTTTTTGATCGTCCAAAACATTTACTTAATCCAGCTGAACCCCGCGATATCGAACTTCAACGGCTACAGTATTTTGTTTTACCCCTTTTAAAAACTGCTCTTCTCAAAGGAATATTGAGCAATGATCTAAGAGCAAAAATTGCAGAAATTATTGTTAATGACGAAATTCAATCTTCAGCACAAGCTTTGAATTCATGTACCTGGAACTGGAATTCACTTTTTAAATACGCTGGCTATCAGTCAGAAAACGACTTTCGATTCGCGCGACAGAAAAGATGTTTTGATCAACCCAACTGTGCATTTATTCTGCGACAATTAAAACGAGTAAATCCTTTTAACTGGACGAGTCCGATTTCAGCGGACGGCGTAGATCAGCTTGGCGAATAGTTCTTAAAGAAAAAACGGCCAAACCAAATAAAATGCTAGAAATAGCTACAGCCCAAGGAGAATTCTGAGAAGGCTTCATACTCAGACTACAGGCAGCAGAGGATTTATCAGTACTTGTCGATGTATTCGCAGCATTCTTTTTAACATCGATAGTCACAGTCGCGGCATCGCTATCTTCAAGTCCATCATTTACACGATAAGAAAAATAATCGAGACCATAATAACCTGCTTCTGGTTGATAGTGCATATCTGGAGCAGTACCCGTAAGTGTTCCATGCTGTGGATTTTCGGTAATCGAATAGGTCAAAGTCTGGCCTGAATCATGATCGCTGCCTTTAAGAGTAATGGGAATACTATCATCCTGGCCCATCTCTACACTCATACTTTCAGCCGAAGGAATGGCATTATCCGCGCAAACCAATTGAGGAATCGAAATGGCAAAAAATAGCGCTAAGCTTTTCATGGTGCCTCCTTTCAAGAGAGCCTCAGTTATTATACCCGAATTTATTGTGGGCCGCCCAATTCAAGAATTCGCGAGTCGAGCTTTGATTTAAACTGTTCACTATTGGCCTTAAATTTCTGAGAAAGTGCCACGACTCCATCTCCCGAAGGAATACCTAAATATTTGGGATCAACTCCGGCACATTGAGTAGGCACATCAAATCCAAAAACAGGATGTTTAACTGTGGGTTGTTTAGCTAAATCGCCAGACTGAATTGAAGCAAGAAGTCGTCGACTGACTGCAAGAGGAAACCTCTCTCCTTTGCCGTAACCTCCCTGAGTCCAACCCGTATTTAAAAGCCACACGCTTGAATGGCATTCATCGACATGGCTTGCAAGAAGCTCTGCATACTCTGCGGAATGTCTCGGCATAAATGGAGCTCCAAAACAAGTACTGAAGGCCGCTTGAGGTTCCTTCACACCCAATTCGGTTCCCGCCACTTTTGCCGTATAGCCTGAAATAAAATAATATTGAGCTTGCCATGAATTCAATTTGGCCACCGCCGGCATCACACCAAAAGCATCCGCCATTAAAAAGACTATCGTTTTCGGAGGCTGAGCTTCACTATCTTGACGATAGGTTTTTTGAATAAACTCAATCGGGTATGATCCTCGCGTATTTTCAGTTTTTGCCCGACTTGAAAAATCCACCATTCGAGTTTGAGAATCATATGATACGTTTTCTAAGATTGCTCCATAGCGATTCACTGCTTTGTAAATTTCAGGCTCACGCTCTAAGGTAAGATCGATGAGTTTAGCATAACATCCCCCCTCAAGGTTACTCAGACCCTTTCGCGACCAAACGATTTCATCGTCACCAATCAAGAATCGATCCGCACTAGCAGAGAGAGTTGTCTTACCCGTTCCAGAAAGGCCAAAAAGAACACATGAGTTTGACCCGTCTTCAAGGCAATTTGCTGAAGAATGCATTGGAAAAATTCCAAACTGTGGAAGTGCAAAATTACACAAAGTAAAAGCTGATTTTTTTATCTCTCCTGCATAAGCCGTGCCAACAATTCCGGCCTTCATCTCAACCGGATCTAGAATAAGAAGTGTTTCTGAGGAATGTTTAAGCCCGAGACCAGAAACCGTTCCGTAAGGATCATGATAAACTCTAAGTGTGAGCGGAGGCCTTCCGCCCAAGTCAATCGGACTTGGTTTTTTACGAAACATATTGTTACAAAAGATAATATGCCAAGGAGAAGTCGTCTTAACGTTTATAGGAAACGGCCCTACAAATGATTCTGTTTGATAAGACTTTTGCGAACCTAATTTTGCTTCAAGCTTCTCAAAAAACTGACGAGAGAATTCGGCGGCAATTGGTTGATTACTGGTATTCCAAGCGATTGCATTTTTAATTTCAGGTCGATCGGCAATAAAGCGTTCTTTGACGGCACGACCAGTATGCTTACCTGTTTCGACAATGAGTGAACCTTCACTACTCAAAAATCCCAATCCAGCTTTGAGGCTTTCCTCAATCAATAAAGTCTTCGACATAAGCATCTCCCTTCCCTCAGAAATAGTTCCCAAAGTATACGAAACTGCCTAAGGCGAATCAATCGAAAGAGAATCTAGGCTGTCTGGACGTTAGGTACTTCTTTTTCAATTTTAGGAAATAGGGCTAATGGATTTTGAAGTTTAAAGTGATGAGGCCCAAACTTTAGACCTGAAAACCCAGCATTTTGAGTGCCTAGATACTCTAAAGTCTTATGTCCAACTTCAGGCATAAATGGCAGCAGAAGAGTGCCAAAACAGTGCAGTCCATAAAGAGCATTATAGATGGTCTCTTTAAATTCAGGTTGACTGCCGTCCATCTTCCAAGGTTCACGCGTATTGAGGTAGAGATTGACCTCGTTAATGCCGCCCCATAAGAGCTCAATCGCACGATGATGCTCTCTTTGTGTCATCGCCTCATGCATTTTTTCTCCAAGTTCTTCAAAATGAAATTGAGGCTTCACGTGTTCAGAAGAAAAATCAGATCCTAATTTTTTCATACCCAGTTTAACAACTCGCATAAGAAGATTTCCGTAATCATTAGCAAGTTCATGATTATGTCGGGCAATAAGATCTTGAGTAACGAAGGCCCCATCCAATCCACTCGGAATAGCGCGCGCCAAATAATATCTAAAACTTTCGACCGGATATTTATCGAGTATCAGTCGTGGATCTACTCCGTTGCCTAAACTTTTAGACATTTTCTTTCCATCTTCACCGAGAACCATTCCATGAACATAGACTTGCCTGGGCAGCTCAAGGTTGGCAGCTTTTAAAATGCTGGGCCAAATCACAGTATGAAACCAGGTAATATCTTTACCGATCACGTGCATATCCGCAGGCCAAAACTTTGTCTCTCGCTCAGTGCTAAAGTGAGCCGCGTAATAATTAATAAGGGCATCAAACCACGTATACATCACAAATTCCGGATGGCCTGGAACTGGAATTCCCCATCCGGCGTTAAGTCTTGAAACCGATAAATCACGGACTGGCTCTTTATCAATCCGATTGATCATTTCTTTTCGTGCCGACTCAGGAGCAATAAATGAAGGATTATCGACTATGTATTTTCGAACCCAATCAGCATAGGCACTCAGCTTAAAGAAAAATCCTTTTTCTTTCGTGATCTGAAGTTTTGTCCCATGCACCGGACATTGCCCATCAGCAGCCTGCAATTCAGTATAAAAAGATTCGCAGGCTAAACAATACTGTCCTTCATACTCCCCTAAAAAAATATCTCCCTTTTTTTCGAGAACACTCCAAATATGTTGAGCTGCTTTGTGATGGCGCGATTCCGTGGTACGGATAAAATCGTCATTGCTGATTTTTAAATCTCTACAAAGCCTTTTAAAAAACTCCACCTGATGGTCGACATACTTTTGAGTATCTTGCTTTGCGGCCTCTGCAGCCTTCACCAATTTTTGGCCATTTTCATCGGTGCCAGTAAGAAAAAAAACATCATGACCCCTCAAGCGATACCATCGAGCGTAGGTATCGGCGATCACCTTCTCATAAGCATGGCCCATATGAGGGACGCCATTCGGGTAATCAATCGCCGTAGTGATATAAAAAGACTTGGACATATCTTGAAGTTAGACGAGAGCAGTCTAAAACTGAAGAATATACATTCGAAATTCTGGCCAATCCCCAGCCATTCGCCTTTCATCAAGAACAATGCGTTCCTGGGGAATATTATAGTTCTTCAGATACCCCTGAACGGCACGCAATCGAACATCAGCGAGATCAAAGGTCTCACCCTCACCCATTTGAGCCTGAAGCATCACAGATTGATCGGGGTGTTGAGTTAAAAACTGGGCCAGTTTATCAAGGGTTCCCCGACTACTCGATTGCAAAATACTGTCGTTTTGAGTGAACGCAATGACTCCCGGAAACTTCTCTTTAAACGGATTTTTAATAATCAACGCTCGTTTGTCGGGAGCATCATGAGGAATGAGAGGTTTGTCGTCTTTTTTTAAATCCTGATAGCGCTGCAAAGCAGCTTGAGCTTTTTTCGCGTCCACGAAAGTTTCGCCCGAGACCTCCTCGCCTAGGTCAGGAGTAATAACCTCGTTTACTTCTTTTTGGGTCTGAGGAAGCAGAGGAAGTGCCACTTCCTGCTCTTCTTCACGTTTAGCTTTAATGCGATCTTCGACAGCGGCAGTAGCCCGATCAAATTTTACGGGTGGTTCGGATTTTTGAGGTCTAAGCTCATCCCCTGCATCGGCCAAAAGATCATAAGGAGGAGGCGCAAGTTCTTCTTGGTCATTTTCATCCGAAAGGCCCACAACTTTTTGAAGCGAACGTTCAATTCCGTTTCGTCCGCGTGCATCGATATTTTTTGGCCCTAAAGTACTGCACGAAATACTCAAAAAACTGAAGAAAATTAAACTGGCGGCAAAAGCGATTTTCATAGTACTTCACTCTCTATTTTACCCAAAGTCTTTGATTTCAGCAGACTAGCGAAATACATTTTCGGAGAAAAACCGCAGCAAATTTTCGATATTCATGGCGTCATTGGGCTTTGAATCATAAAAATAAGACTGCTCAAGATATTTGAAATAAAGCTCGGGATGTTGATCCACTTTGATAACCCAATGCGCCAGATCGTCAAGACTTCTAAAAGCCGCAGAATTGATAAAACTTTTTGGATTTAAATCAAGATGAACGCTTGGATCTCCCCAATAAATTGGCAAACTCTGAACGAGCATTGGATCCATAATTTTCTCAGTGAGATAGCCCGGATAACTTGAGTTTTCAAAAGCGATCGAAAACTTATATTCCTTTTGGAACTCCAATTTCGCTTTAAAAAAGAGATTCTCTTCTTTCGGTAAAGTCCAGCCAAGGTTATTCAGATGACTTCCGGCGCTGTCGACCTTCTTATACTGATTAAGAATCTCAAAAAATTCATTTCTCACTTCGCAATGAGGATTACTTACTACAAAATTACAAAACTTCGTTTTAGATTTAAAAATCTCTTGGGGGGAAGGTTTAGGCTTAAAAATTTCGTCCCACGAATCGAAACACTGATATTCCTTCCATCGTGAAAAATACTCCACCACATAAAGTGGAAGGCGATAATGCCGAGGATTATCGATTCGATCAAATGTCAATGCAAAATCAGTCCGATCAAAAGGAGGACGAAGATTCTCGCCAGTAAAATAAATTCGTTTTACGTTCTTATACTGAAGATGTGATTCTCCAAAATCCGAGAAAAATAAATAATCAGGATTCTGAGAATCTAAATCGAGTTCAAATTGCTGTGAAAGAACCCACTCAAAAAATCTCTGACATCGAGGAAAAAAGTCGGCGAACCAAATCTTAATGGGTTTCTTCACCCCTTCATTGTGACGACAGAAAGATTAAATCTCAATAAGCAATCTTAAAGCTTCAAAAGCAGAATATCGCTGGTTGAGCTCTCGACTGAAATTGAGCTTCAATAATTTAGTGCGCACTTTGGTTGCAGTGGCAGCAGCAATCCAGACCGTTCCCACAGGCTTTTGTTTTGTTCCACCCGCAGGACCAGCGATTCCGGTGACAGCAACAGATTTTGTAGCTTTAGAATTCTTAAGAGCTCCCTTTGCCATTTCGATGGCCGTCTCTTCGCTTACCGCTCCATATTTGATGAGAGTTTTTTCTTTCACACCCAGTAAATCAATCTTCGCCTCATTACTGTAGGTAATAAATCCTCGATCAAATACCTTTGATGCCCCTGAGACCGAAGTCATCATCGAAGATATTTGACCTCCGGTACAACTCTCTGCCGTAGAGACAACACTCTTCTGTTTTAAAAGCTGAATTAAAACTTCTTCCTCAAATGTATGCTCTCTCCAGCACATTCCCGATTCTGATATTCGATTTTCAAGTTTACGAATGAGCGGGCTTAGTTTTTTTTCTGCAGCCTTCTTTGAGGCTGAGCGAATATGAAATTTGATATGATTTTCAGGTAGCGACGTTCGATAGCCAATCTCAACACCTTTCGGCACTTTCATTTTCTTCATTAGTTCGTTGAGCAAACTCTCTGGCCAACCCAAAACTTTCAACTGAAAAAGATATTCAAACTCACGATCTTTCTTTGTCTCAAAAAAGGGAATCAGATATTTTTCTAGCAGATGATTAAACTCCCGCGGAACGCCGGGTAGAAAAAAGAAAATGGTTTTTCCAAATTCGACTTGAACACCGGGAGCAGTTCCAAAGTCATTTCTTAAAATCAAAGCGTGAGCCGGCGCATAAAATTGCTTCTGCTGGCTTTTATTCATAATCTTCCGCTTCAGAAATCTAAGACGAGCCAGAACATTTGCTTTTGCCTCTTTATGAAAAACCATCTCTCGGCCGAAGGCGTGAGCGATGGCTTCAAGGGTGATATCGTCACTGGTAGGGCCTAAGCCTCCCGAAACAATCACATACTGAGATCGAGACGCCGCTTGTGTAGCAGCCTCAGCAATCTGACTGGTTTCGTCTGGAACAATAGTTGTTCGCTGAATTCTCAATCCTAAACTTCTGAGCTTTACAGCGAGTCTTTGAGTATTGGTGTCAGCAATGCTTCCATCCAAAAGTTCGTGCCCCGTACAGAGGACTTCTATTTTTAGAGCACCCAATACTTAAGTCCTTCTATGATAAGTGCCGCGTAAATTCCGGCAACAACGTCGTCCAGCATCACGCCCCAACCTTTAAGATGACGTTGATCAAAAAATCTCACGCCAGGTGGTTTAAAAATATCGAAGACCCTAAAAAGACAAAATGCCAAAAGAAGCCACCCCGGCTTAAAAGGACAAAGGGCCAATGAAAGCCCCATCCCAACCCACTCATCGATAACAATTTTGGAGCTATCTTCGGTGCGGGTTCGCTTTTCGTAGGCCTGAATTGCTAAAGTCCCAAGAACCATCAATATAAGACAAATCAACACGAGTGCGAGACGAGCTTCAAACATTAAAAACAGAGACCAAAACCCCAAGGCAAAAAAGGAAGCAACGGTCCCCGAACCCTTAGGAAAGTAGCCCAAGCCCATACAGGTCACCACTGCCGACACAAAGATATCGACAATTTTATTTTTCTTCTTCATTCCGAACTATTAACCTCTTTCCTAGTGAAAGATATTCGTGCCATCGAAGTAAAGTCACTTCTTATCGTTTACGGAGTTTTATTTGCCGTAAGTTTTTTGGCAGATTTTATAACTCATTATGACCCATTTTTTTCTTGGAAGCCATCTCAGCCACTTAGCTCATTCGTCGTTTTTTTAACTTTGATTTTTATTTTTGCTTACGTAATCGGAGCTCTTCTTGCTGCTCGAATCTTTCACTGGGCTAATGAAATGAAAAAAATATTTGCTCAGGTCCTTACCCCACTCTCTTATCTACAAATTGTTGTCTTGGCCTTGCTAAGCGGATTTATCGAGGAATGGTTTTTTCGAGGCGTTTTAATGACTCATTTTGGGCTTATTTTAAGTTCGATATTTTTTGGTCTGGCCCATTTTATACCATCTCGCTCAGTTTGGATGTATGGCCTCATTAGTCTTCTTTCAGGGCTTGTTTTTGGTCTTCTCTTTAAACAATCCGGAAACCTGATTCTTGTCGCACTGGCACATTCGACAATTAATTTTCTGCTCTTTTTAAAGTTAAACCAAGCAAGCGTGGGAGCTCCGTCTCTTACTTGAGACCCATTTTTTTTATAAAGACAGAGCCTGTTTCAGAAATAAGATCATCAATATCAAGTTGATTTCTAAACTCGTGATAACTGCAAAGTCTCTCTTCAGGAGCATTTCCAAATTCTTGAAGAGAGCGATCAAAATCTACCACTAAAGGTTTTCCTTTGCTCATAGCCTGAAGCGATCGACCTTTACAAAAACTTCTGAGCGACGAAAACTCCCGCTGCAAGATCTGGGGCGCATTCAAACTTAGAATACAGAACTTGGCAATTTTTTGAGAGTAAGGTCCGCTTCCATAATCATTCCACTGTTTGGCTTCGCTCTGTAAATCTTCAAGCGCTCTAAGAAGGGAGCTTAGAAAAAAATCAAAAAAGTTTTTTAAATTAAATTTTGCTAAAATTTCAGCCTCATCAAGATCAGCTTTTACTTTATTTAAGAAATGCGCAGAGCCCGGATCAAGCCCCAGAAGCAAGTCTTCGCTCGCCAAGCGGATGCTGGTCTCAAGACTTCTCTGTTCAGCGAACACTCCAGCACGAATTCTCTTTTCAATATCCATCTGAACAATCTGTTTAAGTCGATTCGTGATCACCTGATCTTGTTCTTCGAGATTCATGACCGTTAGAATTTTTTTGAGACGATCAGAAACGGGCGCATCGCTTCTTAAAACCTGCAAAGCGGATGTAAATTTGCCTGTTGTATTAACGAGTAGCTCAAGTTGATCTCGTTTTGCATATGAATCAGCAAACCACTCATCATGTTTATCCCAATCCACTTTCAATGCCTTTAAATACTGTACAATCGCATCCATCACCTCACCCGCAGAGCTTAAGTTGAGAGAGCGCTCAGTCCACGATGTTAAAGTGCCAAGAGGATCGGGATTAAGAACTAGAGCTTTTTGAATATCAAGCTGAACCTGCGCAGCTTCGTCGATGGCTTCAAGGTTTGATTTAATTGATTTGATATCAGCGACTCTCTTAAGTTTTTCGACCTGCTCATTATAATAGATCAAATACGGTTGAGACTGAGTGTGAAGCGCAGAAACATCTGGATCGCGTTTTCCGGTAAGTAACCAGATATTCGCTCTCGATTTCTGCTCGACTGGAGGAAACGCAGATCGATAGACGTTTGTATCTCCGCCACTCTCCCAGTCACTAAGACCCATTCGAGATGAAATATCATCGATCAAGCCCACAATGACCGCCACAGTATCGCTCTCTTGCTTGGCTGCTTTTAAAAGCTCGATCTTTCTTTCGGCTTCAGAAACTAATCCTCTCGTAAGGTCTTTGGTCGCTCTGAAATTTCCCTCTAGCTGCCTTAAATTCGCTCGCCTTTGTCCTTGAATTTGAGATGTAGGCTCTGCACCGCTCTCGACATGCTTTAAGAATTCTTGCACTCGCGGATAAAATCTTCTGAAAAGATCGTATCCTCGCCACTCGAGAGGAATTTCAACTTCATTACGATAATCTCGGTGGACTTTAACTAATTTCTGATGATCGCGAATATCACAAACCGTATCTTCTAAAGCCTCAAGCGCACACGAAAGAGATGCCTGAAGTTTGGCACCTCTATATTTTTTAATCGAACTTACAAATTTTCTATCGGCGAAATAAGAAAATACACTGCTAAAAAGCCGGCCTCCTAGAACCAAGGCCGAATGCACAATCGGATCCCAGGCAAAACCTCCCGAAAGCGAAACAAGATGGCCAGCAAGTTGAAGAGGCAGATATTTATTTTTTTCAAAGCAAAGAGAAAGATTGGGATAAGCAACTGAAAGTGCGTCGATGTAGGCAGACATCTGTTTTGAAGCACGCATCTGCATCATCCGTTTACGCTCTTCTTCGTCGATATTACTTTTTAAAATTTGAACGCGAGTTTCTGCGATTTCGCGGGCTATATAAGATTGCTCCTCAGCTGAAGTCGTCACCGTCAAATACAATGAAAGTCTTTCAAGATAAGAATGAAGATCTCGATTTTTAGCATTCGAGAATTGATGTTCTATTCCGCCCAGCTGATCTTCGAGATTAGCAGCAATTGAAAGCACTGGGCTGAGCCCCTTACACTCAGGCTGTTCCACCAGAGTTTTAAGAACGCCTTCGATTGCTCGAGTTTCATTAAGGGCAACAGCAGTGAAGCGCCCCTGAGATTTGCATTTTGATCCGAAAACATCGAAAAGAAGTTCCGCAGGATCCTGAGGCAAAGCCCATCCCTGCTGCACTAAAAGCACAAATAAAAATACGAAGAGCCTCCCCAAACCCAATCCCCTTAGAGATCAGGATGATTGAGGACCTCTCGCCTTGGCAAGCCGAATCAATTTGAAGAACTCAATCTCGGCTGCAATTGCCTTGTAAAAATCATCTAAATAAAGACTCTCGTTTTCACCGTGAGCCAATGTATAGGGGTCTTCTACTCCAAAAGTAATCACAGGCGCGTTCAGAGCTTTTTCAAAGGGTGCAATAAATGGAATGCTAGCACCACATCCAATGTTAACGGCTTTTTGCCCAAAACCTTTTTCAAGAGCTTCGTGGGCAGCATCATAGGCCCATTTGTTTTGTTTAGAGCCCGTATCGCAAGACCAAGCATTAGCAGGCTCGCCTCCACTTACCTCAATTTCAACAGTTTTCGGCGCTAAACTTTTTATTTTAGAAATAAGCTCCTTCTGAACTGCATGCGCATTTTCTCGCGACGTAAGTCGAATTCCCACCCGGGCATATGCCCGATCACAAATAATATTATTGGCGAGCTTCTCTGAACTCGCTTGAATGGCATTAATTGAAAAACTGGGTTGATTCCAAATGCGATCGAGAAAATCTGATGGCACAGAATTATTTTTAACGACACCAGCCTGCTCCGCAAATTCTGTCTTGGTGAGAGGAACTTTATTTTTTAAATTACTCTTACTTTTTTTAATTGATTTGAGCTGAATATTTCCGTGAGCGTCTGTAAGCGAACCTAAAATTTTCACTAAGACCTGAACCGGATCGACTACTCCTCCACCCCAAAGTCCAGAATGCAGGGGTGCTCGCAGAGATTTAACTTTAAGTTCTACGGCAATCATTCCACGCAAACTCACAGTAAGCGAGGGAATGCCTTGCTGAATATTTGCGGTATCCGTGACAACGATCAAATCGGCTCTGAGTCGCTCTTTATTTTTTTTGAGAAAGTCGAGAAGGTGATTACTACCCACTTCTTCTTCACCTTCTATAATGACTTTAAGATTGATCGGCGGCTTACCGGTACCATCAACCCCAGTAAAATATTTGAGAGCTGCGGCATGGACCAAAATACCGGCTTTGTCATCAGCACTTCCTCGACCATAAAGTCGGCCGTCCTTCAATATCGGGTCAAATGGAGGCGTCTGCCAAAGCTCTTCTCTTCCGGGAGGCTGAACATCGTGATGCGCATACAGCAAAGCGGTTGGAAGCTTTGGGTCTACGATAAATTCACCCAAAACATACGGAAAGCATCCATCAATTCGGCAAAGTTCAACGTTTTTAAATCCTGCTTTCTGAAGCAATTTTGAAGTCGCTTCAGCCGATCGTTCAAGGTGAGAATGGTCAAAACCGGCAAAACTAATGCTGGGAATTCTGACCAAATTTTTAAGCTCTTCAAGGGCAAAATTCTTGAGATCTTCTGTAATATCCATGGGTTTGAAGACTAGCGTAAATGCCGATCTTGCGAAAGCTTTACAGCTTGAAGTCTTTGTCCTAAAACGCTTTGAATTATAAGGAGTAAAAGTGATGCTCAAAAATCTTAGATTTGTAACCTTAATCTTTAGTTTTATAGGTTTAAATCTGTCTGTCGTTATAGCCCAAGACGAGCTCGACCCAAACTTTAATCGAGCCACTGAACGAAGCAAAATAATCGAACTTATTTCAAATTTTCCTGAACAAACGATCACTGTCGTCGCCGAAGAAACAGCAACTCCCGATCAAATTAAATTGGCGAATTATTTTAAAAAAATAATCGCTCCCGCTCTCTCCAGAATTCAAAAATTGGATTTTCAGGCAAGTCTATATCATATCGCGCTTGATCGAGCTCTTTATGACGATAAAGCCGAACAAGACGAATGGATGGCAAAAGAAGAAGCTCTCAATAACGAGATTAACGCATTAAGATCTTCAAAAGAGTGGCATAGTAAAATAACAAGCTTCAGACATTATGCCTCTGAGCAAACTGGTGATCTTGCTAATTTTGCGAGACGTCTTAAAGAAGATCTCGATTTAGGAGAGTTTTCAGAAGCTGAAATGCCTCTACTTAAAAGAATTTCTGAACTTGAAATTAAAATTGGAAAAATTGCAAAAGAAGCTCCCGTCGTCACTCAATTACAAGAAGCGGCCGTCACTGAAAATAATGCTGTAAAAGAATTTCACGAGTCCGCTAAGTCTGCCAAAGATTTTGAAGCCGCATGGAAAAAAATTGAATCCGTTCAAACAAAAGGTCGAGCAGCTTTAGGTCAGTATGTTGCCGAAAATGCGGGAAGCCTTATTAGTGAAACTGCGATCATTCGAACTCAATTAGCCAGATCAAAGGGATTTAAAACCTGGGCAGAATATGTAACCGCAAATCAATCTCGTCACTATGCTCCTGGTTATAAAACCGCTGATGAGAAAATTACATTTCTAAAGAAGCTCCTCGATCTTACACTTGAGCCCTATCAAAAGCTTTTAGAAGCTCGACTGAAAGAAGTAAACGGCCCCAGAATTTCAGAATTTAGACCAAGTCAGATTGGGCTTATAAAACTCCCTGATGATTCTCTCATTCAAGATTATTTTCCTCGCTCACAGGTGAACGAATTGGTGCGAAGAACGATGATCGAAAGTGGTTTTGATCATGCAAAAGTTGCTGCCGTCAATATAGATGGTTTTCCGCGTGCGAAAAAACATTCGCACGCTTATATGTCGACGGTCTCTCCTCACAAGCCAAAACACATAATTGTGATCGCTGATTCAGGCAGAGTCCTTGCCGAAAATTCAGATTTAGGAAACTGGCATCTTGCTCCCAGTTTTATCGTTCAAAACTATCAGTCTGACGGACTGAACCCTTATGAAACAGCCTGGCACGAAATAGGGCACGCAATGCATGCGGCTCACGAGGAGGATCTCTTAAACTTCGGATCTTCTTATGGTTATATCGAAGTCCATTCGATGACATTTGAGAGATTCTTTCAGGACATTGAGTTCTTAACAAGCATCGGACAAAACAAGGAAGGCCAAGCTTTGCCTAGACATATTGCAACCGTCTTTGTGCGTAATATGCTATTAAACAAATTAGCAGCATTTCGAATTCAGATTTCTTACGCTCTACTAGACTTAGAGGTTTGGAATCGAGCTTATACTTCTGACTCAGAACCGCTTTCTGAGAATCTCGCCAAAACGTTTGCCGAACTAAGAGAAAAGGCGACTTTGGCACGGTTTCAATTGATTGATGGCATTGACGGAAAATACGGTGGCCTTGCAACCAATCATTTCTATAGCGGAAACGTTAGATATTTTGGCTATATTGTTGCTGAAGTTGCCGCACAACTCACAGCTGAAGAGCTCTGGAATCGACTTGAAAGAGACACGGGCCGAAGAACTCTGCATCAACAACCCACTCTCGCTGAAATGCTTTCAAATGCTTACTACAGAAAAGGTTTTCAAAAGCCATTTCCTGCTCCAATTGAAAGCTTTACAGGCAAGACGTTTTCGGCTGAAGACTTCGCAAAGCGTTTAGCAGCAGCTGCTAATGAGTATACCCAGACAAGCTCATGCGTTTCGGCAGTAAGCAATTTAGCGAAGAAGTAATTCTTCGCCTAAATTCTTGATTCTTTGAGACTGTGCCAAGGCCTGAGTTAGGCGCTGTCGGATTAAGTCTAAAAATTCTTTGGTATAAAGCATGTTTTGAATTCGACCGGTCGCATTGTTTTTTATTGCAATCGGCGAAAGCTTAAAACTAAGTGTAAATTCATTCTTTTCGTGTGCGACAGGAAGGCTGACTTTGACATAGGCCTGTCGCTCTCCCAAATAGAATCGGTCTCTCCTCCATCTCTTCATCTTGAGATTAAGCGTATTACTGCGATCAAAATTCAAAATAGCCTGATCGATGGTCTTTAAAGCTAAGTTAAAAAGAATTTCATTTCGAGCAGCGGCACCCAAAGAATAGCGCCGCGATTCGTAAAACTCTAATCGAGCAGCTTTGATTCTTCTCAAGTTCATCTCAGATTTGGCCAATTTATATTGAGAACGAGCACTCACTGCCTCGGTATAAAAGGCTAATACTTCATCGATACTCTGATAGCTTGAATAGGACTTTTCAAAATCAGTCCGTTTCTTATGGTGGGGCAGCTCCACTTCAAAATCACTGGTATCGGCGTTCATATCGAGAACATGGATTCGATGATTCAAATCAACTGAAGCGTGCCTCACTTCATGTAATACGACGGGATTCATCTCATCGGGATAAAGCAAACTGAGATGAGGCAAAAAAATCGTCTTTTCTTCACTATCATAAGAAGCCTCGCTCCAACCTGAGCCCGAAAAAAAATCATGGGGATCATAAACAATTCTAAGACCCATTTTTTCTCTGAGCTTTTGGGTGACCCGCCCGAGCCAACTTGCCCCCCCGAGAACTTCGATGATCGGAAAATCATTATCATTTTGAGTAAATTCAACTTCAAGATGTACAGATTTAAAATAGGCTTTAAACAGTTTCAGCCGAGTTCTAATAAGCCGATTGATCGACGATTCTAATTTTAAGACCGCTCTCTGTTCTTCGGCAGATGCTTCCAGAATTAAGATCTGAAGATCTTCGGTTGCTCGAATGTTTTTTCTAATTTCTTTTAAAAGCTCTGCCGCAGAAAATAGAATTACCTCTGAAGACTTTAAAGCACTAATCTGCTCGCTACATCTTTTGGCAAAGACCGAAGAAAAACTAGTCCCCCACAATATAAAAGCAGTGATAACCCACTTCAATCCCCTCACTACTGAAATTCCCCTTACCCTCAAGGCTAGAGACTCTCAATGCGAAGCGTCAATTTTAATATTATTTAAAGAGAAGTTTTTTAACAGAAAGAGCGATCATTTTAGGACTGAACGGCTTATAGTAGGTCTCATCAAAAAACTCGATGCCCGTGGTTTGCATATGAGCAGGGACATGAGCTGTAAGAGCAATCCATTTTAAAGGCTGATGAGAATCAGGCAGTTTTCGAGCACCGATTCTGAGCTCTCGTCCTCCCAATGTTGGCATATTGAGATCTGAGATAACAACCCCAATTTTATCGTCAGCATACAAAACCTTCATTGCCTCAAATCCATCAGATGCAGTGACGACGTCAAAGCCCTCACTCAAAAAGACCTCTTTAAAGATCGACACAAGATCAGCCTCGTCATCAACAATGAGAATTCTATGTTTTGATATTGCACTCACCACTTGGAGTCCCCCAACCGATAAATAAAGTAGATTTGTTTAATAGTACACGATTTATACCCTTCTGAACTAGCAGGTCAGGTATCCCTTTACTTGCAACCTCGGCGTCAAAAGATCGACATTCATCAGACTTTGTCTGTTTTTTTTCTTAATTATTTTCAGAGATTAAGTTCAAAATTCTGACGTAGTACGATTCTCTCGTATCGAAGGTAAAATTAATGAGGGAACCACCGTGAAACCTCTTATTTCAACAAACTCTCAAGGTCCTGAACGGGATGATATTTCTAGTTCGCCAGAAATCAAACTGGCATTGAAACGTGATTTCATCAATCGAAGTTTAAGCGCGAGTATAGGTGGAATTGCTCTTGCACTTATTTTCTTATTTTCACTCTTATCTTATCACTCAAAAACATTTTCTATTTTGTGCGCGAGTTGTATTATCACTTTTTCTCTTATTCGAATTTATTTGCATTTCAAGATTAAAAATAATTCCGGAATCGGCCCTAAAAATTTTCAAACGGCATTTTGGATTTCTATCTTTGTCACCCTTATTCAAGGTTTAACATGGGGTCTTTGGACAAGTCATTTCATTGAATGGGACAAAATTGAAATGCCCACCGTTCTTGGATTGCTGTTACTTAGTGGAATAGGCTCGAGCGTTGTCACCACGATGACAGTTTCAGTAACGCTTCAAAGAATTTATATTTTGCTTCTTATTATCTTACCAATGATTGTTTCATGGCCTCGTGAAATCTATGAGCATACAGAATTTATCTCAATTCCCCTGATATTTATTTCGTATGCGATATTCTTGTTTTATCAAGGCGCATATCATATTCGAACTTTGAAAGAACGACTAACCGCTCAGTACTCCCTCTCCAAAGAACGTCAAATCCTAAGAACATTACTCGACACCCTGCCAGCAAAAATTAGTCTTATCTCTCCGGAACTCTATTACCTAGATGGCAACCGAGCTCTCCTTAACTATATTGGAATAAGCCGCGATGAGTTACTTGGCCAAAATTTAGGATTTTATAAAACCGAGTCTGATATTTTATCTGTAATTAGGGATTTTAGAGATTCAAAGAAAATGTCAACCCAATTAGAAATGCGCCTTACTGGCAGCCAGGGGCAGAGTCGCTGGCATATGATCTTTCTGAATCGGACTGCCGACGACGGTGCAATTGTTGTGGCTTCAAACGATATACACGAAGAGCTTGAATCTCAACGTCAACTCAACGAAGCCAGGCTCAACCTTGAAAGAGCCTCAAAACTTTCAGCTCTTGGCCAAATGACCGCTAGTATCGCTCACGAAATCAAGAATCCACTGGCGATTATTTATGCCTTGGCAGAATCAATCGCGTTGCAAATAGAAAAGGACTCTAATCAGATTGAAAAATTAAAAACAAAAACTTCTAAAATTACTCAGACTGTTGAAAGAATCGCACAAACTATCGACGCCATACGAAAATTTGCAAAACATGGCGAAACTCCTCGAAAAGAAAGAACTTCACTGCGACGAATTGTTCAAGAGACTTTAAGTCTCTGTGACCTTAAAAGTGATATTCATCTTGAATTTAAAATTAATTCTGTACCTGATATCGAACTTAAATGTGCTCCGGTTCAAATTTGCCAAGTTTTGTTGAATTTATTTTCAAATGCCAAGTATGCGGCACTTCAAAATAAGTTTCAAAAACCATGGATTGATCTTGATTTCAGAATCATCGATGAGCGTGATTTACAAATATCAGTCACTGATTCGGGCAGTGGAGTTCCTAATGATGTCCGAGCAAAAATCATGCAGCCCTTTTTCAGTACTAAACCTAACGGAGATGGATTGGGAATTGGCCTCAGCCTCTCTCAATCGATAGCTGAAGCTCATGGTGGTTCTCTGCGGCTTGATGAGCAAGCAGCACATACTCGCTTCGTCCTGACCCTTCCCTTAAAATCAGGGGCAGAGTCAGGCGAGGAAGCCGCCTAAAAACAAACTCTATACCGAGATAGACTATTAGCTTTGGGATTCGTTAACGAGATCTCGAAGCTCTTTACCGACCTTAAAGAAAGGAAGGCGCTTAGGTGCCACAACGATTGTTTCGCCGGTGCGAGGATTTCGTCCGGAGTATCCTCCGTACTCTCGACTAACAAAACTTCCGAACCCTCGGATTTCAATTCGGCCACCTTCACTTAAAGTGTCGCCCATTGCTCCGAAAATTACGTTCACAACAGCTTCAGCACGCTTGCGAGGCATATTTGTTTTATAAGCTACGAGATCGATAAGTCCTGATTTATTCATGATAACCATAGTTTATCGCTCTCAATAAATCTCTCAAGCCGCTATGCGCCGCCAAACCGAGTCAAATCTCAAACGAAGATCATATAACACTAGAGAACCGCAAAAATCTCAGAACGAGCTTTTTTTTCGACATATTGCAAAAAACGAGGTTTAGATTGATTTCAGTTTAGTTCAAACTGGTAGATAGAGAGGAATAAAACTAATTTTGGAATGGTTACAAACACTTCTGATCAGTTTTCATGATTTTAAAGCCGAGATTCTAGCCGGCTATTACAGCACCTGGATGTTGATAACCATGGGTCTCTTCACTTTAATTATCGTTATTTGCATAGGTGCACTCATTTTTCATTATGTCATTCGACCTAAACTAGACGAAATTTCTCTGCAAAAAATAAGATCAGCGCCGGTTAAATCTAAATCGAAACAAAAAAAATTCTCTTCTAAAATCACAGAGGCAGAATTCAACGCCCCCTCAGTCATTACCAAAGAACTGAAGATGAAAAAAAACTCGATGGTCACTGAGAAAACTCGAGAACAAATCGCTCAGGTCGTTGATTCAGTCAAAACCTTCTCATTTGACGGCCGGACCAGAGTAGCTCCAAGTCCAGAGGGACGAGCTCAAATTGAAAAAAAACTAGACGATTCGGAGCTTATCTTAGGATTAGCTCAAACATTAATATCCGAACCCGTTATCGATCAAACATCGGATGGAAAATTCACAAAAATGACCATCGATGGCGCTCTTCTATTTGAAGACGAGATGATAGATTCTAATTCGCCATAAAAATCGAAACTGACGCATTCCGTCAACGCGACGCGGTGTCATACCCTAGGTATGGGGGTGTGATATGGGAATTTTTTGGTTTGCTTTGCTCAGCACCGCAGTGGTGCACAATATCGACGATGTACAAGTAGGAAACTGCCTTACCTTTGATGATATGCAGGCAGTTTTTGAAACGGAACGCAAAGACATATACGAAGGCGGCGACTGCGATATTGATTATCTTCTTGAAGGTGAACTCAACCAAGATCTTGCCTGTGGCACGACTTTAGCAACGGGCGAATGGAATAGACAAATGGTGCGTCATAAAAAACCGGGAGTTTATTGGTTTTCAAAACCACCCTGCATGATGTCTGTAGAGTTTTTAAATTACTATCGAACAACTTACGCCGAAATTACTGAAGGACTCGCTTGCACGAAAGAAAATTCTAGAGTTCTGAAATACCAGCAAGAAAAAATGACGACAACAAAATATGACGTCGGGCAAGGTCAAGCCTATCTTCCAAGTCCACTTTGGATTCATCGAGAGGTCTTTGGTTTTGACGAAAATCAAAACTATATTCGAACTTCGTGTACCGAAGCTGAGTCAACTTCTTCTTATCTTGGTTGGGGTCAATTTGATGCGCGCTGGACCGAAAAAGTCTGCGATGCTGAAAAAATTTCAAAATGCCGAGAAGCAAAGCTAACAGCGAGTGAGAATGAAAAGGGACAGACTTGTCTCCGTGTCGATGAAATAACCGATTGTCTGGAATAAACCTTCTCATTCGGTAAAGCGATACTTCAGATAGCTGAGTCTATTCAATAACTTAGGCCTCATCTACAATTTCTAATCGAGGTCATAAGACTGGCATAGGTTTTGCAGTCTTATGACCTGTGATTTTAAATTTTATATTTATGAGCCAACCCCCGCCACCTACAAATCTGAATTTAGAGAAGCCCCCGGTATTGAGAACTCAACCAATCAATTTTTCATTCTTAAAAAAACAAATTCAACGAACAACGCAGCCCTTAATTTACAAAATGAAACAGGAGCGAACCCATGAAACAATTAAAACCTCTCACTAGTTTGCTATCCATATTTATCTTATGTAGCTTTATTCAAATTGAAGCAAATGAAAGACTTCAATATGAATCCTTTTGGACATGGACTTGCCTGAACACAAAAAAAAGAGTGAGTAAAAAATATCAAAGAGCTGAAGATAATATTAATAAGGTGATCAGCGATTATAATTCTCGAAGTCCTCATCACAAATTTGATCTTAAAGTAAAAGTCTCTAGTCGACCCAAAGTAGCGGACTCCTTTTTTCAAAAGGTCGAACAGAAGTTACTCACAGCATCAATGAGTCGAAAATACAATATCTCGGTTACTACTGAGGGTCAGTCTTATTGCTCAGAATCTATCAAAACTCGAGATATACCAGTGATTGGACGCGCCTCTTCAGACGAAGAACTCGAGATACTGACAAATCTGGGGGTAAAGATTATTCCACAAAGCTTTGAAGTCCCACGAATTAAAAATGGGCGCACGAACATAAGGCTTGTTCATGGAGAAATGTGGAAAATTCCTGCCTGCTAAGCGCTAATGTGTTTTAGAGCGCAGGCCTTTTTCTTTTTGGTTCATTTGATCATGAATCTCGTCAGCGAGCTTAAGTAAATACTTACTACAAGCCTTTACTGGAAATCGAATTCCTTCAGCTAGGTTCAGGTCTATCAGGTATTTTGCATTTCTATTGATATAACTAATAAACAAATGGGCTCTTAATGAATGCGTTCGAACTGCATTGATGACAAATAAAATAGCATCAGGCTCTACAAAATTACTGTTTACAACAAATAAAGCTAATTCAACGACGAATTCATAAGGCGCTTGTGAAAGTTTCTGATTTTTAAAAAGCTCTCTCATCCATATTTTTTGGGGCTCAAGCAATTCAGTTCCTATTCGGGGCCGCACCAATGCCGTAAGATGCTGTAACGAACGAAGTGAAAAATCATTCTCTCTCGCCAGCCGCATCATCCACTCTTTGTAACCCTCCGATTCCATTGCCATTCGTACAAATCTTGTAGCACCTCTCCACTCAGGTACAAAAAAATTCAATTTAAATATAGCGTCTTGAAACGATTGGCGCTTAAGCGATTCAAAAATCCAAGAAATCAATCTTTGGTCATTTACAGTTATTGCATGCCGGGCAGAGGTATAGCGATCAGACTTGGCAAATCTTATGTAGTCCTCAACTTTATAGCTAATGTTCCATTTGTTACCCCTATCTGACGTGGCACTTGCTAAACCCTTAGCTAAATCCGAGTCCACATCACCTCTCTCAACAAATGAACTCATCCATTCTAAAAATAAATTCTCGACTGATTCATCAAAGAATTGACTGAAATAATAAGAGATAAAAATGAAAGGTTTTATGCGATATTTACAAATAATATGTCCAAGGACAATCTGTTCCTTCAAACTGAGTGGACTGTAAGTCCCTTTGCCAAAAGGCAAAAACAGATCAAGATGGCTAACATCCCATTCGTTGGAGCGATCAAGTAAAACGGTCGCGATCAAATCCGCATGACCTGTTTTAAAAAGCAGAGGAATAAGATCAGAAAACGCAGACTTCAAAAAATTGTGTGAAGGCGCCCACTCATTTATTTTTTCGGAAGGCATCAGACTATAGATATTCTCAACTTCTTCTCGCGCTAGCCCGCTCCAAAATAAGGCCCTAAAAAAACTTTCTATATCTTCGCCTGTTGTAAGTCTTTTAGCGAAATCTTCTAATTGATCTACAGTAAGTAACCGTCGATATAATCCCTGACGTCCTAATAAGACACTTGAATTTTTTACGACATAAGCCTTAGGGGTATAATCATACTTCAGAATATCTGCACCAAAATAGGCAGCGAATAAATCATAGCTGCGCTTTCCAGTTCTTTTTTTCCATTCCTCAAAAATTCTCTTACCGATTCCTTGAGTTATATCTATAGCTTTGGCATCTAAGCTTATGTCAAAAACTACGACTCGATCAGGACTTCCAGCCCAATTCTCTGCAAAATCAATCGAGGCTGAATCAACGGCGTAAAGCCCCGCGCCCGCACTCCCTGATTGAGAAGGCATTGCATTTTGAAATAAAATTGCCCTAAATGCCTCTTCTGTCCTCGTGCCGTGATAAAGTTTTAGATTGCGCAGAAGAGACTGAACCGGCGTAAACAATTCTTCAGAGGTGATACTAAACTCTTCATAAGCTTTTCTTAGCAGCTCATGATTCCGATATTGCTGAAAAAGAAATTGATTAATGGATTCAATTTTAGGAAACGCAGCTTGAAGATCTTTAAATCCCAAGTCGTTAAAAAGAAGATAAGCTGCAGTTTGATTTGTGTACGATCTAAAAGACTTCAGAATACATCCATTAAGCCACCTCAAAGCTTGTTTTTGTTCGAGTACTTCCTTAAAGCGCCTATCTCGAAGAGCCTCTTTAAATATTTTTTCAATTTGAGATTTAATTTGTGGATTAAAACTAAGAAGCTTTTTTCTATTAGGAGCTCCTGAGCCCTCCTTATGATACCAGTGCATGGCCAGAAGTCTTAAATATCGAATCGCTAAAAACACAGGGTGATTTAATTTTAGTTTTGCATAATGAGAATTCCAAAATTTTTCTTCTGACGAAAACTGAACACTCAAGTCTCCCGAAAGAATCTCCCCCACTCCATCTCCAAAAGATTCTGGTGTGTAGATATCAGTTTGGCTCAGTTCGATTTTTTCAATGGGAATAAAACCTTGATCAATCTCATTTTTACCTAAAGCTGAGTCTGGATCTAATCTTTGAGAATCAATTGAATCAATTTTTCGAATACCAAATCTATCCGGCTCAATTGACAAATGCTTACTTGTAATAATATCAGCATCTGACTCATGACCCAAAATCCGCCGAATATCGATAAGACTTACCTTTTTCAGTTCTTCCCTTTTAAGATCTAATTCATTTTCTGATTCGACATCTTTAAATTGTCCTAAAACCCAGTAAAGAAAATCTCGGCTCGTTCCGCCATAAAAAATAGCGTTTGGATCTTCGCGCCATACGGCTGCGAATAAATTTACTTTGGGCGCCAATTCAAGAGCGATTTGCTTAAATTCTTCACGACTTAAAAGTCCGACCGGAAGAGCAAATAAACAAAGGGGAGAAAAAAGAAAAAGTAGAGCGAAAACAAAGCCACGTACATTCAATATCCACCCAACTTGCCTGTCCATTTCGGTCTCCGTTTGCGAGGCTCTTCGTATGCCACAAAAAGATGGGCAAACCTACTGAGAAATTAAAGTTGAACCGTCAAAATCGGAGCCCAAACCTGCGCACACTCGGCTCTCAATCATGCGTAAAAATGCGCAATCCCTGCATAAAGACTGCAGTCTTCATTCGTCGAATGCTAACCTATTGATTTTGTTCAATCTTAAAGGCAGTATGGCCTGCTAAATTTGGCCTAAAACTTGCATTTTTATGGTCTTGGAAGGTGTGGACGTTTTTTGAAATTTTCGACTTTTATTCTTTCTTCAATTCTTTTTGTCCAAAATATTTTGGCCGAAGAGACATCTAAATCTGAATGTGCGGCATTTTTGCCGACACTCACCGTTCGCGATCTTCCCGCTGATATCACAGAACCTATCGATGAACAGTATAAAGATTATAGGCAGCTGATCAAGAGTCGGTCGGCTAGAATTTCAGGAAGATATTTTGCAGAACTTCCCTTCGATCACCCTCGCAGAATTTTTCGAGAAGAGCTTGGATTCAAATTAGAACTTGATCCGCTCTCCGAAGGAATCGCTTTTACAGCTCCGCTCGACTGGAGAATTGTATTCGATTCTTTTAATCGAATTGTAAATGAGGCAATTCAATCAGGCCGCGGAGATTCAAGATACACTTTAAGACCAGCTATTGCTCTTAAGAATTCTGAAAACAAATGGAAGTTTTTTAGACCAGGGCTTGATCCGCTTCCAGTTGATGCACTTCTTCAGGGCTACTTTGTACCTCCGCACGATAAAGGATATATTCCGGAGCTTTACTGGTCTGAAGCAATTTCAAAAGGAATGCTCCCTATCAATATGGGAAGTTATTTCGTTCACGAACTTGGACATCTCGAAGACATTCATGCCCACCTCGAATTACTTCCGCTTATTATCGAATTTCATAAGAAAAAATATAACAATGGTGCAGGCAATTCTGATTTTTCAAAAAGCTACCAACTTGATGATATTAAAACTGATACCGACAATAAGAGTCGACTTGCTCGGTATTTTGGGCTTTCAGAGAGCTTAAGTATTCCTGATGTAATTGATAAACCTTTTTACCAAGAACAGTTCCCCCATCTCTTCACCGCTAAGCCAATTACACTTGAGCAATTGACTCACCAAATTAAACATCTTTCACATACCGCCCTCAAAGAACGACTTCGAAAAGTAAAATCTGTAACTTCTCATCTTCACCTTATTGGAGGTGGAGCTCGAGATGGTTTTAATAAAGTAAAATTTCTCTATTTTCACAAAGACAGTTTAATTGAGGACCCTTATCCGTATAAGCTTATCGAAAGTTTGGTCTTTAAAGATAAAAGTCTTATTAATAAGGAGTTTTATTTTTTCTACGAAGGTCTAGATGCGAGTATTGATGCAATTGATGGAATGACTAGTCTCTATTTTAATCAGAAAGAATTTGCTGAGTGGAGCGATAAACTTCTTCGAAGAGATAAAGATCATTATTCAAAATTATATTTTACCCTCGTTGATCAACTTGCGCGCTTCGAATTTGCTATCTACTCTGCGTTTCAGCTTCAGCTTACGGCTAGGGATGTGTTCACAGATATTCTTGAAGATAGTTACAACCCATCCAAGAAGACCTACAAGTGGATGAAGAGCTATCTACCTGAAGATTCTTTTATGTATGAATATTTTGTGAGAAACCCTTAAATCTTTTTTCCATTGACTATAAGTTTTGGAAACCTATCAGCAAGTTTGATCATTTGTTTTGTACAAAGTTTCGTTAGGTTATTGGTTCTCGCAAACTTAACCGTAATATAATTTAGATCAAGTGAATGAGAGTGTCTGATTTTATTATTGTACAGAGAGGCAAGTAAACCGGCACTGCCTAAAATTCCACCGCCTATCGTTGAATAAAAATTTATTGCTTCTGAAAAGCTCATAACCCCCCCGGCAACTTGCGAACTTGCCGCAATCACACACAGCGTGAGTCCTATGCCAGCCAGAGGCACGCAGGTACTATTATTTAAAGCAAGTCTAAACGCTTCATTATCTTTCCATTTAGAAGTACGAATAAGAACCTTTACCACTGATGACTTAAAACGATCATCAAAGGCGCCAAGCCTTCGAATCGAATCATACAAACTTAAAATGAACCATCCCTCAGACAGAAATCTGCTGGCTTTCAAAGCCTGACTTAACTGCGTACTCTGAGATTTGACAAAGTACTGCTTGTCAAAAAAGTATTTTTTATCGTTTCCATCCATTTCAATCAGGGCTTGAAAGAAAATATTAACAACAAGTCTGTTAATATTCTTTATCTCATAAAACTCTTTTACTGAGAACTTTGCCAAGACTCGCTTCAGTTTACTAAATTGCCTCTCATAAGTTCTAAGGATTTCTAATTTTACCTTGCTAAATATAAATTCAATGTCTTCCTTAGAATTAGGCAATTCCATTATTAAAAGGGATAATCGATATAAATCTGTCAGAGATACAGCTCTCTCTGCGAGGTCTATCAAAAGGGGTGTAATAAAATAAATTTTTAACTGATCATGAAAATCAGACAAACGACCCCTATTCGATTCAGAAGTCCAATAAAGGTAAATCAACTTGCTAACGTATTCATATTTTTTAGACGCATCCTGTTCTCTTTTAATCCAACCTAAATCTATTCGACTAAAAATATGGTGGATCTCACTATCCAACAAATAAATCTTAATAAGCTTATCCACAAGGAGGCTAAGAGAGTCCCAATCGGATACTTTACCAGCTAAATTTAGAGCTATTGGTAATACATAACTTTTTGTAATTTCACGCTCAATACTTTCACCTTCTTGTCCGATTTTTCGACTTTGTTTACAAATCTCAAGCAATTTGTCCAGATCTTGCTCTTTTGAAACACTTAAAACTATTTTGTCATAATTTATTTTTCGTAAAATTTTTGATCGATCGATTGCCGACAACTGATAAAACGCTGGCAAAGAATTAAGTTCTCTGAACTCTTCAAAACTTTCAATTTTTGCTGCTTTCGAAGAAAACCATGGCAGTAAGAAAGTTTCATAAAGAAGGTCCAATTCAAGAGCTGTGACTTTGGATGGGATGGGAAAACTCTTAAGGTCTGCATCAGTAATTTTTTTATTCTCAAATTTTTCGAGGATCTGAGAGACAGAAATGATCTCACGATAGACACCCTGAGGCTTTGAAAGTACAGCACTATCTTTCACCACATAGGCACGAACATCATAAGGATACGAAATAATTTGAATTCCAAAATAGCCGGTAAATTCTTCAATATCTCCGATTCGTTTGAATTGACTGTAAAGAGCCCGTCCCTTCCCCTTTGTAATATCGACAATTCGAGCCTCTGAAGAAACTTTGAATCTTATTAACCGCTCTTTTGACCCCCCAAAATCAATTGAATATTCTATATTCTTCTTGTTTACACCATAAAGGCCAGCTCCAGCTCCGCCGTAAGTAGATGGCAAAATGCCCTGTGAGATTATCGATCTAAAAGACTCATCGGTTCGCGTACCATGATAAAAATCTAAATCTGAAAACTCCGCAGAAACATCAATAAAAACGTCTTCATACTTCATTCCATATTTTTTTAAACGATCGACAATTATATCTTTAGATAAAGGAGCTTGAGCAAAAACATACTGATTAATCGGCCCCAAGATATCAGAAAACCGAGCAACTAATTTGTCCAAGCCGAAAAACTTAAAAAGCAAAAAAGCCGCAGTGGGGTTTGTATAAGATCGAAACGATTTATGAATCGAGCTTTGGCTCCAAAACATGAACTGTTTATTCTTAAGCATTGATTTAAGAGACGAATCGGTGAGTGCGCCTAAAACTATCTTTTTAATATTCAATAGTAATTGAGGCTCAATATCGTAAAGAATTTTTTCCTCAGGAAAATCTTTCCCATAAAGATAGAAATAATTCATGGCCAAGCTACGCGCATATCGAATTACAAGAAGAATGGGATGATTTAGTCCTTTAAGAGCATATTTAGTTTTTTCAAAATCTTCGGCGGCTGTAAAATGTACGGTGGGCTTGCCCTCATAGATTTCTTTAATACCGTCACCAAAGCCTTTCCATAGCAGAAATCCGCTCTTTGAAAGTCGAATTTTTTCTATCGGTATATAACCCTGATTTCTCTCACTCTCTTCAGCCTCCGAACCAGGAGCGACACGATTTGAATCAATACGATCTATTTTCTTGACCTGAAAAATGCTGGCCAGATGGGACTGAACAGGACCTTGGCTTACAATATCTACATCGGAATCACCGATAATAAATTCGCGCACATCAATAATTTTCTTATTTCTAAGCAACTTAACTTTACCTGCAACTTCATTTCTGCTTTTTAAATTCTTAAACTCTCCCCTTAGCCAATAAAGATAATCTCGTGTAGTACCTCCAAAAAACTCAGCTTCAGAATCAGACTTCCAGATAACTTCGAAGAGATTCACTTTAGGGGCCAGTTCTTCGGCTAGAGATCTGAACTCATTTAAACTCATAAGCTCGGTAAATTGAGATTTCTCACTTCCAAATGCCGAAACACTTAAAATCAAAAGAATTGTAAAAACTAAAATAACCTTATTCATTACTTTTTTAACTTAATTCTGATTGTAAAATGTTTAGATATTTTCTCAATGCACGATTCGCTCTTAATTTTAAATGAGGGGTCAAAACGAGTGCGTTCATGTGCAATATTGTCTAAAAGTTGACGTGTATATGAAGGATTTCTATTTAGAACCTCGGATCCGATTTTCAGAACTCGATGAACTTCTTCAGTCGAAATATCGCGGTTGTAGAGATATCTAATGAGCAAACTGTATTCGGGTATTTCTTTTTTTGAAAAACTTTCATCAATTTCTGCACGTACTAACTGCAGTACTATTCTCTTTTCAGGCTTCCATTCGTGAAAAAGCGTATCGAGCGCATGAAAATAATTTCGAACAAGCCCTGTCTTTCTGGATCGAGCTAAACCTATATTAAACGCACTTCTGAAATTAAAAGAAGTGCGACTACCAAAGACAAAAGATATCAGGTCAGAATCTAAAGCAATGGTTGCAGCCTGATCCTTCTCTACAAACCTCATAAGATCAATAAGGGGTCGCTCCCAGTTTTTTGCATGAACACATTCGAACAAATTAACTATTGGGTCAAAGTTTTGACCTGTCGTTGCTCGAGATAAAATCTCATTTACAAGCTCTTCAAACAAACCTTCGTATTTTTCAGATTTAGGAAATCGAAACAAGGTACCTGTAAATCGAATCAAATCAGACAATTTTAATCTACTCCGTTTGGATCTTAAGACTTGCATTCCTTCGTCAACAAACTCACTGCCAATTCCATTTAAGTAAAATGTAAGAATCTGTTCTTGATCAGTCTGAGACAGAATCCAATTCGAAATCTTCGACTTAATCTTGGTGTGGGAATTAACATATGTCGTATCTCCTGGGGTCATACTGCTTATAAATTCCAGGGCCTGATTCAGCTTAATAATAAAGACAACATCGACATTTTGGGTGAACTTTTCATCAAGAATAAAATTAAACAGGTCTTGAGTATTAATTTTGAATTCGGAGTAAAATGGCAAAATATGATTTTGACCAATCGACGTGAGCGCAATTGATCCTTTAAACTGAGTCAACACCATCATTAGATAATCTTTAAGTGAAAGTTTAGAAGCGATGAAAGATTTATACTCTGAAGGCTCGGTGTTTTTTAAGAAATCTAAGATGTGATCAACTAACGCAAATCTTATTGAATCCTTAGGCTTTTGAAGCTCATCGGATGCAATTTGAGCAATGGCCTTAAAATCGTCGAGCTTTAGATCAGATTTCTCGGTCAATATACGCTGCTTAACTTTCTCTTGAATGCCTAAGTCAGAATGACTCCAAAAATCTTCTGATAGCAACTTAAAGTACTCAAGCGCGCCCATCACGAGACTTTCGGGAATAACCTTTAAAGCTGCTCGATTTAAAAACAAAATAGCATCGCCATAAACTTCAAAATCATCTCCTTCTCTTGCGTCAGGATGCACATCGAATCGAATTGTGAATCCCGTACCTCGAGCCCCCTCCAGGCCTTTCTTAGTATAAAATCCGTTTCCTAATAATGCTGATTCACCCTGCACCCCCGCTCGTGACTTAAAAACATTCGGCTCGCGTCGTGTAGAAAAAGTGATAGCTTCGTAAGTAAGAAAGTTTTTTGTTTCATGAGCGACTACTTTTATTCCGAGATCCGAAGCTTTTCTTCCAGATCTGCCAAAAGGCCTCGATCGCAAAGGCTCTTTATCCATCCACCAAGATAAACTTTTTTCTTCTTGGATACTTCCAAGTCGAAGAAGCTTTTTTCTCAAGCCTAGCTCTTCAGAAATATTCCATGCCCTCTCTACATCTTCGGATTGCTGAAATAGCTTCTTCGCATTCCTTTCTATCCAATTTTGAGCGTAAGTTGTTTTAAGATCATTTTCTAAATTAAATTTTCTAATAATCTTTTTTATTTTTCTAAGGCTTTCGGGATCGATCGTTAAGCCAAATTGAAAAATTTTGGTAAGATACCTCACGACCGAAAAAATTGGCGGATTTAAACCTTGCAGATAACGCTGAGTTTGTTCATGAGAATCTGAAAAATAAAATAGAATCTCTCCCCTTCTTAAGTCTTCAAAGAACCTTGATTCCCGGCTGTTCCAGTTTTTAAGATCTCGAATTTGAAGCTCACCAATTGGAGTTTGAGTAATCTCAATTAAACCGACAGAATTAGAATCGCTGTGTTGATTAAGAAATTGGGGGTTATTTAATAGAGCAATTTTATCATCGTAGTTTTCTCTTAATAGTCTCACCTCCCAAGCTGTTTTTGAGCCTTGCAGATGAGGAAACTTTATCTTAAGAGTTTCTTGAAGTCGTCGTGCCTGCTCTTTTGATCCATCGACAACAAGATCTGCATCTTGAGTTGAACGATAAATATTGGTGAAGTGGTAATCAAATCGATTTTTGTAGTAGGACTGATCACCCTTCTCACGTAAGAGGTCTAATCTTACATAATGCCCAAAGCCAGCTGCAGTGCCTCCAAACAGATAAACTCGAACGCCCATTTTTTCAGCTTCTTCGCGAATAAAATTAAACTCTTTAACGCGCATAATTCGCTCGCGAACGGCAAGTTCATAGACCTGAGAATTAACCTCGGAGGCAAACGTAGAAAATTTAAAAGTGAGAAAAATCACCAATAAAAATAGAGAGACAAATTGGCGAAACCATCCTCTAGTCACAGCGGCTCTCTTCTTACTCCAACTTTAGTAATTAGTGCAAAAACTATGCCAAAAACGGTGGTGACTATAGCAATGCTATACTTTTTTCCAGTGGCCTTGTTGGGAACTATAGCTATGCGATACTCGGACTGAAAGCGACAGAGTAAAAACTATAGCATAGACTTTGCCAATGATGTGCTACGGAAGAAGCCGCACCGGAGGGTTTGTATTTTGATTTTGATAAGTGTCATTGCTCGACGTCGGCAGAGAAGAGCTTTTATTAGACTGTGTGCCTACCTGCCCAATTCGACCGTCATGATTGTACCTATTATCAGAAGACTTCAGATACAGCGTGGATAACCGAACCCTGCCGAGGTGATCCTTCGCAGCAATCAATGTCATTAGGGCGGTGGAATCTAATAGCAACCGTGCCCTCTTTGTATCTCTGATAAGACTCTCCGTGATTGCACGGGACTCTTGGTTTGATTCTACTGCCCACAAATATTCTGCGGCACTCTTCAAGCTTAAGTAAATTTTAGGGCCATCGGCCAAGGCACTATCTTCCTCGACTGAGGTCACACTAGAGTCCAGAAGAAAATTTATAGCTCTAAGACGTTGGAGCCCTACGTTGAGAAGTGCGAGTTCCCTTTTTTGGGCCAATCGCCGCTTCTTTCCTTCGGGCAACCCATCCCATGAGTCGGGCAAATCAGATATCGATAGAAGAGCCAATTGATATTGATTGAGTGCACCAGCCAAAAAAGCCAATTTACCTTCATGCCCAATGTTAGCCTGAAGCGCACCTCGATTTTTCAGCCAGTACTCGAGGGCATCGGTCCCCTCCGGAGATTTCAACTTGGAAATTGTGTTAAAGGGATTCACACTATCACTGAGCTGGATAAACTTCTTGGAATCAAACAGTGGCTTATATTCTTCACCTGCATGAAATCGGCCGATTGCTTGGGTCGTAAACCCATCGAAGTCTTGCCGAAACGCTTCGATTCTTTCAAAGATCGAGGTCTGGATCTCTCCCGAGTATCCGCCTTGCACACAGAACAGCAAAGTAATCGCAATCTTCAACAAACTTCCTGCAAGCATCCTAGTCTTTATTTTCACTATCTTCTTCCTCTCGCAATGGGTTCAACATTGTTGTTAGACATAATCTAGCTGTCTAAAGAGTGCAATATTCGTGCCAAGTCAACCTCCAAAAAATTTTTGGCATTTGTTTATGAAAAAAAAGCTTAGCTCTTATATAAAGAGAGAAAAGTTAAGTAATTTTCTTACTGACAAGCTAAGCAGCGAAAATCAAATTGGTGATAGTAGCCAGCAGCCCTAGTGCCCTGACAGAACTGGTTCTTTACCTGAAAGGTTTCTTCGCTCATCCCTTGAAGAGCAGGAAGCCCCATCACTGCATTTCGCCTAGAGCATTCAAGACGAGCTGAATTCTGAGCCAGATAGAAGAAATCTTCAGACTCCGCATAACGTCCAGTGATATTCCAAGCACTCCGTAAGCCTTGATCGGTATAAGACGCGATAATTGATGCATCAGTAGTTAAAGCTAAATTAGCCCGTACAGTCTCAATAGAGTTACAATCTGCAACATCCTGCGTAGGAATTTGCTTTGAGCGGTAAGTTCCTTGATAGATATACGCACATTTTCTTACAGGTGACGGACTTGCGTATTGAGCCTGCACTTGCGCAATATCGAAAAATCCAAGGTTCACAAAAACCAGAGCCGCCATAATAATTTTTCTATTCTTCTGATTCATTATTCCCACCCCCCAATTACGGGATAATAAAATTACATTGCATACAACGATAATGAAAGTGATGTTGATACTGATTAGCCGCGGGACCTTTTTGACAGTATGATTTTTTCACAAAAAATGCCGTCTCATCCACTTGGTCCTCTTTATCGGTAAAAGTTAAAAAAGCATTTTTTTGTCGGCAGATTCTCTCAGCACTTTTCTTAGCCTGAAAATAAAAACCCGTTTTAATATAATTGCGATCTAAGATTCGCGTCGCAATATTAAATAAAGTCGTGGCTGCATTGCTGGCAGCGGATTCATCTGTCGATGTCGCCCAAATGTTACGCACGGGGTCAAGCTCGTTACAGTCAGATAAATTTGTACCAGCAAGCACAGGCGACTTGATAATGCCTTTATAAGAAATCGAACAAGAATTTAAAATCTGGGGCTCTCCCACAACCATATTGGGATTCCAAACTGGAGGCGCTGCTGGATTCGGCGTTGGAGCAGCAACGATCTTTGTAGAAAAAATAAGACCTAATAAAAATATTCCGTACTTGATCATTCTCTCTCCCCTATACCTTAAGGAACCAAACTACAGCTCATGCAAGTAATCGCATAATTATGATAATACTTCTTAACCGGCGTCGTGCTTGCAACTTGGCAGAGCCCACGTCTAGCTAGATAGGTCAACATATTCGGATCACTTCCTAAATTAGTTGGGACCGGAAAAGCATTGCGTGCACGACACTGAAGCTCAGCTGCACGAGAAGCATCGTAAGCAAAACCTCCGTCCCGACTTAAATAATCGTTAAAAAGTTTTTGAATTACTTCGGCGACTGCATTCACATCATTGAGATTGCCTTGGTTTGATGTTCGTAGTGCATCAAGGCGATGACAGTCTTGAACTTCATCTTCGTTAGCCAGTACATCAGATTTAATTGGATTAATATTAAACTCAGTACAATTTGAAAGTCGAAGTGGCGGCGCAATAACCGCAGGCGGAGGCGTAGGCCCTGGCGACGATTTTAGTGCGGCGTAAAGAGGACCAAGAACAAAACTAAAACTTAAAACTGAGATCAGCGAAACTCGAATTGTAAATTGATTAAACATTCACCGCCCCCTTTATAAATCCCATCCTATAGAGCCAAAGATTCCGCCGTTTACACGACAGTTTCTACGATCGGCTTGAACATCGACACTTCCCCAAATTGTCGCCTTTGGCCTTCCGGGTATAAACACACAAGAATATCGATAAAGTCTGAGTGAATATTGCCCCTCAATATTAGGATTGTTCGGGTCATCAGGTTTGCGAGGTGGCTTCTTATCTGCTGGCGGAGTGACCGGCATTGGGCTTCCGGGAATACCGCGAGGTGGAGGTCCCTTTTCTTCAGAACGAATATCAGCCCTAAATACAGACAGACTGACAAATAGAAACAAAAACCCAAACCCTATTCTTCTCATAATTCTCCCCAATGATTCAAAAAATATGTCCTTTTGAGTATAGAATCTTAAGATCAATTCAGCAATGTCAAGTTAGTCTAACTTAACAAAGACTATACAAAGGCAAACACTTTAATTTGAAGGTTTGGGTAGATTGCCCAAACGAGGGTTTTTGACTACTGCCTCGAGAGCCTGAATATGCCTCTTATATTCTTCAAACATCTGCTTTGATTTTTGAATATAAGCTTCATGATCGGCAACTTTAGTTTTAAGGTCCTGAACTTCAGACATTAAAAGAGCTACTGAAGCTCTAGGTTCTTGCTGCTCAGTCTTCTGACAGCTCACGAATACGAGCCCTAAAGAAATCCCTAAGATTAATTTTTTCATCTCATCCCCTTTTTGAGATTATTTCATCACCTCAAGATCTATGTCTACCAGTCAAACCAATCAATCCAGTCATCAAACAAAGAAGAATCGCTAGAGTTATAGTAATACGAATCGTAAGACTGGTTATCCCAATTCGTCCATGAATCGGTTAAGTTTAGATTCATCGATTCGAAATTGAGATTATCTTCTTCTGTCCAAGAATAAGTGCCTTCATCGGCCGAATAATCGGGAGTTTTAAATTCAACCTGGTCTTTAAAATCGGAGAAGCTTGCTCCGGTAAATTGAATATCTCCATAGCCCAAATCAATCGTGCCTGCCGAAAAATTAATATTCTTATATCCGACAAAAGGATCAAAAATACGAGAAGATAAATTTTGATTACCATCGACCAAAACTCCAAGCACTGATTTTGTGTCGTTTGTCATCTCTGATGAATTAATTGCACCCTGCGGCGCATCTAAAATAATTTGCGAGCCGTTTGTACCTTGAATAAAAAATTGTCCGTTGGTATTTATGCCTGTCCTCATATTGATGAATTCAGTCCCGGGTGTATTCCAAGCGTTTGAAATAATATTAACAGCTTTTTCTAATCCAATTCCATTTTGATTGGCAGATGACGTTGAGCTGCCCATCAGTTCGCCAATGGCATTCTTGAACCGATCAATATTATTCATATACTTTTGAAGCTCAGGAAAATTATCAGGAGGTTGAGGCAATTGATACCTTTCAAGCTTTTCTTGAAACTGAGTTTGAAATTTCTTACCAACCCAATCATTAGCATCCTTAATAAAAGCACGGGTCTCTTGAATATTTTCTCTCCAACTCGCTTCTAAATCCAGAAATTCTTTTCGCTCAGCATCAGTGAGAGATTCGAATCGGCTATTATACTCATTCCATCGTTTTTCATAATTGCGAGCTTCTTGTCTCTTAGACAGATACAAATTTAGAGCAGTTGTATAGGGAATCGGATTTCCTCCACCAATTGTGTTTTGCCAGGCGCCAGAAAATATTTGTTGCACGCCTTCAGCACCTGAGTCAGCAAAGGGCCTACCGAAATCGATTGTAGGTCGAATAGTAGCCAAAGGAGCAATGACCTGAAATTTAAATGCGGCAGCTATTTCGGGATAGTGAATTAACATATCAATTAAAAATCCGCCGGCTGATTTGCCAGTGTCGTTTACAAAAATAGCGGTTTGTTCAAGAGTGGTTCCGCCAGCTCTTCGCACTTCGTCAGCCGCCGCGGCACCAGCAAATAAAGATAAGCCGGCCCCAACGATAAGCCCCACATCGCCTAGCTTTGTAACCGCACCTATACTACCACGGCTTACGACACTTAAGTTTTCTAAATTAACGGCAAGCCTTGGGTAAGATCTACTCATCTGTTCTGGAGTCAGACGTATATTGCCAGTCGAATTGATTCTATCGATTACAAGCGTAACTCTTTGTTTTCCACTGCTGATTGTAGAAGCAATTGCTCGAACATTTTCTCTTATAAGTGGATGATTCGCTAATGTAATTGGTTTATTTTGACTCATCGTGACACTTGATAAGAGAGATCCGAATACTGCCGCCGGATTTTCTTTAACGAGTCTTAGTAAATCCTTTGAACCTACAGATTCAAAAACATTTTCTAAGGTTACTCCTAATTTGAGCTGAGCCTTCTCGATACTTTGACGTAATAAATCAGCTTCATTCATATTTGGTTTATAGAGACTAGCGGCTTGCGCTTCAACCTCGAGAACAAATTTGTGAACTAAGCTATCTTGTCCTTTTGCAATAATATTAAATGGAGAATCAGAAACACCAAGCGAATCGATAGAATTATAACGATTAAATTTATAGAGCTCCCCAATGAGCTTTTGTCTAAAGGTAGAGATAGCTCCTCCAATCCGAATCTGAGTGACCCGCCCCTCTGAATCAAATGAAAGACCCGTGCTCTGCGGATCTGTTGGATTATAGGTAAAACTAACCTTGTCGAGGCCTAAATCAAGAGCCTGATTGTAAATGGCCTTCTCGAGAGGATTCATATTATTGCGTGCTTCTCTAAAAAGAATATCCAATTCAACTTGCGTGGTTGTTAAATCCGGACCAGTAATGCCTTCCAAAGTAATAAGGCGCCTTACTCTCGCTGCAGTAGAAAAACTATCAAGCGGGTTACCCTTGGCATTCTGTCTCATAAGATAATCACTCACTTGTCGGCCATAGAATTCGCGTTCAGCCTGACTAATGGCTGTTTCTCCTACATATACTTGGTTGGCTTGTTGTATGGCTTCAATTCCAGTCAAACTGGTATATTCGGACGGCATCACAAATGGTTTAAAAAACAGATCGCCTCGAGTTTGAGCGACTATTCTTTGCATCCTATTCTCAATTTCTGAAACATGAGTCATTTCTTCAGGATGCTCAATGCGATACTTAAAAAAAGCAGTACTCAAAATATTTTCAGACAAAGGGGCAGCTCTATCCCAGAGAACATGCTTACTGCTGTAATCAAGCAGCCGCCACTCTCCAGCTTTTTGATCAAAAATAATCTGATCAAACCCACCATCGCCATATCTTAAGAATGGCGCCGTTCGTTCGATAAAAAGATCCAATTTTTTTAGATAATAGTCTCGAACCTCATGCGTAAGATTTGGATAAGCTTCAATAAAATAATCAAGTCTCATTCGAACTGTCTCAACTGGCTCGCCTGTCAGAATGAAAAGCTCTTCAGTCGCCATCGATACATGCTCTTGAACGATATATTGCCCATAGTGTGCTTCTCTTATATTTACCACTGGCTGATCAGATAACTTAAGAATTGCATGGCCATTAATAATACTATCAAGAGAACTTATTGAGACTCCTCTCTGAGCAATTCGCAGGGCAAAACCCGGTTCATCTGCGATCGCATAAGTCAAATTATTAACCTGCCCCCCGAGGGCTTCTCCCAATCGAAATACTCGACCATCGCCCATGATTACTGTTTTATTTTCTAGAGAATGAACAATAAGATCATAATCAGCAACAGGACTTCCGTTTGCATCAAATAGACGAATCTGCTCATCGCCATAAGCTTTGACCGTAAGAAGAGCAGTCAAAATGATTAAGCTAAAATTTAATCTAAAAAACTTCATCGTAAAATTAAAGTGCAAGCATCATGCCAGTCAGATGCGTTTAAGTACAAAATCTTGACTCCATTTTAAGTGCGCAAATTTACTCAGAAAGATTGAAAATCAGAGCCGATAAAAATAGGGGGCTTAAAACAAGAAGAGCGGTGCTCCGCATCAATATTCATAGGGCAAAAAGGGGGCAGTTAAAAAGCAGTGTATTTTATATAACTTACTTTATCAGATGATTTGGCATGCTCATTGCAACAAGAATTTTAAGAGGAAGACTATCTATGAAAAGAATTTACTCTATCTTTGCTTGCTTATCTTCAGTCTTGCTCTTTTGCATGAGCGCGCAAAATGCTGTGTTCTCACAAACCATGCAGTTAAACTCCCGAGTCATGACTCGGGGGGCGTCAACAACTGTTTTTGCTGGTGGTGTTTCAGCCAATGTTTTTACTCTTCGCTTTCCCGTTGCCATTCAACCTATAAACAGTAAAGGCAACATCACTCGCTCAGAGTCCTTTATTTTTCAATCTCAACGTTACCGTTACATTGATTTCGATAAAGGTATGGATGGATACGTTCTTGAATCTGCTCTTAACTTAATTTCTGATAATTCTGCTCCACAGGCTCCGAGTGAAGTTTGGCTAAGGGCGATCTCACCGGCATCTGTATATATAGAGTGGTCGCCTGCAAGCGACGATTCGGGACGAATTAAAGAATATCGCCTCTATCGAGGTGCGGCTCTTATTTCAAGCCTCGGAGGCACATCGTATGCTGATGTGAATTTAAGTCCGGCAACTGAATACTCTTATTCAGTTCAGGCCATTGATTTCTCCGGAAAAATTTCAACTAAAACAGCAGCTCAATCCATAAAAACCCCTCCTCCACTACATACACTACTCGAGGGCGATCGCGTTGTTGTTTTAGATACCGAAGAAATCTATTCAGAAGATTATGATCAACTTGTATTACGCACAAACGGAATTGGATATATCGAAGATTATGCTCCAAAAATTTCTAATTGCTTAAATTATTACCCCATTCGACTTTTAGATATCGGCCAATCTGTTTTTGTTCGTCAGAGTAATATTAAAAAACTGGGTCCGATTGCGATCAATAGTGGAAGCACATTTACGACTTCAGCTCATATAACTTTAAATCTAATCGCACCTTCGGCGACGGCTAAAGAAGTTTATATTTCTGAATCAAGAAATTGCGCAGCCGGTGGGACATGGACGCCTTTTACTCCCTCACCTGGTCAAAATTCTGTGACAATGCCTTTTACTTTATCAAATGAAGAAGGTGTTCACTATATTTCAGCAAAATATCGAGATGCCACGCTCAAAGAAACCTATTGTCAAAGTTCGTTTATCATTCGAAGTCGATCAAATTCTAACGATACAAAAAGCATGAAGAATTGGCTGCCTGCGCAGCTAGCTATGAGCCCTGCTTCACCCCATCGCTCTCAGTCTGTAAATTTTAAGGGATTTCTTGATTATCAAGCCCAATCGATTTCATTTTATACAAATTCTAGCTGCTTTGGCGCTCCTTCTGTCACCGCCTGCAAAGATAGTTTTGAAACGAATGGTGCCAAGATCACTGTTCCTCAGAATTATTCCTCAGGAATTTATGCCACCATTAAAGATAGAAGCGGAGCCGTATCTCAATGTAGTCCCATGGGCTCCTATAAAAATGATTCAGTTGCCCCCGTGATCGAACTCAGTTCGCCGACTTTAGATAGCGCTTCGAGAATTAATATCACAACCAAAGTTTCTCCTATTACTCTCAAAGGATTATGCAAAGGCATCGAAGATGGGCAGCTGATTAAGTTTGGAGGACTTGCAAAATTAAAAGACTCACAAGGAATGGCCATACCGTTTATCGCGACGGCCTGCCAGGCAGGTCAGTGGTCAATCGATCTTAATTTTTCGAATGTACCAAATGGCGAAGGCGTTATTTTAGCACAGTCGCAAGATCTCGCGACCAATATATCAAATCGACTGAGTATTAAATATTATAAATCAACGATAGATAATACTCCTGCGACCTTAGCTGTTCAAAGTCCTATCTCTGGTGACTACATTAATTACACCAGAGATCGAGGCCTTCTCAATATTTCGGGAGTCTGCTCTGAGAACGGTCGAAGTGTAACAATCTCTGGCGATATTCAAAAAACAAGTTCATGTATAAACGGAAGATTCAATACCACGGCCGATTTATCTCAGCTACCCAACCAGAATTACAACTTCACAGCGAGCATCGATGATATCAGCGGCAATACGACAACCACCGCTCCCATTACCGTCAAACTTGATAATTCTTTACCTGTAATTAAAAATTTCTCTCTCAATTCAGGAACTGCCTATACAAATAAACCTGACTCGACACTTTACCTCGATGTTCTTGGCGCGGATGAAATGGCTATCACGACGAATGCGAACTGCGGCGGAAATCTCACCTGGAAGCCCTTCAATCTTATCGAAGCCTTTAATCTACAGATGATTAGTAACCCTCAAACTGTTTATGCAAAATTTAGAGATTTTGCCGGAAACTCTTCTGAATGCATTAGCGTGACGGCCACTTTAGATGTCACGCCTCCCACCGTTACTATTTCAAGTCCGGCTGACAATCTCAAACTCACCTCTAGCAATATTGCAAGCCAAACATTTTCAGGCACCTGCTCTGAAGCAGGAGTTGCAGTTGACCTTGCTGGATTTGTTATCGCTCATCCTCTTTGCAGTGCAACAGGCACCTGGGCATACACAACGACCACTCTCAAGAATATTGAAGACGGAGATATCGTTGTTACCGTTAATCAAACTGACCGAGCCGGAAACAAAGCTTGGACTGATTCAGCTCAGGCCGTAAAACGCACTCTTAAAAAATATATGGGTGCTCCTCGAAATCCTACCATCGCCGTTAACGATGGAGCCACAAGCGTCAACGCTCTCACCGTAAAATTAAATTTGTTTGCCGATGATTCAAATCAAATGAAAATTTCTCTCAATAAAACAGATTGTAGCACCGGTACTTGGGAACCCTATTCTACGACAAAAGAAAATATTACTCTTGTTCCCTCGAGCGGAAAAGTAAAAGCTTCGGTTCGATATAGAAATCCGAATACCACTCAATCTGCCTGCGTATATTTTAGTATCCCTTATAACGTTCCTACTGCTTCAGGTGGAACTCTAAGAGTTTCAACAGAAGATGGAGAAGAAATTCTATCGTCAAACTCTGTCAATTTGAAGCTAACCGCGACGGATCAGCCGATTCAAATGGCCATTACTGAAAACGCAAACTGCCAAGGACTTACTGAAGCAAGCTGGATGACTTTTTCAGATAAACTTCTCTTAAAAGATAAGCTTCAGACTTTTCAACTTTCAAATGGGTTGTATCAAAACAAACCCATTCCTGCGTTAAAAAAGAATGCTTTAAACACTTTTTATGTTCAAGCCAGAAAATCGACCACTCAGCTATCAAACTGCGAGCAAATTAATCTCTATGTTCTTGCCCTACCCCCTTCAGATCTAATTTATGAAGCAAGCCCAGTTGTTTATAATGCTGGTTCGCCAGAAGTCGTTAATCTGCTGCCCAAAAATAGTGGTGGAGTTGTTAAGAAATATTCGATTACTCCCGCTGCTCCTTCGGGCTTTTCGTTTGATTCTAAAACCGGAAAACTCACAGTTATTCCCGGTAAGTCCATTCCTGCTGGCGAAGATAATAAAGTATTTGAAGTCACCGCTTCAAATGATTGGGGAACGTCGGAAGCAACGAGCATTCGATTCTATAGAAAAAATAATGAAGGGCAACTTTCTGTCTTCTCTGCAACTGAGCAAATTCAAAATGACAGCTTAACCTTAGTTAAATTTCAGACGGTTGATCAATACAGCACAACTCCCAATGAAATGGTTTTCAAACTAAAAAATACCGGAACTAAAGCTCTTCGCTTGGGCAAACCTAGAATGCAGTATTTAAACTCAGCTATCGCGGGATATAAAATTGTGTCTGCCCCCGCCGAAAATTTTCTACTCGATGCCAATGCTGAGACTACAATGACTGTTCGCCTTCAAACCATTTCAAGCGGAATTTTTCAGGATGTGATTCAAATTCCTACGAATGACTCGCGCTTCTCCGGAATCTTTTCAGTTCGAGTGATTGGAGAAGTTCGAGAAGTAAACGATTGGAACCCCATCGTTGATATTTTTGATCTCTTTAATTCCGATGATGCTTCTCAAGTAAAGTTTCAAGGATCGAGCGGCCGCAATATGGTTTACTTTGGCAAAGTCAAAGCGGGCAGCCCAAAAATCACAAAGTATTTTCATGCGGTCGATAATCAAGTCGCCGGTAATCTAAATACGCAATATTATGTTGGCGCTTGGAGCCCGACTTGGCTTGATGAAAACGGAAACGCTGTCTCTCGCCCTCCCGAGTTTAATTATACTTTTAACTGCAATACAGTAAACTCTAGCTGGTGCGCCAACGAGTGGAATCCTATTCCCCCACCAACGACCGCGATATTCCCCTGCGGCGATATTAAATATAGTGCGTACAAACCTGGATACACTCCCGGTTCATATAATTTTCCGATCACTTTTACTCCTCCTTCTGATCCGACTGCATCCGGTCGTTATCACACCTTTATGGTTTTTGCGATCTCGTGGAGGGATAGCCTTCCTTCAACTGATCGCTATTGCGGAGTGGCTGCAGGTACACCTCATGTTCGCGTGATTGTTGTTCCTCTAGTTGCAGATATTATTCCGACATCACCGACAGAATCCGCCGATGCAAAATGGATAACGATTGCTGGCAATATCGCAACTAAATACGGAGCCGAAGCAGAACGTCTAGAAAAAATTCTCAATGCGAATGATTTTGCTAGAGAGATTTCAAACAATTCTCTGCTCAAAACTGACTACGAAAAAGAAATTCTCACTGGCTTAAATGCTCAGCCTCGTGCGGCTGAACTTAAAGCGCTTTTAATGACTCATCTTCGAGCAGAAATGTCGGTTGGAGCTGCTGAGCATCTCGACTCTCTGGTGCAGAACTCAGAAACTTATTCTCACGAAGCTTTTGTTTCAATTCGAAACGTACTTGAGTCATCGGCAATGACGACCAATGACGAAATTGGCTTCAGGAGGTCATTACTCGTCAGACTGATGACCTATCTGCGAGGCGCCGAAACCGAAGTAAGGAGTTTTACATCCGCCGCTATTTTAGCTCCTACGATTGCCCTACCCGTTACTGTGTATAATGCAATGAGCAGCAAACAACGAGATCTTTACAAAGCTGCTCTTCATCGAGCATTTCTTTCAACTCTGCCCACGGATGAAGAAGTGCTCGATATCACGACAAAAGCTATCGACCAAACTCAGAGTCGATCACTTAAGACCCTCTTAATCAATCAGACTGTGACTTATAATCCTGCACTTATGTCTCACTACTTAGCCGATCGTGATGTACTAGTGATACAGCAAGGTGGGCAGTAAAATGATCAATCCCTCAGTATGTCTCCTGCGAAACCGTCATGTCTCGCCCCGATGATAAAACCCACGGCCCCAATGTTGTGAGATATCATCTTCGTAGGAATTGCCGATAAGACAGTCTAGATTTGAAGTTGAGAGATCAAAGCTGCTTTAAAAGCCACTCACATCGGGTGAGTGGCAATAAACGAGGATTTTTTTGCTGAACAAAGCTCAACATATTTTGAACATAGTTAAGATCGACTAGGTTCCAATAAAGGCCGCGAACAAATTCAGATTTTACTGTTTCAGCCAATTCTTTTTTCGCCAGAGAATCTAAACGAATAAAAGAAAAATTGTTGGTATCTAAATGATGACTTCGCGGATCTGAATTGGCTGAACCAACTCCCATATATATATCGTCAACAAAAAATATTTTTGCATGCAAGCTACCCTTTTTTCCACGTGTATCTAATTCAAATAACTTTAACTTCTCTTTGGGCACTTTTAACATCCATTCTTCAAAGGCCTGATAGGAGGCAATATTAACAATATTCATATCGGTAGTTAAAAGCGAGTTTGTATAGACATCGACCTCAACTCCACGCTTCATGGCATCAAGGAGGGGATCAAAAAGTTCGGGATACAGAAAAAAGTAAGCTGAAATAATTGTAATCTTGTTTTTAGCGACTTCTGAAAAAATTCGAGCCCAGGCCTCAGAGATAAATTTGCTCTGCTTATTTTTATTTTCAAAATATTTAATTCTAAAGCTTTGATCATTTAAAGATCGATAACCTAAAAGAGACTGTGCGCGGAGCTCTGCAATTCCCCTTTCAAAAATCAAAGATTTTTCGTCAATCATATCACCCTGAACTCTTGAATTAAACTTATCGGGCACACGAACTAGTTCTGAATAGTAGGTTCCTGCGTTCCACATTTGATTAAAAGTTTCAGAAATATGAGATTCCTCTTCTGCCGCCACAACACCTGAAATACTTAGGTCAAAAAAAGGATAATTTCTCTTCTCAAGCAGACTCTGACCAAACGGAGTTGAAAGACTTACATGATACTCATCACTTCGGTTTCGTCCTCCATGACTGAGCTCAAGCCCGCGTGAAGTTCGCGCTAAAATAAGCTTGTGATGCATACGCCTTGAAAAATTTTCAAAATGCTTTTCGAGGGGACGAAGTGCAGGAACAAGCTTAATAGCTTCAGCGCTCATCAATGTCGCCATGACCAAATTCATTTCATCCGGAGTAACGCCCCCCGGAAGAACCTGTTCAAAGAGAGGAAAAAAAGGCGCAAGCACTTTACTTGTTTTAAGTTCTTTCAAAATAATATCGGCGTTCTGAAGACAAAGTCCGTGAATAAGTAGATGTGGATTATTCAACTGAAGATCTTCTTTAAGATATCGAATAAACGCTGGGCTCGGTCGCAGATGACGCTTCACTCTGACACCCAAAATACTAGCTAGGTAAGAATAAAAATCAGGCTTCGCCTCACTCATTATATAGTCAACGAGCAATCTGAATTGAACTCCATCTTGGGTTGCGCGCTCACGCATGGCTTTAACGAGATAACTAGTGCTAAAGTCATCTTCAAAAATAAAATAAGCCATATCCACCGTGCTTCCAGGCTTGGCTTCTTTAACTAAACGAAGTGTTTCAAAAAAATCAGATTCACCGTTTTGATGAATGACAGGCGCATAAAGTTGAGTCGAAACTCCCGGCACCTGAGAAAGTATTTCATCTAACGATGCCTCTTTCGCAGAAAGCGCTTTCGCAGAAATAAAACACAAACTAAGCGCAAAAGTGGAAGTTAAAAATCCCATCCGCATTCTCTGGTTTTAGCGAGAATGGGTCATAAAACGCAAGAAAACATCTTCTTTAAGGCCACTGCAGATACACGAAGGTAAGGGGCAGCAAGTCTCGTCGAGTATTGAATTATCGACCCAAGCTAAAAAGATTTTTTAACTGAGACCAGCAGCTTACATTTGCTTTTTCTTTCAGATATTTTGCTCTGGCTGCCTTTAAATCTTGTTCGATTTCTACCAATCCTTGCTTATCGGCCTCAGTCCCTCTGCGCTCGACCAAGGCTTTAAAAAATTGAAATGACTTTTTAAGATGGTGAGAATTAGGCCATCTAAATACATTGTGTTGAAGCGCGTAAATATTCTCATACTGTTTAGGCTGCAGTCTTTTTAAACCATACAAAATGACTTCATCTAAACTTTCTTCTTCTGACGAGCGACGGCCTAGGTCGCTAACCAAACCAGAAATATAATTACTGCCCGAATGATGGAGCACATCGAGGTATCGTTTTATAGCCCCCGGAAAGTTGAGATAGACTAGAGGGCAGAGAACATGAACATGAAGAGACGAAGAATACGCCGAATGCCCGATTTGCTTACTCCTGAATTCTGCTGAGTAAACTTCAAATTTGTTAAGTTCACATTTAAGATATGCTTCAATTTTCTTTAAAGCTCTATGAGTAGTTTTCTTGTCAAACGGTAGTGGGTTATAATATCTTACCATATCAAAAAATAATTCAACATTATTTTCCGTAACAAGTTCAATGAGCTCTTTATATTTGGAATTATTCAGATACTTTAAAAAAATTGGCGCGGGTAAATCAAGTCTATTTTTTCCTTCAGAACCTAATACGATATTTAAAAACAAATCGTGATAATCTAAATAATCCGGCCTCATAAGAATATGACGCAAAAAAAGATCTCCCCATCCATAATGATCTCGAGAAAGCCTGAGCAGTTCTAAAAACCTTCTTCTTATTGTCTCTGGACTCTCAAGATAAGTCTCAACTCGAGATGAAATCTCTTTCCATTTAGAAGCCTTAAGTAAATCTCTGCCCTCAATGATAACCACCGAAAGCGGGTTTTCATTGTTAAAAGCTTCAACAACAAGTTCGCTAATTTTATGAGCAGAATTTTTATCAAGATTAGAAATTTCAGTAAAAATCCTGCTCCTAATCTGAAATAAAACCCCCTTATCTGACCCGCTTAAGTTTTGGTCTCTCAAAATCAAAATATAGTGAAGGGGAGAAAGTTTTAATGATTCAAAAATAAGCCTAATTGCACTTTTATTCCGAACTAAAATATAATCGCAATCGCCTACTGTAACAAAATCTGTACCTTCTCTTGCATCGGCATGAAGATAAGCACGAATAGTAATTCCTGTCCCCGCCGCGCCAAATCGTCCTTTTCGCATATAAAAACCATAACCATGCATCGCACTCTCGCCTTCATGACCTGGTCGAGAAATGAAGACATTAGCCTCACCTTTTTTTGATTTGGTGATCGACTCATACGCTAAAAAATCACGTGTCTCGTGAGCAAAGATAAGATCATCTTCAAATATTTCCTTCGCCTTTCTGCCGCTGCCTAAGCCCAAAGGAGAAGTGCGAAGAGGCTCTCGATTCATCAAAGTCGAAAGTGACTCAAGATCTTCCGAAGGAGAAACACCCGCCAAAAGATTTCTTACGCCAAAACTCTCAAGAAGGTCCCAGGCATATTCAATATTGAGCGCATGATGAAACAATTTCTTTGCATTTTTTTCTATCCAATTTTTAGCATAAGATGTCTTAAGATCGTTCTCAGTCGAAAAATCATTTATGATTTGTTTAATTTTAGAAGCGTCTTCGGCCGGAATTTTAGATTCAAATTGAAGCGCTTTGATCAGATATCGAATGACCGAAAAAATGGGCGGATTCAACCCGTCTAGATATCGTTTCGTAGTCTTATGCAAATCAGAAAAATAGAAATGAATCTCGCCAGATTCGACATCTCTTAAAAATGGAGGCCGCTCCTCGTTCCAATGGCGCAAATCTTTGATCACAGGTTCATCGTTCATTGAATTGGTAATTTCGATAAGGCCAACGGAATGGGAATCTGAATGCTGATTGAGAAATTCGTAGCTATTTAAGAGGGCAATTTTATTTCGAAAATTCTCTCGAAGGAGTCGAACTTCCCACACCGTTTTAGATCCCTGCAAATGAGGCAATTGCTCAACCAAATAATTCTCAAGTTTTTGCGCCTGCTCGGTTGTTCCATCGACAACAAGATCAGCATCTTGAGTAGAGCGATAAATATTTGTCCAATGATAATCAAACTTCTCTTCTTGATATTCAGAATGACCGTTCTGTCGTTCGAGATCCCATTTTACGTAGTGGGCAAAAGCAGCTGCAGTTCCGCCAAACAGATAAACACGAACGCCAAACTCTTCAGCTTTTTTTTGAATGATTTCAAATTCACGTACTTTTGATCGATTCTGGGTTATTGCTTGCTCAAGCTCTTCGAGAGAACTTGCACCATAAAGCACAAATGGCAAAACATACAAAACCGCAAATAATAAGAACCTCGATTTTTGGAACATCGGCAACTTACCTTTTAGCTCTCATTCCTCTGAAATACGTGGACATACTTTAAAAGCAAGTCCTCTACCAGCATTCGATGAATTCAAAAAGCAACGGGCTACTTCATCAAATAAAGTAGCCCGCAGTAAGTATCTAAAACTCCTAGATTTTTAATCCTCATCACCAAGATCGACACCAAAGGCTTCTTCAAAGCCTTTGTAAACGCTTTTCAAATATTCGTCGAAATTCTCTGCATGCGTTGGAATTTTTTCGAGAAGCCCATCTAAACCATTTTTTAAATAAACTGTCTTAAGATCCGCAGGGATATGATCACGATCTTTAACAATTACTCCCTTCTTTTCTAAGAGATTTGAAATATTAATCATAAATTCGTAAGCGAAAGCTTCCTGAATGATCACAAATAATTTTATTCTTTCACGAAGGTCTGCTTTCATGGGGCCACTTATATAGCGAAAATCTTCGGATTCAAAACTACCGATTTTCTTCTCTAAATATTTGGCCTGCCCTTTCGTACGAACGGAATGTCTCAATTCATGAAACAGAAAGAATAAATTTGTCTTTGCGCTTGGAATAATCGTAAAGCCCTTAGCGTTAAGAGAGTTAAAATTAAAGAAGTCTTTCCATGACAAAAAATAAGTTCGATTCTCTTCACCTAAACCGATACTTACTCCTGCTTCGTTTGCAGTATTGATCAAATCCTCAATACTCGGCGAAATTTTCGAGAAAAGCTTTAAAGCTGCTTCCAATTCTTTATCGGTGGCTATACCGTTATCTAACGTCCTTTGCAATTCGGCGGCCGAAACCAGTGGTGCAGATTCAAGCATTATATTTTGATTGTTAGATTGTACAGAACCCGAACTCGTAATCTTACCAAAAGACTCTAGCTGATCTTTCATAATAATCCCGTCTGCGAAAGACCCAGAAAAAACCTTTCCTTCTGATGTAATTGATATCGAGTGAATTCCAGCACGAGATGATTCAGAAATATCCATATGCTTCTGAAATGCTGGCAAATCTCCATCACTTGCCCAAGTAAAAATAAAATTCTTTAGATCAAGCATCGCTCTTCTACCCTGCTCGGTTCCTACAACTAAATATTGTAAATCTGAAGAGACAGCTGCAGATTTAAATCGATCGAGATTATCCGATTTCTCATATTTATCTATCGAATATTTTTTTAAGACATTAATCGTTGTTCCTTTTAGCCTCAAAATCTCAATCGCTTGATGACTTACAAATGCAAATAAGTTTGGACCAATATACTCCAAATAAACTCCTTCACCTTTTGAATTAAATTCCGCCATCAATTTTTGATCTTTAAAAAGGCCAATTTCTGACTCCCATTTTTTATCAAGATGAGATTTTCTAGATTTCATCAATACCCCGAGAATCGATCGATCTGGTGAAATAGCCATTGCTTGGTATTTTGAAATTGCTTTTCCATAAAAAAGAATCGGCTCCATCTTAGAAAAAACAGATAATTTTTTATTTTTCAATTTAAGATAAATGATGAATCCTAGTGGGCTGCCAGGTGATGTCTTAACTTTTTTATATAATCCCACCGGCTGCTTTATAAATTCAAATTTTGGCGTGTTTTCTACAGGATGCAAATCAACATAAACAACGGCCAATTCAGAATTTGAAAGCCATCGTGCATCAACAATTTGTCCATGATCAATCGAACTTAGCGAATCTAATAAACGAATATCTGTTTCGGCCACTAACTTTTTAGAATCCGCATCCCAGATGGCAAAAAAATCTTCAGAACTACCCCATCCTGCTAAAAGTTTGGAATTCGGAGAAAACACCGTATCTGATAAAAACCATCCAACATCAGTTGTCGGATGAAGCTCTTGAGCTTTTACAATGCGCTTGACCGCATCTGGTGATTCAAAACCTACTTCAGAAGTCTTTGTCGCTAAATCAACCAGGTGAAGCTTACTTGAAACCGAACCAGAAAGATAAGCCATCTTGCGAGCATCGGGACTCACTGTAAATCTTCTCGCTACTGGATCAAGTTCAACCAAATGCGAAAGCCCATAGCCGCTCTGCTGCTGAATAAAAAATTTAATTCTAATCAGCCTCATCAAACTCGACCTTAGATTCTTCAAAAGACCAAAATTATCTTTTAACTTATGAGGAACGATATCATAAATTGATCTGAGTTCGGCCGTAACACTCGGCTCATTAAATTGAAGGGGAAGATTGAAAATTGATTCAACAGAATCTGAAGTATTTGCTGGGTCTGCTAAGTAAATCAAAGCCGGTAGACTCAAATTCTTAACAACTGAGCGATAATGGACTTCGATTTTTTCTGGATCAAAACTATTTCTCAAACTTTCAAGCGAAGAAGAAGACTCGCTCAAAAACTGCATGCTCTCTCTGCAAATTGAAACGCGCGAAAATTTGTCAGATGCATCAAGTGAGATTGGCGAAACAGCCATTAAAACCAAGACAATCTCTGTACTGAAAACACGCCTTCGCACTTTATTGTATTGTGCAATATGCATGCCAAAGATTCCCCTTTAAAACACTTTTCTAGTGGCATTTTGGCCCCCTAAAAAAGGCTGATTCGGACATTTTTGCCCGAGTTAAATTTGACGTTTTTCATCACCCGTCAAAATGCCTCCCAAAGCCTTAAGGGCCTTCTTTATGCGACTTTTGCTCGTAAGGCTTGGCATATGAATTGCATTCTTTCTAGAGGGGGCAATAGCAGGTGAATCGAGCTATTTTCGATCAATTTTTACCGACATTATTTTTAGGCTTTACGCTCGGACTCGTCGGTTGCGCAGGACCTTCGGATGTCGAATTCACGCCAACTGACGACGACCCAAATCAACTCGCTGCTAAGCAGAATGCAAATAATATTCCCTCCCCAACACCAAGTCCGACACCTCCTGCCGCGCCGGTTATTGATGAAAATCCTCAGCCCATGCCTCCGGCCGCAGCGAGTAATCTGCTAGCCATGGCTACTTCGGTTTCACAGATTAATTTAGCTTGGACGGATAATTCATCAAACGAAACTGGATTTAAAATTGAAAGGTCGACATCGGCAACAGGCCCGTTCTCAGTCATTGCTACTGTGGCAGCCGATATAAGTTTGTATTCAAACACCGGCCTCAATGCTTCGACGCCATACTACTACCGAGTTAAATCTACAAACGCTGTCGGAGATGCTACTGCTTCAAATCAAGTCTCGGCAACCACTCAAACTCCCGTGGCTAATCAGCCTCCCATCGTAAACGCTGGTCCGGATCAGACGATTACACTGCCCTCAATGGCAAGTTTATCGGCAACAGTGACAGATGATAATTTACCTGTGAGATCTACTCTTACATACGCCTGGGCAAAAATTTCTGGCGCAGGATCTGTTGTTTTTTCTTCAGCGACTTCAAGGCAAAGTACTGCATCCTTTAGCGCAGCAGGAACCTACGTTCTCAAAATGACTGCGAGCGACTCAGCTCTTTCAAGTTCAGATGAAATTCAAATTATCGTGAATTCAGCTCTTCCGTCAGACTCCAATTTGATTCCTACCTCAGATATCATCGATTGGAGCAATGCAGGAATTTTAAAACCCGATGGAACTGCGGGAATTCCCACTAGCACTCGCTGCGCGACTCTTGATGCTGCCACAGCCAATCTTGATACGATCAACCTGGCGATCAAACAGTGCTCAAACTCTTCGGCAGCAATCAGTACAAATAAAGAGGTTTATCTTGGGCCTGGAACCTATAACCTTGTAAAAACGGCATCTCATCCGGATGGCACCATTAAATTAAATTGTAGCTCTTCAAATCTCGCTAACTGTGCTCGCAATGTCACTCTAAGAGGAGCTGGCCCCAACCAAACGATTTTAAAATTTCCTGATGCAGGCTCTGGCAGAGGAGATATTGGAATCATCGGATCAGGAAGCATCACCGCCGGTTTTAATAATGTAAGCGGCTATATAAATCTAGGCGGAGCTTCACAACCAGATGTTTACAACAAAGGCGATACAACTCTCATTCTTGCAACTTCAGGAATCAACGCCGGCGATATTCTGCAAATTGACCAAACCAATGACAATATCGATGTCACCGTAAATACCGGATCAAAATGCAGTAGCTGTAGTCGAAATTCTGGCGAACGGTCTCAACAGCAGTGGGTAAAAGTAGTTAGAATTATCGATGCAAATCATCTCGAAATTTCTCCAGGTCTTTATATGTCTAACTGGAAGAAGGAGCGCAGCCCTCAAGCTAAAGTATGGAAAGATTTTGTGGAGATGGTCGGAATTGAAGATCTAAAAATTGAAAACACTAAAGCCATGTCAAATATCATGATCTCGCATGCCTACAATTGTTGGGTTAAAAATGTGCGTTCTGAAAACAGCGAACGAGCTCACGTATGGATGATGGAAGGTGCGCGTCTTGAACTGCGTCAGAATTATTTTTACGAAACCAATGTGCCGACGGGAGATAATCGGGGAATTTTTAGAATCGCAGCATCGGATGATCTTTATATTGATAATATTTTTGAAGGGGTACCACAGACTATTTCGCTCTGGGCTGTATATGGCTCGGTGATTGCATATAATTTTTTAACATATATGCAAAATGGGGTTTCAAGTATGTCTGCAGGCCTAGCTCCTGAGGGCGGTGGCTCGGCGATGAATCTTTTTGAAGGCAATTTTTCGAATGGAATTAATTTTAATAATCTTCACGGAAGCAATTGGCACAATACCGCCTTTAAGAATAGATTAGTGGGATACGAAAGAAATAAAATCCAAGTAACGATTCCCGTCGTGAATGGAATCTTCAATCGCTACCAAAACATTATCGGAAATATTCTTGGCAAAGATGGATTTCATACTAACCTCGATGCAACAAATACGGCTCAAATTCACACGTCTATTTACTCTTTCGGTTTTGGATACGAGAGAGTGAGCACAGATTTAGGATATGATCCTCTAAGTTTAAGTACCGTCAATCGCAAAATGAACTACGATTACAAAACGAAGGGAATACAACTTGGTAGTGGAGAGAATCTTGTCACGCTCCCCGACTCGCTCGTTTTTTCGGCTCGCCCTGATTGGTGGGATCGCCCCATTTGGCCGCCATTTGATCCGCGCAATCCGAGCGCGTCGGACTATAAAAATCTACCTGCGGGAAATCGATGGGCCCTCGCTAATCCAGGTGCCGTCCCTACCGAACTTCAATGAGACTACTGTACATCATTCCATACGAGAAAAAAATCTGCGGCCCGTTTGAATCTAGCCAATTTTTCTTTTTCAGCATCAGTAAACTTAAGATCTTCAGTTTTTGAAAAACCTTGAATTTCTTGCCATATCTTTTTGGCCTCTAAAAGTATTTTTGTTGTATCTTCTTTTGGACCAAGTTTTGCATCTTGATAAAGATTGGCCGCAGCAACAGTAACAAAGAGTGCCATTGTCGAATAAGATTCCTTATCGTTAGAAGACTGTGCGGATGAAAATGCTCCGAGCATCGCTGACCGAAATTGTTCAAAAGGAGGGCCAATAAAAATTCTAAAATAATCTGGAAAATCCTTAAGAGATAAATTCGGATGATTTACAAAAAGGGCAGAGTTTCTTAATGCAAATAAAAGCTCGACAGCCTGGTTATAAAGAAACCGATCTTCATTACTAAGAAACTGACCTTTAAGATCTTCGGCAATTTGATAAACATTCGTTGGTACATCAGTCTTTTCAACTTGAAACAAGCTTCTTGAGTTATTGTCTGAACTAACTTTGTAACTCACTGTTTTGCGATTAAGCTTATATTTCCAAGTGAAAGACACTTCCCAAAAATAAGCTTTTGGTTCGTTCTTTTCATACCGGACCAATACCCCACTTCGAACTCGCTCCATCGAATTTAAAACATAGCCGCCATAAGTATCAAAACGCACCAAGATCGGCAGCTTGTTACTCTGATCGTCGGCATCAAACCCTATGTGCTGAGCTTCAACAAACTTACCCACTCTCTCTGACTCTGCCATATGAACTAGACCTTCGAGATTACCGAGAACATCTTGAAGACTCTTTTCAGCTTCGGCAGAGGTTTTGAAGTCGACGGAAGTCAAAGTATGCGACTTTTCTTGAGGTTCATTGACAACCGAAATAACCCGAACTGGGGTGGCGTATTGGAAGGCTGGATCTACTGCCGGCCACTCAAGTCCAGATACTCTATTTAATAAAGGAATGAGCGATGCTGCTTGACTATGGCTAGTTGCTAGAAGACAAATCCCTAGAAAAAAAATAAAGCTTTTTAAAACCTTCATAGACCTCCTTAATTCCCCCTCATTTTTTAAATGAAAGTATGAACAGCTATTCTCGACTCCACCGAATTTGTATACAGAGATCAACTAATAGTTGAAGGGCTTGACCGCAAGTCGGGTGTGCAATATCCCTAGGCTCGATTTAAATCGATTAACACCTTGAAGGGTAAAAAAGAACATATTGGAATAAAAAACCTATGCCTAACTTCAACAAATATGAACTCTACGAAGCCTCCGTCTCAGATGCAAAATCTGACGTAAAACTTTTTAGAAAAATATTTTATTCTATTTTTAAGAAATATCCGGTCACTTACCGTGAGGATTTTTGTGGCACGTTTTTACATTCGGCGGAATGGATTAAGCTTGATCCCCGAAATAAGGCGTGCGCAATTGATCTCTCGTTAGAGCCTCTGAAGTACGGCCTCAAAACTCATCGCTCAAAACTTTCAAGAGATCAAAAAGGCCGACTGCGCATTTTAAAAAGAGATGTTCTGGTCGGAACTCGAAGTAAATTTGATCTTATTAGCGCTATGAATTTTTCATACTCCTGCTTAAAGCAGCGAGAGGTTCTCAAAAAATATTTTCAAACCGCATACCGCTCTCTTAATTCAAAGGGCTTGTTTTTAATTGATGCTGTGGGTGGAACTCAACTTCAAGAACCCAGCATAGAAAAACGACGAATAGACTGGGGAAAGAAAAAACCATCACTCATCTTTTACTGGGAACAGAAGAACTTTGATGCAATTCAAAACCAAGCAAAATTTTCAATCCATTTTAAAGTTGGTAAATCAAAACGACGAATCAAAAACGCCTTCACTTATGACTGGCGTCTCTGGACACTCCCCGAAATTCGAGAACTAATGCTCGAAGTCGGCTTTAAAAAAGCTGAGGTCTACTGGGAAGGAACCACTAGAAAAGGCGAAGGCAATGATGTGTTTTCTAAAGCCGAACATCAGGAAAACTGCGAAGTCTGGATCGCTTATATTGCCGGAATAAAATAATTGAGCATCAGCCCCGGACTTCATCGACACTATGACAGGCGTTAGCTGCAAGTGCCCACCTAGGCACTCTCAAAAATTGCAATAATTATAAATACTTAGACATTTCGATCCGACTTAAAGCCTCACGCGTTCTCAGTTTCAAGATTTTGGCCTCGACAAAAGTCTGCCAGTCAGATTTTAAAGACAGTTCATTGCTCGGGCTAAAGGTAATTGAAGCGGTGAAATTATAAATTTTTAGAAACGAAAGGCGTATGCAAAATGCTTAGAAACGTTTTACTTATCTCAGTCTGTTTAGGTTTTATTACTTCACCCCTCAGAGCAAATCCCAACGTAGAAGTAAAACGAAACAGCACAAATGATTTTTACATTACCTGGAATGGCGATTCTGAAAAACTTTATCAACTCTTTCAAACAAATGATTTTAAAAATTGGCTTCCCGTCGGTGGCTTACGCCGAAACTGGGTGAGCGGAACTCATATTAAACTTATAAATTCTTCCCCTACTGGTTCTGCCTGGAAAGTAAGAGAATATCTTCGATCTTCTCCTGTTAAACCAAAAATCACGCTTTTAACTTCTCTCGATCCTGTTTTTTCGGGTCGAGTGAATTTTAAAGTCGAAACACAAATCGACTCTCAAAAACGAGGCCTTCTTACTGAGATGATTGTCGACGGAAAATCCGTCGCAACAAACAATTATACTTTTGATGATAAACGCGTTCATACATTTACATTAAACACCAAACTTTACGCTAACGGCCGTCACACTTTACAGTTTCGGGTAGTCGATAGTGATGAAGTCTTTGAACAGTCATCCGTGACTACTGAACGTGTGACCTTTCGCGTAAAAAACCTCCTCTCTGCTCCTCAATGGAATTCTCGCAATACAAGTTCACGATTTGAACTCGCATTTAATTTAAACTCTGCCGATCCTCGTGGATTTTCGGCAGCACGCGTGACAATTACTGATCGTCAAGGTCACGTTTGGTTTGATGGTGTTAAATCGTTGCCACCGGCTTCACTTCCAAATGCTAAATTACAAATTAAACCGAGCGATCTTATTCCACCTGCCTCATCTCCTCTCGAAAATCCTGCCAAGAAGCCTCTCAAGATTCGCATTCGCGCAGAAGGTGGCCAGATCGCACCAGTTCCTTTAATCACCGCTGCAAGTGCCGGTCCTCGTCCTCCGCAAGAAGCTAACCCAAACGATGAAGATGAAGACGAACTCAATCTTGATTATGGAGATGAGGATGTTGTTTTATCAGAAATCGAGAATCTCATGAGTGGTCCTGACCCGGTTGTTCCGGCAACCAGTGGCTACTACAATGCGTATTATGATCTTATGGCTATCTCTCCCGACGTTAGCTTATCTGATATTCATGATTGTATTGCCCCCTACGACGAAGCAAAATACCAGTGGTTAGAACCTGAAAAACGTCGCGCTTATTATGAGTACGAAGTGAACGAAATGCTAAGAGAAGCATGGCATTTTGAAGGTTGCATCAATGCCTCACAAAATGTCGCTGATATCGAAATTCTTTTGAGCAACGCAGAAACATCCCTCGCTGATAAACGCGCCGAACGCGCGATGATCGCTCAAGCAATGGCAGAGGTTCGAGATGATGTTGAAGAAGCGGTCGAAAATGCTGTGGTCGAAGGACAAATACGTGGAGGCATCACAGCGTGTTTCGTTGCCCTTCCAGTAAAAATGATTGCTACTCCTTTTCTTAAGTCTGTTGGATGGGGAGCTCGCTGCCTCAATAATGCGATTGCGCAACGACAAGCTGCAAATTTCTTTGCCGTCTCTGTCACGAAAATGAAAAAAACTGTCACTCTTTTCACTGACTGGATGCTTGCAGGAAAAATCACGCCTAAGTTTCATCACGAATTGGTTGATGGCCAAATGCTTTTACTCGAAGGCGCAAAAGGCGCAGGTGGTGGAGCTAACCCTGCTACATATTTAGCTCCCGCATGGATGGTGAATGGTGCTGCAAATGCTGCAGGAACCATTTGTTTGACGGGCACAGCCGGTGCAGCTGGAAAAGTAGGGTTTGCAATGGCAGGTGCAACCCCAGAAGCTTTGTTCGCCGCTCCCGAAGCAGTTATGGAAGTTGAAGCTTGGATGCTTAATGCGTTAGAGCAAGTTGATAAAGAAATTGAAGATCTTACAAAACAAGTTAGTCAATTCAAAGATGCTCTTAAAGAAGCTAATTTAAATATGACTGATGCCTGTGATCCAAACTGGGGCTGGGAGCTCTCAGAATACGGCGACGACTGATATAAACGGTTTCTGTAAGTTAGTTTTTATTTTTGATTGAAGCTCACGCCTTGGTGGACGTGGACGCTAGTCTGTTTGGGCAAGGCTTAGCCAATCCCAACTCAAGCGCAAAACCAGCAGCATAGAAATAATCACGACAACAAACCTTACAAATCGCGCACCATTTTTAATAGTGAAATGAGCCCCTAGTGATCCTCCTAAGGCTTGCCCCAGCGCCATCGGAAAAACTAATTTCCAAACGATGAGCCCCTTCAGAGAAAAAATCAAAACAGCAGCCAAATTACTCGCAAAATTAATAATCTTCGCATTGGCAGAAGCCACATCTAATTTGTCTTTAAAAAGCAGAAGATGCGCCATAATCAAAAACACTCCCGTCCCGGGTCCAAAAAATCCGTCGTAAAAGGCGATCAGACTTATTGCAGCAAGACTCACTGCAAAAGAAAAACGCTTACCATTAACACTTAGCCGCGCTGGCAAAAATAACATTGTAACCGCCACAGATAATAAAAGAAAAACGATCAAAGGCTTAAGCGCCTCGTTTGAAAAACGAGTAATCGCTAAGACTCCCAAACCCGAAGCAAGAAACGCCGGCAAAAAATAAATTCGTGCACGCGCTTTGTCTAATAGATGCGATCTATAAAATTTATAGATCGCAAAACCAGTGCCGATCACACTTTGCCCTTTATTTGTTCCTAATGCCAAATGAGGCGGAACACCGGTGAGCAATAGTACTGGAAAGGCGATCAACCCCCCACCACCTGCTACGGCATCTATAGCCCCGGCGATTAGGCCGGTCAGAAAAAGAAGAGCAATTTGGGCTAGGTCGACTTGCAAGAAATTAGACTACTGCATGATATATGAACAACGAAGTCAAAAAAATGAACTAGCTTTCTTCGATTCACAAAATATTTTTCACAACCTCAGCTGCATTCTTGCAGGCAGCATCAAGACAGGTGAGAAAATCATTTCCGATGGATCCATCAGGGTTCAATCGGTCAGCCACCGTTTTTGCAACCACGAACGGAATATTCAGTCGATTTGCAATTTGAGCAACTCCGGCTCCTTCCATCTCAACCATAAGGGCACCGGGATGAAGTCTGGCAATTTCACGCTTTCTATCGACCGTCCCTACAAACTCGCTGCCCGATAGAATTATTCCTTTCCAGGATTTTGAAGCCCCCGTATTTTTTGGAAAGATCCATTCGATAAGCTCTTCATCTGCTTTCAACAAAACTTCGTGAGAGTCCTCATCTTGCGCCGAAAGTAAATATGATCCGGCACGCATAGGGCAGTTGCCCTCGTCAAACGACGCGTACGAATCATGCTGAATAATTCCAGTAGAAACGACTAAATCTCCTATCTGTAATTGGGGAGATAATGCACCTCCTACCCCCAATAATATGACTGCTCGCAACTTCTCTTTTTCAGCAATCGTCGCAAGAGTAATAGCCGCATTAACGGGGCCAACCCCAGAACTACCGATCAGAACATTACTTTCTCTGATCTTCGCTTCTCGTACGGCGACTTTAAGTTGTTCACTGACCAGTCGCGCTGAGTTTGTTGAAATATTAAGACACTCTAACAATGCTTTTTCTTCTTGAGGCATAGCTGCAAGAATTAAAAGTTTACCTTCGCGGTTCATGTAAAATTATTATCATATCGATTAAGCAGACGAAATCGAGCTCTAACAGATCGGCTGGAACCTAAACCGATAAAATGTGGGGCTAAAGGGCCGCTATGCTAACCAAAGGCCATATAACTCCATTTAAATGCATTTAAAACGGGTTATCGCGGATGAGCCTTGGCACAAATATTGCATTTTATTACTCGAGACTCTTTAGAACTAAAGGGCTTTTACTCGTGGTGTTTGCGAAGTAGAAAGACAGGTCGTGGCCATTATTCGTTTATCTCCTTTGCAGAGCGTTTCATTTTTATTGATTCTGCTTTTGGCTGCATTCGACTTTGGTTACCTTCTATCGGGCACATCCGATGTCCACGCCGCAGGTATAAATTCGGTTACACAAGCAGATCGACCTCAACGATTAGCCTTAGAACTTTGGCAGCGAAGACATTTGGTTACAGAGTTCTCGGTTCTTAAGAAATATGCTGAAGCTCATGGCCTCAGAATTTATTTACTTGGAGGCTCCGCTTCATCATTCGCTCACTACGTTCAGTGGGACATCGATAGTGGACAATCAGCACAATATTTTAGAAGACACCGATTCGACTATGCGATTGAAAATATTCTCGATGACCTTCAAGACGTTGACCTTGCGGTCTCAATGACGAACGGCACTGCCGAAGAAAAGAAGGTGCTTGTGGGAGTTCAAGAGTTTGCAGTTCAGCTCTTTCCAAAACGCAAAGTTGAAGTCTTCGGCTTAAAAACAGCATGGACTGACAATTTTGGTAAAGAGAGAATGCATCTTGTCAACAATCCAGATTTTATTAACCAGCATAGTGATTCTCATTCGACTGTACTTTTAGAACTTACGGACTTTAATTCAAATGAAGGTATTCTTTTAGATTTAAAAAATAACGACGATGGCAATCTGTTTTTAAATCAAGTATCGAGTAATAGAATAAAATTTTATTTTTCGAATTCTCATCAATCAACTTCTCGCGCAAAAAGCGGGCAGAATCCACCGATCATTGCAGTCGTCCGATTTCTAATTAAGGCTTTCCGCTACGGGCTAGAAATAGATTCAGAAAGTGAAGCCATTATCAAAAGAATCATCGACGAATTTAGTCCGAAACACTTGAGCGTAGTATACCCCCTTCGCTGGCTCGAAACCAATGTTCCCAAGATGCTCAACTTTGTGGTCGATATTGAGCGAGCAATCAATTTCTTAGAAGATTCTGGATTAAAATCTAAACTCTTAACTTTACGTAGCGCTGATCTTCACATTCTCCTCAACAAAGAACCTCTAAGAGTTCACAGCCACCCTAAAAGTCATCAGTTTAATTGGCAGAAGAATGCTACAGATAAAACAGCTCAAGACTTAGGCATCTATGTTGTAGCGCATGAGACAAGTAAAGACGCCTACAGACGAATTATTTGGTCTCCCACCGGAAAGCTCAATGCCTTCATTTCTAGATCCGGCAGAACTGGAGAAAGGGCAGTGCACGGAGATGGATTTTATACTCTGCGAGGTGCTCGAGGACTGGCTCGTGGTGAGGGAGGTTATCATATTATTCTTTTTGTGGATCCCAGTGCGAAGGAAGGGGTTGATTTTTTGATCGACGGAGACAATGTAATTTTTTCAAATGCAAGACACCTCAGTCTTTTTCAAAAATCAGAAAATAGAAATCATCTCGAGAACACAAATTCTTTTATTGATTCGCTTCTCTACGCAAAAAATTCATACTTTAGACGTCTATTAATCAATCAAATGCACAAAAGCAGAGAGTTTCGGGATAGCTTTTGGAAGCGCTTAGAAGAACAGGGCGTTCAACTTCTAGCGAATGTTCTCAAATTACAAGACAAAAATATCGAAAAGACAATCGAGCTCATGCTAACTGAGCATCAAGATTCTGCATTTTATAGAACCTTATTGAAAGATCTAGCTTACTATTTAGACAAACTTGAAAATTTAGAAGATCTTGCGCGAGCTACGACAGTCTTTCTTCAATTTGAAAATCCATTGCGAAATCAGATTTTAAAAAGAATTAAGGGCGGTGAGTATCGATACCTCAAGGTCTTTTCTAAGTTCTACAGCTCCTGGTCCGATCCGCTAGCCTCGTCGCCATTTTATAAGTCATTTGTAAAAGTGCTCATAACCTCAACTTATGTTTCAAAAAGAGAAGATTTATTTGAGGACTTTGAGAACTTATTGAATGCCACAATTAAACATTTTTCAACGCCCGAGCTTAGAAATCTCATTTTTGATCTGAAATCAATAAAATCGGTTGAACGCTCTTCACGATTTTATCAGGCAGTCGAAAAAATTAACCCACCTGATATTTCAGGTTACACTTCCCCCTTAGAAGCCCTCGGAAAAGATCTGCCGGCAGGTCAAAACATGGCAGTTCTGGAGCATCAGTTAACAGTCTTTCAACGGGCAAATCAGCTGATCGATCTCCTTTCTTACCCTAGATATTATTCGAGAATTTTTGTGAGTGAGTTAAATGAATTTCTTGATCGGCATCAGAGCCAGATTCTCAGATCTCCCATCTCCTTTGAAGAAATCAAAAGCTTATTAGAAATTTTTGAAAAAATGGGTGGTGAAATTAATTTAGCTAATTCGCTAGTTCAAATGGGCTTAAGTTTAAGTACAAGCCCTGACGATTTTTACAATATTTGGAGTTTAGCTTCTGAATTGCTCAGCATTCAGAAGCAGAATTTAATTTTGCAGGAATTTTTACCAAAATGGTACACACTGAACGCGAATTTTGGTGAGACACTTCATCTTATTAAGTTCGTCCCTAGTGAAGAGAGTACTTTTAAAATTCGTCAAGAATTTATGAGTCGCCCCAACTCGAAGTATAGTGAAATATTGGAGATGGCAAATGGCGTTTCATTCTTAGATCCGAGCATTCAGAGTCAGTGGCATCAATTTTCAAGTGACGCCATAAGATCAGCACTTTATCACCTAGCAAATGAAAACCTCATGAGTTCCGTTTCAGAATGGGAATTTATGAATCGATTAAGAAATCTATTTCAACTCGTCTCTGGGTCAAAAGAACGAAATTCAATTATAAGGCAAACCTGGCCAAAATTTCTCAGACTTAAAACCTCTAATTTACAAAATGAGCGGGAAATTCTCTCATATGTTATCGATGAGGACCTAGATTTTGAAATTCGAATCGAATCTTTAAGATCAGCTTCAAAATGGCAACTAAGCGAGTTTCAACAGCTACTCGGAGGGAGAAAGTATCAAAGCGCAGAGCTCGAGGAGAAGTTTTTGCTATCAGCTTTAATAATTTATTCAAAGGCAGGTTCTGGTTGGCAATCTAATATGCGGAACAGAAAGTTACATGATGAAATACATGACGATTTGAGAATTCTTACTCAGCATATCGAGTTTCATAAAATTATCGAAGCTTTAGATGGCGAGCTAAATAATGCAGATACATTTCAGATCTTGAGGACGATCGAAATTGTCTTGAAGCATCCAAAGACCCAAGTCACTCTCGCTTCTGCTCAAGTGGAATTTCTAAAAAAGGCTATCTTAAAATTTCTTAATATTTCGAGTACCGATGGAAGCGATCGGGCTTCAAATATAAGTTCGCTTTTCAAACTGATAAAGAAGGAATCTAAATTAATCGAATTTACTATCCCCTATCTTAGAAAATCAGAATATGTCTTGAGTCAAATAGCTGCGGGAAACATTCTGAGTGGATGTGTGGGGTTTCTCAGAAAAATTGGAACAAATTAAAGAAATCTTACATTAGACTTCGAATCATCAGGTACACAAGATAGCTGGGAGGCAGAAGGCCTATTCCCAGAGCAGAATAAGCAAGAACTTTGGTTGGCAAATTCATTGACGCAAAAGCGTGTGCCGCAAGAGGTTTTATATTCTCGGGGGATGATGACCAGTCTTCAAGGGTATCGGAATCTTCAAGGCCAGGAATACCGAGGCGCTGAAGCGTAACAGTTGTAGGAATTGTTAGCATCTTATTCATTTCAAGGTTTGTGCGGGCAATAAGTAAAATAGAAATTCTCACATCATCCAATTTTTCTCCAAATCTTTGAGCTAAAAACTGAATTACAAATTTTCGATTTGATCCTTTAACTCCAAACGAACTGAATTGTGGAAGGACAAGGTAAAGATAGTCACCTTCGACAGAAGCCTCCTGAAAAAGCTCATTTTGAATGAGCGCAAAAAATCTCATAATCCAATTGAACTCGCCAAGAGCATTGACCGATGGCCTTCTAAAGTAGACTTCTTTTCTCCAGGTGCTCGGGCCATTTGCCTTCCATTGATGCCAATTATAAATACTTTTGGCGGACCAAAGTGCAATGATACCCATCAAAACAATGAGCGCAGGCGGATGATTCTTAGATTGAATCAAAGTCGCCAAACCGACTGTACTCAAAACGAGAGGAATAGAATTGATCAGAAGGCTACCCTCATCTATTTCAGCTCTTTCGCGTGAACTAAGATGACTACCAAATACCTCTGCAAAGGCCTCGCGCTCTCCACTCAAGGCGCGAAGAAATGTTTCATAAGCCTTTTCAAACTTAACCATAGATTTCTGTCCTTGAAGACTCTGAACATAATAATCTCGCGAGAAATGATTACCTGAATCGCTTTTTCTTACCTCGGGATCAAGAAGTGAGCTTTGGATATTTTGAACGATTCGAGAAATAAGAGGGTGGTGAATAGAGTTCTGAAACTTCGTATTGCCCGAAACGAACAGCGGAGCGTCGTCTATTGTGGGGTCAGCTTCACCATAGAGGGGGACTGAAAGAACGAAGAAAATTACAATAGCCGGGCGAATATTCACGAAAATACGAGAGATCACCCGCCTTAATCCCCTGAGATTCGGTGATGAGCGAAAATTCTTTTTTCTGCGATTTGCGACAGCCACTTCTCACAGAAGCGAATGGTCTGCCCGCCATCTCCCTGCTCTTCAGACAAGAGAAGCATGAGGTCTTGGGTCATTTTCGCTTTAAGCTTTGGAATGAGAGACTTTAATTGCAGGGAGTAAATATCAAGTCTTATTCGTTCGACAGAGCGATAAGATCGAGATCCAGTCAGCTTTTGTTTCTGAACATTGAACGTAAATTGATAAATTTGACTTTCAAGATCTCCTAATCTTTGCAGAAGCTCCGTCCGTCCTGATGGAGACTTAAGCAGAAATTCCATTTCATTTTGCAGAAGGAGTGCTGAAGCTTGAATTTTCGAATAGTCTGAAGGACTGATATCGGCTTGATCAAATTCAGTAAGGCGGTTTTTAAGCCGATTATTCGAAACAAGATTGATAAATCCACTCAGGCTTGGAAAATGCGTATTAAGCCAGATCTTCTCTCGCATCCTTTGAGCAATATTCAAAGCTCTAAAATCACTATACATTGTCTGAAGCCCCTGAACAGAAAACTGAACGCCTTGAGCGACTTGCATGAAGAGATCTGTTTCAGCAGTTAACTGTTTCTGAAGAAAAGGTATTTTATTCGCTTCAAGCCCCGATTCTTCTGCACGCAAGAAAACGGGAATAAGAACGACCAATGCAAATACTCTAACTGGACCGATCCTGAACATTCTCGGGAGCTTCTATACCAAAAACGGTAGTTTTACTACTGGGTCCCACCCCCTTTTTTGCCTCCTCTGGCTTAACGAACATTAAATCGAAAAATTTCATGACCCCTTGAACGGTTTCCCTGGTTACATGCCGTTCATCGGCATCCCAAGGCGATTTCACACACCTATTGACGTATTCGTAGCTCGGAAAATAATGGACCCCTCGATTCGCATTTACCACATGCTCAATAGCTACTCGCAAATTGGCTTTGGAATACCCATCGGCAGTAATCACATGATTTTCTGGATAGCGAAATGTTGCAGCCAAAGAAATAGGCGAAAGAGTCAAAATAAATTGCATCTCCGGATTATGCTTTCGAACGATATCAATAAAAGCCTGAATATTCTCAATATTCTCTTTAACGGTCAGCAGCTTAGGACGAGTCAAGGCTGCTAGACCCTGCGAAAATTCTGGATTGTGCGAAATAATGGCACCATCGCCGATGACCTCCCAAGCCTCGCTCAGACCCAGAGTTGCAATAAAGACTTTAGCTTTCATTAAAGCTTCACGACATCTAGCCGTATGAAGAGGATAGTTCTTTTCGTAGGCAGCAATTGAATTAAATCGAACATCCTCTCGAAATGGATCTAACCAAGTCGCAATTGGAGTTTCGCGTTCGGGCATATCAGCAGGACACGGAATGATTTCGCAAAGCTTCCAAAGCATCTTTACTAAAATTTTTGGAAGTTCTCGCACACCAAAAGCTCGCTCTGCCATTTGGCGCAAATTTGCGGTATTGAATAGTAACCCCCAGTTTGCAGAGAACCTTGCAAAATCCTTGTCTCCTCCATCATTGCAGCGACCGAAAGGAATAAGGCCTTCTTGATCATTATTTCGCTCAGTCACAACATAGTTAAATCCCCTCCGCTGAAACGAATAGGCAATCTCATAAGCGAAGCAACTGCCAGCAGAACTGATCGGTGTAGAGCGATCGATCAAAGGAATATTCTTGGTTATAGGAAAGGTCTCGTAAATGGATTTTGCGGTACGGGTTGGATTTGGCCAGAAAGTAAACTCTCTATGATCGGGCTGATACGAATTGATACTTTCCTCGGCTTGTTTTTCATAGAGGTGCAGCGCTTTCAGTCTGACTTTAGCAAGTTCGTTTTCTGCAATTGAATTAGAATTAATTGATTTCAAAATTTTATCTTCAATGAACTGAATTAAACCACCCAAGCTTGAAAATCGGGACGGAATCATTTCTTGAACTGACTGAACTATTTGAAATTGAAAATCAGTATCTTGAGGGAAGATCGCCCGAATATACGGAACTGCAATATCGTGACTCTTCCAATTCTCAATTCCTTCTAAAGCAGAGATTCCACCCTCCATGATAAATCCTTTCGTACAAGAATATAAATTGTATCCTCATGGTAACATGAGCCCATCTATGTAAAAATATGATTCTCAATTTCAAACAAAATAAATATGAGATTTAACTTTATGGATTTATCTTGCGTATGACTTGAATACAATTTTGTGAACCAGAAGCTACTTCACCATTGAGCTTACCGAGAAGCTCAATAGCTCTCCCCGATGCCATCGCGCGCTCCACAATGCCATGAGTAATTTCAGAATCGATTCCTGCGTCATAAATTGCCTTAAGCGCAGAGATCAGGCGCTGATTTGAAACATGCTTTCTAAAATCTTGAACAGCGAGAAGAGCGCGTTGAACTATAAGGATAAAATTTAAATCTTCTCTCGCAAGTTTATTTCTCTTTAGAAATTCAAAAAGAATTGTATCCATGTCCTTTCCATCCAAAAGAGAAATTATTCCATCAACGAGAACATGTCCCAATAATTTCTTCTGCCGTACGCTTGGCGGGTTAAGCAAAATCCCCCCAAAGTCGAAAACAGTGACGAGATTTCCCTCCACCTTGACTTGCTCGCCATGACGATCAAAATCAAATGCACCCCCTTGCAAAATCTGATCCAAAACAACTACGAGATTAGCTGTGGCAATACGCTCTCTCAAAATCTTCTCTTCGGGCGAAGCATCGCCTAGGTCATTGAAGTGCAAACCTGGAGCTTTCTGCATTAAACGATACCCGGGGCCAGCAACTATATTTTTAGCAACCTGAAATCTAATTTCGACTCCATCGACAACAACTGTTCTTTGATCAAAAATTTCAAGGCTGGTCTTGAATTGCTTCTCCGAGACTATATGATCTGTCTCAGATTGAAATAATTGACGAGCAGAATGGATGAGCTCACCTAAATACCCTTTCTTCTCTTGATTCATAAGACGCTCGGTAGATTCCATCATTTTAAAACCCTGACTCCCTCGCTCTAAAGCATTCGGTCGCATTAACGCAAGAACAGCTAAGCTCCCATCAATTAATTCAACTTCGACAGCAACCCAGACAGATGCAGAACCTAAGACCGATTTAAGATGTTTAATTTGAGCTCTAACTTCAGAGGGAACCTGTTGAGAATAAATCTCACAGATATCCCACCAGTAGCCTGCGTCTGCTTTAGACTTAAGACGCCCAGTACCTCTTCGAATTTCTTCAGGCGTATCAGGATGACTATGAATAGCCTGACCCAATTTGGTTTCTGCTGGGCCCATACTTTCTAAAATGAGAGCCAATCTCTCGCCTAATTCAGGCCGCTCTCCTTTCTGAGTTGCACGTGATTTCTCTTTCGCAACCATAAGAGCCGCTAAAAAGAGTTTCTTCTGATAAAAGGGAATCGAGGTAAAATAATGCGTCAGTATTTCTCTGGCTAAATCAGAATATTTTTCATCTATTGGAAATAATTTATCGACAACATAATTATATGCACGAGTAATCTCTTGTGCCTCTTCAGATCGATTCGGAAAAAGCAAACCTTCTAAGAATATAGCCCTCACAGGCATAGGCGCGGCCCAAAAGTTATCCCAAAGGCTGTCGAGGTTGACTTTGATTTGCTCGGGACTTTCAATTTTTGCAAATAGCCCTAGCCCTGAATTACCCCAATTTGAATCTAAGACCGCTCGAATCTCCTGGGCTAATTCATGAGTTTTATCAGTTTCTTTTGGAGAAGAAAGAAAATCGACTACTCTGTCTTTAACTGATTCATTAAGAGACACTGCAAGTAAGATAGACTCCGCAGCAATCATCTTCTTCTGGCTGCCCTCAAGATCGGCCGCTGAAATTTGGCTAAATTCGCTTTTAATAAGATTCGACAATTCAGGCTGGGTCTCAAGTTTTTTTGTAAGTTCGGCAACGACGGGAACAAGCTCACCAAGACTTAATAGTTTTTTTAGCCTCCTAACAGTCTCTAGCACTCTCTCGTTGTATTGTCTTTGTTCGGCTTTTGAGCGATCTTTGTCTTTACCGTAAATCTTTAAAGCATTTTCAGTATAAATATTGATGACTCGATCTCGTGTTTTAGGGCTTTCAATCCAGGCCCCAGCAAGCAGTCTTTCAGCTAAAATCTCAATTTGGTCAGAGGGCTCAGCCATAAGCTTATCAATAATTCTAGTCAAAATTTTTTGGCGAAGATCTAGACTACTTGCAAACAAACCAAATTGATCTACAAGTAAAAAATGCTTAATCAAATCGGATGTAGTCGTCGGCCACTTGTGAGATTTTACTTTTGATTCAAACACACTTAGTTGACGAGCTTGCTTAAGCTTTTTAAAGGGCAAAAGGGCTTCTAAAAGTTGAATTAAATCAAATTTCTTGTCGATAAGAAGTCTTCCAGAGTTTTTTAATTTTGCTCCAAGTCTGCTTTTGTCGATCATCACAAGAGTTTCTACAGTGATAGCTCGATTATAAATGCTATCTTTTTTGCCACTAAATTTATTCGTGAGCACAATAAGATCTTTTAAATTCATGGGGGGAGAATAATTCAGTACTTTTCTGATTCGATAGATTGCAGCATTACCCGCAACTAAGGAGAGCTCTGATCGGTCTCCAAATATAAGATCCGGATCAGTCTCAGTAAGTCTTGAGAGGAATTTAATTCTCTCTTCATCAGTGAGAATTCCATCTGTTTTTTCGGCAATGAGATACGAATTACGTAGACTCCCTAATACGCCAGTGTCGTAATTTAGAAATAAGTTTTTTGAGTTCACTATAAAATCACGCAAATCTTTTTTTTGGTCGCTCGTCGCATTTTCAAAAACTTTTTCGATGGCGTAACTTAATTTGACCAAAAAATTTTCTGCAGACTCTTCTAGGCTAATATCCTCAGCCACTTCTTCGATCTCCGAATCAACAACTCTGTGCTGCCCTCCTCTTGAGTACTCGATAAATTTGACAATTGTTTTATTATTTATACGCAAGTAAAAAACAGGATCTCGATAAAGAAGCTCAAGATTCATGGGCTTGGCAAAATCAAAGCCGTCAGGCATACTTCTAAGCGCCTTATCAAGCTGATCTCGGCTCTTTGCATCTCCCTCAACTGCTTTTATAAACAAGTGCTCTGCAGACTTAAGCAGGAGCTCACTTTCTAATGTGTCACCGAGTTCATCAAATTTAAAGACACCAACAACTCTTCCCGAACGATCGAGCATCCATTGATGAGGAAACGCATTTCTAATGGTCGGCGGAACAAGAATCTGTGATTCGAGATGGGAATTTAATTCATTAAGTACTTCGAGTGAGAGATCCCGCATCATGCGAGAATCTTTGATTCCCATCAAAAGAAGAGCGCGGTGAATAACTCCTGTCTCATCTTTACGCCCCCAAAAAATAAATCGATCCCAAGCAACAATATCTTGCTTCTCGCGTGGTGCCGAGAACTGCAAGCTTGAGTAATCCGATGCCATCCTAGCGACTTCTTTTGGAAAACTTCGAACGACAGCCTGTAAATTTTCAGCCGCTTTGACCGCTTCGATATACGTCTGAGCATTTTTAAATTCAACGAAAGCTCGAGCCAGCCGATCTAACCGACCCACTGCCTCCTCTCCTTTCTTTCTAGGAAAAGCAGCCAATAGATTTGCACTATATAATTTAAATATATTTTTTGGATCAAGCCCGACGATAGAGTCGTAAATAAAATCAGCCATCTCATCACGAATTTTTAACTCAAGATTTGAGGTATGATCCGAGAATTTAATTTTTTTTAGCTCGCCTATAAGAGCAGTGAGCCGAGTTGAGTTCCAAGGTTTGACCGATATGAGATAGTTTTTTAGAAGTTCTAATTTTTTAATTTGATCAAGCTCAGCATAGTTTTTAGTTCGCTGTATTTCTTCTAAATGGCTAATGTGATGAGCGCCTTCTACAATTTTTTTGAAGTTTAAATCGAGCTCGGTGGATTTATAGCCTTGATAATCTCCCGTTCTGTATCCTTCAGCTGCAATATGGTTCTGAAGCAACCGGAGCCTATTTGAATCTTGGAGATAGGGGCTGACAAGCGTATCGATGTCGAAGAGCGTGTCCTTAAGTAATGTCGTTTTCAGAAAGCTTAAAATCGGTCTTGGGTCTTGCTTAGCGTTGATGACGGCGTTCAATGCGAAATGATCACTGCTCATTTCTTCGCCTTTTGTATTACTTCGGTTTTTATCTCCAAATTTTTCTCCGTAAGTCTGATGAGTATACTCATGACCAAGGAGCCAGAGAATTTGAGACTCATATTGGGCAGACTCTATAAACCCCTTAGTAAGAACAACGATAGGCGGAACAGCATGACGAACTCGAATTCCGTTAATTTGCGGGCTATCGCTCAGAAGAAATCTAAACCCTTCATTTTCGAAATCTCGATCTGGATAAATTTCTTTTATAAATTTGAGCATCACTCTCTGAAACTGAATTCCTTCTTCAGAAGTAGAGGGAATAAGACGAAGTTTCTCAGATAGAGACTCTGGAATTCCGCCCCTCTCAAGAAGCTCGATGTCCTGTATCTGCTCTGCGCTCAGTGACTTTTGATCTGCATTCGACTTTTTTGCCGCCGATAAACCAATTGGCAGTATCAAACTTAAACAGACAATAATTGCACTCAATCGAAGCGACCACATGGTAGAGCAAGAAAGTGCAAAAGATATGCCAACAAATAGCAATTCTAAGTACTTAAATTTGCTCTCCTTATTGTCAAATGAATGATGGACTCTGTGAATTCTGCAAGATTTCTAAGCAGTGATGCATACTGTATCGCGACCCCGCATGATCTCAGGCATAATTCTTGCGCACTAAACGTCCATGAAAGCCTTCGGCAGAATTTTGGAGAACAAGCGTTTCTTAATCAAAAGACGCTCGGCCTGTTTTCGCCATCTAGTCGTTTTATTCTCAATCGGTGTGACGAGTTCAACACTGGAAGCTAAGCCTAATTGCTTAAGCGCTCTTGAAGAGCTTAAAGTTGATCGATTTCACCTCAGATGATAAAGGCAAGCCCTTTATTGTGGTTAAACCCGCAATTTCTCAAACAAGATTGAACGCCCCGATCTATATTTCAGTTGATAGCATTCTTGAATTTCAAGAACTCTTTCGCAAATAGCCCGTCTGCAGACCAAGCCAGGTGTTAGCTTTCAGAGTCTAGGGAGAATCCCCAATGCCATCGCAAGGTTCCTAAGAACGGTGAACGTGAGTTCGCGCCTCTCAGTTTGCTTTTTTAACAAATTCTGACTTCAGGTTCATGGCACCAAAGCCATCGATTTTGCAACTAATGTTGTGGCCATTTTCGTCAGGTATGAGACGAATACTTTTTACTTTGGTTCCTATTTTGACAGAAGTAGAAGCACCTTTCACCTTCAGATCTTTAATAATCGTGATGGCATCTCCGTCTTGAAGAATATTTCCGTGTGCATCTTTGACCTGAAATATCTCAGAGTTTTGCTCTGCAGCAGAACTCTGAGAATTACCGATCGACCATTCGTGCGAACACTCAGGACAAGTCCAAAGATCTCTATCTTTATAGGTGTATTCTGAATTACATTTTGGGCATTTAGGTTGAATAGACATATAAATAAATTAATGCCGAGAGAGTGAAAGGAATTTTCTCAAAAAAACATAATCCTTTTATTTTCGCTTTTTAAGATTGGTGAGCGATTCGGTCAGCAATTCTCTTAATAAGTTTTTCTTCATCTAATGAAGTTTTGCTACCAATTCCTATGCCAAAAAGACCTCCCGTTGCTTCAGCAACTTTTCGTGACGCCTGCAAAATCCAATCGGCGTCTTTTTTTACAGCTCCCAAAAGAGGCTCTACCAAAGTTTTTGCATGAAGATAATTAGTATTTTTTGGCCCTTCTATGATCCATTTTGAAACCAAGTTGTAGGCTTTTGATGTTTTTTCAATACCGCGCATTTCAAGTACTTTGAAAATTTCATCTTTCTCTTCGTCCTGAACCCGGTGATCGGCCCACGCTATTTCAATCAGAGGAACAATGAAAAGTGCTCGAATAGAATCTTGATCGAATCCCGCTTCAACGAGCTGAGCAGCGAGAGCTTCATCTTGAATGCCCGCTTTTTCAATCTCAAGACGTGCCTTAATCTTCTCAGCTAAAGCTGCATTCTGCTTTCTAAAATATTCTTCTTCATTCGCTTTTCTAATCGGATCTAAGGGATTTTCGTGTTTCGACATATTCAGCTCCTTTCATGAGAACGCTTAGTGCAATAGAGTCTATTTATAGTGAATTAAAGATTTTACCAAGTTGAAACACTCGCAATTAGATAATATCGATTAATGAACGTATCGAAAACTGAGATTACGCTAAAAATTCTGGATCTTTCGCAGCGTAAATCATATTGCCACCTTTTTGTTGAAAGCCAATTTGCTCCGACCGGGTTGCGCCGGTTACGTGAAATCCCGCTTCACCTAAAATATTCTTGAGCTCTTCGGGTGAGTTTCGATGGTATTCAATCATCACTAGATCGAACCTATCGAGTAGTCGGGAGCTTGCAAGTTTGGGAAGCAACTCGAACTCGTCTCCTTCGCAATCCATTTTGAGAACGTATCGCGAAGAAGAGTGCTTCAAGAACAAACGAGAAAAAACATCGACGATATCTTTAAGAACAATTGTTTCTGTTGATATATCGTCTTTTGAAAAAGGTAAGGGTGGAATTCCCCTCGAGGTCATCGACATTCTTAAATACTTTGAATAGTTGATTTCTCTTGTTTCATCAATTGTCGACAGCCCAAAGCACTGGGGTACAATTTTTTTACTGAGTTCAGGATTTAATTTTAGATTCTCAACGGCCATTTGAAAAGTTTGAGGAAATGGCTCAAATCCGTAAACGCATTGCACTTGAGGGTGTCGAGCAAAATCGAGAGCTGCTACAGCTGAGTTCATTCCAATATCAAAAACAATACAAGGCTCGCTAAATGGAATGGGATAACTTAAACCGCGAAAAATCTCATCCACCAAATGAAGATCACCTGAGTCTGAAATAATTAAATTGACTCCTTGAATCTGGCAAATTGTCTGGTGGGCAGGATGCTCTTCAAATCTAGCACCGCAGTAGAGAGCCAAGGTTGCGCGAATATGAAATGGATTAAGTCCATAGTCTTGCATTTATCACATTATAACGCTCTTACTTATCGCAGTGGTATACTCCCCTGTTCGTAAAGTCGGTTCGATCAGTTTAATCTGCGTATTGCGCTCGGCCCCAATGCTTTTGATGCGCAGTCCCGACGCGCAAGAATTTGAATCTAAGGCGAAGATTGTTGAGTTTTAGAAACATCGAAGAAACAAGTACGTCAATCAATCTTACTAGAGCTAAGCTCTTGAGCTCGACGTGCAAGAACTCGAATCATGCCGCCAAAAATAATTCCGTGAAACGGATACAAGATATACCAATATAAAAATCCAAACAGACCCTTCGGATTAAAATAGGCTGTTTGAATAATTTGAGATTCAAGACTGCTTAATCGCCTCACTTCAAACTGAAGCCACGCTCGTCCCGGCACCTTCATCTCCGCCCGAAGCCGAAGCATTCTTGGAGGATCAAACCTTTCAACTCTCCAAAAATCTAAGACATCTCCAACTCGAAGGCTTACGGCGCTTCGACGTCCACGTCTCAATCCCACTCCTCCAACTAACCGGTCTAAGACTCCTCTAAGCCACCAAAGAAAATGAGCATAAGGCCATCCTGCATCTCCGCCTATTCGCTGAATAACAGAAAAGCAGGCTTCTGGTGAGGCTTGTACATTTTCTTTTCGCACTTCGATCAAAAATCCCTCTTCCCCCTTAAGATGCACAACTTTTACTGGAGATGAAGAGGCTCTCTGAGAGGTTGCCCAAAGAGTTTCGATATCACCGTTTTCTAACTTCTCGAGTGCAGCTTTAATAGCAGTATCAAAACCTACGGGCTCAATATCAAAAACTTTTTGAGCCGAAAATTCTCGGCAAATACTTTCTGATCGAATGCCTTCAATAAGTGGCCTAGCAATCTCAGCAGGAATGGGGGTTACAAAATTAACCCATAGAGATGATAGCCTCGGGGTCAGAACCGGGACAGGAATAATAAATCTTCTAAGCTGTCTTATTTTGGCGTACCGCTGCATCATTTCTTTAAAACTTACCTGATCGGCTCCTCCAATCTCAAAGATTCGCCCCGTTGACTCTGGCTTACTTAGCGCTTCAGATAAATATGAGAGTACATCTCGAATCGCAATTGGCTGAGTTGGCGTAGAAACCCATCGCGGGCAGATCATCACCGGAATTCTTTCGGTAAGATATCGAAGCATTTCAAAAGAGAGACTTCCGGAGCCGACGATCATACTCGCTCTAAACTCTGTAACCGGCACCCCTCCTTTTCGAAGTAAATCTCCAGTTTGAAACCGACTGCGCAAATGCGACGAAAGATGAGCACTCTCATGCCCAAGCCCTCCTAAAAAAATAATGCGCGAGACGTTTGAAGCCTTAGCTATTTGACCAAAAAGATCTGCCAAATCTCGATCTCGCTTCTCAAACTCGTGGCCCGCAGAAAGCATTGAATGAATGAGATAGTAAGCAACGTCAATTTTACTCAAAGCTTGAGTTAAGCATTTTGAATCAGATGCATCTCCCTCGACAATCTCAACGCCTTGCCAACGCCCCTCGACCAAGCTTGCATCTCTAACCAAAATACGAACTTCATGACCTAACTGTAAAAGTCTCGGAATAAGACGCCCACCAATATAGCCCGTTGCTCCAGTGACCAAAATTTTCATAAATTAAATCCTGTAGTTTAGAATATAACTGATAGAATACTTTTCGATATGAAAAGATCTTCTTTAGTTATCTTAATCTTTATACTTGGACTGAACTCGATCGCCTGCTCAGAATCTTCGAAGCGAAAAAGCGATCACTCCCTTCAGACTGTTAGTGCTGTTGAAATCAATCGATACCTTGGAGTGTGGTACGAAATCGCTCGCTTTCCTTTTTCAGTCCAGAAGAATTGTTATGCCACTTCAGCAACATATGAATTAAAGCCAAACGGAGAAATTTCGGTTCTTAATCAGTGTCACAGAGATTCTATCGACGGTAAAATCTCTAAAGCTGTCGGTAAAGCCTGGATTGTTGACTCAGATACCAATGCCAAGCTCAAAGTAAGCTTTAATTTTTTTATGGGACTTTTTGGAGGAGGCGATTACTGGATTATTCGGCTTGCTCCCGACTATTCACACGCAGTTATTAGTGAGCCCAAGGGTCGATATCTTTGGATTTTATCTCGGACTCGAAAGATGGACGAAAAATTATTCGCGCAAATTGTAAACGACCTCAAGTCTGACGGATTTCAGACCGAATACTTAGAAAAAACACCTCAGCCCGAGAACGATGATTGAATTGTTCCTAGAGCAAGGCTTCTTTACATAACAACTCGCAAGCCCATTAAGTGCGGCGTTATATTGTCATTGAGAAGAGACGATAGTCTTCTCGGCTTTCTAAGTAAGAATCAAAAATCATCGCAATATTTCGAATGAGTAATCTTCCTCTTGGAAGAACAATCAGCTCGGTATCAGTAAGTTCTAAAAGAGATATTTGCTGAAGCTTATGAAGGGTCTCTAGACTTTCTGAAAAGTAGTCTAAAAAGTTAATCTGAAACTCTTTATGCAAAGTTTTAAAACTCAATGAGAAGTTACACATGATCTGCATTATGACAAACCTTCTAATTTTATCATTGATAGAGATTTGAAGGCCTCTCTCAATCGGCAAGCTTGCCGAGTTCGAATAGCGATAATATTCAGGAAGCGTTTTTAGATTCTGCCAATAGTAATCATCGAGCATCGAAATGGCAGATATTCCAAAACCTAAAAGTTGGGTGTCGGGGTTGGTCGTATACCCCATAAAATTGCGATGTAGTTTCTTATTCGCTCTTGCTTGAAAAAGCTCGTCATGCGCTAAAGCAAAGTGGTCCATTCCGACAGCCTCGTACCCTGCTTCAAGCAAAAGCTCGCGCCCCTGCAAATATAATTGAATCTTTTCGACGCCCGTCGGCAAATCTTCGTCCTTAAATCTACGCTGAAACGGATGCTTCCAAGGAACATTTGCGTAGCTATAAAAAGCAATTCGATCAGGCCTAATTTTAATGATTGAACTAATCGTCGAACGTATAGATTCGATAGTTTGAAAAGGAAGCCCATAAATCAAATCAATATTTAGACTCTTAAAGCCAAGCGCGCGAGAATACTCTGAGAGTTCAAGTGTCTGATCTAAGGTTTGATGACGGTTGATGACATCTTGAACTTTAGAATCAAAATCTTGCACACCAAAAGAAATGCGATTGAAACCTAGGCTTCGCAAAGCTCTCAAATGTTCAATATGAGTAACCACAGGATTAGCTTCAATTGAAATTTCTGCGTCGTCTGTCCATCGAAACAGCGAATGAATTCTATTAAAGATTTTTTCTATTTCTCTAGGTGAATAGAAAGTAGGAGTTCCCCCTCCCCAATGCATTTGGTTGATCCACAAGGGTTTACTCGAAGCTCCACTCACCAAATGCACTTCTTTTATGAGGGCATCAATATACGAAGATGAATGCTCACGACGTGGATCAATCACTTTAAAGCAAGCACAAAAGTGACAAAGCTTCTCACAAAACGGTAGATGAAAATAGAGTGAAAATTGACGTCCATTCTCGCTGCTTCGACGAATAGATTGAAGAACTTCTTGCTGAGATGGCTTCTGCGTCCAGAAGGGAATGGTTGGGTAACTCGTATAACGAGGCCCGGGACGTTCAAACTCCTCAACAATTTCTTTGGAGATAAGACTTTCTTTTGTCATCGAAGTAAAAACATAGTCTATCTCAAAGTTCGGGTCACGCCTCAGCTGAAGTAGCTAAAGCGCCCCATTTGTCTCTACCCTTTTGAGAGCGGACAGGTGTTTAATCCTAGCACACTGTAAAGAGGACAAAACCCGACAGCTCCCGTAAGTAGCGGGACGATTCCAACCAACCCCCACAAAGTTTGAGGCCCAACAAAAACAAGAGAGATCAGGCTCACGCCAATGACTACTCGAACCAATCGATCTAATTTTCCTTCATTCTTCTTCATGATGACTCCTTCTTTATAAGTTAATAAAAACGCCTTTCAACTTATGGGAATACGTAAAAACCTTTTTCCATTGCGCAAGGGCTTTGGAAGATGACCCGCATCAATATTGATCTGAACAGAAGGCAGCAAAAGTTTTGGCGCACTCAAAGTTTGATCTCGCGAGGTGCGAAAACGAACAAACTCCTCTTGAGTCGTTTCTGCTCGAAGCTGAATATTTTCTTTTTTCTCTTGGGCAATTGTGGCCACAAATCGAAGTGATCGACCATTCGGCAGATAATCATGCCCTGTATAAACTTTCGTATCTTCCGGCAGAGAATAGAGTCGATCATGAATGGAGTGATAAAGGTCCGATGCACTCCCCGCAGGAAAATCACATCGACCAGTCCCATAGTCGGGCATAAACAATGCATCGCCAACGAATACATTGCCTTCTATTAAATACGAAACACACGCAGGCGTATGCCCTGGCGTAAAAATAGTTTTAATTTGAATTGACCCTGCAGAGAACTCTTCACCATCCTTCAAGAGACGATCGAATTGTGATCCATCTGTTTTAAATTCATCTGCAAGACCGAAAAAATCTTTAAAAATCTTTTGAACATCAGTAATTCTCTCACCAATAGCAATTTTCGCATTGGGAAATTCTCTCTTAATAATCTGAGAGCCACTCAAATGATCTGCGTGCGCATGTGTCTCTAATATAAAGTGAAGATTTAAATTTTTTGATCTTAAAAATTCAATATGAACCTGAGCAGAATCTTCACTTGTTTTTGATGCAGCCGAATCATAGTCCATCACTGGATCAATTAAGACTGCATCACGTGTCGCTTCATCCCAAACAATATAGGTCAAAGTCCATGTATTCTTATCAAAAAACTCTTTAATTTGTTTCATTCTGCATACTCCTTGCCCCATCTACAGATGGCGAATTTGCTCTAAAAGAATAGCAAGCCCCATCAATAGAACTAGCCATCCGAAAATTTCCTTGAGCATCTTCTCTTTAAATTTATGAGCAAACGATGAACCAATAAGTATTCCACCAACCGCAAATACCGTGATGGGTCCAAGCAAATTCCAATCGATAACTAAGCCTCTCGAAATATCCCCCAGTATTCCCAGAAGTGACTGAAAAGCGATGGTCAAAAGAGAGGTTCCAACAGCTATCTTCATTGGCAGACCTGCCATCAATACCAGCGCGGGTATAATCAAAAATCCTCCGCCGGCACCGACAAAACCAGCGGTGAGCCCTACAAGTAATCCTTGAAGTCCGAGCAGAAGAATTCGCGAGATCGAATACAATTGAGGTTTTTGATGATAAGTTCTCTTTTTGATCATTGAATAAGATGCCAAGACCATAACGAATGCAAAAGTGCTCATAATTAAAACTTCCTTCGTTAAGACGAAAGCACCAAAATCAGCAACCACATCAGGAAGTCTTGGAATAATAAAACCACGAGAGATATTGACTCCAATTACGCTTGGCAAGGCGAATCCAATGCCTATTTTGAAATCAATCTCTCGTCTTCTGAGATAAAGAATACTGCCAATAAGCGCAGTCGTTCCAACAACGAAAAGCGAATAACTTGTGGCAACAATAGGGGGGACAGCGAATATATAGACCAAAATGGGAACAGTCAGAATTGCTCCCCCTCCTCCAATGAGTCCAAGAACTATACCCATTAACAAACTTGCAACGAAGCCAAGGTATTCCATAATTACTCTTTAAGTTTCAAGAAGGGTTGCGTAATTTTAAACAAAATCATTCCGGCCAACATCGCTCCAACAAACAAAACCACTCGTCCATCGAGGGTCGCAATAGAAGTCAGTACCGGTCCCGGACAATAACCACCCAAACCCCAGCCTATTCCAAACAACCCCGATCCGATGATAAGTCGAGCGGTAATATCTCGTCTCGTAGGCACGTGCCATTTTGTATCGAGAAGCGGCGAGGCTCGTTTTCTTACAAGCGGGTATAAAACAGCATGAACTCCAATTGCTCCAACCATTACATAAAGAAGTGATGGATCCCACTCAAAGGGATTCAAAAATCCGATTATTTTTTGAGGTTGAGTCATACCAGAGATTGCTAGACCAACGGCAAACACTGCCCCAACGATGAACGAAACAATACCTTGATTAACGCGAACTGAATTCATCTTGTAAAGCCCCCAAAGAGGCGCAGCGCCATGACCGTCAAGAATGCAAAAAGAATAAAAGTAAAAGTTGCAATCAAGGACCTCATTGAGAAGCGACTCATTCCACAGACACCGTGCCCACTTGTACAGCCACTTCCCATCACAGTTCCATATCCAACAAGCAGTCCCGCAATTAAAATATGAACAAACCCACGATCCGTTGTGTTTGAGAAAAATTCTGGTCGATATACTTGCACTACAAATCCACCTAAAATTAATCCGAGTAGAAAAAATATTCGCCACACGCCATCACTCGTCGGCTTAGCGAGTGACGAAGATATAATTCCGCTTATTCCTGTCACTCGACCATTGAAGAGTAATAATATTGTCACCGCTAAACCAATTAGGCCTCCACCTAAAAGAGAAAGAGCCACTTGAGTGTACTGCACTTTAAGTCTCCTACCTGAACGTTGCTTATTACTTAAACATATTATAATATTATAATATGAAAGGTCAAGGCACTCAATCTCTCTCACAGCTAAAGATACAAAGCCAAGGTGTGGCGAGACTTTTAAAGCAACTTTCCCACCCCCAAAGGCTTTTAATTCTCTGTAGTATGGCAAATGGAGAAATGTCGGTCGGCGAGGTGGAAAAAGCTTGCGGAGCCTCCCAATCAGCAGTCTCACAATTTCTCAAAGGAATGCGCCTTGAAGGACTGATCGACTCACGCCGAGTGGGAAAGCAAATTTACTATAAAATTCTGGATAAGCGAGTTCTGCACCTCATTAAAAAGCTCCATCAAATCTTCTGCAAATAAAAATTTGTCACAAAATTGTGACTCTCCCGTATGAGTGAGTAGAGCTACATATGCCCAAAATATTTAAATTGAGCACAATCATAGGGTTAGTCTTTTTCTTCAGCTCTCTGAATGCTCATCCCACCGCGTACGAAGACGCAAAAAGTGTAATGAGCATGAACTCCCCCAAAATGAATGAGCTTTTTGCCCACTATTCGTTTTCTCCAAAATTGTCTCTTGGCGTTAAATACATCCGTATCGAAGAAAGCAAGGTTGAAAGTTACAGTGTATTTCCGCAATTGAGCGTACTACTCCATCGATGGAATCATAAAGCCTTTCAGGCAAATGTTTATGCATACGGCGGTTACGGAGGAAACTGGGCCAACGATAAAAGAGGAACTTCAGTTTTTTATGGTGGCGAAGCCGATATCGAAGATCGCCGACTCTATACTTCAGTGGGCTACCAGGTACTCAGACTTTCTGAATTTCGAGATCATCCTGCTTTGAAGGCGCGCGCGGGAGTTGCAGCTTACCTCGCTGAATATACTGAACCGGCAGTATGGGGAATAGTTCAATATGAATGGCACCCTGAAGCTGAGACAAAGCATGAGGTCACTCCGTTGGTAAGAATTTTTTATAAAAACGCTCTCGTTGAATCGGGAGTGAGTCTAAAAGGTGATTGGTTACTCAATCTAATGATTCATTATTAAGGAGGCTCAATGAAAGCAAAAATTTTAGTTTCTGGATTATTTCTCGTTTTGACAACGACGGCTGGCTTTGCTGAAACACTTTCGATTTATGTCAATGGAATGAAATGCGGGTTCTGCGCCCAAGGAATTGAGAAAAAATTAAGGGCGGAGTCCGCGGTTAAAGATGTGAAGGTAGACCTTGAAAAAAATCTTGTTACGGTTGACCTAAAAGAAAAGCAGGCCCTTTCAGATGAACAAGTTAACAAGCTTCTTGAAAAGGCCGGTTATGCAGTGGAATCCATAGAGAGAGCTCTATAAAGTGATTTCACTTAAATCACAAAAATGGATTTCGATTCTGGGTTTGTTTTCTTCGGGCGGCACCTTGATCTGCTGCGCAATTCCTGCAACACTCGTCGCCATTGGTGCAGGAGCAAGCCTCGCAGGATTGGTCACGGCCCTACCTCAAATTGTTTGGCTTTCAGAAAACAAGACCATTGTTTTCTGTCTCGCTGGAATTCTGATTGCTATTTCGTCTGTAAGTCTTTGGCTGAATCGAAACGCTCCATGCCCTCTCGATCCAAAACTTGCCGCTGCATGTAAAAGCCTTAGAAAGTGGTCACTCATAAGTACCTCGATAGCTGTAATTTTTTATCTTACAGGTGCAACCTTCGCCTTTCTTCTGCCCGCTTTACTTGGTTAAATAGTGCTGTGGATCAAACAGACGAGGAGCTCATGAAGGCTTATCAAAAAGGTGATAGTGAGGCTTTCACCCAACTATACGAACGTTACAATGTTCGGCTTCATCAGTTCTTTGCACGACGTTTAAGTTCGAAGCACCAAAACTTTGTTGAAGATTTATTTCAAACAACTTGGCTAAAACTTCATCTTGCGCGAAAATCGTTTGATCCTCAAAGAAAGCTCAAACCTTGGCTTTATCAAATCGCTATCAACTCAATGAGAGATCACCTTGAGCTTCGTCGCTTCAAAGAAGAGATCACCGCTGATCAAATTGAAAATATTGCCACGATCGAAAGCGATATTGATGCAAAAATTGACTTCGATAAGATTAATATTGCGCTAGAAAAAATCCCATCTACCTATCGTGAAATTCTTCTGTTAAGTGATTCAGAAGGTTTTACTTCTGCAGAAATTTCAGAAATCACTCATATTTCTGCCGCATCAGTACGCCAAATTCTCTCCAGAACTCGTAAAAACATCAGAGATATCTTGGGAGAGAAAGTATGAAATCCCCAGATCGCTTGCATGAGTCTATTATTCTGGCTCTCGAAGAAGAGAGAAAGCCAAGAGCTCGTCTTGTTCTTAAAGCGTCTATAAGCTCAATTCTTTTATCTGCATCTCTCGCCTATGCCCTATCTCTCGTCTGGTCATCTGAGCTTCAAACTATCGTTATCACCGTAGGATTTTCTTTACTCTTTCTTCTGAGTATTGGTTTTCTATTTTATTTTATGCCCCAACCCAGAATCAAAGTTCCAGGATTCTGGATGCCTTGGATGTGGGGAAAGCTTTTGATTGGAATGAGTTTACTTTCAGTCGTTCAGTTGATGGCCTGCCCCGACCTTGCGGGGATCATAGGCGCAGAATCCTATTTGCCCTGGCTTTCACAGTTAACACATTTTTTTATGCATATTGGTGGAATGAAAACCTGCATGATTATGTGTGGGCTATTATTTTCTGCAATCTCATCGACCATGGCTTTCTTTTCTTTGCGCAAGATACTTTCGGCCAGTCGATTTAAATGGATCTTATTTGCTGTTGCCTTCTCTTTTTTGGGCCAGCTGCCAGTGATTATTTGTCAAGCTATGCAAGGACTCGAAAGCTTTCCTTATTGGATAACAGGAAGTCTGCTGGCCATATTTGTGGTCGCTTTCGCGTTTAGAAAACAATCACATCGCCAATGAATGTACGCAAAAATTATATACTTTAAAGCGATACATTTAATTTCATTTATCGATTTTTTACTATAACCGTCTGACGGTATTCTGTTGATGAAGGAGAGGTTCACTTACTCGCTGTTTAGAAAACCATGCATTAACAAACGGAGGATACAAATATGAATAAGCAGACTAAAAATCCACTAAACGAAATTCAAAAGGCCAATGAAGAGTTTTACTTTCGAAAACGCGATGCTGAACTATCTGCTAAGCAAAAGGATTTAAAGAAAATGCAGGAACTTGGTATTTCAGACACTCACTTGCGTGAGCAATTAATGAATTCTGGCTTTACGGAAGATTCAGTTCGTGCGCTGTTTATATTGCCCCTGATCGAGACAGCTTGGGCGGACAATGAAATTCATCCTGACGAACGTGAAGAAATTTTAAAGACTCTTCACAAGCGTGGGATTGGCTCAGATACTAGTGCATTTAAGCTCATTTCTCTCTGGTTGAGTAAACCACCTGAGGACGAAATGTTCAAAAAAGCTAAGGCACTGTTGGGTCCACTCATTGATGATTTGAAACAAACTGGAACAGGAAATATTATGTGGATTCTGGAGGGAACCAGAAGAGTAGCGAATGCTACCGGGGGATTTCTTTCTCGAATTGGCATAGGTGGAAATACATCGCGAGAGGAAGAAAAAATAATCGAACAGATTGCAAAACGGATTTGCGAAAAAAATCAAGTGTGAGGAGGGAATAAAATGAAACCAAAGAAGCTAAATTCTGAATTCTTCGATGAAGGTTTTAATCAAGACTCAATTCGGGCACTTTATTTGGTGCCAGTGATTGATACGGCATGGGCAGACGGGAAGATTCAACCCGAAGAGCGTGAAGAAATCTTAAAGCTGCTGGAGGAGAGAGGAATTCAGTTTGGATCAGAAGCTTACTCACTGATTGATTTATGGTTAAGTCGAAAGCCCGTCGACGAGTTTTTTGTCAGTGCTAATAATCTCATTGAACCTCTTTTTAGAGATCTCAAAGATAATCGCAACGGAAATCCATACTGGATTATTGAGGCTGCAGAACGCGTCGCAAAAGCCACAGGGAGTATTCATGAACCTATTTCACCCGGAGAGAGAAAAGTTATAAAATCGATTATTCGTCGTCTTCGATAAAAATTAAAATCGGCTCCGAGATCGAAGCAGGCGAACAAGAACCCGACGCCACAAAAGCCGCGCCGAGGTTTCTATGAGAAGGTGATCGTGCGCTCCACCAGATTGGAATCAAAAAGCTTCCTTTCTTAACGCAATAATTCCAAAGTTAATTTCAAGTTCAAATTCGCCTGACCCATTATAGAAAGCCCAGCCTTCTGCAATATCTGAAGCCTTATAAATTCAGCAGTCTCAATCGCAAAATCGGCATCCATGAGTTGAGATCGAGCGGCTGAAATATTCTCAATCAAATTGAGAGCGCTATTCTCAGCATAATCGAGACGAGATTGGATGGCTCCAATATTTGAGCGAGCGGAATTAAGCTGTTGAAACACTTCGTCGACGATTGAAATAAAGACACTCGCCTGCTCTTGCGTTGAAATATTGGCATCCCCCCGATCAAAAGGAATATCTCCTGGCCCACCATCAGAATTTTGAAAATACAGAGCAAGCTCATTTCCCGCAATTCCACCCAGAGAGATAATATCTAGAACTCCATCTCCCGTAATATCCGTCACTTGCACACTATTTACGTCTAAAGTACCACCGAGAGTGCGCGGGGTTTGAAACGTTCCATTTCCGTTTCCGAACCATACACTGATTTGAGATTGGTCATTTTCTGCTCTTACATAATCAAGATGTCCATCTCCATTAAGATCAACGACCTCTCCATCCTGACCATCTGTACCCGCACCGGTTAAGTTGGTTGCCGCTCCAAATGTACCGTTACCATTTCCTAAATAAAAGGTATCGGTATTGGCACTCACGATAAGGTCAACGATTCCGTCTTCGTTAAAATCTCCAAAGCTAAAGCCCGAACTATTTCCTTTTGCTCTCGTAATGCGAGCTTGAAATGTACCATCTCCGTTTCCGAGGTTGACAGAGAAAATATCTTCGGTCGGATCTGTCGTAAACATATCGAGATTTGAGTCTCCGTTGACGTCGTAAAACGAAAAATACATATTTCCGGCACTTGTATTGACAAGAAAAGTAGTCGCTACCTGAAATGTGCCATTTCCGTTTCCGAGACGAATACTTGCGACTCCAGTTGAAGAATCGCTTGTAATCAAATCTATTTTAGAATCACCATTAATATCCTTCAGTCCTGTTCCTCCAGTGCCTGCGCCTGAAAGTGTTGAAGCCGCACTGAAAGTTCCGTCCCCATTGCCCATACGAATATAGAACGTTGAAGTTACATAAGAAACTAAGTCGTATTTCGAATCGCCATTAAGGTCCACCACACCAGGAAGATAAACGCTGCCTGATTCTTGAATCGTACTTACAGCTTGAAATGTGCCATTTCCGTTTCCTAAATAGATTCGAAGGTGATTGGAATTTCGCGCGGCGTGAATAATATCGATATTTCCATCATTATTGAGATCAACGGTATGAAGAGAATTTGGATAACTTCCTGCGCTCATCGTCGTAGCTGAAGTGAAAGTTCCAAGTGGCATTGCTTGGCCGTCTTCACTATAGTAAGTCCCTCTGAACGCTGAATCTGCATCCATCACAGGCAGATTAAAATCAATCGTTTGACCTTTAGAAGTGCCCACTTGCAGTGAAGTCGTTGAAAAACTTCCGTCGAGCAATTTTACTCCGTTAAATTCTGTATGCTTTGCAACTCGATCAAACTCACTCATTAACTGCTGAAGCTCGGTATTTAAATATCCTCTCTCGGTATCAGACAAAGTTCCGTTCGCTGATTGCAGCGCTAGCTCTCTCATTCTTTGAATAAGCTCCGTCTGTGCTGCTAACGCTCCTTCTGCTGTAGACAAGAAGCCTCGTGAGTCATTCATATTGCGAACAGCCTGAAGCATTCCGCGTCTTTGAGATTCAAGCCCTGTGCCGAGTGCCATACCAGCGGCAT